>DITU01000128.1 GCA_002422905.1 Verrucomicrobia bacterium UBA6176
ACATCCTCAATCCTGAAGTCATCGTTCTCGGGGGCGGCGTCATGGATGCACTGGAGGACGAGATGATGGCCATCATCGTGGCTACCGCCCGGGACTACGCCATGTCCGGGACCGACAAAGGCATCGAGATCATCGCCAGCAAACTCGGAGACAGCGCCGGAATCACTGGGGCAGCGGTCCTCGCCAAGATGGGATTGAAGGCAGCCTGAACGGAGCGGCGAGGTTCGTTCGCCGTCTCGATTCTCACCCTGGAACGGCGAGAGCCTCTCGCCGTTTGATGCATTGGATCAATGTCCCCCGAGACGACGGGTACAACCCGCCGCTCCAGCCAACGGAAATGATCAGCCGAGGGCCAACGGCCCAGCTTCACAGAGCTTTGGATTGCCGAAGGTCTTGAGGTCGTGACCGAAGGCGTGGGCGATGGAAAGCCAGAGCCGGTTGTGCGGGGTCTTGTCGAGTTGGACAGCCTGGCCGGACTTGAATCCAAGTCCGCCGCCGATGAGGACGAACGGGATGTTGTCGAGGGTGTGGCTGTTGCCTTTGCCCAGTTCGTTGGTCCACAGCAGGGTGGTGTGGTCGAGGAGCGAACCATTGCCATCGGGCTCCGGGGTGGCAGCGAGTTTGCCGGCGAGCGCAGCAATCTGTTCGCAGAACCAGTGGTTGATCTTGATGAGCTTCTCCTGGGAACCCTCGTTGAGATCCGGATCGTGCGAGAGCGAGTGGTGGCCTTCCTCGATGCCGAGCCATCGCATGCGGGCCTGGCCAACCGACGCGGAGAACTGGATGGACGCCACGCGCGTCATGTCATTGGCGAAGGCGTTCACCAGAAGGTCGGATTGCAGAACCGCCGCCTTCGGCATGTCGTCATTGTCGACGCCCACACCGGGCGGCAACACCGGCGCCGGGCGGGCCAGTTTCTGTCGGGCGCTCTCCTTGAGTTCCCGCTCCAGATCGCGGACCAGGGCTGCGTGCTTGTCCAACTGGGCGCGGTCTTCCGCCGACATTCGGCGGGAGGCCCGTTTGAGGTCGTCCTGGATGCCATCCAACACCGAGGTCAGGCTCTCCCGATCCTTCATCTGGCCGTAGAGCTGTTCGAAGACCTGATAGGGATCGGAGACCGGCGCCACCGGCTGGTTCGGACCGGCATAGGTCCAGCGGGTCCAGGGATCGGATCGGTTGGGAACNNCCGCTGGCCCAACCGGCCGGGGTATCGGAGCCGCCCTGGATGTTGCCCGGGAAGAGTTCGATCCCGGTGAGCAGACAGCTCATGCCGCGCATGTGGCCGTCGCCATCGCCACGGACCCGATTGCAAAGGCCTTGAACCGTGAGGACGCGATCCTTGAAGGGTTCGAGCGGGGCAAGGATGCGTTTGAACTGGGAATGCGGTCCGGCGGCATCGGGCCAGAACTCGGTGGGGACAGTCCCATTGGGGCTGAAGATGAAGACGATGCGTTGGCGCGGACTGGAAGACTTGGAGGCGGCCTGGAGCGACGGTAGACCGGCAAGGAATGGAACGGCGGCGGTGGCAATGCCGAGATCGCGGAGGAATTGGCGACGATTGTTCATGGGAGGATGAGGTTCAGCGGAAGATGCGTTTGAAAATGGAAACCTTCCTGGCGGGGGCCGGAGCCGGGACAGCAGGCGGAGCGGGTTCGATGTGGAGGGCGACGAGCGTGGCCATCTCAATCCAGAGTTGGCGCACATGGTGTTCATCCCGGACGAAGGCCTTGTCGAGGCGGGTCAGGGTATCCGGGCCATAAGCCGCGGGGTTCTGTTTGGAGGTATGCTGGAAGAGTTGGCGGATGAATCCCCGCCGCGCCTCGGGACTGGTGGCCGCGTGTTCAGCGATATCGCGCGGGCCGGTGAGGCGCAGGACCTGGCCATCGGGCGCGGTGTATTCAGCCGTGGAATCCACCGGGCGCGAATTGTCGACCGTGCGGAACCGGCCCGCGGCATCGAAGTTTTCGAGGCTGAACCCCAGGGGATTGATGGTGCTGTGACAGCCCATGCAGGTGGGTTTGCGGGTCAATTCAGTCACCTTCTCCCGCATGGTCAGCGAGGGGTCGAAACGATCATCCATGAACTCGATCGCCATGGGAGGTGGCTTGAGGGCTCGCCCGAGAACATTGCGGGTCAGGAACACGCCGCGATGGATGGGTGACGAACTGCGATGATACGAGAAGGCGGCCAGCAAGAGCGGATGGGTGAGGACACCGGCGCGCTGGGCGGGGTCGAATCGGACCCGGGCGAAGCCGGGTTCGCTTGGGACGTCCATCCCGTAAAACCGCGCCAGGCGGTCGTTGAGGAACAGGTAATCGGCCCGGAGCAACTCCCGGTAATCGGAGGAATCACTCCACACCACGTGATCGAGGAACTTTTCCAACGACCAACGAAGATCCGCGATCAGATGGTCATCGAAGCCGGGATAAGCCTTGGGATCCTTGGAGAGATCCGACGCCTCTTCGAGCTTGAGCCAATGATGGAAGAACCCCTGGAGCTTCGCGTGGGCGCGAGGGTCGGTCAGCATCCGGGTCGCCTGTTCGCGGACCAGTTCGGGAGAGTTGAGCCGGCCTTCCGCCGCGGCCTGGCGCAGGGGTTCGTCCGGGACCGAATCCCACAGGGCCAACGCCAGGCGCGCTGCGACGGCGTGGGGATCGTTGGCGCCGTCGATTTCGGGGTAGAGGAAGGAGGGGGAGGTGAAGATGCGGATGACGGCGCGTTTGATGGCGGTCTCGGGGGCGATGCCGGGGGTGAAGGAGCGGTCGATCACGGAGGCGACCTGTTCCGGGGTCAATGGGCGGCGAAAGGCGCGTTCGGCGAGCTGCAGGGAGAATTCCCGGAGTTTCTCGATCCGGTTCGTGGCTCCTTCACCCGCCTTGGCGAGCGAACCGAGTCGGCCCTCCACCACGGAAGCGATTTCCACGGCCGCCTTGGCAACGCCTTCATTCCAACCCTTGGAAATCGAAGTACCCCGCTCATAGCCCTGGCTGGAGTCGTCCGGCGGGAAGGCGGTACCGATGACCACCCACGATGACGAGGGCTCAGGGGAAAGGGCCTCGGACGGGACCAGGGTCCAGGAACCGTTGGGCGGGCGCCATTCCAGACGGACGGAAGCGGTGGCTTCCTTGAACTTGAAGTAATCGACCCGGAGCGGATAGCTGCGGCCGCCCAGGAGGGATATGGAGCCGATGCCTTCGCGCATCATTCCGCCGGAGCTGACCCAGAGATCGACGAGTGCCGTCTGCCGTTTGGCATCGCTGTCATCGCGCCGATTGGAATCACCGGCGGCGAAGTCGGTATTGAGGTAGAGCCGTGCGCCGTTGGGGGTGGAGATCCGGAATTCGTAGGTCCCCGACTCGGGGGCGAGGAGGGAACCCGACCACGCGATGGAGAACTGATCGGCTGTGATGCCTTTGGCCGGGGTGTTGGTGCCGAAATCGAAGTCGACCAAGGCGTCCTGTCGCTGGAGGACATTGGTGTCTTTCTTGTTCATGCCCTTCGATTGGAAGTANNGTGAGGCGTTGGAAATCGAGCCGGACCGGATTGAGTCGGGCGCGGGCTTCCTGCGAATAGAACGCGCCGTGGATATGGGTGGCCACGGCAAGTGCATCCTTGGATGACAACGATCCCGGGTCGTCCTCCGGCATGGTGCGTTGGATGTAGGAGGCGAGTGCATCGACGGATTTCTCACCGGTCAGGGATTCGTCGTACTTGCCGGCGACCCCTTCGCCCTGGGCGCCGTGACAACCGACGCATTGTTTGCGGTAGACCGTGGCCCCGCGTTGGGAGAGGTCGGCAGCCGAGACCAGTCCGGCGACCGCGCCGCACAGGATCCAGCGAAGGAGGTGATTGATTCCGACCGGGGGCATTCTGATGGGCACTGTATCCATATCGGGGCGGGCGCCAAGTCCGGGAACGGGCCATGTCGGAGAGCATGGGAGATGGGACCGGAACGGCGAGGTTCGCTCGCCGTTGTGGGTGGGCGGCGACCAAACGTCGCTGCTCCGAGGGGATTCCTGGTGTTCTGCAATCAGAGCGGGCTTCTCTGCCAGGGGTGGATCGCGCAGGGTTGGCGGACATGAAAGCGGTCATTCTTTCCGGCGTGTTGGGTCTCCTTGGGAGCATCCCGGGAACGTTCGGGGCCGAAGCAGAATCTGTTGGCCTGTTGAATGGCACGGATCTGACCGGCTGGGTTCAACGCGGTGGGAAGGCCCAATACCGGATGGAGAACGGCGAGTTGGTGGGCCGCGCGGTTCCGGGAACCCCGAACTCATTCCTGTGTACCGAACGGAGCTACACCAACTTCATCCTCGAACTCGAATTCAAGCCCCATCCCGGTCTCAATTCCGGCGTCCAGATCCGGTCTGAATGCTTTGATCGTCCCACCCGGGTGGTGACTGCAGACAAGACCAACAACATCCCAGCTGGCCGTGTCCATGGGTATCAGGTCGAGATCGATCCCAGTGCGCGGGCGTGGACCGGAGGCATCTATGACGAGAGTCGCCGGGGTTGGTTGGCGGATCTCAAGACCAACGCTCCGGCGCGCGAAGCCTTCCGCATGCACGAATGGAACCGGTTCCGTATCGAGTGTCGCGGGGACGAGATCCGGACGTGGCTCAACGATGTTCCCGCCGCCCGGTTGATGGATTCCATGACCCCGGCCGGGTTCATCGGACTTCAGGTTCATGGGATCGGGGGCAACACCAACCTCCTCGAGATCCGTTGGCGCAACGTGCGGATCCGGGAATTGCCCTGA
>DITU01000096.1 GCA_002422905.1 Verrucomicrobia bacterium UBA6176
CGGCAACAGTCTGTTGCCGTTCCCATCGACCCACAGCCGGCGACCGAATGTCGCCGCCCCGGTCGGGGCATTACGGAATGCACCCTCCTGGTTCCGGCTGAGTTCACGCTTGAATCCCGGGTGTGGAGCCGTCGGGGTAAAGCCATGCATGCAAACGTCACCCGACGCGACGCCCTGAGGGGTCTCACCCTGCTGACGTGTCCAGCCTGGGTTCCGTTGCTGGGTTGTGCCGGCCGGCATGATCTCGCCCCGACCTATTGGCTGAACTGGCGGAAAGAGCGTTTCCAGGACATCGCCGGACCCAACGGCTGGGCCACGCTGGCGGGTCTGCACTGGATCGAAGCCGGCGATTCAACGGTGGGAACCGATCCGACATCCGGGATCCGACTGCCCGAAGGAACGGGGGCCCCTCGGGTAGGGGTTTTCACGCGCAAGGAAGACCGGGTGGGATTCACTGCGGAGCCGGGGGTCGAGGTGACCCTTCGGGGCAGGCCGGTGGATCGGATCGAATTGAAGTCGGATGTCGATGGTGCGGCGGATGCGTTGGAGGTGGGCCGGTTGAAGTTCTGGGTGATTGCCCGGGGAGATCGGCGTGGGATCCGGGTGCGGGATCCGGAGTCGCCGGTCCGACTCGGGCTGAAGGAGATTCCCGTGTACCGGTACAGCGAGGCCTATCGGGTCATGGCCCGATTCGAACCGTATGACCCGCCCCGGAAGTTGACGATTGCCGACGTGACGGGAGGGTCGAAGGAGGAGGTATGCCCGGGTTCGTTGGTATTCCGGCTGGGGAAACAGGAGCATCGGTTGGATGCGCTGGACGACACCGAAGCGGGCGACCTGTTGGTGCTTTTCCGGGATGGCACTTCGGGTCGGCAGACGTATGGAGGAGGACGGTTCCTGCATGCGCGGAAGCCGATGGGTGGAGGAGGAATCGAGCTGGATTTCAATCGCGCCTACAACCCGCCCTGCGCATTCACCCCCTATGCCACCTGCCCGGTTCCACCGCGCCAGAACTGGTTGGAGATGGACATCCCGGCGGGGGAAAAGGATCCGCGGATCGGGTAGGAAGCCGGCACGGAGGGGCTGCTGGAGTGAAAAAGGGTGGGCGAGGAGTGCTCAACTTTATGTTGCAGGTGCAACACGAAATTGATGCGAACTCGGAGGTGCGGACGGCTTCGAGCCGCGCTTCCCGGGTCAGCGGGACAACGCTTCCAGCAGGTGACGGGCTTCGCCCCGGGGCATCATCTCACCCAGACCATCCGGCATTGTCGACGGCGCGCGGTCGCGCGACTGGATCCTTGAGACCGGGATGCGGATTTCGCCTTCGATCGGCACCAGGAGAACCACTTCGGTCGCGGTTTCGGAGCGGATGGAACCCACGACGGAGTCGCCGTCGGTGAGGGTGAACAGGATGCTTTCGTAGCCGGGGGCGATGGCCCGATTCGGGAAGAGGATCGCTTCAAGGAGCTGGGCTTTTGAAAGGCGTTTTCCGATGCCGGTGAGGTCCGGGCCGACGTCGCCGCCTTCGCCCCCGAGCTTGTGGCAGCGGAGACATCCCCAATCGGCGCGTTCGGCGAAGAGTTGACGACCTTTGGCTGCGTCACCGCCCCGAAGCACCGATTCCCAGCCGGCGGGATCTGTACCGAGGGGGAAAGCGTCGGAGGGATCCAGCATAGCGGTACCGGGCAGGATCTTCTTGCGGACGGCATCGGAGGGATGCCGGGCGAGTGCGGCCAGACGGACGGGAAGGTCGGGGAGTTGGAGACGTTCTGCGGCGGCAATGGCAGCGAGCACGACGGATTCAGGAGCGGACTCCGCGGCACACGCACGCCAGGCGTCGGACAGGGCGCCGACGGCTGGGGCTGGAAAGCGGGGTTCGATTGGGAAATGAAGACCGGTCACCCGGTCGCGACGGGGCGGAACCGGCCAGTCGCGCAGGGAATCGAGGGCTTCGACCCGGACAATTTCGGGGAGGTCTGAATTGGCGGCGGCGCGGGAGAGGACGGGGAGATCTTCAGGGAAACCCCGGCGGAAGGCGGCATTGACGGAGCGTCGCAGGAAGAATGTGCGCCATTCCTGACGCGTGAAAGGGAATGAGGCCTCCGCGGTGAAGCGGGCATCGGCGGCCTTGGGCAAGCCGGTGTCGAGATAGCGGATGAGGTCGGAGTAGGCGGAGGTGATTCCGACATCATGGATGGCGCGCGCGGCTTCGAGGGAGAGGCGGGGATCGGAATCTTCGAGGAACGAGGCGACGTCGGGTACGGCGAGACGACGGGCAACAAGGAGCATGGTGGAGCGGACCGGCGGATGTGAATTGCGGCTGAGGGTGGCGAGGCCGGGGAACATGGCGGAGGGATTCAGCCGACAGATTTCCTGGAGCAACATCACGGCGGCATGCTGCAGGACGGGATCCTTTCCGCCGGCCCGGATGAGGGTGTCGCGGAGGTCGGCCACCGGCCACATGACGTCGCCGGGTCGAGGTTCTGAACCGGGCGCAGGCAAGAGCCGATCCATGAATCCGGGCAGGGCCCCGCGCACCTTGGCGAGGGTGCCGATCTTGAAGCGGAGCGGCTGGTGCGGATCGGAATGACCGACGAAAAGGTCCCGATAGGCGAACACTGCGGCCGAGACGACGCGCGGATCGGGATGCTGGAACAGGGTGAGGAACTTGTTTTGCGCGGGAGCGAACCGGGCTTCACCGAAAAGCCGGCAGGCCTCGACCACTACGGTGGCATCCGGGTCATCCATCCAACGGAGACCGGCGCTGAGTTCATCGAAGTAATCCTCCCGACCGGCATCGACCCGGAGAAGTTGGGCCAGGGCGCGAAGCGCGTGGCGTTGGGCGCGGGGATTTGGTCCGGACCGGGCGGTGACGGCGAGGGCAGACCATTCGCCTGGACCACGTCGCGCGAGTTCGAACTGGGCTTCCTGGCGGACCCGCAGGTCGGCATGGCCCAGCAGCCCATGCAGGGCATCGCGTTTCCTTCCGCCCATCCCGTCCTTCAACAGCGAGGCGGTCTCCTGGATCAATGGATCGTTGCCCAGTGCAGCATCGGTCACCTTCCACAGCCGGCCCTTGCCGGTCTTGTCCCAGCCCTGGACCCAATCCGCCACCACCACACCGCCACCGGGCGGGAAGGCGACATCGACCGGGGAGAGATCCCACAGGAGTTTGCCCTGCATCTGGGCGGGGGAATTGTCTTCCATCCACTTGCCTTCACCCGCCACGCGCCAGAAGCCGTCGGCCCGCTCCACCTTGAAGGTTCGGATGCCACCGGGGAAATCAGCGTAGAAGAAGTGGTTTTCGTAAGCTGGTCCCAGGCCGGTGCCGGGGTAATAGGCGATGCCAGCCGGGCCGTGTCCGACGTGGGCCACGGGTGGCAAGATGGAAAGGGAAGTGTTGGATTCGCGGGTGTGCCAGAGCCGTTCGGAATTCCACGCCCCCATCTTCGGCAGCCATTGCCAACCGATGGTCCAGCCGTGTTCGGATCCGGGCAGGACCAACGTCCAGCGGGCCTTGTCTCCGCCGTCGCCGTTGTTGTCGCCGGTCCAGAGATTGCCCCACTCGTCGAACGCCAGTTCCTGCGGATTCCTCAACCCGCTCGCCACCACCTCCATTTTTGAACCATCCGGCTCGCTTCGGAAGATCGCCCCGGTATCCGGCAATGCGATGACCCGGCCCTCGCGGTTGGTCACGTGGGAACCCCGGTCGGCGATGCTGAAGTACAGGCGTCCATCCGGGCCGAGGGTCAGCCCGTGAAGATCATGTCCGCCAAAGGCGATGTGGACGCCGAACCCGGTCAGGAGCGGGGTTCCCTTGGCGACGGGAACCGGTTCAACCCCGGCCGCCGGCAGACGCCACAGATCGGGAATGCAGGTGAACCACACATCCGATCCCGACACCAACACCCCCGCGGCAACACCGCTCACCTTGGTGTTGAATCCGTCCGCGTGGACCGCCGAACGATCCGCCCGGCCGCCCCCGTTGGAATCCCACACCACGCGGATCCGTTCGCTCTCCACTTCCAGATCCCGGGCATCGACCACGCCATCCTGATTGAAATCGCCGAAGGTCCCCGGACGACCCGGACTGGCGGCGGCGCGGAAGGCGGCATTGGTCCCCAGTTGACCGGTGAGGAACGCGATCCGGTCGGGAACCGTCCTCAACGCAAAGTCGTCGTCGATCCAGTCCTTGAGATTGCGGATGTCGAACACGCTGGTCCGGCGTCGACCGGTCTCAACGACATACGCCCGGCCCTGGGAATCGAAGTCGAGTGAGGTGATGTTCTCGACCAAGGGTTCGGAGGCCCAGGGGTCGACCTGAAGACCTGGGGCGACGCGCAATCGTTGGGTGGCGGTGATGACCTCGGCCGAGGGTTGGAGGAGCGAGACCCGGTTGGTGACGTCTTCAGCTGCCAAGGCACCGGGCCCAGTCCAGGCCAGGAGAATCCACCAACCGCTGTTCCAACCGCGATGCATCCCAAAGAGTGGGCTGATTCGGAGCCGATGCCAACGATGTCGCCGCGGCCAGCACCAGTTGGGGAGCGGCGAGTGCTACTCGCCGTTCGAATGGGACGGCGACCGAACGTCGCCGCTCGGCGGGGAGATCCCTCAAACGCGCCATCCGGGGGGATACGGCTTCCTGAGCAGGACATCTCCTTCGGCAGAACCGGTGCGCAGGTGTTCGGAATCCCAGCGCACGGGTCGACCGGCGCGGATGGCGATGTTGCCCAGGAGCACGGCTTCGGTGACCGGGCCGGAGATCTCGAAGTTCGACGCCGCGGCAGGCCCACCCTTGCAGGCCTGGATCCACTCGTCGTAGTGGCTCTGTTCCCAGTCGGGCCGCTTGTTGAAGATCTCCGGGATGGACTTGAAGGAGTCGATGGGCGTCCCGCTCAACAGCGAACCGACGCCTTCATAGGAGGTGATCAGGGTATCCTTGGATCCGACCACGATGACGCCGTTGCCCTGGGTGACGGGTCCCTTGATGAGATCCGGAGAGGGTCGTTTGCCGCCGTCGTACCAGACCACCTTCATGGCGGGTTGCCGATTCACGGCAGGGAACTGGTAGGTCACCCGGGACCACAACGGAGCGGACTCGGTTGTACCGCCTTCGGACTCGGCTTCGACCGAGAGCGGATCCCGGATCTCGAACGCCAGGGCCAGCAGGTTGAAGAGATGACATCCCATGTCGCCCAAAGCTCCGGTGCCGAAGTCCCAGAAGCCGCGCCAGGCGAAGGGATGGTATCCGGGGGCATAAGGGCGTGAGGGAGCGACACCGATCCAGAGATCCCAGGCGAGGGAGGAGGGAGCGGGGCCGGTGGAAGCGGGGCGTTGCAGGCCCTGACGCCAGAAGTTGCCGGGGCGATCGGTCCAGAGATGGACTTCACGGATCGAGCCGAGGGCACCGCCACGGATCAGTTCGGCCTCGCGTCGGAGCGGGCCATGAGCCATGGCCTGGTTGCCCATCTGGGTGGCGACCTTGGCCTTGCGGGCGGCGAGGGTGAGGAGGCGGGCTTCCCCGACGGTATGGGTCAGTGGTTTCTGGCAGTAGACATGTTTCCCCATCTGGATGGCCGCCATGGCGGGAGGGAAATGCATGTGATCGGGGGTGGACACCGTGACGCCGTCCATCTCCTTGCCCAACGCGTCGTACATGGCGCGCCAATCGGCGAATCCCCGGGCCTTGGAGAACTGTTGGGTCGCCTTGCCGAGGCGCTCGGAATCGACGTCGCACACGCCCAGGATGTTTTCAGCGGAGACCTTGGTGAGGTCGGTCCATCCCTTACCACCGACGCCGACGGAAGCGATGTTCAGTCGTTGGTTGGCGCCGAGGACGGGAAGGCGGGAAATGAGGGGGAATACAATGGCGGTGGCCGCCGAGCGTCGCAGGAAGGCGCGACGCGTGAAGGAGGAGGAGGACATGAGGGAGCTTGGGCTGTGAGCGGCGCGCAATTCAAGGCTCGGGAGCGGCGACGTTCGGTCGTCGTGGCCCTCACCACCAGGCGTTGGTGGGATTCGGCACGGCACTCCAGAAGGGATCAGTATCCGCGCGGGTCGGGAACCGGTAGGCCTCGACGTGCATGTCGCCGAACAGGACGTTCACCAGGCTCTTGCCCCGGTAATTGTGCCAGAGGCTCTTGGCATTGCTCCAGCCGCGGTTGGGATGCCAGATCCAGTCTCCCTGGATGATCTTGTTCACCGGGCTGAGGGCGATCTCGGAGGCCTTCATGGACTGCCCATTGTTCGAGTTGGGCGAGGCCCGGACATCGCCGGTCACCCGTTTGGTCCGCGCAAAATCCACCGCCCATTGCATCAGGTAACTGTTGCCGAACTGCACATAACAGTTGGTCGTCCGGACCCCGCGCGCCGTGTCGGAAAAGATGTCTCCCTTGTCCGAGGGACAACGGAAGATCTCCGGGCTGCCCTGATAACGGAACAGGGGACGATTGGTCATCGCCACGAAGACATCGTACCGCCCGTCCTTGCCCCCCGACGACGCCCAGTCCTGGCAGAGGGGATAGAAGTCGCGGTTGTCGTCGGCGTACATGTGGAAGGCGAGGCCGATCTGCTTTTGATTGGAGATGCAGCGGATGCCCAGGGCCTTGGACTTGGCCCGGCCCAGGGCTGGCATGAGCATCCCGGCCAGGATGGCGATGATGGCGATCACCACCAGCAGTTCAATGAGGGTGAAGGCGGAGCGGGGTAGGGTGGGAGTTTTCATGGAGTGAACCCGGCGCGGGAACGATGGGTTGCATCGTGGATAACCAGAATGTCATGGCAAGCCCCCTGCCAAGTCACGGACACGTAACGTGTCTGCCATCCGAAGGACCTTGGAGGAGGAAAGCCTGAGGTTCATGGCCAAGGTCCTCGTGGTCGAAGATGATCCGGACATTCAGGAATTGGTGGCGCGAAATCTCCAGTCCGGAGGCTTCGACGTCATCCGTGCCGGCACCGGTCGCGACGCCTTGGAATCGGCGCGGTCCGAGGGGCCGGATCTCATCCTGCTGGATCTGATGTTGCCGGATCAGGACGGGTTCGAGGTCTGCAAGAAGTTGCGACGGGATCCGCTGACGGAACGGATCCCGATCCTGATGCTGAGCGCCAAGGGGTCGGAGGTGGACCGGGTATTGGGGTTGGAACTGGGAGCCGACGATTACATCACGAAGCCGTTCAGTCCGCGGGAACTGCTGTTGCGGATCCGGCGCAGCCTCGAGCGGCACCAGCCACCGCAGAGCAACGGCGAGATCCTGGTGTTTGGGGAACTGTCCATCGACATCCCCGGGCACCGGGTCCTGGTGCGGGGCAAGAGTGTGGACATCACGGCGACGGAATTCCGATTGTTGACGGTCCTGGCCCGGCGCCGTGGAAGGGTCCAGACCCGGGAACACCTGCTCCAGGAAGTCTGGAGCCAGGGCGAGCGGGATGAGATCGATGCCCGTACCGTGGACACCCACGTGCGACGACTACGGGAGAAGCTGGGTACCGCGGCCCCAGCGGTTGAGACGGTGCGGGGTGTGGGGTACCGGTTCGCCCCGGGTTGAACAGGAAGCGGGACGATTCCCCACCATGGCGCCGGTTCCAGACCGCGGTCCCCGGTTCAGCCGGAACCACCGTTCCGACTGCAGGGTTCCCGTTCAGACCAACACCCGCTTCAGCAGGCGCTCGGCGAGTTCACCCAGGTCACTCACCGAATCCACCCCCGGGAAGCGGTCGGATCCCACCGAGCAGACCCAGGCGCAGCTGGCCGCAATCCCGGCAAGGGCGTCGTCGGGTGAACCCGCCACCTTCACCACCACGGCATCACTTCCCCAACCACAGCGTCGTCGCACCTCTTCGATCTGACCCGGGGCAGGCCGGGGCGCGGTGACTTCGTCCGAACCCACCACCGCTTCGATCAGGCCCGTGCCGGACCAACCCGCCCTGCGGATGAGGGCGATGGCCAGTTCACCGTCGAGATCCGAGTCGATGCCCACATGGACGCCATCGGCGGTCAACTCGGCCAGCAGGGTGGCGACGCCGGGGGCGGCCAGTATGGGTTCGCCGTGTCGGAAGCTGCCTAGGACGCGTTCCCTGAAGTCTTCGGCAATGGCCCCCACCAACGGTCGGGCGACCTCGGGCGAGACACGGAGGCGTCGATGGATCAGGCGTGCAATCCCGGGTCGGGTGGGGGACAGCGCCAGTTGGGCGAGCTCGCCGGCGTCGACCGACAGATCCGCGGTGGTGAGTGCCGCTGACAGGCAGGCCACGATCCGCGGCCGTTCCCGCATCAACACGCCCAGCAGATCGAAGACAACCAGATCCGGCAGGGTGCGATTCGTCTCGGCAGGATCGCCGTGCCCGGAGAAATCATCGGAGAGATACATTGTGGTTGATCCCCGGATCGGATCCGGGGTTTGTGAGTTCTTCAGTACTTGCGTGGAGTCCGACCCGTACAAACCACGACCGTTCAAGCGTCTCATGTCGAACGGGTGACATTCGTGCAACTCGACCCGGAGGAATGGGAGCGGCGACGTTTGGTCGCCGTTCGATGCGGTGACCGAGACGGGCCTTCGCCGCTCCGGATGGGCTCCTACGACCGTTCCCGGGACTGCATCGATTCAACCTCGGTCACCCACGCCGCGACGGTATCGCGGATGGCGGCGCCGGTCTGGAGACGGGGCTGGACGAACCGCGGAGTGAACCAGGGAAAGCCGCCGACCAGATCCGGCGTTACCAGGATCTGGCCGTCGCAATCGGGTCCGGATCCGATCCCGATGGTGACCATGCGACGACAGGCGGCGGTGATGTCGGCGGCGACGGGTGGAGTGACGAGTTCGAGAACGCAGGCGAAGGCGCCGGCGGCTTCAAGCGCCAGGGCATCGTCGAGCAGGCG
The DNA here is from genome assembly GCA_002422905.1 of Verrucomicrobia bacterium UBA6176. Lineage (GTDB taxonomy): Bacteria > Verrucomicrobiota > Verrucomicrobiia > Limisphaerales > UBA9464 > UBA6176. Next base: position 8,876 of record DITU01000096.1, read on the forward strand.
TTGGCGGCCCGCATCATCGCGCCCCTTGATCCGATACTTGCCTCCCTCCTCGAGCACATGCTGGGGAAGCATGCCGAGATGACCACAGAACGGGATGCCCGCATCCAGGATGGCGCGGACTTGGGGAAGGATCTCCGATCCACCCTCGGCCTTCACGTAACCCGCCCCGTCCGCCATCAACAGGCGCGCTGCGGAAACCGCCTCTTCGGGGGTCTCATAGGTTCGATAGGGGAGATCGCATCCGACCAGGGCCCGGGTCCGGGCGCGGGCGACGGCCCGGAGATGATGCCGCATGTCATCGAGGGTGACATGGGTGGTGTCGGGATGCCCGAGGACGACCATCCCGAGCGAATCACCGACCAACAACAGGGGTACGCCGGCTTCATCCAGGAGCCGAGCGGTGGGATGATCGTAGGCGGTGAGGGCGGGGATCGGTTTCCGACCCTTGCACGCGAGGATGTCGGCCGGGGAAAGCCGGGTCAGGGAAGCGTGTGGATCCATGATGGACCGCTCAGGCGTAGCGGGGAGCCATCTGGTCGTGGATCCAGGCGTAGGTACGTTCGAGACCGTCCCGGAGCCGGGTGGACGGTTCCCAACCGAGGGTGGCCTGGATGAGGGTATTGTCGGAATTGCGCCCGTTGACGCCCTTGGGTGCGGAGAGGTTGTAGGAACGGTTCAGCCGGATGTCGCCGATCTGCTCGACGATGTCGACGAGCTGGTTGATGGAGACGAGTTCCGAGGAACCGATGTTGAGGGGCTCGAGGCAATCGGAGTGGGTGAGGGTCTGGGTGCCGTGGAGGCAATCGTCGATGTACATGAACGAGCGGGTCTGCTGTCCGTCGCCCCAGATCTCGATCTCATGTTTCCCGGTGAACTTCGCGGCGATGACCTTGCGACAGATGGCGGCGGGGGCCTTTTCGCGACCGCCCTCGAAGGTGCCGTGGGGTCCGTACACGTTGTGATAACGGGCTACGCGGGTGGCGATGCCGAAGTCCTCGCGGAAATGGCGGCACATGCGTTCGGAGAAGAGCTTTTCCCAGCCATAACCATCCTCGGGCAGGGCCGGGTAGGCATCGGCTTCCTTGAGGGCGGTGACGTTGGGATCGCGCTGTTTGTCCGCGTTGTAGACGCAGGCGGACGATGCGTAGAAGAAACGTCGGACCCCGAGGTCCCGGGCGGCCATCAACAGGTGGGTGTTGATCAGCACGCTCAGCATGCAGAGCCCCTTGTTGAGCTCGATGAAACCCATGCCGCCCATGTCGGCGGCCAGGTTGTAGACCAGATCCGCACCCTGAAGCGCGGTGTAGCAGGCGGGCTTGTCCTCCAGATCCAACACCACGTTCTCCACGTCGGAAAACCGCTGATACCATTCCGTCTGCGGTTTGCAGTCCACCGCCCGGATCCGCCGGTATCCCTGGCGCCGGAGATCGGCTACCAGATGGCCACCGATGAACCCGCCCGCGCCGCAAACAACCACGAAATCTGTCGTATCCCTGCCGCTCATATCTGGAGGGCGCAGGGTGTAGATGGGGCTGAACCGGGGCGAGTGGATTTTTGAAGGAGGGAAATCCCCTGGAGAAAGGTTCCTCGCCCCTCGGACAGGCTGTGCACCCTTCCTTTCTTTTTGCGTTCCCTGCGTTCATTGCGGCTCGGCGCGAGATCCCTCCCGAATTGCTCCCATGCGTTAAATCCCTGGTTTTAAAAGGTCCGGCATTGGAAACCCGATTTCACGGATGGGAATCCGCTCACGGAGTCTTCAACCCCTCCCCCTCCCGGAGTTGCCGCTGGGGTGAAACCGGGGATGGCCCGGAATCCGCTCTTTCGATTCCATGAGCCTCCGCCGGGCGGTGGAGCCGCGGCCCTATCAATTTTTGACCGACATGGATTCCTTCCGACAACACCCCATCGATGAACGTGTCCGTATCTCCTACCAGATCCTGGAGCGTTTGCGTCGGCCCAACGGGGGTTATGTGGCGAGCCCTTATTCGGCCGAGGATGGGTCTGGTGACGCCTACAACGTGTACTGGATCCGGGACATCATGTTCGCGACGTACGCCAACGAATATCTCGGTTGCTTCGACAAGATGGTGGAGAGCCTTCGCCTCGTTCTGGACATCTTCAAACGGTACCACCTGCGCATCATCCGGGCGTCCATCGTCAAGCCGGACGTCCTCCATCAACGCGGACTCTTCATGCCGGCCCGCGTTCATCCCACCACCCTGGAGACCATCACGGACGACTGGGGACATCATCAGCTCGATGTATTCGGGCTGTTCATGTACAAGATCGGGGACCTGATCCGGAAGGGGTACGGGTTCCGGTTCACGCCCGAGGATTTCACCCTGATCAGCCATATCCGGAGTTACATCCTCAACATGGGATTCGAGCCTGACTTCGGGGTGTGGGAAGAGGGGCCGGAATCGCACTCATCCAGTTTCGGGGCGGTGTTGGGCGGGTTGATGATGTGGTTCGACCAGGGCTACTACGACTACAAGTACCGGCAGAAGATCGAGATCGGGCATCTGGTGCCGGTGAGCGAGCGGATGATTGCGGACGGGCAGGCGGCGTTGCACGTATTGTTGCCGAGGGAATCGGTGAGTCGGCCCTGCGATCTCGCGCAACTCAGCCTGATCTGGCCGTACAGCATCGTGGATCACGCCACCAAGCTCAGCCTGCTGGCCAACATCGAGGAGCACCTCATCGGCGAGCGCGGCGTGCGGCGGTATCCGGGCGATGTGTATTGCGGCAAGGGCCTGGTCCCGCATGAAGGGGAGACCGCGCAATGGCCGTTGGGATTGGCCTGGCTCTCCATCTGTTACGCCAAGCTGGCGGAGTATGACCATGACTTCGACGCCGGACGTCGCCCGGTGGGGTTGTCCTGGGAACAACGCGTTACGCATTTCAACCGGGCGGTCGAACACTTCCAGACCCTGGAAAAGGCCATGACACCGGAAGGGCACGTGCCCGAGATGTATGTCGGCGAACAGGTCGGTCACAACACCCCCCTCGCCTGGGCCCAATCCTTCCACATCATCGCCGCCCAGATGCTCCTCAACCTCTCCCAGAAGCATCCCAATCACTTCCATCTCCCGTTGACCGTCCGACGCGGCACGGCACCCGAGGCGGTGCCCCCGCCTGAATCGGTGGCGTAGGGGGTGCGCCCCCCGGGTGCGGCCGGAGGAGTCTCACACGAAGGCACGAGGGCACGAAGAGGCGGTGTGTGTTCCCTGTGGCTCTGCGCGAATTCCCCTGATGGAGCGGCGACGTTGGGTCGCCGTCCGGATCAAACGGCGAGTGACCCTCGCCGCTCCAATCCCCGCAGCACGGCGTTGCACGGCTGTGACGTCCGATTCCCACAAAACGCTTGTCGGACACGCTTGCCTGCGCATGGTCCGAGTGTGCTTGAACGGCCCCTGGATTCCGGCGCTTCCGCCGATCGCCCCGCCCCGCCCCGTCCTTCGCGCCGGCTGCGTCCGCCTACCGCCCCGCCCCCGATGTCCCGGATCAAGAATTACGTCCTCGATACCAACGTCCTGCTTCACGACCCCAACGCCCTCCTCAATTTCCAGGACAACACCGTCCTCGTTCCCATCGAGGTCATCGAAGAGATCGACAAGTTCAAGCGCGAGACCAGCGAACGCGGACAGAATGCCCGCTCGGTGTCGCGGCGATTGGATGCCCTGAGGCAGAAGGGATCCCTGTCCGAAGGGGTTCCCCTCCCGAACGGCGGCATCCTGCGCATCATCTTCAATCCGCCTGGCGCGGTGGCGGGTCGGAAGAATGAATTCGCCCCCGGCATTTCAGAAGGCTCAGTCGATTCCCGTATCCTGTCCCTGGCCCTGGCGGTCCGGGCGGCGGAACCGTCCCGACCGGCGATCTTCGTCACCAAGGACATCAACCTGCGGCTGAAGGCCGACGTGTACGGATTGCAGGCCGAGGATTACGAAACCGACCAGGTGAACCTGAAGGATCTCTACACCGGCTTCTTCGAGATCACCCTCCCGACCACGCGCATCGCCCAGCTCCGGTTGCACGGTGAAATCCCCATTCCCGAAGGTCCCACCCGGTATCCCAACCAATACTGCACCCTCATCGAGGAGGGCTCCGGAAAGAAGTCGGTGCTGGCCCGGGTCGATCCCACCGGCACCCGCCTTGTTCCCCTGCATGACGTCCAGAACGTGTGGGGAATCCGACCGAAGAACCGGGAACAGCATTTCGCCCTCGATTGCCTGTTGGACGAACGGATCCGGTTGGTGACGTTGATGGGCAAGGCCGGTACCGGGAAGACCCTGCTGGCCCTCGCAGCCGGCCTGAAGAAGACCGTCTCCGATCGCGAGTTCCGCCGCCTCATCGTCGCGCGCCCCACCATCTCCATGGGCAAGGAACTCGGCTTCCTGCCCGGTTCACTGGAAGAGAAGTTGTCGCCCTGGATGCAGCCCATCCATGACGCCCTGGAAATGCTGGGGGACCTCAACATGGGCCGCGAACAGGGGCGCACCTCCGACCTGCTCCGTTCCGGCACCATCGTGGTGGAGGCGCTGGGTTATATCCGCGGACGCTCCATCGCCCACCAGTTCATGATCGTGGATGAGGCGCAGAACCTGACGCCACTCGAGGTGAAGACCATCGTCACCCGGGTTGGACACGGCACCAAGATCATCCTCACTGGAGATCCCTATCAGATCGACAATCCCTATGTGGATTCGTCGTCCAACGGCTTCACCTATGTGGTCAACCGGTTCCGTGGCCAGGGCATTTCGGCGCATGTCGAACTGACCCGGGGCGAACGGAGCGAGCTCGCCGAGACGGCGGCCAACCTGCTCTGAAAGCCCGCCCGAATGTGGCGGGGCTGAAGCCTTGCCCGAAGCCCTCCCCCGCCGGTGATCGGTGGTGCAATCAGGCGGTGGATCCCGAGCCGGGCGACGGCTCTTCCAACGGTTTGGGATACAGGACGTCGTTGGACGGAACAGCCTCGCCCGGTGGCCCCGGCACCGTACAAGGCTCGGCTCAATCCTATGGGACGGCGCTGATGTTGGCCGCGGGTGCCCTCGTGTTGGTGTTGGCACTCTATGTCGCCTTCGTCGCCGGGGTCGCGGGCCTGCTCCTCTGGCATGGGTTCAACAATACCGGCCTGCTCCAATCCGGTACCGGGACCCTGTTGTATCTCGTGCCCTTGGTGGCGGGGTTCCTTCTCCTGCTGTTGCTCCTCAAGCCGCTCCTCGCCCCTCCCTCCGCGCCGCCTCCTTCCCGCTCCATTGACCACACCTCGCATCCCCGGCTCTTCCAGCTCATTGGCGTCCTCTGTCGCGAAGTCGGCGCCCACCCGCCCTCCCGGGTCGAAGTGGATGGATCGGTCAATGCCAGTGTCTCGTTCCGCGAAGGCTGGGCAAGCGTCCGTGAACACGACCTCGTCCTGTGCATCGGGCTGCCCCTGGTCGCAGGTCTTTCCACCCGCGAACTTGCCGGAATCATCGCCCACGAATTCGGCCACTTCCGTCAGGGGGCCGGACTCCGCCTGAGCTTCATGGTCCGACGCCTCAGCCACTGGTTCTGGCGCGTGGCCCATGAACGCGACCAGATCGATGACCAGATCAATGAGGCCATCGAGAGCAGTCCTTCTTTCGTGGTCCTGATCTTCTTCCTGCCGGTCAGCCTCGGATTCCGCCTGACCCGACGCTTCCTCCACCTGCTCATGCTGCTCGCGCATGCGGCCAGTTGCCGGTTGCTGCGTCAGATGGAATTCGACGCGGATGCCCAGGAGATCCGGGTGGCGGGGACAGCCGCGTTCCTGTCGTCGTCACGCAGGCTCCGCCGGCTCACCGCGGCCCATGCCTCCACCCAGTTCCAACTGGTGCGTGCCTGGAGGGAACGACAGCTTCCGGACAACCTGCCCGAGCTGATCCGACATATTGCGGACACTTATACTCCGCAGCAGGTGGAAGCCATCGAAGCCGCTTCTGCCGCCTCCGTCACCGGCCTCTTCAGCACGCATCCTTCAGACCCCGAACGCGAGGCGGCCGCGATGGCTCTGGATGAACCGGGCTGCATCGACCTGGAGGGACCGGCCTCGGATCTGTTCAACGATTTCCCCGCCCTGTGCCGGGAGGTCACGCGGGAGTTCTACGAAGGCATCCTCGGCATTGCGCCCGAACCCGGACGCATGACGTCGGTCGAGGCCAGCACCGGCGCCGTCGACGAGGCCGTGGCCGCGCAGCAACACCTCACGCGATACGCCCCCGGGACCGGTTTCTACGGCTCACCGATCCCCTGGGATCCGGCGGCATTGTCCGAGCCGACCGACCTCGCGGACCTCCATGCCGCCATTGCTTCGGGTCGCGTGCTGGTGGATGCCGCCCCGCCCGGCGAGGAATTGGAGCGGGAGAAGCGGGAGGCCGGCCTGATGTCCATCCGCCTGTACGCAGCGCGGCAACTGGACGCGGCGACAATCCGTTGGGAGGCGGGGATGCTGGAGTTGCCCTCGAATGATCCCGCGACTTTGGCTGTGTTGGAAGAGGAGGCCGAACGCCGGATGGAAACCGTCAACGCGACATTGGCCGGCCTGTTGCCGGCCATCGGCACACGGCTCCGAGCCGCGTTGCAGCTGTGGTGGCACGATCCCCGGGTCGCTTCCGATCCCCGGGCGGAGAACGCACGAGACCAGGTCCTGCGACTGTTGCCGGTGTTGATCCACGTGGGCGCCGTGGCCGGGCAGCTGCAAGAGATCGAACGGGACCACGCGACGCTCCACGAAGTGCTGTTGCACCGGAAGCAATGCCGCGACGCCGCGGCTGTCGAAGTGGTGGTGGACCAGTTGTCGCGCGGCATTCGCCGCAACCTGCGGGAAATCCTCCCGCGAATGTCCGGTGTGCCCCATCCGTTCATGGCGGGCGACCGACACCCGGTGACGATCCGGCAGTTGCTCGACCAGGAATCCCACGCACGCGACGGCCTGGGCGGCGCCCTGTCTGAAGCGGGCGCGGTACGTTCGATGGTCCCCGGGTTATACCGACGAAGCCTGGCCGCCCTCGCCACCCTGGCCGGCGAAGCCGAACAAAAAGCCGGCATCGGGGGGTGAAGTATACGAGTGAGCTCGATCAAGCTCCGTGCTCGCCACGGGGCGGGGTGCGCAGTTTCATCCGGCCATGTCCCCCTGTGCCGTTCTCCGGGCGATGTTCGCCGCCGCACTGTGTCTCGGGTTTCCCTCGGCTTTAGGCGCCGAAGGCCCGACGGAATCGCCACCGCCCTGGCCCGGTGATGGGTGGCGCGCAGCGCATCGGATCATTGACCTGCATCAGCACATCAATGGAACCGAGGAACACCTGCGTCGCGCCGTTCGGATCATGGATCGGGTCGGGGTGGGTGTCGCGGTCAACCTGAGTGGCGGGACGGTCACCTCCAAGGAGGGCCAACCGTCGGCGTTTGAACGGATCCAGGCCTTGGGCAACCGCATCGCCCCGGATCGATTCCTTCTCTATTTCAACCTCGATTATACCGGTTGGGATGACCCCGAATTTACAGAACGCGCCGTGCGACAGGTTGAACGCGCCCACGAACTCGGCGCGGCCGGACTGAAGGAATACAAGCGACTCGGACTGTTCCTGCGCGATGGTCAGGGGCAACTGATCCCCATTGATGATCCGAAGCTGGACCCGGTGTGGCGTCGATGCGGGGAACTGGGTCTGCCGGTGAGCATTCATGTGGCGGATCCGCGCGCCTTCTGGCTCGGATACGATCCCAGGAATGAACGTTGGAAGGAGCTCAAGGATCATCGGAACTGGTGGTTTGGTGATCCCGAACAGTTTCCGCCCCGGGAGAAGCTGTTGGAGGCGTTGGACCGGGTGATCGCACGGCATCGGGGCACGACCTTTGTCGGCGTCCACTTCGCCAACAACGCCGAGGATGTTGACTGGGTCGACCGCAAGCTCACCGAGCATCCCAACATGAATGCCGATCTCGCCGCCCGCATTCCCGAGCTCGGCCGACATGATCCCGACAAGCTTCGCGCCCTGTTCACCCGGCATCAGGATCGGATCTTCTTCGCCACGGATTTCCAGGTGTATGACCGGCTGATCCTGGGTTCGTCCGGGGACGGCGAGCGCCCGGACGACGACGATGCCGCGGAGTTCTTCAGGAAGGAATGGCGTTGGTTGGAGACGCTGGACCGTGACTGGCCGCACATGACACCGATCCAGGGCGATTGGACCATCCGTTCCATCGGTCTGCCGTCGGCGGTGTTGAGGAAGATCTACTTCGACAATGCGCGGCGGCTTTTGGTGCGGTCGCTGCCCCCGACCACCCTGCATGCCCGGCGCATGACTCGCGATTGGGTTCCGGACGGTCGCCTGGACGAGGTGGAATGGAGTCGGGCGAAGCCTTTCCCGTTGGAACAGCAATCCGCCGACGGCGTGGTGCGACCGGAGTTGACCACGGTATGCCGGGCGTTGTGGTCGGATGCCTTCCTATATCTGTCGTTTGAATGTCCCTATACCGAGCTCACCGATTTCGGCCCGGCACAGGCGGGGGAACGGGTTGCGGAATCGGCATCGTTGTGGGATCGCGATGTGGTGGAGTTTTTCTGTGCGCCGGATCCGGCGAAACTGACCCATTATACCGAGTACGAATGGGCGCCGAACAACGAAGCGTTGGATCTGCGGATCCGGCGCCCGGAGTTTGATTTCAAGTGGAGCAGCCGCATGGAATGGAAGGTGCGGGTGGATCCTGTGGGCAAGGTGTGGACCTGCGAGGCGCGGATCCCACTGGAATCGCTGGCTGAACAACGGCCGGTAACCGGCACCCGCTGGCGCGCGAACCTCTATCGGATCGATCGGGCCAACCGGGCGTTCCTGGCATCGAATCCGGTCTTGTCCGGAAGCTTCCATACGCCGGGACGATTCGGATGGTTGGAGTTTGGGGAGTGAAGCCTCCGTGGCTCAGAAGGCATACCGAGTCTGAACCACGGAAGGAGCGCTGCATGATCCCTTGGGCTGATCCATGAGTCGGATTCCCCGGTCGGCCGGGTCCACCTCGGAGTGGTGTTTCTTCATCTCACCACCCGAATGCTTCCGATGGATCCGGGCGAACTCGCTCCGCTGGAATGGGTCGAGGATCCCAAGGCATCCGACTGCGCTGACCTCGAAACCTGGTCCCATCTGGCGGTGGATCTGCTGCGGGATGAGCCACTGTGATGCAGGTCCCCGGCACATGGAGACATGTCGGGATTGAGGGCGAATTGAATCGCCGACGTTCACCGAGCCATGTGTCGATGTGCCTGGAATTGCTATGATGCCCGCAGGTTGAGGACGCAAGGGATCAGCCCAAATGTATAATATTTGGATGCGACTCCGTTTCCTCTCTTTCCTTTGAAGCGCCATTGGAACCCATTCCCGCGCCGTCGATGCGCCCCGAATGACTGTTCGGTGCAGCGGCCTGAGCCACTCGATGACCTTCCCGCGGCGGCAGCTTTGTCAACTTTATGGGACTGACCCCATTGCCTCCGCTGCCATGTCCGTCGTCACCCAACTGCTCCATGGATTCGGGCCGGGCGAACCCGCCGCTGCCGGAAGTCCCGCGCGAGGAACGAACGTTTCCGCCCACTTGCGCCTGCACTTCAGAACACCACCTGGGCCCGCACGCCGCCCAGAACCGCAGGGTCAGATCCCGGACGGGGAGGTCGGATCACCATCACGTCCGCCGTCAGGTACAACCAGTGCGTGACCGCCAGATTGTAGAAGATCTCCATGCCCGCCTCATTGCGGATCGGGATTCCGACCGCCTGCAATCCATCCTTGAGGCTATCGCTGAACCCAAGACAGAACAGTCCCGCACCCAACCGATCCCGATCCCGTCCCGGGAACACGCCGGTGCCGCCCACCCCCACCAACGCGGACCACCCGATCGGGTTCGGGTTGGCATCCGAGATCGCCGCCTGACCGAAAAGACCCCAGGCGCGTCCGGGTACGGATTCATCGCGCCACACGGTCTGTTCCACGGCATACGACAGGAACCATCGATTGTCCCGGCTTCCCACCGGTGTGGAGCGTGGGAGCAGGAGTTCGGGAATGTCGTCGAAGTCCACGCCATCCTGCGTGCTGTAAGCCGCCGAGAAGATGTGCCGGCTCTTCCGGCCCATCAGTGTGCCGCCGAGTTCGACGGAGCCGTTGAAACTGATGCCTTTCTCGAAGGGCCGATCCAAAGCCGTCTGCCCGATCTTGCTGTCCGGGTCGTAGACCATGAGCGTGAACTTCGCCGGGTCTGTCGTTACCGAAACCACACCGCCGAGGATCATGGACGGCGTGATGCCGCTGGCGGGCGCCGAAAACTCGAGGTGGTGAAAGCGCTCCACGCCGCGTCCACCGCTGAACTCCCGTCCGGCGGAGTACAGATCCACGGTGTTGATCTTGCCTGCCATCACCCGCACCCCGCCGGGAATCTGTTGTGCCACGAACAGCGCGAGGTCTCCGCTTGCCGATTCCGACCCTGGAAATGCCAGGCCCACGTTGGTTGGCAGGAAGGTTCCCCCGGGCGACGTCAACGCCTCCCCGTAGTTCAGCTCGGCGTGGGAGTGCAGCGACAACCCGCTCCACAGACCCAGTTTCGACGCATCCAGATCCACAAAGCCGTCGAGCTTCCCGCCCAGTTCCCATTCCCGGCGGCCCTCGCCCGCTGCCAGTCCCTGGAGGAAGTGGGTCACTGAACCCCTCAACGACACTCCGCCGTCCCGCAGGGCCGCTCGTTGTCCGAACCAATCTCCGGTCAAGGTCGGACGATCCCACCACCCGACCGTCGCGGCTGCATCAGCGCCCAATGCCCCCGCGGCCACCACCAAGCTCGCCGCCACCCCGCTGACTCTCCATCCCGTGCGGTTCCTCATCTCGTGTCCTTCGGTTGATACGTCCCATCCGTTCCTTGCAAACCCGCATCTGCGTCGCCAAACGCCGTCCTCAATGTCCCGTGGACCGGCGATAGATCGTCTTTCCTTCCTTGATCGTTTCCAGCACGTGGATGTCCCGGATCTGCATCGGATCGACGGTCAGTGGATTGCGATCGAGCACCACCAGGTCGGCGAGCTTGCCGACCGCCAGCGTGCCCTTCTCGTCTTCCTCATGATACTGGTATGCGGCCCAGTCCGTCACCGCCTTCAGGGCGAGGTACGGGCTCACCCGTTCCTTGGGTCCCACCACCACACCGCTTCGGCTCAACCGGTTCACCGCCGTCCACGTCAGCATCAGGATGTCGGGCGGCACCACCGGAGAATCGTTGTGATTCGAGAACTTCAACCCGATCGCATGGGCGTGCGCGAGCGGACTGATTCCGAAGGCGCGCTCCGCACCGAACGTCTCGATGTGGGTGTCGCCCCAGAAGAACGTGTGGGCCGTGAAGAAGCTGGGAACGATGCCGAGTGACTTCATGCGGTCCACCTGTTCGTGCCGCGCAAACTGGGCGTGGATGGCCACCGGACGCAGATCCTTGGCGCCCACCTTCCGCCGCGCCCGATCGACCGAAATCAGAAAGGCCTCAACGGCGGCATCCCCATTCGAGTGGACCAACAGTTGCAGGTCGTTCCGGTAACCCCACTCCACCCATTCATCCAGCTCCGCCTGTTCGATCGAAGGGTACGCCCGGTAATCCGAAGGCAAGCCCGCGGGCGGACGCGTGTAGGGCAACGTCATGAAGGCCGTCTTGCCCTGTGGGGAACCGTCGCCGGTGATCTTCACCCCGCCGATCTTCAGATGGTTTTCATAGACGCCCACCCGGATCCGATTCGTTGCCAGCACGTCCGGCACCGGCACCGACTCCATTCCACCCCGTCCGGGACGCGCCCTGCCGGCGTTGGAAACCTGCGATCCCGGGGGATACACCTGCACCCCTTCCAAGGCCACTTCACCGCGCATGACCTTCGTCAGCACCTTCCACATCGGATAGCTCACCACATCCAGCATCAGCCGCCCCTGACGCGCCTCTTCGCGCAGGAAGTTCACGTTGTCGGGATTGGCGATGCCGTCCTGAGCGGTCGTGATCCCGTGACTTGCCCAAAGCTTCTGGACCTCGGCAAAAATCCGCACCTGTTCCTCGCGGGATTGCCGGGGGAAATAGGGAAGGAAGGCATACGCCGCCTGTTCCTCGATGATTCCGGTGGGTTCGCCGGTCGTTGGATCCCGTTGGATCACGCCACCCGGGACTTCTTCCGTTTCCTTGGTCAGCCGCGCCAGTTTCAAGGCCGCGCTGTTCGCCACCAGCAGGTGACCCGACGTATGCAGGATGACGATCGGAACGTCCCGGCTCACCGCGTCGAGATCGACGCGGGTCGGATGCCGCCGCTCCTTCAGCAGGCTGTCATCGTATCCCACGGCCACCACCAACCGACCCGGCACCGGAGGCTTCTCGCGCAGGTGATCGGTCAGTTTGCGGCGGATGTCGTCAATGGAGGTGACATCGCCGACGGGTGGCGGATTCAGCACCGGCAACGTCCACTGCTGGATGTAATCCGCGATGTGACCGTGACCATCGATGAACCCCGGCAACAGGACCTTCCCGCCAAGGTCGACCACCCGCGTCCGTGCGCCGGCCTGTTTCATCGCGGCGGTGCGGGAACCCACGTGGACGATCCGTCCATCCCGTACGGCCAACGCCTCCGCGTACACGGGATGTTCCCCGGCCATGGTCAGGATCTCGCCGCCGACGTAGATCGTTTCCGCCGGCAGACCGTCCCGCCCACTTTCGGAAACCGCGCACCCCACCAACGCGAACATCCAGCAGGCCGCCACCATCCCGCTTCCCATCCATCGCCAGACCGAACTCCTTCCATAACGTCGCACTCGCATAGATTCCCGCACGCTAGACACGACCCCGCCTCCGTTCCGAGTCTCCAGTTCACCGTCTTCAGAAGCGGGGCTTGAAACTGGAAGCTTCAAGCTTCCCCCTCCCCCTCGCGTGCCCCCCACGCGGCGGATGCACCCCCCTTCGATAGGCAAATGGGGTCAGTCCCGTAGTTTTGACATTGTATCCATCAGGCCGGCAACGAAACCCGTCATTTCAGGTCGGCTTGCCGGGCGGCTTCGAAGGTGCCTCACCCCTTGCGCCAGGGTGTCGTAGGCCTCGTCGGATGCTGCCTTCCCCAAATCCACCGGCCTACACCCCAGGTGCCTGATCGCCACCGCCCTCCCTCCCCCCGTCCGCAATCCCCGTCACCCTTCCAACATCTCCCGCCATGTACCGGATCAGGAAGCCTTTGAAGCGCCCTTGGAACCCGTTCCCACGCCATCGATGCGCCCCACAGGACTGTCCGGTGCAGAGGCCTGAGACACTCCATGACCTTCCCGCGGCGGCAGCTTTGTCAACTTTATGGGACTGACTCCTTGATTCCCTTGGACGACCTCATCGCCAGGTTCAGCGCATGGGGAGGCCTCCGTTGAGATGGTCGGACAGGCGGGAGAGTTCGTCGGTGGATTCCGGGGTTGGGGAGCAGTTCCAGAGGTGCAGGACGCCGGTGCCATCCACGACCATGAACTCCGGGGTCTGGCTCAGGAATGCGATGGAGACCACACCTCCAGGCACGGTGCGGGAGGCCATCAGGGGTTTGCCGGTGGCGACGTCCCACAATCGGATGGCGCCACTCCGGGTCTGGGTGGCGAGCAGGGTCCCGTCGGGGGAGAAGAGGATCTTACGGACCTTGTTCTCATGGGCCATGAGTGGCGTCCGGGGTTCTCCGAACGGCACTGTCCAGATGCGGACGGTTCCTGCCTCGGTGCCGGTGGCCAACAGGGAGCTGTCCGGACTGAACGCCACGCTGATGGTGCCATCCTGCTGGAGCAGGGGCGGTCCGACCTTCTGGCCGGTGACCGTTGACCAGAGTTGTCCGGCGCAGGTGGTGAAACCCATGTCCGATTCGGCGGTGACGAGCCATCGGCCGTCGGGGCTGAAGCAGGCTTCGCTGACCGCGTGGTGGCCCGGGACGCCGGGTTCCGCCACGCTGCCGGTTTCCGGGTTCCAGAACCGGATACCGCCGTGGGCGGCGGTGGTCAGGAGGCGATGGTCGTGCGGGTGGAAAATGGCGCCGGTGATCTGTTCCCGGCTGGGTGGCGTGGACGAGATCCTGGACAGTGCCGGGGAACTCCAGACCGACAGGAAGCATTTCGAGTCCTGGGTGGTCGCGAGGACACTGATGCGATCGCCGGACGCGTTGAAGTTCACGGAGGAGATGGTGCCACCGATCGATTGCGCGGGGGTTACCGGCAGGCCGGAGATGGAATCCCACAGGTGGAGTCGTCCGTCGTGCGTTGCGGTGGCCACGAACCGACCGGTGGGGTCGAAGGTTCCGCGGACGATCCTTCCGCCTCCACTGTGTTCGAGGCGGAGGACAGGTTGGCTGGAACGTGGCGGCAAGGAGTGGAGCTCCAGGATTTTCCCGCCGGGAGCGAGGGCGAGTCTGCTGCCGTCCTGGCTGAAGAACGACAGGCTGACCGGACGTTCCGAGAGGCGTGTGGTGAGGTTGCTGGACGGGTGGAGGGACCAGAGGCGGATTCCGCCGTCCTGAGCAGCGGTGACGAGGTGATCCCCCGACGCCGAGAACATGGCGTCCGTGACATAGCTGCCGTGTTGCAGCAACGGGTTTGGCAAAGTGCCCTTGGCGGCGTCCCAGATGCGGGCCGCGCCGTCGAAGCTTCCGGTGACGATGCGTGTTCCGGAGCGGTCCCAACGGGCAATGGTGATGCCGTTGGGATGGCGGATTTCCTGGGCGGCCAAGCGTCCCGAAGTCCCGTCCCAGATGCGTACGGTGTTGTCGAAGGACAGCGTCAGGAAACGTTCATCAACCGGGTTGAAGGTCGTCTGGGTGATCCGTTGCTGACCTTCGTGACGGAACCGGGCGCCGACCGTGTTTCCAGTCTGGGCGTCCCAGAGCATGCCGATCGCATCCAGGCCCACGGAGGCGACGTTGTTTCCGGAGGTTGAAAGCCCGGCCATGGTCACGCCGCTGGGGTGACGGTGGGAACCGAGCAGGTGGAGTCCGGAGGGTGTGGCTTGCCAGACCTGAACCCGACCATCCGACAGGCTGCAGACAATGCGTTCGCCGTCCGGACTCCAGCTCGCGTACAGGGCATTGGCGGCGAGTTTCGTGGGGGGATGCAGCAAGGTTCCGTTCTCCGGGTTGCGGAGTTCGAGGCTCGAACCGGTGATGCTGAGAATGCGGGTGCCCTCGGGGCTGAAGACGGCGGACGGACTGAGGGGCAGTCTATACTCGGCGAGTCTGATGGGCCACGCGGCGAACTGCTGGGTTCCCGAGTTGACGTTCCAGCACCGGGCGAAGCCGTCACTGCCCAGGGTGAGTGCGAGGCGGTCGTCGGGACTGAAGAGGGCCTGAAGGACGGGGCGTTGATGCTTCAAGACAACGGGGACGCCGCCGCCATCGACGCGCCCGATGCGCGCGGTTCCGTCCTCGCCGGCAGAAAGCACGCGGTGGCCGTCGTGGCTGAAGGCAGCCGAATTCGCAGCCGTTTCGTGTCGCCACAAGGCGTGCAGGCTGGGCATGTCGCGAAGCGTCAGGCCCAGTCGGATCCGGTGCAGGCGCGTTCGGGCCGGGTGATCGGCATCCAGAAGGAGGGAATGGGCCTGATAGGGGAGCGACGCGGCGGAGTCGCCTTCGGCAATCCGTTGGTTGGCGGTGTCGACGTTGAGCGCCACGATGGAGCGGCGTTGCTGTTCGCCAATGATGCGAAGATTCCGGCTGACCGCCCACGAGCCGACGGTGATCACGACGACCGAGCATGCGAGCAGGGCTGTCAGAAGGGCGAGGACCGGACGGCGACGAACCCATTTCACGGCCCTTTCGAGTGTGCCCACAGTACGGGCCTCAATGGGTTGGCCGGCCAGCCACCGGTCCAGGTCCTGGGCCAGCGCCGCGGACGAGTCGTAGCGTCCGGCAGGATCCTTCGAGATGGCCTTGAGGCAGATGGTTTCGAGGTCGCGGTCCACCTGGGCATGAAGGCTGGAAGGGCGGCGCACTTCGCCGTCGGCGACGCGTCGCAGCACTTCCAGCGGAGTGTTTCCCTCGAAGGGGGGGCGTCCGGTAAGGAGTTCGTAGAGGATCGCCCCGAGGCCGTAGACGTCGCTCAGCACGGTGGCCTCGGCGGATCCGCCGCTGGCGACTTCCGGCGCAACATAGGCGGGGGTGCCCAGTGAAGTCAGCGAGCGGGTGATGCGTGCGTCTGCATCGGCGAGGCGGGCCAGGCCGAAGTCGGTGAGGAAGGGTTCGCCGGAGGCGTCGATCAATACGTTCTCCGGTTTCAGGTCGCGATGCAGGACGCCGTGCTGGTGGGCGTGGTGGGTGGCCTCGGCCAGCTTCCGGAGGATCGTGGCCGCCTGCCGGAGCCTTGTGCCTCCTTCATCGGGTGCCGGTTCCCGCCGGATCCACCCGGCCAGCGATCCGCCCTCGATCAGGCGCATGGCGATGTACCAGTTGCCGCCGTCGTCGCCGAAGGCATAGACGGGGACGATGTTGGGATGGAGGAGTGTGGCTGCCGCGCGTGCCTCGTTCCGGAAACGTTCCAGTGAATCACCGGAAACCCATTCAGCACCGCGCAACAGCTTGAGGGCGACTTCACGTCCCAGGTCCCGTTCGCGGGCGCGGAACACGATCCCCATGCCGCCACGCGCGATCTCCTCCAGGACGACGTACGGACCGATCCAGCGTTTCCCGGCGTCGGGGACGGAGGCCGGGTCCGGGGGTGGCTGGGGTTGCAGCACCTGTTGAAGGAGGCAATGCGCGCAGAGACCGTCGGTGATGGATTGCCGCACCGGCCTGCCGCACTGGATGCATGCTGGATCGCTCATGGAGTCGGTGGTTGCGTCCGTCGCCCGGCTTCAACCGCACCTTTCTGTTCAGGAAAACCGCACCGAAGTTGCGCCAGGATCGGGTCGCGGCGCGAATCAGCCCGCGAGGACGGTGAGGAGATACCGGATCTCATCATCGACCTCTGCTGGCGAATCAACGGTTTCGGCGATTTCCTCGCGAACGAGTTCCCCATAGCGCTGGCGAAGGCGGTAGATGCCGGATTTGACGGCGGATTCGCTGACGCCCAGGCGGGTTGCGACTCCCGCGTAGGGTTGCTCGCCGCGGTCCCCGGTCAGGAATTCCTTCAATGCCTCGAAACGTCCGGTGCGACCGCCACCATCGAATTCCTCGCGAAGCCGGAGGAGGACACGTTCGAGCAGGGTTTCGGCCCAGCGCCGGTCATATTCCTCCTCGGGCGTCCGATCCCGCTGGAGAGGGACGACCCAACCGGGTTCGGGAATGGTGGTGTCGAGGGCGATGGGGATCTGTCCGCCGCCGCGCTTGATGGCTTGTTCGCGCTCGTAGGTGTTGGCGAGGAAGCGGGTGACGGCGGTGAGCAGGAAGGTGCGGAAGCGGCCCTTGGTGGCGTCGGCCTGGCGCAACCATTCCTTTTCCAGAAGGCGGGCGAAAAAGGTCTGGGTCAGGTCCTGGGCGGTTTCGGGCGCATTCCCTCGCTGCCGGATGAAGGTGTAGACGGCCGGCCAGTAGCCCGTGCAGAGCCGTTCCAGCGCCGCCTGCGATGCTTCCTCCTCGGTGCCTGCCGCCTGAAGGACAAGGGACCAATGGGTGGTTCGGAATCGACCGGCGGCAGCGGTGGCCGGGGGACGGCTGATCGGATCTGGGTCCATGGACTGGGGCTTCTCAGCTGGATTCCGGAAGCAGACGAGGCCAGCAGCCACGAATACTGGGACGATGAACCTGAATCCCAGGGGATCGTCCGATCCATCCTGGAGAGCCGTTTGCATCCACAAACGCCACGCCGATTGGGACCTGGGGCATGGTATCAGCGATCCGTGTGATCTCCGCCTCCGCCCGGTCCGACATGCTGATCCATGCTTTTTTGAGTACCAGAGGGTCGAGGTGACGAGCCTGGATGGTTTCCCGTTGCCGGGGATTGATCCGGGCAAACCGACGCATCATTTCCAGAAGGAGCATGGGGCTGAATCCGAGATCCTTCCCGCATGCGGCCCATGGGATCGTTTCCAAGGGGTAGACGTTATCCAGCTCCACAATGTCCACATGGTCGCGTGTTGCGGAGCGCGACGCGAGGGCCAGCGCCTTGTTCGTCGCCATGTCGAAAAGATGCAGGCGCCATCCAAGAAGTGGGTCTGGTTCGATTGGAAAGAAACGGAACGCGGAGTCTGCTGCCCAGTCGATTTCGAGCTCTTCACCCTCGTGGAGAGGGCTTGCCTTCCGAAAACCAGCGGGATTGTGCCAATCGCCCCTGGCCCTCCGGATCGGGTAACCTGCGAACTCCAAGGAAGCGAAGTCGAGGTCACTGGCGCGGGCGACCTCAGCCTCGGCATCGTGGAAGATGTCAAAGTCATGGCTGTACCGGGGGGAATTGTCTGCGGCATTGAGGACCGGCTCCCCGGCGAAGTGGCTTTCTGCATTTCGGTTGGCGGCCAGGATCTGCAAGACCTTCTTTTGAAGCGCAGTCAGAGGCACGACTGGAGTTCCTGGGCACGTCGCCACGCCTTTTGGTCACCCCGGCGAAGATGGAACACGATCTCCCGCACATCCTCCGGATTCCGGGGAACGAAATCCGGGTTCCACCACCAAAAACAGGAGTGGGAATCCTTCACCGCCTGGACGGCCTTCTCCACAACCTCCGGGGAGAGGGTGCCCGGAGGGGTTCCCATGGTCTCTGTTTCAGTGCTCACCTGAAAACCGTACTCCCCCGATCCAACCCACTCAACAACGCGAACTGGATGGGGGTGGGAGGCATTTTTCCTGGCCGCGCAGCTTCCCCGGAAAAATCCGTAAGGGGAAGGTGTTCACTGATCCTGGAAACCGCTCCTGAGAACGTATGTCCTGTACCCCTTCCGCGACGATGCAACGCGCCCTCTGGCGGTTGTTCCTGTGCCTCCTGGTCGTCCTTCCAGCGACCCTGCGCGGCGCACCGCAGGGCCACGCCCTCGACTTTGACGGCGTGGATGATTCGGTGGTGTCGAGTTGCTGATCCGGGCACAGACGGAGAACGAAGTGGCCAGAGCAAAGATGGACCAGACGAACACCCGCGCGACCGAACGCGCCCCTGCTCCTGAGTCCAAAAATAGTTCACTCCTTCGGCGCAACTTTCGATCAGCGATTCTTAATAGAGAAGCAGGTACTGCCATTTATCATGAATCGCCCCGTCCGCCTCATCCGCTCCGCCTCCTGGGTCGCGTTGGTGTCTGCCCTCCTTGCACCCGGCGGCTGGGCCGCTGATCCCTCGGTCGTCATCACCCCGGCTGGAGTGCAGTCGGATTCCGGGGAGACGTGGCATTCAGGAGTGACGGCCAAGCCGCTGGACGTGGACGGCAACGACGCACTGGGAACCGATGGCTATGAGTTGGTGAACCTCCCTCCGGTTCGCCCCGCCTACCTGTCGGTCTCCGAACCAATGACCGGATTCTACCCCGGCAACGAATTGTATGCCGTGATGGAAGACCCGGCCTTTGTGGGGAGCACCTTCATGACCGGGACCTGGGACGCGACTCCGGGTGGTGGGGCGCGGGCTGACTTGTTCCGCTTCACCCTCAACGAAGCCGCCGTAGGCCGACTCATCCGTGTGGGCCTGCTCATCGATAATCTGGATATCGCCTCCTTCAACGGCGCCGAATTGAGTCTGGTCCAGACTGTCGGGGGCAGTGCGCAAAGCAGCCCGGTCGCCACCACCGCCGGGGAATTCAACAACCGGAATCCAGACTGGGTGTTCTTTGACGTGGTAGGCGGACAGCCCGGAGACACGTTCGTGGTCCGGGGCTTGGTCGGCGAGTTCGGGCACGCGACCCTGGCCGGCGTGGTGTTCGATAGTCTGACCGCCACCGGCGGAAGACTGCGCTCCTTCGACAATCGTCCGTCGAGTCCGTATCCCTCGCGGCTGCTGGTCTCCGGGGTGGCTGCCGGGACCAGCAAAATGACCCTCACGCTGAGCGGCTTGGCGGCTGGTGGCCAGGGATTGAGGGTTCTTCTGGTCGGTCCCGGGGGACAGAAGATACGGCCCATGGACTTTGCCTTTGGTGGCTTCGAACCGCGGAACAGCGCTACCGTGACGTTCGACGACTCAGCGTTGGCTGCGCTTCCGACGTTGGCCGAAGGCTACATTCCCACCGGCACCTACCGGCCTCAAGGGGATCAAGGCTTTGGTGATCTGCCAACACCCGCCCCGGTCGGACCCTATTCCAGCCAGCTCAACTCCGCGCTGTCGGGACCCGTCAACGGCATCTGGTCGCTCTACGTCAGCGGAACCTCGGCCTCGCTCGATAGCTGGAGCCTCTCGTTTGCGAGCTTCACCGTCAGAGAACCCGCCGCCTTCGGAGGCGGGGGAATCAGCTCCGGAGGCATCTACTCCGTCAGTGGAACCTCCGGCCACTTTGGAACGCCGACCCCGATGTCAGGCGCTGAAGGCCTCTCGCTGATGGGTGCCGTCTGGGCCCTTCCCATCCTGATTGATACTCCTGGAGCTCCACTCCTGGAGATCAGCCTGTCCAGTCCCGGATTCGTGACGCTCAAATGGGACTCCCAGAACTCCGGATTCGTCCTCCAATCCACGGAAAGTCTGAGCCAACCCAGGTGGAACACCACGCCCACCGGAGGCGCCAATCCTTTCACCCTTCCCGTCAACTCCACCAGCCAAGCCTACCGACTCTTCAAACCCTGAATACCTCCCGCCCCAAGTCCCCTTTCGAAAGCCATCCATGAATACTCACAAACTCATCGCTCTTGCGGCCTTGCTCGTACTCACCCGGGCAGCCCAAGCCCAGGGAACATCATTCACCTACCGGGGCAGCTTGAATGCCAATGGTCTCCCTGCGAACGGATCCTATGACTGGCGCGTCAGCATCTACGACGCCCCCGTCGGCGGAAGCCAACTGGGCTTGACCTCGGACGTTCCCAGCGTGTCGTCGGTCAATGGCCTGTTCTCCCTCACGCTGGATCCCGGTGCCGACGTGTTCACCGGCCCGGCCCGATGGATGGAAATTGCTGTTCGGACCAATAATGCGGCCGGGTTCCAAACTCTGAACCCACGTCAGGAGCTGACGGCCACCCCGTACGCCATTCATGCCAGTACCGCCGGACGGGTGGCCTACGCCAATACCGCCGGAGTGGCGAACTCCCTGGCGGCGGGCGCGTCCATCGCAGTCGGTTCCGGCCCGGTAACCAATCCCGAGGCCTACAGCCGGGTCCTGAGCATCAGCGGTGAAACAAGCGGGCAGTTCGCGGGAACAACCGCGGTCGTCTTCTCCAACCCGGTCAATTCCAGCACGTGGTCCATCGGGCCCACGACCGATGGTGCTTTTCGATTTACTCCCCGCGGTGCCGGCAACAAGAGGGTCGTTGTCCCCATCCTCGAAATCGTGGGCGGTTCCGACATTGCTGAACCTTTCAATGTTTCCTCTTCCATTGACCTCAAGCCCGGAATGGTGGTGTCCATTGATCCGGAACAAACAGGTGGGTTGAAGGTCGCCACGCAACCCTACGACCGTACCGTGGCCGGAATCATCAGCGGCGCCGGTGGTGTGAACACCGGGATGACCCTGGTTCAGGACGGCACCGCCGCCAGTGGCAAACATCCGGTCGCTCTGACCGGTCGGGTTTACTGCTACGTGGATGCCGATACCGCCGGCCCAGTGGAACCCGGGGATCTTCTGACCACCTCCTCAACCCCGGGCCACGCCATGCGCGTCCAGGATCCAGCCCTAGCCCAGGGCGCGGTTCTCGGTAAAGCGATGTCCTCGCTGAAGTCCGGCCGTGGCCTGGTGCTGGTTCTGGTTTCCCTCCAATAACTCCCGCCCACCCACCCGATGAATCTCACCTTCCCCCACTCCGCGGCGGCCCTTCGCCTCTGGCGATGCCTTTGGGCCATCGGGTTGGCGGCCTCCGTCTTCGCTGCCGCCCCCGCCCGGTCCGCCACCCTCTTGGTGGAACGGACCGAGAATCCCGCGGAACTCGCCGGCATCGCCGCCAAACGATGGACCCGAAGTCGGCCCGTCACGATCAACCCTGACGTCCTCCAAGACCTCCGTTCCGGGAACGCGGCAGAGCTCACCCTCGAAACCTTTGACGGCGACTCCTACGTCGTGCGGTTGACACGCAAGTTCCGTCTCCCCTCCGGAGGCGAACTGTGGTCCGGCGAAGCGGCCGACCAGCCCGGGAGCAATGTGCACCTGGTCTTCAGCGACCACTCGGTGTCGCTCGGCGCCAATATTATCGGAAAGCCCCCCTACGCACTGCGGCCCGTCGGCGCGGATCAGTACCGCCTCTGTGAGATCGACCTGACCCAAGGTGAGGAGTGTTGCACCCTCCACCGGGCGCCAGTGACCGCGGGAACCGTCCCCGGAAGGGGAGCAAAACCCCAGTCATTGAATCCCGCCTCGGAATCCGAGTTCATGCTGGTGGATGTCGTGATTCTCTACACCCCGGCCGCTCGCGTCGCCGCCGGCGGAAAATCCGCGATCGAGAACGAGGCCTGGATGGCCCTGAATGACGCCAATGATGTGCACGACAACAGCAAGACCCTGGTGCACTTGAGATTGGTGGCGTTGCGGGAGATCTCCTATACGGAGAAGTCAACCATTCAGGAAGACCTACGTGGCACAACCAATTCAACTCAGGCGTTTGGCATTGAGCTTTCAAGAATCAGGGAAGCCTACGGGGCTGACCTTGTTTCGGTATTCGTCGAACGAACCGGAGGAGCGAACGGGATCGCCTGGACACCCGAGAAGGAAGAGCAAATCGGAACCGGAATCTTCAGTATCGTGAAGTGGGATCATGCCTACTCGGGACTGACGTTTGCCCACGAGATCGGCCACAGTTTTGGCGCCGGCCACTATGACGCCGAGTCACCCCTCTTTCCGTATTCGCGAGGCTATTTGATGACCGGTGGATTGTACCGGACGGTCATGGCCTCAGATCCCACCTCTTTCTTCATCAAACGCGTCAAGCACTACTCCAACCCCGATGTTGAATATGTGGATCCAGTGGGCGTGCCCTATCTCACGGGAAATCGGGCAACCGCTGACAACGCCCGGACGATTCGACAGACCAAGCAGCGAACCCGGGACACCGGGAAGCCCACGTCGTTCTATGCCCGGTTTGTTCCGCAAACCAGCAACCCCTTTACCGGCCCCAATTTCTTACCTCCCGGCCAAGGCAGTGAATACTATCCATCAAGCCATTTGGAATATCTGTTTGGCGCGATTCAGCCCGGCCCCTTCGGCACCACCACAACCATTCCATCGGTCATCAGGTTGGTCGGATTTCCCGCCGACGAGACCGCGGTCATCCAGTTGGACCCAGCCCAACGGTTCAATGAGAAACTCACGATCTCCCGACCTTCCCTCCTCGTGAAGCGCGGCACCTCGGGGTCAGTGGTGATCGGGCCTCCCTGACTTCAAGTTCATCCTGCTCACGGTGTCACTGTTCAGACGGCGGCCACTGTCAACGGATCCACGAATCCCTCCTTGCGCCCGGCTTCGGCGAGTCGCTGGTCGAGACACACGAACTCCATCCGGGCTGGATCGTGATCCGATGCGATCAAGGCGGCCGCCAGCTGGAATGAGTCCGCGGAACGAAGGGCATGGACGCGCAGCATCCGTTCCGCGGTGCGGCGACAGGCCTCGGTGGGCAAGACCTCGTCCCAGGATTGTCGGAGTGTGTCCAGTCTTCGCTCGGCTTCGGTCACCTGCCCCTGATCGAGGTGCCCTTCACGGACCATGCGCAGGAGCGCGGACAGGCACTCGACCTGGGTGCCCCACCACGCCACCACATGGGAGTCCCCGGAAAGCAGGGTTTGAACGTCGCGACTGCGGGCCTGCTGGACCAGGAGCGGCACCAGCCCGGATGCGTCCCAGAACCTCATCTTCCCTCCTCCCGATCTGCCAGCAGGGTGGCGAGGATGTCGCCTCCGGCGTGGGGTGTCGGCCATGGCAGGTCTGAGAACGGCTCCGGCTTCAGACGTTGGGTGGCGAGGCGGATCAGGCCACGTCGGACGAGATCACCCTGCCACGGGGTGTCGGGGAGTGGGGTGCCTTCGATGGGGCTGAGGCGGGCGACGGGTTGGTGTCGGTCCATGATGAGGACGGTTTCACCTTCCCGGACGCGGGCGAGGATTTCGCTGAGATGGTTGCGAGTGTAGGACACATTGGCCTGATGCATGACGCCATATTGTACATATTGCGCTCTGGGGTCAACGCTGCCAGTCGGGATTGGGATTGAGGTGATCCACAGACTCCACAGATTCAACTGATCGAGGTTGGCATCGGTCTCTCCGGATCTCCTGCCATCCGTGCCCTCCGTCAAATCCGTGGTCAAGAGGGCCCGGTCCGGGTCCGCAGGTCAGTCTCGGTTCGACGTCCCCGGACGCATCCCCTCGATCAGCGTCTCGGCTTCGCGCAGGAGGGCTGGGGCAAGCACCCGGATGTGCCAGAAGAACCTGTTGAATCCGTCGTCCGCGGCCAGCTTTTCCGTGGCCTGGGCGAGCGCGCGGCGGGCTTCCGCCGGATGGTGAAGTTGGTGCTCGCTCATCGCAACCGTCTCGGTGGATGCATCCGCCCACCGGGGCCACCACCCAGATCCAGCGATTCAGCAGGCTGGGGAGCGTCGTGAGAATGGAGTCGAGGAAATCCAGCCCGTGGCCCCGGGTGAACGCCGAGGCGATGAGGGCCACCAAGACGAGGATGACGAGGGCGGAAACGATGTGCTGCAGGCGACGGGCGACGTTCGGCACCGCGGCGAGCAGTCCCGCTGCCCCCCGCGGAACGATCCCGATGCCCGGCATCCCGGGCCACACCGGGCCCACCCGCCGGTCCGCTTCGATCCTGCCCGCCGCCCAAGCGGGTTGGGCCTGAAAGGGAGTGCTGCCCCTCGGATGGATGGAATCGCCCCGGATCGGAGGACTGCTCTCGTCCGTCGCGAAGGGCTCGGCATCGGACTCGTCGGATACCTGCAGCGGAAACGATTCGCGGAAGTCCAATCCCGGTACGGAGGCGGCCACGTTGACGCACCATTCGATCCTGGGGTTGGCTTCGCCCGACTTGGGCAAACCTGCAGGAAGAACGAAGGCAAAGGGGAGTTTCACGCGGCCATCGGGCCGTTTCCCGGCCGGCCGCAGGATCTCCTCGCCAGTCCACAGAGATTCACGCGACTCAGAATCCGCATGGTCGCTGTCGCCCTGACGGGTGACAGTGACGCGGGTGCATGTCAGGCGGAGCTTGAAGCGGTCGTCGGTGAGGACGCCCTTGGGCACTTCGAGCACCCCGGCGAGGCGGCCCCCGATGCGTGTGGCGGGTCCGGTGAGGCGGATCGACACCATTCCGAATTTCCGTCGATGAACGAAGGCCATGATTCCCCCGATGAAGAAGAGGAGTCCAAGCGCCAGGAAAAGTGAGCCCATGCCGATGCCGATGTTCCGCCCCTCCATGTTAACGCTTCGGAGAGAGCCAATGAGACAGGCGAGGCCACCTCCGCCGAAGGCAAGACTGACGACGGCGGCGGTCAGGCTGTTTGCGCCGGTGGCGCCGCTGATCCGCTCTTCCCTCGGGCCCGGCCTGAGGGTCTGAAAGGGGCTGGAGTCGGAGTCTTTGTGCGCCGCTTCACGGTTCGACCAGATCAGGACCCAGAGGGCGACCGCACAGCCCAAAAGCCAGACGCAGGCGAAGCCCAGGCCGCCCCACCCGTTTGGCCCGCCCTGGTTCAGTTCCCGGATTGAGAGTCCAAGGACACCCAGCCCTGCCAGCGTGAAAACGCTGAGGAGGCTGTAGAGGAAGATGGAGTTGAAGGCCGATCTCCTCGACGGAGGAACGTTCGCGCTGGTTCTGAAGTTGGGAATGTGGCGGGGGGGTGGGGTGGATCTGCTGGAAGGCAACTGGACCGCAAGACCGGCAGGGGAAGTGGATCGTTGGCTTTTGCTTTCGGGGTTCACGATTTCGGGGTCTCCCTCATCCAGTGCGCTTTTCCGGGTTCAAAAACGCGCATAAAGCGAAATTTTTCGGATGCTGGAGGGCTTCTGCAAGGCTCGGCTTCGCCAACCCCAACGGACGCAGGACGCCATCCTCGGTGCCACCCTCTGCCGTAAGGGAATGAAGGTGTTTCCCACCCCCCTCGTGGGGCAAAGGGGACAGTCCCGTATTATTGACCATTCACCCCTGATGCTCACGCTGATCGGATGCTTGCAGGGGCGGTTCGGGCCGGTGCCGATCCGGGATGAGATGTGTCTGGGGCAGGGCGATTGGTGGAATTGGCCGGCAGGATCCCCGGGGTGGATGATGCGACGTTTGGCAGCGAAACAGCCTGAATTGCGGGATTCAGGGGGACAATGAGGGTAAATTGTCAAATATATGGGACTGACCCCATTGCATCCTTCCAGAAAATCAACGGAGTCCGAAACTCCCAGGGATCTCGCGAGCGCCTCTGCTGCCTGTCGGTCCGGGCCGTCGCCGATCATCCACATCCTTGCCGGCATCCGGCGAATCACCCCGGCGAAGATGTGCAGGCAATCGGCGACGCGTTTGACCGGACGGAAATTGGAGACGTGGACCAGAACCGGTGGACTGTCGGTACACGTCCGGTGCAGATCCATGGGGCGGTGGGCAGGTCGGAACTGTTCCCGTGTCGATGAAGTTGGGGAGGACGCGGATGTCGGTGCGATGCAGGAGCCGCGTGGCGGTCGCGGCGAGACTTCGGGAGACGGCAGTGACCACGGTGCTTTGCGCGACGGCCAGCCGGGTGATCGCCTGATAGGCGGGGTCGATACCGAGCGTGGTCACATCCGTGCCGTGCAGGGTGGTGACGATCGGGAGTCCGGGGGAGCGACCGACCAGATCCTGCGCGACGCGTGCGCTCAGTGCATGCGGGATGGCATAGTGGACGTGAACCAGATCGAGGCGGTGGTCCGTGGCGACGCGGGCGATGACCGACGCCAACTCCAAGGTGGGCAATGATCCTCCCGAAACAGGCAGATCCACCGTCGGGACCGCATGGAAATGGACGTTCGGCGGGCAGGGATCGAGCCGGTCCGGTTGCGTGCGGGCGATCACATGCACGGTGTGGCCGGCGCGGCCGAGGTGGCGCGCCAGTTCGGTCGCAACGGTGCTGCTTCCGCCGACCGTTCCGTGGCAGACGATGCCGACGTTCATCAGGGCAGGATGTCCATCGGCCGGGAAAAGAACTTCACGGGATCATCCACCGTCGGGATTCCCCGAACGTGGAACGCCTCGCCGTGGCGCACCTGGACGAGGGATCCGTAATGGCGTTGCCGGGCTTCCACCCGTTCGAGGAACGAATGGCACGAGACTCCCGAAGCCACTTCTCCCGGGAGTGGTTCATCGAACTGTGACCGGTGGCAGCGGATGGCGGCGACCTTCCTCGCGGCCCAGTCGGAGATATCGACGATGAACGAAGGCGTGACGGAGTGGGGCAGGCCGAAGGACAGGAGCGTGGCCGGACGATGGGGCGAGGCGTCCGCCGAGGGATGCCATCGCGCGAGACCGGCCAGGTAGACCGCGGCCCCGACGATGTCGGCGGCGGCCGTGTGATCCGGATGCGGTTGATCCCGATGATGCGTGAGGACGAGGCGTGGCCGGAGTTGGCGAAGGATGGTGGCGACCGCCGTCCGGCACACGACCGTGTCTTCCAGGTGGCCATCGCCGAGGTCCAGTTGGCTGCGGTGGCTCAACCCGAGTTCCAGCGCTGCGGATGCGGCTTCTGCGGCGCGTTCCTCCGGGGTGCCGCGCGTGGCGCATTCGCCGCGGGTCAGGTCCACGATGCCCGTCGAATAGCCGAGCGCGGCCAGGCGCAGCAGGGTGCCTCCCGCATGGAGTTCGACATCATCCGGGTGTGCCCCGATCGCGAGGACATCCACCCTGTGGGCGGGCATGGACATGCGGTTCTTTTACCGGCGTCGCCGATGGGTGTCGATGACCGTGCCCGGGGGAAGGGAGCCATGCACAAAAAGGGGCGCGACTTTGCGGGTCCCCACTTGCCACGGCTCCACCGTCTGCGGCATGCATTCCAGTGGATTGAACTTGGACAATCGAATCCTAGTGACCGGAGGCGGCGGCTTTCTCGGAAGGCACGTTGTCCGGAGCCTGTTGCGGCGTGGATTCACCCGGGTCTCGGTGATCCGGTCCAAGGATTTCGACCTGACCCTCGCGGAAGACGTCCAGCGGATGCTCCGGAACCATCAAGCGGACGTGGTGGTGCATCTGGCGGCGGTGGTTGGAGGGATTGGCGCGAACCGACGCCAACCGGGAACCTTCTTCTTTCAGAACCTCCTGATGGGCGCGCTGCTGATGGAAGAGGCGCGCCTTGCCGGCGTGAAACGATTCCTGAGTGCCGGGACGATCTGTTCGTATCCGAAGTTCACGCCGGTTCCGTTCCGCGAGGAAGATCTCTGGTTGGGTTATCCGGAGGAGACCAACGCCCCCTACGGGCTCGCGAAGAAGATGCTGCTGGTCCAGTCGGAAGCGTATCGCCAGGAATTCGGTTTCGATGCCGTGAACGTGCTTCTCGTGAATCTCTACGGGCCAGGGGACAACTTCCATCCGGAGTCTTCCCATGTCATTCCAGCGCTGATCCGGAGGTTTCTGGAAGCCGTGGAATCGGGGGCAACGGAAGTCGAGGTGTGGGGTTCGGGCCAGGCAACGCGCGAGTTCCTGTACGTCGAGGACGCCGCCGCCGGTGTCGTCGCGGCCCTGGAGAAGCTTGAGACGAGTGCGCCGGTGAATCTCGGATCCGGTCTCGAGATTTCGATCCGTGACCTGGCAACCCGGATCGCGTCGATCACCGGATTTGCCGGGCGCATCTGCTGGGATGCTGGCAAGCCCGACGGGCAGCCTCGCCGGTGCCTGGATACAACCCGCGCGAAGGCGTCCTTGGGTTGGGTTTCCAGGACGCCCTTGGACGAGGGCCTGCGGCGTACCGTGGAGTGGTACCGGGAGAACCGGAGTCAACCGGCGGGATGAAGGCGCCGGGCGTACCGGGCACGGAGCCCGAGCCCGAGTTGGTGGCGTGCGTGCCAGAGTCGGATCCTGGACGCGAGCGGGATGGGTTCGGTTGAAAGCAAAGCAACGATCGGGTGGAGTCCGGTGCCATCGATGCCGGCGGCATTGATCCAGCGGAGGGCTTCCGCAACGGCGGCAAGCGTTCCGAAGCTTCGGGCTTCGTCGGCAATTGCCCGCGGAAGCGAAGGTTGGTCCGGGGCTGACTCGATGGTGGCCAGAAGCTCGAGGATCCACCGCACCCGTCCCGTTGGAAAGCGGCACCAATTGCGACTGACGAGCCAGACGATGCGGCCCGCTGGCGTGTGGACCGAGGGATGGCGGGAATTGGGGCGAAGGATGAGCGAAAGGCGCCGGGAGCGGATGGCTTCGCCGGCCGGGCCCTGCATCGCGGCGGCATGGAGGTGACGGAGATCGTCGCTGTTGGCACCGGGCAAATGGAACTCGAGGGAACGCACTGGGAAAGGCCGACCTGCGAAGTGAAGACCGGCGTGGTAGGTGGCGATGTCGCCCACGGCGGTCAGGGGCAATCCCATCCGCTGGCTTGTCTCGTGCAGGCGTCCGGCGGCGGCGACCGCAATCTCCGACAGGAACCATGACCGACGTTGCCAACCGCGGCATCGGTTGGCCTCGGAGCCTTGGCCGGCGAGCGTCCCGAGGCGTCCGACGGCCAGCGACGCGAGTTCGAAGCTGGCGGGGTCCTCGGTGTCGAATCGGCCTTCCTGAAGCCATCGATTCCAGGCCGCCTGGGCGGAGACCTCCGGATCGCGACAGGCGGCGAGGAGGAGCCGATGCAGGGCGTGGGGTTCGGGGCCGCGCCAGGTGCGGGGCCGCGTGGACTCGGGGTCAGCACCGTTCGGAATCGAAGGTGGGTCAATGGACATCGGAGGAGGGCGTCAGATGGGGTTGAACGCGTCCGGGATCCAGCCCACACCGGATGGCCTCGTCGAATTCCCTGTGGGCGGCCGTGTCGTTCCGGGCGTGGAGGGAGATCAATCCGCACCAGAGGTTCAGGTGTGGATCCTGAGGATAGGTGTTTCGATAGTGGACGATGCCTCCCTCGCCCTGGGTCAGGACCGGCGACGAATGACGGATCGAACGTTCGGCCGCTGCAAGGTTTGTCGCAGAGGTCACGGGGATGCCCTGGAAGCTGGCTTCAAAGTCGACGCCGAGCGAACCCAGACTCCGCACGAACCGTTGGGCGCCGGGCTCGTCGAGACCCGGCAGCGGAACGATTTCGCGCTTCGGCAATGCGGGGAGCGATTCGAAGAGATGGCGGAAGCGTGCGGCATTGCGATCCGGTTCGAAGTGTTCGCGGGCGAACTCCCGTGCGGCCTCGCCGAGCCGGCGACGCAGAACGTCGTCCTCGGCGAGCCGTTCGATGGCACGTGGGTAATCGGATTCGCTCTCGCAGATCAGTCCGGTGATTTCGTGGCGGACCATTGGACTGGCTCCCGTGCCAGCGAGCACGACGGGCGGGATCCCCACCCACATGGCTTCCTGGATCGTCTTCTCGCTGGTTGCGGAGGTGTCCGGTGCCAGCGGGTATCCGAAGATGTCCATCTCCGCGAAAGCAGTCCGGATGTCTTCGACCTGACCATGGAACCGGACCCGGTCCGACATCCCCGCCTGATCGAAGCGCTGCTGCAGGTGCTCACGCCACGCCCCACCGCCGTAGATGTCGAACTGGACGCCCTTCGTCTTCACGGCCGAAGAAAGTTCCGCGAAGCGGGGATGCATCTTGGTGGGCTCGACCAGACCGAGGTAGCCCACCCGGATGCCGTCGTGCGGGCGGGGGGTGAAGCCCGCCAGCCGACTCATGTCTGCGAGCGACGGGATGGATTCGATGCGACAGCCCCTCGCTTGCGCTTCGGCGACGGCGGGAGTCCGCCAGCTGGCCTCCGTCGACAGGACCATGGCGTCGGCAACGCCTCCGATCTCCGCGGTGAGGACCTGGGGCAACGTGGTGCCGGCGATCGCGCTGCTGAGCAGCCGGCGGGCGGGTGGGAGGTCTTGCCTCAGGAGTTCATAAAGGCGCGGGTGATTCCAGAACCGGATCTCGACGATGTCTGCGGCGGCGATCGCGCTCCGGAGCGTTGCCGGATCGGGCGCGATCAGGAGTTCGATTCCAAGGCGTCGCGCCTTGATGAGGAGTGGCGCGGAGGCCGGAGGATCAAGGACGACGATGCGCTGCCGGACCTGGAATCCTGAGGTGCGCCAGGCACTGGCGAGCGCGAGCAGGTGGCGCTCCGGTCCGCCACCGATGAACCGGGGGATGATGTGGAGCAGGTTCATGGGGTGGTGTTCCCTCGCCGTCGGCCGATGAACCGCCGGGCGACTGTCAGCAACTCGCGTCGGTAGGCCGCCACGTCGCTGGAGAGGCTGGTTCCGCGGGCACCCTTGTAAAGGACCACGGCATCGATCTGGACGGCCGGTTGCTCTGACTCCTGCAAGCGTATGAACCAGTCGCTGTCCGTGCCGATGGCGAGGGATTCGTCGAAGAATCCGATGCGATCGAAGGTGGTGCGGTGGGCGATGAGGGCGCCCGGGGTGAAGCCGGGGACCGGGCGGCCGACCTGTTCGAGCTGGGCGGCGGTGGCTTGGGTATCGGCCAGTTGTTCGCGGACGACCCGGCCGATCACCGCACAGGAAGACGGGTTCGCCTGCAGGGCCTGCATCCGCAGCGTCAACGAGTGGTCTGCCCAACGGTCATCGCCGTCGCAGAATGCAATCCAGGGATGACGGCTGGCACGGATGGCCTGGTTGCGCGCTGCGGCCAGGCCACGGCCCTCCTGGTGGAGGATCCGGGCTCCATGGGCCTCGGCGATGGCGACACTGTCATCGGTGGATCCTCCATCCATGACGATCCATTCTGCGGGTGCCGGTCGTTGGGACAGAACGCTGGCAAGGGCCGCGGGAAGGTGGGCCGCCGCGTTGCGGACGGGCACGATGACGGAGACCGGGGCGGTTTCGTTCATGGGGTTGCGACGTACGCGGACTGGTTGCGGATGGCGTTGAGCAGTTGATCAAAGGGCAGCGACGAGAGGCCCTGCGCGGCCAGATGTTCCAGAAGCCGGAGCGATTCATCCGCGTGGATGAACGGCGTGAGGTGGTGGCGTGTGGCGGCGTCCAGGGGGACGTGGGTCCCGCGCTGGATGAGTCGTGCCAGTCGGCAGGCCATGTCGGGATTCCGGCAGCGCGCGAGGAGTTGGACCATCAACGCCGCGCGATCAAAACCCGGATCCATGGACTGCGGGGGCGGCGTCGCTTGGAGCGGTCGGGATTCCCGGGCTGGCAGAAGGGCGCTGAAATCGTCGGCGAACAGCGTGCGGGTGGCCTCCGGTCCGATTCCCGTGTTTCGGGTCAGATTGACCGGGGAACTGATGGCGTGCAGTCCCAGCAATCCGGCCCGGAGCGAAAGGAGGACGTCCCATGCGGCGAGTTCGCCCCGATGGAACATCTCCAGAGCGATGGAATGGTGGGTCACCCAGAGCGGATCCAGGAAGGGGCGGTTCCGGGAGACTGCCGACGGTGACGTCTCCGCCCCGAGGTCGAGGGCTTGCACGCGGCGCCACGCATGGGCCGTGCAGGCCCATCCCCAGATGCTGCCACTGTAACCGCGGATGTGGTCCTGGTCGGGATCACCCCAGAATCCAAGGGGGTTCCGGCCGCTGATGAGGCCCACGGTGGGATCGTTCCCGAATCGTTCGAGCATGGCTGCCGCCCAGGGCAGGAAACTCGGGTGGGGGAGGATGTCGTCCTCCAGCACGATGGCCTGGCCGACCCGGGAGAAGACCCAGTCGAGTCCGCTGAGGATCCGCTGGTCGCATCCGAGGTTGACGGGGGAGAACTCGCGCTCGATCCAGCAGGGCCAATCGATCTCATCGAGGGCAGCCCGGGCAAGGCGACAGGTGACGATGTCGGTGGGATGGCTGGTACGTGGTCCGTCGGCGATGGCGAGGATTGTCGTTGGACGGACGATCCGCAGGGTCTGGATGAGCTCGTGGATCCGGGCTGGCCGGTTGAAGAGGACGAGCGCGACGGGTGTTTCGAAGGACTCGCCGTGGTTCATAGGCCATGGGTGGGCGGCTTCACCAGTCCGGCGATGGCCGAGAGCACGCGATCCAGATCCCAGCTCAGGCCGAGTTCAAAAGCTGGAACTTCGCGAACCAGTGCCGCGGCGGTGGAGAGCCAGTGACCCGGGGTCCCGGAACCACTGGCGATGGGCAGTGCCGTGGAGGCGAGAAGCTGGATGGCGGTGCGTTGGGAGACGCGCCGGGGCTGCGGGATGGATGCGTCGCGGGCCCGGACCGCCACGATGGCAACGAGTCTGGCGGAGCGTTGGAACCGGACGTGGGAGGGCAGTGCGACCGCGGCCTTCCCGATGGGAGTGAAACCGAGGGTTGGCCAGTCGTTTGCCTGCAGGCGTTGGCGGGTGTCGGCGTTGAGCTTGGCCGTGGCGTAGACGCCGTGGACCGTTGCCGATGTCCCGCGGCCAGCATCGCCGGCTTCAATCACGCACAGGTCGTCTCCGAGGAACTCAAACCCCGCCTGCGCACAGGCGAGGGCCGTGGTGGTCTTGCCGCGGCCGCCGACACCGACGAACAACACGCCCCGTCCCTCCAACGCGACGGCACCCGCGTGGACCATCTGGATGGAAGGGCCGGAAAGCCAGGCCGCGAGTGCATGATGCGCGGGTTGGGCCCGAAGGTCTCCGCTGGCCAGCGCGCCGGGGGACGCTTGTACAAGCAGTGTTGGAACCGCACCTGGCACGAACTGCTCCACGCTGGAGGGCCCCCGCCGGATGACGGCCAGGCGCCCATCCGGTCCGCGGTGCGAACCGGTGGCCAGGGCCGACCATTCGGGCCGTGCGGACGGGTCGGGGAATTCCGTGATTTCCAACGTGGGCGTCTGCTCGGTTCCCGGGCGAAGGGAGTCGATCACGCCAGCGAAGGCAGGTCGGATGGCCGAAACGCTGGAGTCGCCACAGATGGTCAGGGAACGCCCCGCGATCTGGACGCCAAAGGAGAGGTCCATGCCCTGACTCACACCTTGTCCCCGGGACGGTGGGGCCAACCCTTTGCTGGATCGACTTCATGGATTGGATCCATGGAGATGATGTCGGCGATCTGGTCGTAATGTTCCATGGCTGGGGATTCGAAGTTCTCTGGCCAGACGAGGGATGACGGTTGGGCAGGCGTGGCCGAAGGGGGCGGGTCGTTGCGGAGCATCTGGGCCTGGTCGAGCGCCTCGAAGAAGGACCGCGTGGGTGCGGCCGCCGTCGGTCCGTAACGGGTGGAGATCTCCTCTACGAGTGTGTCCACAGAAACGCCCGTGGCCAGCCGCTGCCAGAGTTGGGGGCCGATTCCCGTGAACAGGAAGAGGTGGCCCTTCGAGGAATCGATCAGCACGGTTTCGCCGTCGATGGTGTCGTTCGGGAATCGCCCGGTATCGGCAAAGCGGATTTGGGACATGGGATGGGAATAAGTATGAGATGACACTTTACCAGCGGGCTCGTCCGGCCACGCTGAAGGAGGGACGGGCCCGTTGGATTGAAAAAGCTATGCGCCTTACGTTTGGTTCGAAAAGAGCTTTTCCCACCTCAATCCGCTCATGAACGGCACCGCGAACTCGATCCGCCTTCTGGCAATGCGCCTTCTCCTGTGCGGACCCGGCGAATTGCCGGCCGTCGTTGACGCCATCACCGCGAGGGATGGTTGGCCGGCGGTGACAGGGTTGGCGGAGCGATGGAAGGTCTTTCCGGCGTTGTCGGCCCGGGCCGTCGTGGATCGGATGCCCATTCCCCAGGACCTCGCGTCCCGGTTGGCGCGCAATACGGCGGTGCAGTTCTTCCGCACCACGGTTTCCATGCGGGCCGGATGCGATGCGCTCCGGGTACTCTCGGAAGCGGGCATTCCGGCGTTGGCGTTCAAGGGGGCGGCCGTGATTGCCCACCTTCACACGGGAATGCGCGACCGCATGGTCCGCGATGTGGACATCCTGATCCGACCCGATGACCTGACCGCGAGCCTGCGATTGCTGGAGGCAAAGGGGTTTCGTCGATGCATCGGGGAAGGCTCGATCGAAGACTACATCTCCTTCGTGGAACATTCACCGGGATCGGCGGGGAATCATGCCATCAGCTTGGTGAATCCGCAGGACGCAGCGGTGGACCTGCACTGGAAATTGGGACGCTTCGATCCGACAAGGCTCCTGGAATCGGCGGGGTCCGTGGAAGTGCTGGGCACTCCGATACGTGTCGTGCGTCCGGCGTTTGGCCTGTTGCTCACCGTCCATCACGCCCTTCGGAATGATCTGGTCCCGGACGAGATCGCTCGGGACGTGCTGGACTGCGCCGGATGGTTTCGGCTTATGGCCGGCCGGCCGGCCGAGATGGAGTGTGCCCGTGAAGAAGCAGCACGGTTGGGCTTGGCTGAGGTACTGGGAGCGATGGCTGTCATCGTCCGCAGGCTTGGGGGACAGGCTCCGGACTTTATGGGGATGGAGTCTGCCACCACAGCACTCGCCGATCTCTATTTCCACCAACTGGAGGAAGGCCCCATCAACACCGATCTGGCCTACCTTGGAAGTGGACGTGCGGGGCGGCAGATCCTGAAGGGCGCGTGGATGGGATGGCGACGGTACCAGGGGATCATGCGCGCGCTCGAGTCGCGCCAGGGTGAGGCGAGCCTTTCGCTCACGCAGCGTGGGTTGCGGTTGGTGCGCTCGGTCGTGCGACTTTCACCGAGGCACTGGCATCAGATTCGGGCGCTCACCCGGGCCAAGGATCGATTGTCGGAGTAGGTCTGAAGAAGGCTCACGTTCGATTCCCGCCGTCAGCGAGTGCATCCGTCCGCCGGGTTCAGGCAGTGGGGTCAGATCTGTCCATTTGACAATTGATCCAGAAGGCATTCGCCGAAGGCACGCATCTCAGCGTCGTCTGGTGCCCGCTTCCGGAACCTCCCGATGCCTTGCGCCGCCGCCAGCAACCCGGCCTGGCCCCGGTCGCCGTGCTGCAGGATCATTTCCCCGCATCGCCGGCCAAGGATACCTTTCACGGCCTTCACCATGTCCTCCTACTCGGGCCGGGTTGCCACCTCGCCACGCCGCGCTCCGGTCTGCTCTCGTCTTCTGTTACGCCTCATCTGGATCGCCCTTGGAATGTCAAAGGGACAAGTCTGCCCCCATTGCCCACGTGCTCCTGCTGCGTTGTTGGGGGAACTCATCAGTTTCGGTATGCTGCAAGAGAAGTTAGCCCATTGGTGGCTCGGGTTCGACGCGCCTTTGGGATTGGGGTAGTAAACGATGGGCCTTCCGGAGATATCATCCGCTCGAGCTTTCGCGGTTTGCTGCAAAAAGGTGGATGTGGCGCCTACCGTTCCCCTGGCTACCTGACGCCATCGGACAGTGTTGTCACCGAAGACCTGCTACCAATGTAACAATGGACTTCAAAGTTGATATATGCCGAATCAGTGCGGATGGCATGGTGCCGTTAGGCACGATGATAGTGCTGACAACCACGGAGTTTGCTTACGCATGGGAGGGGCTTGATGGACCGGGGTATCGGCATCTTTGGGAGCGGATAAACGCACTCGCGGAGCCTAATTGGGTGAGAGTTACTTGTGTACCGTTCGCCACTGCGTCTTGTATTGTACTTTGGGGGTGCGATGGGGTGGCAATTCGCGTTTGTCAGGTTGTAGTCACGGTGGGCAATGAGAAGCTCCAATGTCTGGGCGTTCTGATGCTCCGGATGGGGATTGATGATGCGGATTTGCCATTCCAGTACGACTGCACCACGGGCGTTCTAGGGTGGATTAATCTTCCACCTATGAGTGGCGAATGCAGCTTGATAGACCCGATGCTTGCCCGGAGAGATGCTGTCGAGTGCGGGATTCGTCTCGAACTTGGTTCGGGACCTGACTTGATTCTGACATTCCCCATCGTGATCAATGGCTATGATGTGGCCCAGCTTCATATCATTCCAAGTGCTCAGCGTGCGAAGCTGAAGCAGATGCTCGCTGCGTGTGACTTTGATGGCATCGATAAGGTCCTTGCAGCTGATAAGCATGACCACCTGCAACACCTCGGATTGAAGATGCTCTGAGCGCGATTCGGAAGAGTCGGCCCCGACGAAAGCCGGATGGGGGAAATCTCCATGTCCGGTTTGACGAGGGAGAGGGGAGACACGGTCATTGGTCCTTGGACCTCTCAATCCGTGCTCTCCTCTCTACTCTACCGTCTCTGCGGGAGTCATTCCCCATCTTCCAACCGCATGGATACGTATAGGAGTACCGGAGTTGTTCATGGTCTCCCGGGGAAGCCCCAGGTGCCTGATCGCCACCGCCCTCACTCCCTTCCGGCCGCAATCCGCGCCATCCTTCCAACATCTCCCGCCACGTCCCGGATCAGCATGCCTTCGAAGCACCCTTGGAACCTGTTTCCACGCCGTTGATGCGCCCCACAGGACTGTCCGGCGCAGCGGCTTTGTCAACTGTATGGGACTGACCCCATTGCTCTCAACCCATTGCTCTCATCGACCATTCACCCCTGTCGCTCACGCTGATCGGATGCTTGCAGGGGCGGTTCGGGCCGGTGCCGATCCGGGATGAGATGTGTCTGGGGCAGGGCGATTGGTGGAATTGGCCGGCAGGATTCCCGGGGTGGATGATGCGACGTTTGGCAGCGAAACAGCCTGAATTGCGGGATTCAGGGGGACAATGAAGGTGAATTGTCAAATATATGGGACTGACCCCATTGCGTTTTGCGCCGCGCAAGCTGGTGGTGGTGCTGGCCGACCAGTTGCATGTCCAGCTCCGGAAGCTGCTGGGCAGTTGAGGGGTGGGGGAGCGGGGTATAGGTCTTATGGGACTTATAGGACCTATCGACCCCAGCCCTGGGCTTCAGCGTTCCCTGCGGCCACCGCTCACCGGCGGGCGTATTGGCGGGCCAGGCCGATGAAGGCAACCATCGCCAGGATCATGAGGGCGGCGTAGAAGAGGAATTCGGTGGTGCCGGTGGCGTGTATCCAGGTGGAGTTGATCCGGGTGATCACCGCGACCAGGAAATTGCCTAGGGCGGTACACAGGAGCCACAGGCTCATGACCAGGCTCCGATATCTTTCAGGCGCCTGGGCGTAGGCGAATTCAAGACCGGTGGCGCTGAGCAGGACTTCGCCCAGTTCCAACACGATATAGGGGGCCACCTGCCACATCAGGCTGAGGGTTGCTCCGCCCTGGATCCGGTGCTGCAACGCGGCGCAGATCACGAAGGACAACGCGGCAAAACCCATGCCCGTCGCCATGCGCGCCAGGGCGGGAAACTTCCAGCCGCGCCGGTCGATCCACGGATAGACGCCGAAAGTCAGGATCGGCACCCAGATCAGGACCAGCAACGCGCTGATCGACTGGATGCGTTCGGCATCGAATCGGTATCCCAGCACGGTGAACGGCGTCATCCGCTCGCCCTGCACCACCCAGCTGGTGTTGATCTGGTCGAACAACGCCCAGAACACGGGCACGGGCGCCAGGACGAGGGCGATCCTTCCCACCGTGGCAAGGTCCGAGCGCAAACCCGTTTTGGGCTGGGCGGGGTTGGGATCGACGGAATGGGACTGGACGGGGACGCGGATGTAGTGCCTTGAGCCGGCGAAGAAGACGGCGGCGGCGATACCCATGAAGAGCCCGGGGATACCGAAGGCCCAGCCGTAGCCGTGGTTGTCGCGGACCCAGGGGATGAGCCCGAAGCCGAACATGGCTCCGAAGTTGATGGAGGCGTAGAACAGGCCATAGACCCGTGCGAGATTGGTGGAAGCAGCTGGACCGAACTGGTCTCCGACGAAGGCGGACACGCAGGGTTTGATGCCGCCGGCGCCGAGGGCGATGAGGGCGAGGCCGATGTACAGGCCGCTGCGGGACGCGTCAGTCAGGGCGATCCAGCCGTGACCGAGGCAATAGAAGACCGAGAGGGCGAGGATGGTGCGGTAGCGTCCGAGGAAACGGTCGGCGAGGAATCCACCGAGCAGAGGCAGGAAATAGACGCCGGTCTTGAAGAGGTGAACGACTTCCTTGGCATGGGCTTCACCGAGTCTCAGCTCGTTCTTCAGGTACAACATCAGGATGGCGACCAACCCGTAGTAGGAGAACCGTTCACAGGCCTCCATGATGATGATGAAGGGGACGGAACGCGGAGTGCGACCGGTGACGTAGGAGGTACTCATGCCGTGGCCCGGGGAGGTTGCGACAAGGACCGGATGGTTCGCCATGAGGGAATGACGTTGGAAACGGGAATCAGCGAACCTGACAACCACGCCGTTCACTGGCAGGGTGAACGCACTTCATGGAACGTCGAAGCGCAGCCTCGTTCGGGCGCAGATGGCACCGGAGACTGGACCTGGTCTCGGGAGCCTTGCTGCTGTTCCTCGTCGTATTCGCGCCCTGGGGGGTCGGGGGAACCCTGGGCTGGACTTCCTGGGTGATCACGGGGACCGGCCTGGGGCTGGGTCTGTTGTTCCTGGGCAAGGTTGGGGTGGAACGGTTCCTGGGCCATGAACCCAAGCGTTGGGGAAATGCCGGCCAATGGCGTCATTGGAGCGTGATGGCGATCGGGGGTGTGGGAGCGCTGGTCCTGTTGCAGGTGGCGGTGAGCGTGTTGAATGCGCGGGCTCTGGCGGTGTGGACCGGGGCCGGACTGGAACTCGATTATCGCGAAGTCATCGCGTGGCTGCCCTCGACCTATGACCGGGATGCCTCGTTGCGGGCGGGGATCCGATACCTGGGATTTGCCGGGGCGTTCTGGGGCGCCTGGGATTGGTTGCGGGGCAAATCCCGGCATGAGCGGCATCGGGAAGAGGATGGGCGCGCGTTGGAGGATGGCGGCCGAGTCCCGGACCGACTGCGTTGGTTGCTGTGGACGGTGGCGATCAGCTCGGCCGTGCTCGCCCTGGTGGGGATCCTGCATCGGTTGGACGGATCGAAGGATGTCCTCTGGCTGGTGGAACGGAGCAAGTTCAGGTCGCAGATGATCTTCGCCTCGTTTCCGTATCGGGCGAACGCCGCGCAGTATCTGAATCTGGTCTGGCCGTTGACGGTGGGATTCTGGTGGGCGTTGAAACAGGAACAGCAGGCGATGGGCGGGTTGCGGGTCCGGACGGGGAGCAGTGCGCATCCGGTGTTGTTGTTGTGTGTGGCGTTGATGGTGGCAGGGATCTTTGTGGCGGGGAGCCGGGGCGGGATAGCGGTGACGCTGGTGGAGTTGGTGATCGTGATGGTCGTGATGGGAATGAGTTCAAAGGGCTGGAAGCCACGGGTGGGCCTGGCGGTGGCATTGGTGTCGGCGTTGGGACTGGGTTGGGGATTGGCGGGCGACAACTTGAAGAAGCGGTTCGAGAACTCCCTGGCGGACGAGACGATGTCGGGTCGGACCGTGGTCTACGAAACGGCGCGACGGATGGAGGCGGATTTCCCGGTATGGGGATCGGGAGCGGAAACGTATACGACCTTGAACGGGTTGTATCGGGAGAGCGTGAAGCAGCGATGGGAAGGTTATGTCCATGACGACTGGCTGGAGACGCGGATCACCCTGGGCTGGGTGGGGTTGACGGCGGTGATCGTGTTGTTGGTTCTGGTGCCGGTGGCGGCGCGGCGGACCGGGGCCGTGCCGGTGGTCCGTGAGGTGCGTTGGCTCCTGGCGCTGGGATTGGTGGGGATGCTGGCCCATGCGAAGGTCGATTTCCCGTTCCAGATCCCGGCCCTGCACCAGATGTTCGTCGTCGGATGCGCGGCTTATGTCGTGCTCGGCAAGGCGGTCCGGCCAACCCGGGAATCCCTTTCGGGCAAAGAAACTTCCGGGTCGGAATCGC
Source organism: Verrucomicrobia bacterium UBA6176 (assembly GCA_002422905.1). Taxonomy (GTDB): domain Bacteria; phylum Verrucomicrobiota; class Verrucomicrobiia; order Limisphaerales; family UBA9464; genus UBA6176. The sequence continues at coordinate 49,764 of DITU01000096.1, forward strand.
ACACCTCCTGATGAGTGCCGAAACCCAGTCCTCATGGGTGGTGCGTTTCCTGGGCGCTTTGGCCCGGGCGATCAGCCGGCATCCGGGCCGATTCGTGTGGCCGCAGGTGATGCTGTTCGTGGCGTCGGTGGTGTTCACGGTGTTCCGCCTGGAGTTCGACCTGAACCGCAACGCCCTGGTGGGTGAAGACAAGCCGTCGCACCGCAACTTCCTGGCGTTCCGCAAGGAATTCCCGAGTCCGGACGACCTGGTGGTGGTGGTGGAGAGCGATGACTCGGAGAAGAACCGCCAGTTTGTCGAACGACTGGGTGCGCGGCTCGAGGCGGAGTCGGTGACGAGGAATCCAACCAACCTGTTTGGGGACGTCTTTTTCAAGGGCGACCTGCGGTTGATGGGAAACAAGGCGCTGCTGTTTTTCCCGGAGACCAACCTGGTGGAGTTCGCACGGGCGCTGGGCGATTACCGGCCGTTCATGGATCAGTTCACCGGGGCGACCAACCTGGCTTCGCTGTTCCGTCAGGTGAACGTCCTGATCCGCGCCGCCAGCCGGCAACCGGACGAAAAGGCTGACTCCTTCATCCAGGCGTTGCCTGCCATGGAACGGCTGTTGCGCCTCGCCTCGGCCTCCCTCGATCGACCGGGAAATCCGCCGTCACCCGGGGTCGAGGCGTTGTTCGGCGGCGGGCAACAGGCCGAGCGCCAGAAGTACATCACCTTTGATGACGGCCGGATCTATGTGGTGTCGGCCAAGCCCCGCCTGGTGGTGGCGGAGGCTGGAGATGTGCGGCCGAACTGGTGGGAAAAACTGCTGGGGAGGCAACCCGGGATAACCCCCCAGCGCATCGAGGAGACCCGGTACTCGCTCCAGTCGTCGGTCAATGCGAAGTGCATCCGGCGATTGCGGACGCTGGTGCGGGAGGTTCGGGACGAGGTGCCGGGAGTGAATCTCGGGGTGACCGGGGAATCGGTGCTGGATTACGACGAGATGCTTCAGTCGCAGCAGGACTCGATCAAGGCGACGTTGCTGGCGTTGCTGATCTGTTCAGTGCTGTTCGTGATCGCGTATCGGGAGACGGGTCGACCGTTGAAGGCGGTGGTGTGCCTGGTGGTGGGTCTCGCCTATACGATGGGTTATACCACCCTGGTCATAGGCCATCTCAACATCCTGACCATTACCTTCGCGCCGATGCTGGTCGGGTTGGCCATCGACTTCGGTATCCATCTGGTGACGCGATACGAGGAGGAGTTGCGCCTGGGAAATGTCCCGCACACGGCCATGACGACGGCCTTGGTCCAGACCGGGCAGGGGATCTTCACCGGCTGCCTCACCACGGCGGGCGCGTTCCTGGCGATGGCCTTGACCGATTTCCGTGGGATCCAGGAGATGGGGGTTATCACGGGTGGCGGCATGATCCTGTGCCTGGTTCCGATGATCACCCTGCTGCCGGTGTTGCTGTTGCGGGGGACACGACAGAATCGGATCGACTCCGTGAAGGCGCCGGTTGCCGGGACCGCGATGATGGCGGGGCCGGTGGAGTTGCGGGCACGGATCGAGGGTTACCTGTTGGAGCGGCCCCGGACCCTGATCGGGATCACCCTCACCCTCTGCCTGGCGGCGGCCATCCCTCTGGGACGGGTCCAATTCGACTATAACCTGCTCAACATGCAGAGCCGGGGACTGCCGGCGGTGGTGTTCGAACACAAGCTGATCGACTCGGCCGAGAAATCGGTGTTGTTCGGCGCGATGGTCGCCGAATCCCTCGATGCCGCGGTGGAACTCGAACGACGGGTCCTGGCGTTGCCCACCGTGGCCACCACGGATTCCATGGCCCATTTCCTGACCGATGACCAGGCCGTCAAACTGGGCATTGTGCGTGAAGTACGTTCCAACCTGGCCTCGTTGACCTTCCCCACCCTCGACCGCGACCCGGTCGACCTGACCGAGCTTAGCCAACGGTTGTGGGCCTTCAGCGGATATCTGGGATTGGCAGCTGATGAGGTTGCCAAGACTGAGGACACAGAACTGGCAGGTCGGCTCCGGTCCATCCGCGACGCCGTCATCGGGCTTCGGGTGGCGATGTTCCGCGGGGATCGCGATGCCAATGCGGCCCGGCTCGGGGCCTTTCAACGGGCGTTCCTGAGCGATGTGCAGGAGACGTTGTCGGCGGTGCGGGACCAGGACGATTCCGGCCCGTTACGGATCGAGGATCTGCCGTCCGCTTTGCGCAACCGGTTTGTCGGGCGGACGGGCAAACATCTGGTCCAGGTCTATCCGCGGAGCAATGTGTGGGATCGGGCGGCGCAGGAGACGTTTGTGAAGGAGTTGCGCAGTGTGGATCCCAACGTGACTGGCACGCCGGTGCAACTCTATGAGTACACCTCGCTGTTGAAGGATTCCTATGTCGAGGCGGCGTGGTGGGCGCTCGGCGCGATCATCCTGCTGGTCTTCCTCCATTTCCGGGCGGTGATGCCCGTGATGCTCGCCCTGATGCCCGTGGTCATCGGTGCGTTGTGGATGGTCGGGTTCATGGGGTGGAGCGGAATCCCCTTCAACCCCGCCAACATCATGACCCTTCCCCTCGTCATCGGCATTGGTGTCACCAACGGCATCCACATCCTCAACCGCTTCGCCGAGGAACGGAAACCCTCCATCCTCGCCAAGAGCACCGGCAAGGCCGTCCTCCTCTCCGGTCTCACCACCATCTCCGGGTTCGGCAGTCTCATCACCGGAGATCATCAGGGGATCCAGAGTCTCGGCTGGGTCATGGCCGTCGGAACCGCCACCTGCATGATCGCTGGCCTCACCTTCCTGCCCGCCGTCCTCACCCTCATCGCCGCGCGCACCCCCAAGGCATCGGCAGCGCCATGAGATTTCCGATCCTTTTCCTGCTGCTTCTCGGCTCGCTTCCCCATTCCAGCACGTTTGCCCAGGCCGTCCCGGAACGACTCCGGGTTCTGGTCGAGACCGATGCCGGTGGGGATCCCGATGACGAACAGTCGATGGTCCGGTTCCTCCTTTATGCCAATGAATGGGATGTCGAAGGGATCATCGCCAACCGACCCGTGGCGCGGGAGGGCGAGAATCGGAACCGGGTGCGAAGCGGCATCGGGATTGTCCAACGCCTCGTCCAGGCCTATGGCGAATGCCATCCCAACCTGGTCCGGCATGATCCACGGTACCCGGGCGTCGAGCGACTGCTGGGGGTTACCGTCGATGGAACGGAGGGTTCCAGTGCCGGTGTGGACCGGATCCTTGCGGCCGTGGATTCACAGGATCCGCGCCCGTTGTGGTATTCGGATTGGGGCAGCGACCGGGGCAGCGCCACCAACAACCTGCGTCGGGCTCTGGATAGGGTGTTGAAGGAACGCGGACCGGAGGGTTACGCGAGGTTCAAGAACCGGATTCGGCTGAGTTCCTCAGACGCCTTCGGACCCCATACGTGGGAGATCGGGCCGTCATTTGCCCTGTGGGTGGACACCTGGCGACCTGAGATCGACGGACGCCGCTGGTATCATCAGTTCAGTCGTATCGTGTCGCCTGCCGGGGGCTTCGATCCATTCCGGGATCTGCTGAACGGACACGGGGCGTTGGGAGCGTTGTACCCGACCAATACAGGGCCGAAATGGAAGGAGGGCGATTCCCTGAGCTTCATCTATTGGATTCCGACGGGGCTGGGTGATCCGTCGGATCCGACCCTGGGCGGCTGGGGAGGACGGTTGGCGCCGCGGAATGAAGCGGCGGGTCGACCGTATTATTGGGCGTCAGCCGTTGATCGTTGGAATGGAGTCACGCATCGGGACCAGACGCTGGTCCGTTGGGCGGAAGCGATCCAAAACGATTTCCGGGCGCGCCTCGACTGGTGTGTGAACCCGGTGAAGGAGGCGAATCATCCTCCGGTGGTGCGTCTCGACGGGCCGAGGCTTCGGACGGTCCGGCCCGGTCAGGCGGTGACCCTGTCCGTGGCGGGATCGACGGATCCGGACGGACAGGCGCTGAAGTTCAGGTGGGAATCGTATGCCGAGGCGGGAACGGGCGGGGAACCCCCGGCGTGGACGGCGGGCTCCACCGCCTCGGTGAAGTGGACCGCGCCATGGGTGCGGGAAGCGGTCGACTTCCACTTCATTGCATCGGTCACGGATGCCGGGGAACCGGCATTGACCCGGTATGCGCGGGTGGTGGTAAGGGTGGAACCGAGGTAGGAAAGCTGAAGCGCATCCTGACATTGCCGGGGTGGCGACAGCCTGTGGCCGCCACCTTGGTCGCGTTTACTGCATCGGACAGTGTCAGCATGCGAAATGTGGCATCGGAGAAAAACCGCCTTGCCTTCCCCCATGGTCTTCCCTATCACACCAGCCGTTCGACGGATGCGAGAGTAGCTCAGCCTGGTAGAGCGTCACCTTGCCAAGGTGAATGTCGAGGGTTCGAATCCCTTCTCTCGCTCCAACTTCCTCCCTTCTTTTTCGGTTCTTCCACCCGGGTTCTTGTATTCCCGATGCTGCACCGGCAAGACCGTTACGTCCCGTGCTCCCCACCATGTCCCAGCCCCTCTCCCCATCCTTGCCCGGCGACATCCAGATCCGACGCGCTGTGCGCGATGACTGCGCGGGAATCCTCGCCATCTACAACGAAGCGGTCCTGCGCACGACGGCGTCCTATGATGAACAACCGCGGACGCTCGGGCATCGGTTGGAATGGTTCGATGCCCATGAACGGGATGGTTATCCGGTGTGGGTGGCAGTGACCGGCGCGGGTGAAGTGGTGGGATGGAGTGCGTTGAACCGGTTTCACGATCGGGTCGGTTACCGGTTTACCTGTGAGAACTCGATCTACATCGCCGAACCCTGGCGTGGCCGTGGGCTGGGAGCGCTCCTGTTGCAGCCCTTGATCCGGTCGGCGGAGGAACGGGGTCTGCATGCCATCCTGGCGGTGATCGACGCCGAGAATGTGGCTTCCATCCGGCTTCATCAACGGCACGGGTTCACGCAGGTCGGGCATTTCAAAGAGGTCGGATTCAAGTTCGGGCGCTGGCTCGATGTGGTGTACCTGCAACGATTGATCCCATTTCCCGGAGCGGCGAGGGCCCCTCGCCGTCCCGATGCGTGACAGCGACCGGACGTCGCCGCTCCAGCTCCCTTCCCCAAAGGACGGGCATTGCGATGGCGTCTGGGTTGGAGGCAGGGTTGCTGCATGCATCGAGACAGGTTGTTGAATCTGGGCATGGCGTTCTGTGGTGTCCTATTGGCCTCGACCCTGATCGCAGCCCCAGCCGTAACCCCGATCCCCCAGAAATTCAGACAGGAGATCGCCCGGCATCATGACCCATCGCCGGGTGCGCCATCAGGTCTGATCCAACTCATCGACCTCGGCAATGGCGGAGTGGTGCGGGCCTTCACCGGCGGACATTGGTATAGGAAGACAGACTCGCGTTGGGAGGCTGAGCCGACCTTGGATCCAACCGCGGCGGACGAGTTCAGGATGGCCGATGCGGCCGGAGCCGCGGTGACGGTGAAGGTGCCATGGGCTTCGGTGCGACAGGTGTTGAGGCGCGGAACGGTCCAATGGGTGGTTACGGAGTCGGATCCCGTGGAGGTGCGTCCGGGGCGACCGGCGCGTTGGATGGGTTGGCCGAGCCGGATGCGGATCCAGCAGGCGGCGATGGCTCCGGACGGACGGCTGTGGGTGGCGTCGAGCGGTGGGCTGTTCGAGCAGCGCGCCGAGGGATGGGGTCGGGTTGAGCTGATGGATGGCGTGGGTCGGGTATGGGCGACCACGAACGTGTTGGGTGTGACCTTTGATTCAGACGGATCGCCCTGGATTGCGACCCGGGCCGGGGTGGCGATGCGTGGGGCGGATGGCGCGTGGAAATTCTTCGAGGGGAAGGATGGATTGCCCTGGAACGATTTCACCGGCGCCGCTGCTGGACAGGCTGGAACAGTCTGGTTCTCCACCCGGCTGGGTGTGATCCGGTGGGATGGAAGGGATTTCCATTATCGACAGGGGAAACGGTGGTTGCCGTCGGATGACGTCCGGCACCTGGAGATCGATGATGAAGGTGGGATGTGGGCGGCGACGGCCGAGGGAGTGGGACGGATTGAGTTTCGGGGGATGACGTTGGCTGAGAAGGCCGAGCTCTATCAGGGCGAGATTGAGAAATATGTGAAGCGGACCCCGTACGGCTATGTGGCGGAGGCTCCCCTTGGCAAGCCGGGGGATCGTTCGACGGCGGCTCCCACGGATTCCGACAACGATGGTCTATGGACGGCAATGTACGGGGCGGGTGAATGCTTTGCCTATGCGGCGACCAAGGATCCGGCGGCGAAGAGGAGGGCGAAGCAGGCGTTTGAAGCCCTCCGCTTTCTCCAGAAGATCACCCAGGGCGGAGATCCGTCGCCAGCCCGGGGTTATGTGGCGCGGACCATCCGCCCGATGGATTGGCCGGATCCCAATGTGGGACGCATTGAATCGGATCGGCGGGAGCAGGCCCATGATGTGTTGTGGAAAGCCTATGAACCCCGGTGGCCGAAGAGTGCGGATGGCCAGTGGTATTGGAAGGGCGACACCAGCAGTGACGAACTCGACGGGCATTACTTTTTCTATCCGCTCTATTATGATCTCGTCGCGGACTCCGAGGAGGAAAAGGCCCGGGTCCGTGAAGTGGTGAAGGATCTGACCGATCATCTGGTGGGCCACGGGTTCAGTCTGGTGGATGTCGATGGCCAGGTGACGCGTTGGGGCGTCTATGGGCCGCAGGATCTCAATCGGAATCAGTACTGGTGGGTGGAACGCGGACTGAATTCCCTCAGCATGCTCAGTTATCTCGCCGTCACCGCCCATGTGACCGGCGACAACCGTTATCACGACATCGCACGGGAACTGGTGGAGAAGCATGGCTATGCCCAGAACCTCATGTTTCCCAAGGTGCAACAGGGCTTCGGTTCCGGGAACCAGTCGGACGACGAGATGGCCTTCATGTGTTTCTACAACCTGATCCGCTACGGGAAGGACCCGGAGATCCAGGATCGGGTGCGATACTCGTTCTTCCAGTACTGGGCCAACGATCAACCGGAGCTGAACCCGTTCTTCCACTTCGCCTACGCCGGTCAGAACCTCGGCCAATCCATCACCAACGGTTGGGGCGTCTTCCCCGTGAGTCCCTGGGAAGGGTGGCTGGAGGATTCTCGCGACGCTCTGTACGGACTCCCTCTGGATCGGTTGAACTGGGGACACAAGAACAGTCATCGACTGGATGTCGTGCGCCTGGCCCGGTTGCAATCCCGCGATCTCTATGAGGCGGATCGCGCGGCGCGTGGCCACCGGGTCGATGGCAAGGTGGTCCCGGTGGAGAACCGGCATTTCAATCATTGGAACACCGATCCGTGGCACCTGGACTATGGCGGTGATGGCAATGAACTGGGTGCCGGCACCGTATTCCTCCTGCCCTATTACATGGGGTTATACCACGGCTATATCGAGAAGCCTTAAGGGGCTTGGGGTTGGGAAGGTGGAAGGGGCTTATCCGCAGATTGCGCAGATTCTGAGCGGACTTCGAAAGATGGTGGCGATTACACGTGGTCTGAAAGGCAACCCGCCTTTCCGCCCTGCCCCGAAGGGCCCTTCCATCTGCGCCATCGGCGGATGAGTCAGCTCCGCCTTCTATGGCGAGACGCTCGACCTGGTCCGGGCGGTTTGGATGACGAAATCGACGAGTTCCTGCGAGTGGAAGAAGCCTTCGTACATGTTGTGGCCCTGGCCCGGCAACACGACGAGTCGGGCCAGTGATTCAACGCCGGCATTCCGATAGGCCCGCACGAACGCGGCGGAGTTCTCACGCAGGGGAACCACGGTGTCGATGTCGCCATGGATGAGGAATGCCGGGATCCGGGCATGCGCCAGGGTGGCTATCCGCGCCACGGGATTCAGTTCGGCAAGACGTGATGAGAACGTCTCCGGTGTCAGGCCATAGGCGGAGGCCGCCGGGACAAGTCCGGGATAGGTGGTGAGATCGAAGACCGGATAGATGCCCGCGATTCCGGCGACCCGATGGGGTCGGGCAATGGCCCAACTGGTCACATGCAATCCGCCACGACTGCGTCCGAGCAGACACGGACGTTCGGTAAAGCCCGCCTTGACCAGCGTCGCGTGAAGGGCGTCGAAGGCTTCGTGGCTGGCCGGACTTCCCTGGGCTTCCCCGACATCCACCCCGGCTACCGCCACGCCGGCGGAAAGGAACTGTTCGTGCATCCAACGCTCGGCTTCATCCGGATGCCCCGGCAACGTGGGACCGTAGAGAACCCAGGGCTGGGGAATGGTCCGCAGGGGCTGGGGCGGAAGGAAGACGAAGGCCGGACGTCCCGCGACGGTGAGCTGGACGGTGTCGGACAGTCGCAACGGCGGCCAGTTGGGCCGCACACCGGCGGATCTGGCATCGACCGGCGCAGGGAGGGGTTGATCCACGCGATCCCGGAAGTGGGCCCATCGATGGAACGTGATGTAGTTGGCATCGTGACTTCCATGGGCACCGCCGTGGTCATCGTCGTAGGCCGTCCGTACTGCGGCCACGAGATCGTCTCCGTCGAACTGCCAGTCGGCGTATTGGAACCCGTGATGGTCGCGATCGGGATGATGCAGCAGAAGGCTTCTGACCTCCCATTGGATCAGGTCGGAGGAATGGACCAAAGCGAGGGTGTTGCGGGTGCGCTCGACATTCCCGCCGCGTTGATCCGGAGGGATGAAATTGGAAAGGCTCCAATAGCCATTGCCGCGCGGATCCTTGCGGATCGTGAACTTCTTGCATCCGCCTGGAAATCGGATGAAGCCGGAAGCGGGATCAAAGGTGGCCCGACTGCCGTCGGGGGAGATGTGGATCACCGCAGCGCGTTCATCCGGATCCCGGACATCGGCGCGCAGGATGTTGACCAACCGACCGTCGGGAGCCACCACGGCGTTGCCTTCCAGCCATCCCCCGAAGCGACCGTCGAGCCAGCCCGGATCACGCCCCAGCCGATCGCTGGCAATCCAGTTGGTCGAGTTCAACAGGTCGGCATCGACGGGTGCCGAGAGCATGAACGAACGGAAGTTGCTTCCCCAGCCGCCGGGACCCATGACGTCCTCAAAGGCGCGCCACAATCGGCCGTTGTGCTCGATCACCGGCATGGGCGCGCAGTGATACCGTGCATCATTCCGCAGTAGGCCGGATTGGGCGTCCCGTGGTTCGCTCCAGTTGCGGCCACCGTCGGTGGATCGACGGATCACCAGGTCTCCGTCCTGCCGTGCCGTGCCGAAGAGGTAAAGGGCTTCGCGATGAAAGAAGAGCGAGGACCAGAAGGCGCCGCGGATCTCGGATCGCCGTTGCCAGGTGAGACCGTTGTCGCCCGAGGCGTGAACATGGACGCGGTCGCTGGTGCTGCCGGGCCCGAAGAAGTCGTGGGACACCAGCCAGACGCCGTCCGGAAGACGGACGATGCTCGGCGAACCAAGGTATTGGCGGGTGGTGGCGGGTGAATGCGCGACAACCACACCCGGCGGACGCGGTTTGGGTGGCTCCGCGTGGAGGATTGTGAACACCGATCCGGCCAACACGGAAAGCGCGATCAGCAGGGAAACCGGGCGACGCCGGGTACCCAGCGCCCGGAGTGAAGCATCAGGGAAAGCCATGGGAACGGTGGGAGGATGAGCACCGATGGCCAGGATCTCAATGGGGATGGTCCCTGGGCGTGGAGGGGAATGGAGCGGCGACGTTCGGTCGCCGTGGGAGAATGAAGGTGCCGCCTTTCCGTCGCCGTTCCTGGAGGAGTAAAGGAAGGCTGACTCAGCGGGCGTTGACGGAAATGGAGGCGGGGCCGGAGAGGATCGGGCGGCTGTTGGATCCGCTTGGAATGTACCGGGCATAGACGGTGATGCGATTGCCGGAGGGAGGTGAGCCGGCCCAGGGAAGGGTGAATTCGTAGCCGACACCGAGGCGATTCTTGGAAGCGAGCGGCTTGAGTTGATCGGCGTTGAAAGGCCAGACCCGCAGCGGCCGTTGGGAAGGGGCTTCACCGGCCTGGAACGCGCCATCGAAGAGCAGGATTTCAAGGGAGCCATCGCGGATGACCAGACCGCGAGCTTCCTTGGTGCCCGAGGCATAGACACGGACTGAAAAGCCGTCGGCGCCGGGTCGACTGTCCATGTTGACGGCAACGGGAAGGCCGAAGAGATGGAGTTCTTCGATCCCGGACGAGCCTGAGCCGGACGAGGCGCAACCGGACAGGAACAGCAACAGAGTGATGAGGGCGCAGAGACGGCGCATGTCGGGTGGGATCATCACTGTTGCAACCGTCCTGCGCGAGCCTTGGGAACGGGAGAGTTGGGTTGAACGGAGAAAGGGAATTCGAGGCGTGGGAAGGCGGCGGAATGAGTTGTCTGAAGTCCGGCATTGCACGGGTCAACCGGCGCGGATACACAGAGGCGCATCGAGCGGGTGTAGTTCAATGGTAGAACGTGGGCCTCCCATGCCTGAGGCGAGGGTTCGATTCCCTTCACCCGCTCCATTTCTTTGGATTTATGTGGTTCATTCGGATTGCGCTTCCTGCGCTGGTCTTCCCGAATATCCCTTTTCCCTGTTCCAGAAAGTTCACCGCCACCGGGCCCATTCCAGGCCGGGACGTTCGGAGCGGAATCGGATCAGGCGTTTCTGTTCGGCATCGGTCACATAGACGGTGCGACCGTCGGGGCCGCCGAAACAAAGGTTGCTGGGGCGCGCGCCGAGAACGGGGACCTCACGCAGGATTTCCCCCTGTGGATTGAGGACGACCACCACACCCTTGCCGTGGCGGGTGACATAGAGATTGCCGTCCACGTCGCATCGCATGCCGTCCAGGCTGAAGTCGTCGAAACGGTGGATGAGGCGTTTGTTGGAAAGGGAACCATCCGGGGTACGGTCAAAGGCCCAGACATTTCGTTGCACGCTCTCGTTGACGTAGAGGGTGCGGCCGTCGGGACTGACTTCGATCCCGTTGGTCGTGCCCATGTCGGCGGCTTCGCGATGGGTGACGCCATCCGGGGTGATGCGCCAGAGCTGGCCGTTGCCGTTGCCCCAGTTGGGATCGGAGGCGTAGAGGGTGCCGTCCGGGGCGATGGCCAGGTCGTTGGGCTGGTTCATGGACGGGTTATGGGCGAACACGGCGATGGCGCGGGTGGCGACATTGATGCGCAGGATGTTGTGACCGGTGTAGTCGGCGACGTACATGAGGCCGGCGCGGTCGAATCGGATGCCATTGCCGGTGCTGCCCGGGGGCAGGGTGACGAAGAGTTCGGCGCGACCGTCGGGAGTGATGCGCCCGATGTTCCCGGCTTCGCGATAGCTCACGCAGTAGACGTTGCCGGCCTGGTCACAGGCGGGGCCCTCGATACCGGAGGTGAAGTCATCGGAGGCGAACACCGTACTTTGGTAAAGCGGTTCGGAGGGCGCGTTGTAGGGACGGGAACAACCCGCGAGGAACACGATGAGGATCAACCGGGAAACGAGTGCGGGCGCCATGGGGGCATCATCCGGACCCGGGAAGCCGGATACAAGGAGGCTGGAGGAGGGGCGACGGGCGTCTGCGGAACGGACGATCAGTCCAGCCGGACGATGAGGGCGGTGGTGTTGTCCCGCCCGCTTTCGGTCAGGGAAGCATCGACCAGACGTCGGGCGTCGTCAGGACCGGCACTCCGCAAACCGGACCGGAGGAGGTCATCGAGGCGGTCGTCGTGGAGGCCATCGGTGAGGCCGTCGGTACAGAGGAGAAAGGTGTCACCGGGTTCGAGTCCGATGGCGCCGAGTTGGGGATCGACGAACTGGTTGCCGGCGCCGAGGGCCTTCTGGAGGACATGCCGGCGGGGATGGGTGCGGGCCTCGCGTTCGTTGATCAGGCCCTGTTGGAGGAGCCAGGCGACGTGGGTATCGTCCTGACTGACCTGACGGATGCGGGAGCCGTTGGCGGGGAGATGATAGATGCGGCTGTCACCGACGTGGGCGAAGTACATCCATTGGGGAGTGAACCAGGCGAGGCTGAGGGTGGTTTGCATGCGTGAACATTCCTCGTAGCTCTGGCCGAGGTAGGTCACGGCCTTGTGGATCTGGGCGACCAGTTCCGAGAGGACGTCGTGGAAGCCGGCCTGCATTCCCTGGGCGGCCTGATGAAAGGCCCTGGGGAGCAGGGTGGTGATCTTCTCGACAGCGATCCGGCTGGCGAACTCGCCGGCGAGGGCGCCTCCCATGCCATCACTGACGGCGAAGGCGAGGTCCATGGTGGCCAGATCGGAATCCCCATGACGGCCGAGACGTTGCACCTCGCGGGCGTCGAAGCGGACTCCAAGGAATGAGTCTTCGTTTGAAGTCCGGACGCGGCCCTTGTCGGTGCAGGCTGACCAGCAGACACGGCCGGGGTGGGGTTTGGGGGCATCGACCAGCGAACTGGAGGGAATGAGGATGTTCACTCGACGGTGGGAAGGAGGGTGGAGAACTCGAAATCAATGATGCAGAAGCGGCCTGCCTGCTGGCTGTAGGTGACATTGCGGAGCTCGGGATCGTCGTGGCGGACGCCGTACGCTTCGAGTTCGGCGAAGAGTTCCTTGAGGCGGTCGGCGTCGAGGTGTTCCACCCGGGAGCCGCAATTGGAAGTGATGATCCGGACGCGTTCGGGATCGGCTTCGAGGAGTTTGGGGACGAAGTGACAACCGCGGTCGGCGAGGTGATTCAGGACGGCCACTTCCTTGTCGAAGCGCTGGCGGGCGTCGGGGCCGAGATAGCTCTTGATGACGCGACCATCGAAGGTCAGGTGGACGGTGGCGCGGAGGGTATCCTTGACCTTCAGCATGAGGGATCCTGGGATGGTGGAATTCGGGCCACTTGTGGCTGGAATCGACCAGAACGATCGATGCGAGGCATGGGATCAGTTGGAGATCTCCATGGAAACCATGAGCGGAAGCGTTGGAAAGTGCACAAAGGGTGAGGGTCAGGGAGTGGTGGAGGGATGTCGCGCAAAAATCTGGCGGGGTGGCACCCTTCGTGCGATCACGTGGGGACTGCGTCCGATGTGACCAACACCGGGCATGGGAGCGCAAACAGCAACCTTGTTAGACTGATCCATATGGCGAAGTACAAGCTCGAATACATTTGGCTCGATGGCTACGAGCCCGTCCCGAATCTCCGTGGCAAGACCCAGATCAAGGAGTTCGATGCCTTTCCGACCCTGGAACAGCTTCCCTTGTGGGGATTCGACGGGAGTTCGACGCGGCAGGCGGAGGGGCGCAGTTCCGATTGTGTGTTGAAGCCGGTGGCGGTCTATCCGGATTCGACGCGGAAGCATGGCGTGTTGGTGATGTGCGAAGTGATGATGCCGGACGGCACGCCGCACCCCAGCAATTCGCGGGCGACGATCCTGGATGACCCGGGTGTGTGGTTTGGGTTTGAGCAGGAGTATTTCCTGTATCGGGATGGGATTCCGTTGGGATTCCCGAAGAACGGTTTCCCGTATCCTCAGGGCGAATACTACACTGGTGTCGGCTACAGGAACGTGGGTGAGATCGCCCGCGAGATCGTGGAGGAACACTTGGACCTGTGTCTTGATGCCGGGATCAACCATGAGGGCATCAACGCCGAAGTGGCGAAGGGCCAGTGGGAATTCCAGGTCTTCGGCAAGGGCTCCAAGAATGCGGCCGACCAGATGTGGGTGGCGCGTTACCTCCTGCTGCGACTCTGCGAGAAGTACGAGGTCGATGTTGTGTGGCACTGCAAGCCATTGGGCAAGGATGTGGATTGGAACGGTTCCGGGATGCACTCCAACTTTTCGACCACCCACATGCGTGAAGTCGGCGGCAAGGAGTACTTCGAGGCCTTGATGGCGGCATTCGACAAGTACAAGAACGAGCACATCGCCGTGTACGGCCCTGACAATCACCTGCGTCTGACGGGACTCCACGAGACCCAGTCGATCGACAAGTTCAACTACGGCGTTGCCAACCGTGGTGCGTCGGTCCGTGTACCCCACAGCTTCGTCAACAACGGCTACAAGGGTTACCTCGAGGATCGTCGCCCGAACTCCCAGGCGGATCCCTACAAGATCGCCGGGCGCATCCTGCAGACCATCGCGACGGTTCCGACCAAGTAACGGGATGTCGGGTGGTTGGATGGCCCCGGTTGGCCTGAGCCGCCGGGGTCACCGGTTTTGAGTGGCGCGGTTCCTGAGAGGGAACCGCGCCGCTTTTCTTGTATGGGTTGTTTCGGGAGGGTGGTCGGATGGAAAGGATGGGAACGGAGTGAAGCTGATATCCTGGAATGTGAATGGGTTGCGGGCGGCGTTGAAGAAGGACTTCCTCGGGTACCTGGCCGAGGAGGCGCCGGACATCCTGTGTGTGCAGGAGACCAAGGCGATGGAGGAGGACGTGGAGGTGCTGTGGCCGGCAGGATATCGGGCGTATTGGAACAGCGCGGAGAAGCGGGGTTATTCGGGGACATGCGTATTGACGCGTCCGGTTCCCCTGAAGGTTACCCGGGGGATTGGGAAGCCGGAACATGACCGGGAGGGACGGGTGCTGACACTGGAGTTCGGGGGATACCATCTGGTGGACGTATATGTGCCCAACTCGCAGCGGGAGTTGACGCGCCTGGAGTATCGTCAGGTCTGGGACCGCGATTTCCTCGGGTATCTCAAGGGGTTGGAACGGACGAAGCCGGTGGTGATGTGTGGCGATTTCAACGTGGCGCACCGGGAGATCGACCTGACCCATCCGAAGGCCAACGCCCGCAATCATGGATTCACGGCCGAGGAAAGGGCGGGGTTCCAGGCGTTCATGGATGCTGGTTTCATCGATACCTTCCGTGAGTTTGAGAAGGGAGGAGGACACTATACCTGGTGGAGCCCGATGAACCGGGCGCGGGAGCGGAACGTCGGTTGGCGGATCGATTACTTTCTGGTTTCGGGATCACTGCGACCGGGTCTGAAAGGTGCGTTCATCCGGCCGGAAATCATGGGTTCGGATCATTGTCCGGTGGGAGTCGAGATCGAGGTGTGAGGTGCGGGTGTGCCGGTACGGGAGCGAGTGTTCCATGGGTGGAACGTGGCGTCCGGGGATTGGGTCCGGTAGGGTGGCGGCGTGATTGCCCCGAGCGACAGCGCTGCTGGATCCGACACGGCCGACCTGGAGTCGGAGGTGGAGCATATATTTGGGCCGGAGGGGGTGTTTTCGGGAGCGAAGACGTTTGAGTACCGGGTGCAGCAGCAGCGGATGGCGATGGAGGTGGCGCGGGCGTTGGTGGAAGGGGGAAACCTGATGGTGGAAGCGGGGACGGGGGTGGGAAAAAGCTTCGCGTATCTGGTGCCGGCGATCCTGTTTGCGGTACGGCGGAAGAAGAAGGCGGTGATCTCGACGCACACGATCAATCTGCAGGAGCAATTGACGGAGAAGGATCTGCCAATCCTGAAGCAGGTGATGCCGGTGGACTTCAGCTACACGATGTTGAAGGGCCGGGGCAATTACCTGTGCACCCGGCGTCTGGAGAAGGCCATGCAACAGGCGGATGCGCTGTTCACCTCGCCGGAGATCTCTGAATTGCGGCGGATCTGGGAGTGGAGTCAGGAGACGGTGGACGGATCCCTGTCCGATTTCGATACGGAGCCGGATCCGAAGGTATGGGAGCAGGTGTGTTCTGAGCGCGGGTTGTGCACGCCCAAGAGGTGTGGGCATCAGTCGGACTATGCGAAGGCCGGCAGGCTCTGTTTCTTCCAGCGGGCGCGGCAACGGATCCTGTCATCGGATGTGTTGGTGGTGAACCACACGTTGTTCTTCACGTTGATGAACGCGGTGGATCCGGATCAGGAGACTGGGATCATTTTCAAGAACGACTTCGTCATCTTTGACGAGGCGCACATGGTGGAACAGGTGGCGGCGCGACACATTGGAGTATCGGTTTCCAGCGGGCAGCTGAGGTACAACCTCCAGCGATTGTGGAATCCCAAAACTGAAAAGGGATTGCTCGCGCTGGCACGGGGCGGGCGGCAGGTGAAGGCGGTGTCCTCTGCCCTGGGCGAAGTGGAGAGCTTCTTCAATCGGGTGGAGACCGAATGCGACCTGCTGGCCGACAGTGGACGCGAGGAGGGCGTGGGAGGAAAGGGCTTGGCTCGTGGGAGTTCGCCCGATGCCGAGCGGGATGGGAGTGATGGAAAGGGGCCACGGAGGAGTTGGTCGGAGTTACGGATCCGGCGACCGGACCTGGTGGAGGACACGTTGACGTTGGCGTTGGAGAACCTGCGTGGAGCGGTGTCGGAACTGGTACAGGCGACGGACGACCGGGAGACCGGGGAAGAGTTGCTCGAGTGCAATCGACGACTGGGGGATTTGCGCATCGCCTTGCAGGCGTTCTTGAAGCAGGACGCGGAGGAGCATGTTTACTGGGTGGAACGCAGCGGGCGCCAGCAGCGGAGCCTGATGTTGAGTGCGGCGCCGGTGGATGTGGCGGAGTACCTGCGGGGACGGCTTTTCGGGGGGCAGACCAGTGTGATCCTGACCAGTGCGACGATGGCGGTGAAGGAGTCCGGAAAGGAACCGGTGTCGGGAGGTGGACGACTGGGGGGATCGGCGCGTGGCGCGCTGGATTACGTGGCGCGACGGGTGGGGGCTGAGAGGTCGACCCAGATCCAGGTTGGATCGCCGTTCCAGTACGAAAAGCAGATGCGGGTGCAGATCGTTTCGAAGATGCCGGACCCGCGGGATGCGGGGTACCTGGACGCGTTGGATCATTGGATCCGGCATTTCATCCGGCAGACCCATGGCAAGGCGTTTGTGTTGTTCACGAGCACGCGGCTGATGCACGAAGTGGCAGGCCGGCTGGAGGGATTCTTCGCGGAGTTGGGGGTGGAATGTTTTGTACAGGGGATGGGAATTCCGCGGGCGACGATGCTGGAACGGTTCAAGGAGGACGTGAACTCGGTGTTGTTCGGCACGGACAGTTTCTGGCAGGGCGTTGATGTACCGGGAGAAGCCCTGTCGAATGTCATCCTGACGCGGCTGCCCTTTGCGGTACCGGATCATCCCCTGATCGAGGCGCGGCTGGAACGGATCGAAGCCCGCGGGGGCAATCCGTTTTCAGAGTTTAGCCTTCCGGAGGCCATCCTGAAGTTCCGACAGGGAGTGGGGCGCCTGATCCGGACGGGAAAAGACAGCGGGATCGTGGTCCTGCTGGACAACCGGGTGCTGACCAAGCGTTACGGCCAGGCGTTTCTTGACGCGATACCCAGGTGCCCGGTGGAGATCATCTAGGCCGGGGCCGTGATGATTTCACGCGGAGCCGCGGAGAGCGCGGAGGGAGGGACGGGCGCGAACGTCCCTCAGTCTCCAACCTCATGGACAAGCCGGGGTTGGCTGCAACGTTCAGGGTGTGGGCGGGAAATACTTTTCCACGATCCAGGGCGGTTGCCAGGAATCGGGCTTGCGGACGTAATCCCGGGAGAGATCGATGGAATCCGGTTTGCGGACCGGAGCGGTCAGTGGTTGGAAATCGCCGAAGTCCTTTTGACGTGACTGGAGCAGCGCGGTGAGGCGGGACAAGGTCTGGGCATGACGTGGATCCGCCGAGAGATCCGCTGTTTCGTGGGGATCATTGTGGAGATCGAAGAGCTGTTGTCGATGGATGGGCGGGTAGACGATGAGCTTCCATCGGTCGTCGCGGATGGATCGGATGGTATCGGTGAACGCCAGCAGGACGGATTCGCGCCAGGTGGCGTCCCTGCTGGACCAGAGAGGTTGGAGGCTCTGTCCGGAAAGGTCCGGCCGAGCGGGTAGACCGGCGAGGTCAGTGACGGTCGGGAAGAGATCGAGAAGGTAGGTGAACTTCCGGGTCGACGACCCGGCTGGGATGCCGGGACCGGCGATGACAAGGGGGCATCGCATGCTGTGTTCGTAGAGGCTCTGCTTGCCGAGGAGACCATGACTGCCGAGGGCGAGGCCGTGGTCGGCGGCATAGATGACGTAGGTATTGGCTGCCTGCGGGGTGCGGGACAGGGCGTCGAGGATGCGTCCGACCTGGGAATCAAGGTGGGAGATCAGTCCGTAGTACTCGGCGAGTTGTTCCCGGATGACTTCGGGCGTCCTGGGATAGGGGGCGAGGTTTTCGTCACGGAGACCGCGCATCCAGCCGTTGTCGAAGGGATGTTGAGGCAGGAAGTTTTCGGGCAGGGGTGGTTTGCGTCGATAGTAGGGAGCGACGGATTCGCGCAGGGGATTGCGGGGGTCATGGGGAGCGGTGAAGGCGATGTAGCAGAAGAAGGGCGAATCCTGAGGGTCGGAGTCCTGAAGGAAACGGATGGCGGCATTGGCGAACTCTTCGGAGGAGAAGCGGGAGGCGATGCGTTGGGGGGTGAAGCCGTCGGGGGAGGAATCGACGACGGAAGTCTTGGTATGGTCAGCCATGCCGCCGAAGTGGACGGAACGGCCCTGTTGGAATCCCCGGGCAAAGGAGTCGCGACCATTGTGCCATTTGCCGGTGGCGAAGGTGCGATATCCATGGGCTCCGAGGTATTCGGGGAGCAGCAGGGCACCGCCGAGATCGTTGCGGAGACCGAACCAGGCACGGCCGCTCATGAGCATGGCGCGGCTGGGAATGCAAACCGCGCCGCTGTTGGAGCCGAGGCAGTAATTGGCGCGGAAGCTCATGCCGCGTCGGACAAGACTGTCGAGGTTTGGGGTGCGGATGTGACGATTCCCCCAGGCGGCGAGGGTGTCGGCGCGTTGATCGTCGGCGAAAAGGATGAGGAAGCTGGGGCGTTGCTGGGCGGACTGAAGGGATACGAGGGGGAAGAGCGCTAGCACCAGACCCAGCAGCAACCGGCCTAAGAATTGGGGACGACGCATGCGGGAAGGATGGGCCCGGTTCAGTCCGCAGGGGAATCGGGAACGTGCGGACAACCGGCGTTTTGCAGGATCGGACTTGCCAATATGGGGTGTGTCCGTTCCCTTGGCCGAGCCGCTGGGTTCAGGGAATGGATGAAGCTGAAACGTTCTGGGGATCTGCCGGTTCTAACTGCCATGAAACGATCGATTCTCCTGTATCCGACACTGGCCGCCTTGTTTCTGTCCCTTCAGGCGGCCGTGCCTCCCGCCCCGAAACTGTTTCCCAATGATACGTTGGCTGTCCTGACCGTTCCGGATTGGAGCCAGACGGCATCGGAGATGGCGGCCAGTTCGGCGGGGCGGTTGTGGAAGGATCCCTCGATGAAGCCGTTCCGGGATCATTTCGAGAAGAAGTTCAACGAGAAGGTGCTGGGAACGCTGGAAAAGGACATGGGGATCAAGGCCGGCGATTTCCTGGCCTTGTTGCAGGGCCAGTTCTCGGTGGCGGTGATCCAGAACGACTGGCGCGGCGAGGAAGGGTCGCAACCCAGCTTTGCGGCGGTGATCGATACGCGGGACAAGTCGGCGCAATTGGCCACGCAACTGACCGAGGTCCGAAAGAAGCTTCGGGACGCCAAACAGGCGGTGAAGGTGGAGAAGATTCGTGACGTGGAGTTCGCGAGCGTGGTGATTGATCTCCCGAGCCCGGAGGTGGAAGCGGATGAAGAGGGAGATGAGCCCGCGGACAAGGATGCGTTGAAGCCGAGCGGGGAGGATGGGGAGAAGATGACCCTTTATTTCGGACAGGTTGACACGGCCCTGGTGATCTCGGATTCGACCAAGACCCTTGAAAAGCTGGTGGCCCGGATGACCGGGGGGACGATTCCATCGTTGTCCGAGGAAGCTGAGTTCCAATCCAGTGAAGCGGCCTGGTTCCAGAAGGCATTTGCTTACGGATGGGTCCATGCGGTGCCCCTGTACAAGGTGGTGAGTCGGACGATGTCGGAGTCCGAAGGGGCGGATGCGATGGGTGTGGATCCCAAGGCCGCCCTGAAAGCGGCCGGATTGGAGGGTCTCAAGTCGATTTCGATGGCATGGAACCTGACGCCGGATGGGTCGGGAGGGACTCTTAGCCTGTCGTTGCCCGAATCACAGCGGGTGGGATTGTTCAGGATGCTGGCGGCCGCGCCCAAGGATTCGAGTCCTTCTGCCTTCATTCCATCGGATGCCGTGAAGTTCCAACGCTGGCGGTTGGATGGTCAGAAGCTGTGGGGAACGCTGGAAGAGACGCTGGCCGGCATTTCACCCCAGTTGAGCGGATTCCTGCAGTTGATGGTGGGTCAGATCGGGAAAGACAAGGATCCGTCGTTTGACCTCAAGAAGAACCTGATTGGGAATCTGGGTGACGATGTCGTCATGTACAGCAAGGCGCCCAAAGGTGAGAGCGTCGAGGAGTTGGCGAATCCTCCTTCCATAGTCCTGGTGGGATCGCCGAATGGGTTGCCCTTGTTGGCAGCGATGAAGTCGACGATGTCGGCGATGGGTGGCGGGGGTGGCGAAGAAGTGAAGGACCGCGAGTTCAACGGGAAAAAGGTGGTGGGTGTCCGCACACCGAGCCCGACGGGGAAGAGCGAGAACACGTTGGAAATGGCTTCGAGTGCCGGGTATGTGGCGATGAGTTCGACGCCGGCGGTGCTGGAAGAGTTTCTGCGTTCGGCAGAGGGCGGGGCGCGGTCGCTGAAGGATGAGCCGGGAATTGGTGCGGCGGCGCAGAAGGTGGGAGGGATGAGCACCGGCCTTTTTGGTTATGAAAACCAGAGGGAAACCATGCGCGGCCAATGGCAGTTTTTGAAGTCAGGGGGGCTGACGGACATGATCAGTTCCGCGGGCGAAGGTGATTGGGCCGACCTGTTCGATTTCAAGGCATTGCCTCCGTACGAACAGGTGGCCAAGTACTTTGGAATTGCTGTGTATGCTGGCGAGACCGACGGGCGCGGCATGCATTTCCGGTTCTACGGGCCGGATCCGAAGTGATGTCGTAAGGAAGGAGAAGAGGTCGGGGTCCACCCTGTTCCCGAGTGCGCGGAGGCGTTTGGAAGTAGGATTGGATGAGCGCGACGCCGTGACCGGCGCAGCAGTCCGGGGCAGGTTGACATGGACCCCGACCTTGTAGTTTGGGGGGCGGACGCGAAAGCCGGCGGTGTCCGCCCTCCGATGCTTTACAGATCAGACCGGCTTCTGGGGGCCTTCTACGTCGGGTCGGAAGACATGTTACTGGGAGGCACGCAGAGCCCATTCGGGGTTGTCCGCAGGGTTGGCCCAGTAGCGCATGTCCTGAAGCTGGGAACGGTTTCGGGACTCGGCATGGCCGTCGACGAAGGCGGCGATGGCGCGGTTGCCGAACCTTGGGTGGACATTGCCCCAGGCTTCGGGTCCATCGGCAGGATTCCATTCGATGGCCCATCGACGAGCGGCGAGGAAAGGCGGTTTGACACTGTAGTAACCGCTCACAATCCGGCCCTCGAATGGACCGCGTGCGGAGACGAACACCTGGAGTTCGGAAGGGCGATTGACCTCGGTCTGTTTGAGGACGCAAAAGGGACCAAACCGGGACATGGCAGCCGGGGTGGGGGGAAGTTCGATGTCATCGCCTCCGACGAAGACGGAATTGATACCAAGTGAAGGGAAGACCGAGGCGGCGTAGATGCCGATCATGGGATCCTCCATGCGTTGGAACTGCTCGAGCAAACGACGGTTTTCGTTGGCGTACATGACGCCAAAATTCTTCCCGAGGTAGGGAGCGATGCGCCACGGATATCGGGCGTTGATGGGGTGTGGGACCTGGCGGCCTGCGAGATCCCGCGCTTCCAAGCCGTGACGGTAGCCTGGCAAGACCCAGTCTGAATTGTCCCCGCCATACAGGTGCCATGCGATCATGAGCTGGCGGGCGGAGGAGACCTCACTTGCCTGGGCCGCCTTGTACTTGGCCTTGGCCAGGGCAGGAACCAGAAGACCGGCCAGGATGGCAATGATGGCGATCACGGCCAGCAGCTCAATGAGCGTGAAGGCCGCGATCCGGGAGGAATGCGGTCTGCTGGCGGAACGGCGACGTGGAGTGCCCAAAGCTTTCACCGAGATCAATCTAACCCGAGTGTTTTGGACGGCTTGCGTGGAGTTGCCCAAGGTTGGCGCCCTGTTGTCACCCCGGGCGGGGTGAATCCGCAGAACGAAATGCCTCCAAACCGCCTCTCTGGCAAGCCGTCGAACCCTTGGAGCCCGTCTGGATGACCCATGGCGATGTTGCCCGGCTCCTGACCCAGCCCGTTTGGGAATGTTTCCAGGAACGGAGGGGCGGCTGGAAAAGAAGTAAGGATGCTGCCCTGATTTCCGAAGCATGGTCACGAGTCACCGGAACGCTCGCGCTGGATCTCGCCAAGTGCCTTCAAGCTGAAAAGGCCGGTCGGTATGTCGTCGCGGATGTAGACCCAGTCGGTCACTTCGGATCGCGTGACAACAACTGAGGTTCCCATCCTGAGGTTTCCGAGGTTGACGGGATCGTTGCCCAATTTGCCTCTTATTTCTTCGCCCTGGATGGCGTCGACGGTGATCCAGATGAACTCGGTTTGGTCTTCGATGGTGATGGGGGCCTTGACGGAGTAGTGGGAAGCGGTGCCGGCCCTGAATGCGGTCTCGAACTCCTGCCAACGCGACCGGGCCTCGGTGACGGCGGCTTTCATGCGGGGATCCTCGTCGGATACCTCGATCACGGGCAGTCGGACGTTTTCGGAGAAAACGGCCGAGAGATCGCCCTGCCGGAGCTTGGCTTCCAGGCTCTCGTCCCAGTGGTTGAAGCGGCCTTCATCGGGTTGATAGATTGCCTGGCAATCCGGACCGGCGAGTTCGGCGATCAAGAGGGCGAGCCTTGGATAGTGATCGTTCGGATCCACGGTTTCGTCCCGGGCGCAGATCAGGTCGACGGCCATCCATCCGCGGTTTTCTGCCAGCAGCTGTCGGATGCGAAGGTCGCCGGTGGCATTGGCAATGGAAGCCGGGTCGTCGAAGTAGGGTTGGTTGTGGTTGTGGACCAGATGCAACCGGCCGTTGAAGGCGACGATGAGAAGGGGTGGTTTTCCGGCGACAACTCCTTCGGTGGCGGATTCGGGCATGGCGGAGAGTTCACCTTCTGTGGCGGTGAACGATCCGCCCCAGGCGGTGGAGCAGTAGCGGGCGAGGATACGGGCATCGAGGTGGCGTGGACGACGCAGGAGCAGCACGAGGGAGATGAGGGGCCGATCCGCGACAGCGGCCTGGGCAGCTTCCTCTTCAGCGGCGTAGGACCTTGGGGAAAAGTCCTTCCAGACCTCCCACATCATCCAAAGGGCAAACAGCAGACCTCCAAAGGTCTTCCAGGACCAACCGGAGGTGGCAAGGAGCCAGCCGAAGTAGAGGGCCAATGCGCCGAAAAGTCCCACACCTGGGATCCGCGCCCACGATTGCTCACACCAAAGTGCGGCACCCATCACGGCCAAGGGCATACCGATGCTGAAGCACACGACAATGCCCGATGTGGGAAGGGTCGACCATCGGACGAGCCCCAGGATCACCAAGGCCAGTCCCATCAGGAAGGTGGGACCTGCGGTCCAGGCACGGTCGAATCCAGGATACGGAAAGCGGCTCAGGGACATGGAAGCGGAGGCATGCTGGGCCGAGTGGGATGGCAGGCAAAGGCATTCTTGGGTGGAAGAGGGTTATTCGCTCGAAGTGGAGGAGAAGTGACGGCCCCCCGAGGTCGATGCTATGAGCCTGCCCGGATCGTTCATTGGGCATCGGATCGGGCTCTGGATTGCTGGGCTTGAGATGCATCAAGGGCGAGTCCGGATGGGGATTGGGGAGCTGGCAATGAATGTACAAGAGTTGATCCGATTGGGGGTGCCACCGGGGGAAGCGACGCGTCGGGGGATCGATTTCATATCGCGCTACGTGTTGAAGGGGTTGGATCGGAGTCAATTGCCGGGGTTGCTGGCGGAGGTGGTCGGGAATCCGACCGGTCATGTGGAGGATCCGTTGGCCGGCGAATTCGCAAAGGCGCTGATTCGAAGCCCGAAACCCCTGCGTCCGGCAAAGGCCTCCTGGAGGCAGTGGGGCACGGATCTGGAGCCGGAGGCGGTGAACCAGATGGCGCGTGCCTGCCAACTGCCGGTGTCGGTGGCAGGCGCGTTGATGCCGGACGCCCATGTCGGATATGGACTCCCGATTGGCGGGGTATTGGCGACGGAGGGTGCGGTGATTCCGTATGCCGTTGGGGTAGATATCGCCTGTCGGATGAAGTTGACGGTGCTGGATTTGCCGATGCGGGATATGGAACGACGGCGGGAGCGTCTGGTGAAGGCGATCGAGGCGGAGACCCGATTTGGAATTGGGTCATCGTTTGGCGAACGACGGGATCATGAGGTGATGGAGGACGATTGGTCGGTCAGTCCGGTCACGTTGAAGAATCGGGATCGGGCCTGGGCGCAGTTGGGCACGAGTGGGTCAGGGAATCACTTCGTGGAGTTCGGATCCTTCAGCTTGACGCAAACGGTAAAGGGACTGGAACCGGGGGAATATGTGGCGTTGTTGAGCCACAGTGGAAGTCGGGGGACAGGAGCAGCGGTCTGCGAGCACTACAGTCGGATTGCGCAGGAGCGTCATCCGGAACTGCCGCGTGAACTGTTGCATCTCGCGTGGCTGGAGTTGGGGCGGTCGGAAGGTGCTGAGTATTGGGCTGCAATGGAATTGATGGGGAGATATGCCGCAGCCAACCATGCGTTGATCCATCGGCATCTGGCGATGCACCTCGGATTGGAGGTTCTGTTGGATGTGGAGAATCACCACAACTTTGCATGGAAAGAGCACCATGCAGTTGACGGGGCCGAGCGGGAGGTGGTCGTGCATCGGAAGGGCGCCACGCCGGCGGGGGTTGGAGTTTTGGGGATCATTCCGGGATCGATGGCAACGCCGGGTTATCTCGTGCGGGGCCTGGGGCATCCTGGATCCCTGTCCTCGGCGTCCCATGGAGCGGGCCGATTGATGAGTCGGCGCAAGGCGCAGGAGAGTTTTGGGTGGGAGAAGGTGAACCGCCTCTTGAAGGATCGAGGCGTCCACCTGATCTCCGCCGGGATCGACGAAGTGCCGGGGGTTTACAAGGACATCGGGCAGGTGATGGCGGCCCAGGCTGATTTGGTCGAAACGCTGGGCCGATTCGATCCGCGGATTGTGAAGATGGCTCCCGCAGGCGAACGCGCGGAGGACTGAGGGGTTGCCTCAACCTGCCTCACCCGTCCTGGACGACTCCGGAGGAACCTGAAAACGGGGATCGTCGAAGAAGTCTTCGCCTGGGAATCGGGAGTTGTAGGGGGCGTTGGCCCGGCGAAAGTGCCAGGCGGCCGGAATTCGCCGAAGGATTTCAGCGGGAATGGCGAGGTCACAGAGGACGGATTGCCAGCGCCCGGCGGTGAGGTTGTTGAGAAAGGCGACGGCCCACTGGGCGAGGGCAGGCAGGATCCAGGGGCTGCTGAAGTACTTGATGGCGATGATCGGAAGGTTGGCCCGCTGTCCGATGTAACGGCGGCGGGCGACCGGCTTGCCGGTGCTGGGGAGGATGTTGGAATTGGCGGCGTTGATGGCGTGGTAGACCCGTGCCCCGGGTTCCACCACACAACGCCAACGGCGCTGCCAGGCCCGGAGGAAAAGGTCGATATCCTCGTGATCGAGGAAGAACGAAGTGTCCCATCCACCGATCTCGCGGTAGACGTCCCGATGGATCAGCACGGCACCGGCACAGGGAAAGGGGATTTCAGATCCGGCGGGGAGATCGAGTTGGAATTCCACGGCCCGCCACGGTTGCGGTGAATTGATGGCCCATCGGGCGGGGCGATAGCGGGTTGCGCCGTGGGTCCATTCGGATCCGTCGTAGGACCATTGCCAAGGGTCCACGGCACCAATGCGCTGGGGGAGGTCGATGCGGCTTTCCAAGGTCTTCAGGCACTCGGGATCGAACCACATGTCCTCATTGCAGAAAAAGAGCAGTTCACCGCGTGCGGTATCGACCCCCCGTTGGTAGCCCGAGACCAACCCTGAATCGGGTGGTTCGGAAAGCAGTTGGACGTCTGGTTGGGCGGTGAGAAACGGGAGGGATCCGTCCTGGCTTTGGCGGTCGACGACGATGATTTCAAGTGAAACGCCGCGTTGGGCGCGAAGCGATTCCAGCAGGCGCGGCAGGAAGCGCAGGCCATTGAAGTTGGAGATGACGACCGAGATCACCGGAGCCCTGTCGTCGTGGTTGATGCGGAGCTGTGGGCTCCGGATGTCTCCCTTGACCAATAGGGAGCTTCGATGGGGCGCCCGGAATGGGATCCGATGCGGTGTCGGGGATTCATGGAGGGTCTCCTTGTTGGCCTGAGGATCAGGATGCCTGAAGGCGCGCCCTGAAAACAAACTGGAAACCAAACCCGGCGGGCCAGACCCGACAGGCCCAACGGTCCATGGAGTCGCGCCACGATCCGAAAAAGCGACTGCCGGGAAGCCCACCATCCGCCAGCGCCGCCTCCACCCGCCAACCGTTCTGATCCACCAGATGGTGGGCGGTGGACCAATCAAAGAATCGCAGGTGGGTAGCGTCCATGATGCCGCCCTTGCTGTATTGGAATCGGCCCGACAGGAACTCAAGGCGCTGACGCCAGAACAGGGCATTGGGCAGGGCCACAACCACCCATCCTCCCGGCACAACCACCCCCTTCAGGCGTTGGAGCAGGCTGGCTGGATCCGCAAGATGCTCCAGGACGTGGCTTGCCACGACCCCGTCGTAGTGTTCCCCAACTGGATTCCATCGATCGAGGTCGGTGCAGATCACTTCGTCGAGGCCGGAGGCAGCCCTTCGGGCCTCCTCATCCTGGATGGTCACGCCGGTGACCCAGTCGGATCCCTGTTGCTTGAGCCAGCGACCAAACGACCCGTCGCCACACCCCAGATCAAGGACCCGTCGCCGGTCTGTGGGAATCAGACCAGCGACAGCGGCATTCACTCCACCA
Organism: Verrucomicrobia bacterium UBA6176; assembly: GCA_002422905.1. Taxonomy (GTDB): domain Bacteria; phylum Verrucomicrobiota; class Verrucomicrobiia; order Limisphaerales; family UBA9464; genus UBA6176. Next base: position 76,683 of record DITU01000096.1, read on the forward strand.
TAGACGTGGCGTTCCATCGGGTTTGGGAAGGTGGATGATGAAAAGGGTCAGGCACGCGGCAAGAGGCTGGCGACGATGAAGGCTGCCAGGATTCCCAGGGCGGCGAGTGTGAAAAGGACCTTGAGGAGGAGCTTGGTGAGCTTCCATGCCAACACCAGCATGAGCACTGCGGTGCACAGGGTGACCGCTCCATTCCAGACGAGAGGCCAGTCGATGCGGTCCATGGCCGGCCGTGGCAATCCGGTCAGGGGAGGGAGCTCTGGACCACAGTGGAAGCCGGGGCGTGGCGACGGAGGACATCGGCGCCATGACGGAGCATCCGCTCGGTGACTTCCCAGCTCAGGCAGGCGTCCGTGATGCTGACGCCGTATTGAAGCTGGCCAGGCTCCTTGAGGGGTTGACTGCCCTCGAACAGGTGACTTTCGAGCATGACCCCGATGAAGCCCTGGTTTCCCTCCGCACGCTGCGCGATGAGGTTTTGCCACACCTCCTCCTGCTTGGCGTGAAGCTTGCCTGAATTGGCGTGGCTGCAATCCACCATGACCACGGGCGGGAGACCAGCCTTGGCCAGTTGAGCAGAGGCATCGGCGATCGATGCAGCGTCGTAATTCGGTCGGAGACGGCCGCCTCGGAGGACCACATGACCGTCTGCGTTGCCCAGGGTTTGAACCACCGACACCGCGCCCCGGTCGTCGATTCCCAGGAAATGGTGCGGATGCCGGGCGGAAAGCAGGGCATCCACGGCAACCTGGAGGGAGCCATCGGTGCCATTCTTGAATCCGACCGGCATGGAAAGGCCGCTGGCCATTTCCCGATGGGTCTGACTCTCGGTGGTGCGTGCGCCGATGGCGGCCCAACTGACGAGTTCGGCAATGTACTGTGGAACGACAGGATCGAGGAATTCGGTGGCGGCCGGCACTCCCAGATCATTGATGCCCAGCAGGAGGCGTCGTGCGATCCGCAGGCCGGTTTCGACGTCATAGGATCCATCCAGGTGTGGATCGTTGATCAGACCCTTCCATCCGATGGTGGTGCGGGGCTTTTCGAAGTAGACGCGCATCACGATGAAGAACTGGTCAGCGACCTCGGGGGCGAGGGCGGCCAGGCGCCGGGCATATTCCATGGCGGCGTGGGTGTCGTGGATGGAGCAGGGTCCGGTAACGACCAGCAGTCGGGGATCTTCCCGGCGCAGGATGCGTTGAACGGCTTCCCGTCCGCCCACCACGGTGGTGGCGGCCGTCCCGTTCATCGGCAGCGCTTCCTTCAGGGAGCGCGGCGAGAGCAGGGGACGGTTGGTGACGACCCGCAGGTCGCTGATGCGTTGCATAACCAGATGGACGCTATCCGGTTTGCCAGCAGGGGTGCAAGGGGCGGGAACCGGTGCGAAAAAGCCACCGAAAGCGGGCGGGTCCCACGGGAAAAACAAAACGGGCGCAGGGCAAGGTGTGCCCGGCGCCCGGCAATCCCGTCGATGGGGGGAAGGCTCAGGAATTCGGAGTAGACCCGTAGTCCAACGGGGTGATCTCGCGTCCCATGCCATCGGTGACCTTGCGGGTCTTTTCATCGAAATAGCACATGACGCCAAGGCGATCCGAGGTCTCGGCGAGGGAGATGACCGTCTGGACCTTGACCGCGAGGTCGATGCCCGCGTTGGGCTGCTTCTTGTTCCGGATGGATTCGTAGAAGTTCTTGTGGTGGGCGGCGACGCTTTCGCCGGGGAAACCGGCGGAGGTTTCCGGATCGATGTCTTCTGCGAAGGAACGTTCCGGGTTCAACTGAACCTTGTTGCCGGCCATGTCCAGGGTGGCCATGTGGCCGCGGATGCGTTCCTGGGTACCTTGCTCATTCACCGTGGAGGAAGTGATGTGCATGACGTAGCCCGAGGGGAACTCGGCGATGAGCTGGATGATCTCTGCCACATCGCGTTGGTACTTGGTTTCCTGCTCGGGTTTACGGCCCTCCTTGCGCAGGTCGGTGTTGAACTTCTTCGAGCCCACGGCGGCGACACGCACCGGGAACTCCGGCTTGCCCGTTGCCAGCATGTACGGGTGCAGCTTGTGCGGAAACAGGTCTCCCAGGAGTCCCGAGCAGTAAGGGTAATACTTGCGCCACCGGAAATAGTGGTCGGCATCGAACGGCCGGCGCGACTTGATCTGGTCGCCCATCCACATGGCCCAATTGATGTCTTCGGGGGAGGCCCACTTCTGGATGGTGTAATTCCATTCGCCCCACGGATTGTTCCGCATGTAGCTGCCCTGAAGCATGGTGATCGGACCGATCTTGCCGGCCCGGATCCATTCGGCAGCCTTGTGCCACTTGAGATCGGAGCAACCCTGCGACCCGACGTTGAGGATCTTGCCGGTGCTCTTGACGGTGTCATAGAGCTCGAAGGCTTCCCCCAGATACCGGGTCATGGGCTTCTCGACGTACACATGCTTGCCCGACTCCATGGCGGCCTTCGAGATCTTGGTGTGCCAATGATCCACCGTGGCGCAGTAGATGACGTCGATATCCTTTCGTTCCAGCACCTTGCGATAATCCTCGTACCCTTGGACGTCACCCTGGGTCTTGTCCTTGATGCGCTTGACGTTGGCGGCAACGCGGGTTTTTGAGACGTCGCAGACGGCAGCAAGGGCGACGTTGTTTTCCTCGTAGTGTTCGAGGTTGAGGCCGACATGCGCTCCTGAGCCTTGGCCGCCCACGCCGACGAACCCGAGGACCAACCGTTCGTTGGCGCCGATGACATTGGCGGAGGGCGCCTGATTCTGGCCGTAGACCGGCGTCCTGAAGCTGCCGGCGGCGGCAAGAACCGATGCGGCGGCAGTGGAGCGTTTGAGGAATTGGCGGCGAGAGGAGGCTGCCGCCCGGGATGACTGTGAATGTGATGAGGACATGATTTGACTTGAGACGGAGTTCCGGTGGATGCCCGAAGGCTATAGGGCCAATCGGCCCGGTCAACGCGGGAATCCAAGGGTGAAACGGGCCGACGCTGACACCAACGGCTGACATTCATCCGGGTTGCCTGTTCCGCGGGTGGGCCCATTCTGGACAGGTGATTTGGATTGAGTGGATGAAGGGCCGACAGAAGTTCGGTGAGCGGGCGGTGGAACCAGGCGGGACCCGGATTGCATCGGCGGATCTCCATCGCATTTCATCCTGCCGACCGTGAGGCATCGACATTCGGATCCGTCAGTCCCGGTGCAGCGCCGGTCGACATGGCAGGTGGCGTTGCGCGTATTTCGTTATCTCAGGCCATATCCGGGAATGGCGGCCGCCACGATGGCCTGCGCAGTCGTGGCCCAGCTGGCCTCCTTCGCCTATCCCAAACTCACCCAGTACGTGATCGACGAGGTCCTTACCGGGCGTCGGGCTGATCAGCTCGGGTGGGTGGTCGGCGGCCTGCTGGGAGCCTATCTGCTCCGGGATGTGCTCAACAGCATCCGCATCCGGGTCAACAACGCGTTCGAACAGGCGGTCATTCTGGATCTGCGACGTGAGGTTTATGGTCGCATGCAGCGGTTGCCGGTGCGGTGGTTCGATTCGAGGGCGACGGGTGATCTGATGACCCGGGTCACTGAGGATGTGAATGCGGTGGAGCGCCTGCTGATTGACGGAGCTGAACAAGGTGTGGTCGCGGTTCTGGGAATCGTGGGGGTCACCGTGTTCCTGTTCTCCATGAACCCGCTGTTGGCGGCAGTGGCAATGATCCCGATCCCGGTGCTGGTGGGTGGAGCCCTGTGGTACACCGCCACTGCCGGTGAGCGGTATCGGGAGCGGTCGAGGGCCAGCAGTGCCATGAACGCCCTGCTCATGGACAACCTGCAGGGGGTCCGACAGATAAAGGCTTTTGGGCGTGAAGAGCACGAGGATGACCGCTTCCACGCACGGGCGAACGACCTTCGTTTGGGCACCTTGAGGGTGATGCGCGCCTGGGCGTGGTACAATCCACTGATGTCCTTCGCGGCGGCAGCAGGAACGGTGTTGGTGTTGTGGGTAGGCGGCGGGCAGGTCCTCGCAGGATCCATGACCGCGGGTGAACTGGTGGGCTTTCTCTTGTTCCTTGGAATGTTCTACCAGCCGATCGGACAGCTTCATGGACTGAATCAAATGGCCCAGTCGGCCCGCGCAGCCGGGGAGCGGGTCTTCGACATTCTGGATTCCGACCCGGAACCGTTGCGGTCGGGAGAGCGTCCGATGGGAGAAGCGGACGGCAAGCCGTGGCGGGCGCGCGGTGAGGTCTGTTATGAGGGAGTGGAAGCTGGATACGGCGAGGGTAGACGGGTGTTGGCCGGCGTATCCCTGCGGGTGGGTCCCGGCGAGGTAATTGCATTGGTGGGACCCACGGGTGCCGGCAAGACGACTTTGGTAAATCTCCTGCCGCGCTTCCAGGAAGTGTCTGCGGGGTGCATCCTGCTGGATGGACGCAACATCCGGGAGATGCCGCTGGAGGACTTGCGACGGCAGATCTCGGTGGTCAGCCAGGAACCATTCCTCTTCAACGGGACGCTCAGGGAAAACCTGATGTACGGCCGGTTGGAGGCGACGGAACCGGAGTTGGAAGAGGCGATCCGGGCCGCGGGGTGTGAGGCATTCATCGGGCGGTTGCCCGAGGGCCTGGAAACGCGGGTGGGAGAGCGGGGGGTCAAACTGAGTGTCGGAGAGAAGCAGAGGGTGAGCATCGCCAGGGCACTGCTGAAGGACTCGCCGATACTGATCCTGGACGAGGCGACCGCGAGTGTGGACACGGAGACCGAGCGGGCCATCCAGGAGGCTTTGGACCGCCTCATGAAGGATCGTACGAGCTTTGTGATCGCTCATCGGCTCAGCACGGTGAGGGACGCGGATCAGATTCTGGTGCTGCAGGGAGGACAGCTCATCCAGCGCGGGCGACATGCTGACCTTGTGGACGCAGAGGGGTTGTACGGCCGACTGATTCGGGCCCAATGGGCTGCGGAAGAGGCGGCTGTGGATTGATGCGGTGGATTTCCTGTGAGTAACCTTTTCGCGGAAGATTGCTGATTAGAAGGATTTCGGTTTGACACTCATCCATGGGATCCATACAAAACGCGAGCCATCCATCGATTGGATTCGAGCAAGCCGAAGTAGCAAAACCAATCTCGTATGAAGAAGCTTCTCAAGTCAGCCAGCCTTATCACGGCGGGTGCCGCCATCACTACCGTCGCCGCCTTTGCCGCGGAAGGGGGTTCCAAGATCTACACCCTGACGGCTGGTCTTAGGGGCTTCTACGACGACAACATTTTTACCCGCAACGAGGCGACCAGCCCTGCCGGCGGTGTGGAGGAAGCCTTCGGCTTTGAAGTCACGCCGGGTATCCGTTTCAATATTCCGCTGGAGCAGACCACCATCTCCTTCGGATACACCTACGGTCTGCGGTACTTCCAGGATCGCCCTGGCAAGGATTACGATCAGTTCCACCTGGCGGATTTCGCTCTCAATCACCGATTCAGCGAGCGCTATCAGGTATCGGTTTTCGACAGTTTCTCGGCCGCGCAGGAGCCTGAACAGGTCGCCCCGGTGGGTGCTGGTGGGACGCCGATCAGCCAGGTCTTCCGTGCCGAGGGTACGAACATCCGAAACACGGCCGGTGTAGATTTCACCGCGGTCATCACCCCGCTCTGGAGTGTGGTGCTCGGGTATCGGAATGGTTTCTTTGACTACAGCTTCGACCAGTTCGCCAATGTGCTGAACCGGATGGAGCATCTGCCGTCGATCGGTGTCCGGTATCAGGCTACGGCCAAGACGGTCACCTCGTTGAATTACCAGTACGGCGACATCAACTACGACGAGGCCTCCTATCGCGACAACACCTCGCACTATGTTTTCGCGGGTGTGGATCATTCCTTCAGCCAGCGCTTGGTTGCTTCTCTCCGGGCTGGTGCGCAGTTCGTCGATTGGGATAACGCATTGGCTGGAACCCGCAACGATGCGGTAAATCCTTACATCGATGCGAACATGACCTACGCCTACACCGAAGGGAGTTCTGTCCAACTCGGTGTCCGGCATGGTCGTAATGCGACGGACTTGGACGATGTCCAGAACCTGACGCAATCGGTGCTCGATCAGCAGTCCACCCTGGTTTACGGCTCGATCAAGCATCAGATCACCGGAAAGCTTCGCGGATCGCTGATTGGTCAGTATCAGAACTCTGAGTTCATCGGCGTCACCAAGAACAATGCGTTTGATGGATCGGGCGAAGATTACTTCTCGATCGGCGTGATGTTCAACTATGCGATCAACCCGTATCTGTCGGCTGAGGCAGCCTACTACTATGACCGGTTGGGTTCGGATGTTGCCCTCCGCGAATACGATCGTAATCGCGTGTTCTTCGGTATTCGCGCCACTTACTGATCCGGGGCGAAATTCTCTCGACTCTCGACGGGAGGCTGGAATCCATTTCAGCCTCCCTTTTTTTGTAACGAATGGAAGCGTCCAACACCATCTCGCCGACAGCCTCGGCAACCGACTCCAAGCTGCACTTTCTGGACTACTGGAGGATCATTCGTCTGCGGAAGGCGATCATCCTGACCGTATTCTTCCTGGTGGTGGCAACGGTGGCGGTCGTGACCTATTTCCTGACCCCGATGTACGCGAGTACGACGGGGATGAAGGTGGACAAGGATACGCCGGACATGACGGCGTTCATGGGTTTCGGGATGCAGCAGCAGCCGTTCGATCCGTATTTTTTCAATACGGAATTCGAGGTGCTGAAGTCCCGGGAGATTCTGGAACGGGTCATCAAGAACCTGAAGCTGGACGCAGTCTTCGCAAAGCGGTTGAAATTGCCGGAGCTTCCGGTCCAGCAGGCTTACGATCTCCTTTCACGGAATATTGAGGTCAAGCAGCGGAAGAACACCTCCATCATCGAGATAACCGCCTTTGATCCGGAGAAGGAACTGGCCCGGAACATTGCCGATGAAGTGGCCACGGTTTACGAGAGGTATCGAGAGGAGTTGCGGGCGAAGCGCCTTACGCGGGGACTTACCACCCTTTCAAACCAGTTGGCGCAGCTCGACACGAAAGTTTTGGTGGCAACCGAGGTGGTGGACAAGCGTCGGGAGGACAGCGGATTGTCCGATCTGGCCTCGGAAAGTCCGGCATTCGTCAATCTCAGCATCCAGACCATGCAACGTCTGGACGCGGCAAAGACCGATTTGAGGACCCAGGCATCCGGGATGGAGCAGTTGGTCGCAAAGATGAAATCCAAGTCGGGAAACGAGCTGCGGGATTTCCTGGCATCGGCAGCGCCTACTCCGGAACTCACATCGCTTCTGGGAAGCTTCAATCAGGCGGAGCAGCGTCGGATCACCTTGTTGAGTGAGGTTGGCCCGGCGCATCCGGACGTGAAGAGGGTTGAAAGTCTGTTGGCCAAGATCAACGAACAGTTGGACCAACAGGTGGCAGGCATCACAGCAAGTCTGGAAACCCAGCTGGACGCCAAGCGCAAACAGATCGCGGACATAGAAAGGCAGGCTGAGGAGACCAATGCGAAGACGGTGTCGGATTCGCGCAAGGCCGCTCCCTATGCACAGGCCAAACGCGACCTGGAGACGGCCCTGCGGACGCGGGAAGCGATGCAGATGGAACTGAACCAACAGTACATCAATGCGCAGATTTCAAAGGAATCCTCCGTGCAGGTCATCGACAAGGCCCGCACCGGATTGAATCCAGTGAAGCCCGCCAAGACCCTTTTCATTTCAGCGGGTGCCGTGGCGGGATTGCTGTTGGGATTCCTCCTCGCATTCTTCATCGAGTACCTGGACACCAGCGTTAAGACGATTGATGACGTTGAGCAGGCATTGGGTGCACCGGTGCTGGGAGTCATTCCCCAGAACGTCGGCGCGCTGATCCGGGAAGGCCCTGACAGTCCGCATGCGGAGGCTTACCGGGTCTTGCGGACGAACATCCTGTTTTCCCGAAAGGATCCGAACCAGCGGACCATGACGGTGGTGTCCGGTGGAGCGGGCGAAGGTAAATCGACCACCATCTTCAACCTGGCGACCATTTTTGCGCAGCAGGGAAGTCGGGTGTTGATCGTGGATTCCGATCTTCGGCGTCCCAGCCTGCACAAGATCCTGAACGTATCGAATGCCGTGGGGCTGACGAATTATCTCCTCAGGCAGATGAAGCTGGAGGAAGTGGTCCAGACGACACCCCAGGCCGGTTTGGACTTCCTGCCGTCCGGAAAGTTGCCCAGCAGCTCGGTGGGCATCCTCAATTCGCAGCAGATGAAGGAGTTCATCGAAGAGGTGAAGAGCCGCTACGATTTCGTGTTCTTCGACTCGCCTCCCATCATGGGTGTGTCGGATGCCTCGATCCTGGCGAGCGAGGTCGACATGGCGGTGTTGGTGGTGCAATACCGGAAATATCCGCAGCAGATGACCCTTCGGGCCAAGCAGATGGTGGAGAAGATTGGTGGGAAGGACTGTCTGCTGGGGGTGGTGTTGAACAACATCAACATCTCCCAGGACAGCTACTACTATTACTACAGCGGCTACTACTACGACTACTACTCGAAGAACGACGAGTCGAAGACCGACGAGGAGAAGAGTTCCGGCAAGAAGGGTCGCAAGTCGGGCAAGGATGGCGAGTCGGCCTCCGCAGCCGAGGTAAAGCCGAAGTATTGAACTGAAACCTGTTCTGACTGACAAATGACACGCATGAAGTCCTGGATCTCCTCAGCCCTGCTTGGTTTGCTGACCTCGCTGTTGTTAATCGGGTGTGCCCAAGGGCCACAGGTGCGGGCTCAGCAGACCAACAAGCCCAGTGAATTGGCTCCGAGCAATGACCGGCTGAATGTCGGGGATCGGGTCCGGGTGATCTTCACGGATATTCCGAATCCTCCCGTTCTCCCCGAGATGCTGATTCCGGAGAATGGAGAGTTGACCCTGCACCTGAACCACAAGTTCGTGTTCAAGGGGAAGCGGCGGAACGAGCTTGAGCAGGAGATCCGGGATTTCTACATCGACAATGGAATCTACCGGGTCATCAACGTCACCATCGAGGTTCCGGCCCGTCCGATCACGGTCGGGGGCGAAGTCCGCCTTCCGAACACCTACGGGCACCAGGGCCAATTGACGATTCTCAAGGCAATCGACATGGCTGGCGGGTTCACTGAGTTCGCCAGCAAGAGCAACGTACGGGTCATCCGCAGCGGCAAGACCATCAAGGTCAACTGCAAGAAGGCGTTGGATGACCCGGAGAAGTACGACATCCCCATTTATCCCGGGGATAAGATCCAGGTTTCCCGAGGGATATTTTGAGATCTCTCGATCCTTGGCCGAGGCGCCATGGTTGAGCTGACGGTATTGAATGGTTCTGAGCCGGGGCGTTTGCTCCGGCTCAATCGTTTTCCGACCCGGGTTGGGCGCCGGTGCGAGGGAGAGGGATTGTTGGTTGGGCCCGGCATCTGGGATCACCACTTTGACGTTGTCCGCGAGGAATCGGGTCGTTTTGGCCTGGTGGTGGCGAAGGGAGCCCGAGTGGCGATGGACGGGGAGTTCATTGAACGCAGCACCTTGAAGAATGGGGGGATATTGGAGGCGGGCGGCCTGCGACTGCGATTTTCCTTGGGGGTGTCGACCCAACGGCCACTGGGGCTTCGTGAGGGAGTCGTGTGGATGGGTGCCGGGATCCTCCTGGTGCTGGAGGCGTGGATGATCGTGTGGGTCGGACGATAGGTGAGACGGTATGGTCAGGGGGTCCCGGCGACGGTCGATTCAGGGATCTGCGGGGCGACACCTGGCTGGTTGGCTGTGTGGGCGTTACGCAGTTCAGTGTTGATGATCCGGATCCACTCCCGGCTCAGCACCTCGTAGGAGCAGCGGGAGGCGGCGATATCGGGCAGGGACGCGGCTTCGGCGAGCTGGGCTGGATCCGTCATCAGGGATCGGATCCGAAGCGCCAATCGTGCAGGATAATCGAGATCCACTTCGCCTTCGTACGGTACCAGCATTGCGGGTGGGAGCAGGAGTTCGGCTTCCCCGACCTTGCTGGCGAGGATGAAGCGGCTGGCGGCCATGTACTCCGGCAACTTGCCGGTGGTGCGTACCTGCCCCGGCAAATTGTTGGTCTGGGTCGACAAGGCGACATCGAAGGTCCGCAGAAAGGTGGGGACTTCGGCGTAGGGGATGCGTCCGGCGAAGACGATCTGATCCAGAACGCCGAGGCGTTGGGCCTCGGATTTGAGCCAGCCGAGCCCCGACCCGTCACCAATGATCAGGGCGGTGATTGGGAGATCCCTGAGAAGAGGGAGGGCCTGGATGAGATCCCAGCCGTAACAGAGCCGAAGGCGTGGACTCCAGACCAGGGAACCGAGAAGACCCACGACAAACCTGCCGTCCAGGCCCAATTGACGGCGCAGGTTCAAGACGGACTGGGGATCTACCTGTTGGGCTGGGGAGTAGCCGTCCCGAAGCAGGACGGACGGGTAACCGCGTTGGGTGAGGTAATCCCGGTGTCGGGTCCCGCGGACGACGATTCTGGAGGCCTGTCTCCACGCGAAGCGCTCGGCAACCCAGAGAACAGGCAAACGCCAGCCTGCACCCACACCGGATCGGCGGGCCATCTCGAAGATGACGTCTCCGGTGTCGAGGAGGTACGGAACCCCGCCGTTGAGCCGTCGCCAGGCCATCAGGGGAGCGCCCGGCATGGCGGTGTTCAGCACGTAGACCAGATTGGGAGGATGCTGGTCCAGATCGCCGGCCCATGCCCGGGCGGTAAGACGGCGATCAGCGCCACGGAAAAGGAATCGGACGCAATTGGACGGAGTCGATTGGGCGAGCCCGCGAGCACGGATGGCTTCGATGCTGTCGGGTCCGCCATGAACCAGGAAAGTGATCCGGGGCAGTTTCATGGTTTGCGACGGGCGTGTGCGACCGCCTGATAGATCCGATAAACCTCATCGGCATTGTGGTCCCAGGAGGTTTCCATGATGCATTCCCGTCCCTTGATCGCGAGTTGACGGGAGAGGCCGGGTTCGTCGCGGAGGCGAAGGAGCTGGGTGGTGATGGAACGGGAATCTTCGGGGTCGCAAAGGAGACCATTCTCACCGTCCCGGATCAGTTCGGCGACGCCGATGGTACTACCCACAATGACTGGCAGGCCGGATGCCATGGCTTCCCCCCCGACCATGCCAAACGGGTCATAGTCGCTGGGATAAACGAAGACATCGACGGCGCGAAAGGCCTTTTCCGGGTGGGGTTCATAGCCCCAGAACCGGATACGATCGAGGACACCGGCCGCGGCGGCCTGGGCCTTGTAGGGCTCAAAGTTGGAGCGGGAGATGACGAGGAGATGGGCATTGGGGAAGATGGAGAGCTGCTCAATGACCTGACGGAGTCCCTTGACCGCCTCCCCCATGAACAACCAAAGCCAGCGATGTGCCGGCAATCTGAAATGGGCCTGTAGCCCGGCGCGTTCCTCGGGAGAGGTGACTGGCCGGAACTGATCGGAATTGGTGCCATGATGAAGGACTGCAACATGCCGATTCCAGCCGTACTCATCGCGGATCTCGCGGGCCAGGCTTCGGGAAATGGCGATCAGATGACTGGCCCTTTGCTGGCGGTAGAAGGCGCGTTCCAGCGGGGTGACCAGACGGATGAACCAGCGGGCGGTGGGACGGGTGACGGCGAGCGAGCGGGAGCGGGCGGCATTGCAGATGTGGCCGGTGATGACGTCGGCACTCCAGCAGGTGAGTCCCTGGGCGTGAATGACATCGGGATTCTCGCGGCGCACCGCGTGTTCTGCGGCGGGGATGAAGGAGGCGACGGTGGTGACGACGTTGAAGCGCCAGGCGGGAACCCGGACCCAGCGGACATTGGGGAGGTTGGGAGCGTTGAAGGTGTTGGAGAAGACGACGAATTCGCAGCGATGCGCGAGGCGACGGGCGAGCTCGACGCCATATCGGCCCTGGCCGAAATTGGCATCGAAGTCATGGATGACGAAGGCGACCTTCATGCTGGGGGAGCTGGCTCGAGGCAGGCGGAACCGTTCGGTGGAGGGTGGGATGGGTGGAGGGGGCGAGGCAATGCTGGGGATGCTTGAGTGCCGGTGGGGAAGTGGGTAGAACAGGGGGGACTTCACATATGACACCCAGCCGCGCTTCCTATCTCGCCCAGCAGACCCTTGGCATCATCATGGGTGGTGGCCAGGGGACCCGCCTGTTTCCACTCACCCGCGAACGTTCGAAGCCGGCCACGCCGCTGGCGGGAAAGTACCGCCTGGTGGATATCCCCATCTCGAACTGCATCAATTCCGGGATCGCGCGGATGTACCTGCTGACCCAGTTCAATTCGGCATCCCTGCACCGGCACATGTCGCAGAGCTTCAAGTTCGACCACTTCAACGGGGGCTTCGTCGAGATCCTTGCTGCGGAACAGACCTTCTCCAACACCTCCTGGTATCAGGGGACGGCGGATGCCGTGCGGAAGAACCTGATGCACTTCAAGAACAACGACTTTGCCTACGCGTTGATCCTTTCGGGCGACCAGCTCTACCAGATGGATTTTCGGGAGATCGTCCAGGCGCATGTGGAGAAGTCGGCCGACCTGACCATTGCAACCCTCCCGGTCCCGGTGCAGGAAGCCACCTCGTTGGGCATCCTGCAGATGAACGGGGAGAACCGGATCACGCGATTTGAGGAGAAGCCCAAGGAACCGGCCATGCTGGAAAGCCTGCGCCTGGACCGTGATCAGTATGGGCCGCTGGGGATCCAGCGCGACGACGACCTGTATCTCGCGTCCATGGGCATCTATGTCTTCAACCGGGACGTCCTGTTCGAACTGCTGAACAACAACCTTACTGATTTCGGCAAACACATCATCCCGGGGGCGATCAATACGCATCGGGTATTTTCCTACGTCTTTCAGGGTTACTGGGAGGACATCGGGACCATCCGGAGTTTCTTCGAGGCCAACCTCGACCAGGCGGCGGATCTGCCTAAGTTCAATTTCTTCAGTCCCCCGGTCTACACCCGGCCCCGCTTCCTCCCGGCCTCCAAGCTCAACGGCGCCGCCATCGATCACGCCGTGGTTGCCGATGGCTGTGTCATCACCAATTCCCGCATCCAATACTCCGTCATCGGAGTCCGATCCGTCCTCCAGGAAGGCGCCCACCTCAATCGTGTGGTGATGATGGGCACCGATTACTACGACACCGCGTCGCGGCGTAGCCGACCTGAGCATCGCGATATCCCCCTTGGCATCGGACGCGGTACCCGGGTGGAAAACGCCATCATCGACAAGAATGCCCGCATCGGAGACGGCTGCGTCCTGACGCCGGCGGGCAAACCTGAAAATTTCGATCATCCGCTCTACTACGTCCGGGACGGCATCCTGATCGTCCCCAAGGGCGGCGTGATTCCGCATGGCACGGTGATCTGACCCGCTGTCCGGGAGGCGGCAGCCCGGTGGCAGAGCCTGCCGGTTGAGTACTGGAAAGGCGGGAAAAGCGTTCCTTCAACGTTTCCCCGGTATCTTGGCGAGGTCGGCGGCCCGCCACAGATACCACGACGCCACCGTGCGATGCGGTCGCCAGATCTCCGAGAGTTCCATCAGCTTTTTGGGCGTTGGCATCGCGTCCAGGCCGTACGCGATCCGATAGCCATTCCGAACGCCGAAGTCGTCCGCCGGCATGACATCCGGTCGCCCCAACTGGAACATCAACAGCATCTCTACCGTCCATCGGCCAACCCCACGGGCGGCGGTCAATCGTTCGATGACCTCTTCATCCGACAGACGTTCGATGCGACGCGCCCCGGGGATCTCGCCGGTCTGGACCCGGGCGGCGATATCGCGGATGGCGGCGGTCTTGGCCCGTGAGAATCCGGCACCGCGCAACTGTTCGTCAGTGATGGATTCCAGCGCCCGAGGGCTGGGAAACCGTTTGCTGGGAAAGAGTGCACGGAACCGTCCGAGGATGGTTTCCGCCGCCTTGCCGTGGAGTTGTTGATGGGCGACGGCCTGGACCAACGACTGGAAAGGACTTCGCCATGGTTGAGGTTTGAGTCCGCAGGGGCCCACGGTCCCGATCAGGCGGGCCATGATCGGATCCACCCGCTTCAAGTGTTGTTCCGCCGCCGAATGCATGGCCCAGTCCATCCCCCGCCCGGCCGGGACACTCAAGCTGGAACCGGAGCGGCGACGTTCGGTCGCCGGACCCTCAAACCGGCCAATCTGGGCGCTGGGAACCGGGCATGGGTCGCTTCAGACTTTCCCCATGCACCGCCTCTTCCTTGCCCTGCTTCTGGGCATTGGCCTCCGTGCGGCTGAATGGCAACCGGTCCGGGTCCCCGGGCCGCAGACCATTACTGGGACCGCCTGGTACCGGTGCTGGGTGCGCGTTGCCGACAGCTTTTTCACGCCTCATGAACGCAACCTGTTCGAGGAGTCCGTCGGGGTGAATCTCCGCGAGTTCGCCGGTGCCCATGAAGTCTGGGTCAACGGGCGCCGGGTCGGTGTCGGCGGCAGTTTTCCTCCCGAATACCGCAGCGGATCCGACACCGTGCATCGTCACAAGGTTCCCGTTGGAACCCTGCGAAAGGGCGGGTGGAACGAGATCGCCATCCGCGTCCATGTGCCATCGGGGCCCGGCGGGTTCCTCGGGCCGGCACCCTTCATCATGGATTACTTCGTCGAGTGCGTTTTCGACGGTGAATGGGAGTTCCTCGATTCCGCCGATTATCAACCGGGTCCCGCCCTGATTGAACCCCCTGCACGGGCCAGCTTCTCCACCTTCGGTGAATCCCATCGTGTGCTCGGTCGCGCCGAGCAGGTTCATGGCCCGTCCCTTCCACCTTCCGAATCCGCCACCCGCCAGGAGGGTCTCGAAGGCCTTCGTTCCGAGCTGATCCTCCACGAGCCGCAGATCGCCCAACCCTTCCATTTCAGTTTCGACGACCGGGGCCGGCTCTGGGTGACGCAGTCCCGCCAATATCCGTACCCGGCTGGACTGAAGATGCTCAGCCGGGACAAGTATTACCGTGCCCACTACGACCGGGTACCGCCTGCCCCACCCAACCACGACCGCGGCGCCGATCTCATTTCCATCCACGAATCGACCCGGGGCGATGGTGTTTATGATCGGCATTCGGTGTTTGTCGACGGTCTCAATCTTGCCAGCGCAGCGGTCAGCGGGCGCGATGGGGTCTGGGTGATGCACACGCCGTACCTTCTCTTCTATCCGGACCGTGATCGTGACGATGTCCCTGATGGGCCGCCCGAGGTACGACTGGCGGGATTTGGTTTTGAGGACACCCACGCAGTCGCCAACGGTCTTGTCTGGGGTCCGGACGGTTGGCTTTACGGGGGTCAGGGCAGCACCGTCACCTGTCGGGTGCGCCGGCCTGGTCTCGATGCACCCGACGCCCCGGGAGTCCATTTCGAGGGGTGCATGGTCTGGCGGTATCATCCCGACACGCGGGCCTTCGAGATCTTTGCCGAGGGCGGCGGCAACACCTATGGCCTCGAGTTCGATTCTGTCGGACGGCTCCATTCGGGTCACAACGGCGGCGGAACCCGGGGTTGGCATTTCGTCCAGGGTGGTTTCTACCTCATGCAGGGTGTCGATCCCGGCAAGTTTGGTCCGCCGCGGAACCCCTACGCCTTTGGTGAGCTTCCCATGATGTCCACGACCAACCAGGTCGTGCGTTTCACCCATTTTGGCGCCTTTGCCGACGGCACGGCCCTGCCCGCGGCCCACGCCGGCCTGCTTTTCTCCCTGGACCCGTTGCGCGGTGAGATCATCGCTTCCGAGTATCTGCCGCGGGGTTCCACCTTCGACACCCGTGACCGCGGCGTGATGGTGCGGAGCACCGATCCGTCCTTCCGTCCCGTCTACATCGCCAACGCACCCGATGGCTCGCTCCATGTCGCCGACATGTACGAGTTCTACATCGCCCACGGGCAGCATTACCAAAACCAGATTGATCCCACCACCGGACGGATCCACCGGATCTCCGGCCGCGAGTCGCGTCGCGAAGCGGACCTCAACCTCCGCGCCTTGTCCCCGCTCCAATTGATTCCCCTCCTCGGTCACCCCAACAAGTGGCATCGACAGACCGCCGTCCGCCTTCTCGGCGAGGGCAAGGATCCCGCCGTTCTCCCGCCACTCCGCGCCCTGGTGGCCCACCCGACCGGGCCAGTCGCCCTTCACGCCCTCTGGGCCCTGCACCAGTCCGGCGGTCTCGACGATGCAGTCGCCATCGCTGGCCTTCTTCATCCGTCTGCAAGCGTGCGGCTCTGGACGGTGCGGCTGCTGGGGGACACCTACGGCATTCATCGAAACCTGGGGCTGCCCGGCGTCGGTCAGGCTGAACGACTTCTTCCCCCGGCGGTGATGGACACCCTGCTGGCCCAGGCCCGGGTTGAACCGGATGCCGAGGTCCGATCACAGCTCGCCGCCACCGCACGTCGTCTGGTCAATCCCCAGGCTTTTGCGCTGGTCGATGCGGTGCTTCGTCACGACGCCGATCTCGCTGACCCGTTCATCCCGCTTCTCTGCTGGTGGGTTTTCGAAGCCAGAATGCCTGCGGAAACCGATGCCGTCGTCGGATTCATCCGGGACGCCAACCTCTGGGAAGTCCCCATGGCTTTGCGCCATCTCCTGCCGCGGATCTCCCGTCGCCTTGCCGTCGAGGGCCGCCACCAGGACCTGCTGCGGGTGGCTGGACTCCTGCGTGCGGCTCCCAATCCCGCTGCCGCTTCCGCCCTGCTCGCCGGTGTCGAGGAAGCGGGTCGTGGACGCGTCCTCACCGGTTTACCCGATGAACTCCTCGCCGCCATGACCGCCTCCGGGGCGGCATCGCAAACCCTCCGGATCCGACAGGGCGACACCAACGCCATCCGTGAGGCCCTTTCGATGATCGCCAACCCCGGCGCTCCGTCCGACCTGCGACTTCTTCACGCCCGTACCCTGGGCGAGGTTCGGATTCCCGACGCCGTCCCCGTCCTTCTCGAAGTTGTCGTTTCCACCCATGCCGCCGTCCCGCTACGTCGCGCCTCGCTCGCCTCCCTGGGTGCCTACGAAGACCCCGTCATCCCCGCGCGCATCCTCGAAGCACTTCCCACGTTTCCAGCCGAGGTTCGTGCGGCGGCCTTTGCACTTCTCTTGCAGCGACCCGCCTGGACCCGCCTCCTTCTCACCCGGATCGAATCCGGCGAGGTCGGCCTGTCGACTGTTCCCGACGATATCGCCGAACGGCTGCGAACCCATCGCGATCCACTTTTTGCGCAGCAGGCTGAACGTCTTTTGCCAAAGGCCAATGCCCGGTCTGGAACCGATTTCCAGAGGCAGATCGCCACCATCGAATCCGCATTGAGGGAAGGGCCCGGGAACCCGTACGCCGGCGAGGCCACCTATCTCCAACGCTGCGCCAGTTGTCATCGCCTGTTCTTCAAGGGTGGCGATATCGGCCCCGAACTCACCCGATACCAGCGCGACAATCTCGGCACCCTGTTGCTCAGCGTCGTCGATCCCAATGCCGAGATCCGTGAAGGCTACCAATACATCACCATTGAGACCCGCGATGGACGCAGTCTGGCGGGATTCGAGGTCGATCGGGACAACCGGGTCACCATCCTGCGCGGCCTGGACGGCCAGGATGTAACCGTCACTGCGGAAGAAATCCGGGAAGTCGAGCCCATGGGCCGCAGCCTGATGCCGGAGGGATTGCTGGAAGGTCTCACCCCACAACAACTCCGGGATTTTTTCGCCTACCTGCGGATTTCCCAACCGTTCAGCAATTGAGATGGAGCCTGGCGCATCCTGACACGGCTCCCGAACCGGAGCGGCGACAGCCTGTTGCCGGGGTCGTGTTGTTGGGAAAGAGGACGTGGAGGTCAACGGATTGAGCTCGCCCAACTTCGCGTTTTACGCCGGTGGCGTTGACAGAGTGGGCCCGGAGTTTCCGCAGTGGGCTTGGGCGCCTCGGACGATCCAACCCCGAGTGGGGCTCAGGGATTCTGTATGGCGGCCAGGAAGGGGGCGACCAGGGCGGGGGGGAGATCGGGGGTGGCGCCGGGTTGGGTGCAGACGTAGGCGGCGATGTCGGTGGCGCGGTCGAGGATGAGGGAATCGGGCCAGCCCCGGAGCAGGCCCATGATGAGGGCGGCGGTGAAGGAATCGCCGGCACCGACGGTATCGACTTGGGAGGAGAGGGTGCGACCGGGTTCAGAGGTCCAGCGCCCGTGATGGAGGAGTTGGCTGCCTTGTGCGCCGAGGGTGAGGGCGATGGTGGGGATGTTGGACCGGGAGGAGAGGGCTTCGAGCTGGAGTTGGGATGAGCCGGAGAGATCGAACTGGGCGGCGAGCACCGGCAATTCGTCCTCGTTCAATTTGAGGAGATCGCAGTGGGCGAGGGAATCCGCGATGACCGCGGAAGAGTGGAAGGGGGCGCGGAGATTGATGTCGAAGACGCGGAGCGCGGTGGGTGGGCAGGCCCGGAGCAACTGATGGATGAGGTCACGTCCCCTTGGGGTGCGCTGGGCGAGGGTGCCGAAGCAAAAGACATCGCAGGATGCGACCTGTTGAAGGATGGAATCGGAGATCGGGATGTGATCCCAGGCGACATTCTCGACGATCTGGAAGTGGTGATGGCCGTCGGGGGTGGGGGTGACGCGGACGGTGCCGGTGGGGAGATGGGGATGTCGATGGACGAGGCTGAGGTCGAGGCCGCGGGTGGCGAGGGATTGAAGGGCCTGATCGCCGCGGGGATCGGATCCGATGGCGGAGACGAGGTGGGACTGGGCGCCGAGGGAGTGGGCGTGGAAGGCGAGATTGGCCGGGGCGCCGCCGAGACGGGGGCCATCCGGGAAGAGGTCCCAGAGGAGTTCACCGACGGAGACGAGGGAAGGGGAGTGGGGCATGGGTGGGACATGGACGTCCGGCTAACGGCGGCCGCGGTTGAGGGGATCCCAGTATTCGGAATTGATGAGGGCGCGGGCGGCGGTGGAGGAGGGGTCGACGGGAGGATTGATGTTGATGCCCTTTTTGGCTTCGGCATGGCCGTCGTTGAAACCGACGACACCGAGCCCGCGATGACGGTTGTTGTCGATGCCTTCGAGGCCCTGGCCGCGTTCCATGCCGCTGAAGGGCCACCAAAGGCTGCTGGACCAGAAGCCGTCGGCCTTCGGGATGGAATCGCCGGTGGCGATGTTGAGGGAGGGGTTGACGATGCTGGTGCGTTTGAACCAGGGGGCGGTGTCGAAACGGATGCCGCCCACGGTGAGGGCATCGGGGCCGTAGGGATGGCGGCCGAGGAAGAAGCCGTTGTAGCCATAGCCGACCTTGTGGGCATTGAAGGCCCATTCCCAGCGGACGCCGGTGTCGGTGCGTTTGCCCTTGGCGCTGGGGCAACGGAAGAGGTTGGAGGCGGAATTGCCGTAGGTGACGATGGAAGTGCCCCACCAATTGGTGATGGCGCGGCCGGGGTCATCTCCCTGACCGAGGTTGCGATGGGGGGGGAAGATGTCGCGGTATTCGTCGGTGTAGAGCTGCATGAAGAGCCCGACCTGCTTGAGGTTGTTGAGGCAGGAGGTGCGGTTGCCCTTTTCCTTGGCGTTGGCGAGGGCGGGGAGAAGCATCCCGGCGAGGATCGCGATGATGGCGATGACGACGAGGAGTTCGATGAGGGTGAAGGCGCGGTGACGCGGGTGGGGGTGGGGAGTGGTTGGTGGAGTCATGGATGGTGGAGGTGCGGGTGTGATGCAGGAGTGGAGAATCATTCACCGAACCAGGAAAGTTTGCGGCGATTGACGAGGTAGAGGGCGCCAAGGATGCGGGCGAGGAAGATGGCGGACCAGAGTTCGATGAATTTGTTGAGGAACACGCCGAGGAAGGGGATGAGGTCGGCGAGGTAGGTGGCGAAGCCCTGGAGAAAGGAGAGGCCGAGGAAGATGAGGAGGGTGAGGAGGTAATGTCCGGGGATGGTGAACATGCCGCGGAAGACGACGAGGGGGTTGAGGCCCTGGATGGAGTCGTGCATGCCGACGGAGAGGATGGCCATGGGGAAGTAGATGCTGCCGATGAGGAAGGCGACACCGACGAGAATGAGGGAGAGGTCGGAGTCTTCGGTACGGACAACGGCGAGGAAGAAGGCCGGGCCGAAACAGATGGCGACCACAGCGAACCATTGGAAGGCCTTCATGAAGACGTCGCCGAAGCCATCGAAGTCGGGCCAGTTGGGCAATCGATCCTCGCCCATGGCGGTGCCGTGGATGACCTGTTGGAGCATGAGCAGGATGTAGCCCCAGGTGGCGGCGCCGACGATGAAGATGAAATTGCCGGCGAAGCTGAGGCCGGTGAACAGGATGGCGCCGAGGATGAGCATCAGCAGGCCATCGCCGCGAAACGGATAGAGAAAGGCGTGGGCGATGTACCAACCGAACCCGTGATCGTCCGAGGTGGTTGGGTAGCCCGGCAGGGGATGGGCGAAAGTCGTCGCGGATTCCGGATCGGGGGAGTCGTCGGGTGGAGTGGTCGGGAGCAGGGAACCCAGGGGAACCCAGTCGGCCATGCCATCGCACCAGACCAGGTCGTCGGGGGAGACGGATCCCGCAGTGAGCATCCGGCAGAGGGAATCGAAGGGGAACGGCCCGGACTGTTGACCGTCCTGGAGGAGGAACAGTGGGGAGTTGGGGTTCATGGTGGGAGGGATGGGACGGCGACCGAACGTCGCCGCTCCGTGAGGAGGGTTCAGTCTTCGTCGGCGATCTTGCGGTAAAGGGTGGCGAGGCTGATGTCGAGGAGGCGGGCGGTTTCCTCCTTGTTCTGGTGGGTGAGGCGGAGGACGTGCTGGATGTAGCCCTGTTCCTGGTCGCGGATGAAGCGTTTCAGGGTGACGAGGCTGGTGGGGAGGGCGGTGGGGGAGAGGGAGCCGGG
>DITU01000032.1 GCA_002422905.1 Verrucomicrobia bacterium UBA6176
CGACCAACAAGACTTCGGTCTGGTTTCTCAAGCTCGGTCCCGAGTGCCTGGAGTTCCTTTTCGGGAACGGTCGGACCATCGGGCTCAACGACACGTGGGATCTCGAAACCGTGTATGACGACGACGGCAATCCCTACAAGGCCTACACCAACTGGATGTCCGGTCGGGTCGGCCTCCGTCTCGCCAACCGCAACTGCGCGGTGCGGATCAAGAACGTGGAGGAATCGGGCGCGAACAAGAAGACGCTCCACGACGGCCTCCTCTACGCCGCCTACGAGAAGTTCACCGAGTTCGGCATGGAGCCGACCCACATCTTCATGAACGGGCGCTCCCGCGAGCAGGTTCGTAGCGGACGCACCGCCACCAACCCGGCGGGCAATCCCGCTCCGCTGCCCACCGAATGGGAGGGCATCCCCATCATTCGCTCGGCCTCCATCGTGAACAGCGAGGCCTGATTCCCTTCAAACTCGAACCCCGCCCATCATGCACTCTCTCAAAGACGCTGAACTGATCCGCACTGTGGCGCTCCCTGCTGCCGGAGCGAGCGCTTCCACCGCCTCGATTGATCTCGCCGCAACCACGCAGACCGAGAGCCACTTCGAGGTCGAAGTTGTGCTGCCCGAACTGGACAACCTCGTCGAGGACAAGAAGGCCACCGTGACGCTGGAGGACTCGGCAGACGACGCCAGTTTTGCTGCGATTGTCGGCCTAGCACCTTTGGAAGTGACCGGTGGAGCCGGGGGCGGGGCGAGCACCGCTTCGATTCGGGTCCGGCTCCCGAACGCCACGCGCCGCCACCTCCGTGCCACTGCGGACGTGGAAGCGGCCGGAGGCGACAACACCGCCGCCAGCGTCACTCTGGCGCTCATCTTTTGAATTTCCCGGCACACGCAGTCAGCGGTTCTCGGGGTTAGGGTAAGCCCCGGTCGGTCAGCACAACCGGCCGGGGCTTTCGGCTTTGTTGCGCAACGAAGATGTCTTCTCGCACTGTCATTGTCGTTGGGATACCGTCTTCGGAATTCGCCGAAGGCACCGCATGAGAATAGGACTTTGGAACGTCGATCATCCAGAAACAGGTTCGGGAAGACCTCGGGAAGAGAGCCGCTTTCGTGAGGTGTCTCGGTATCTGGAGCAGTCCAACTGCGACCTTCTCATCACCACGGAGGGAAACGCCGCGATCCAGATTCCCGGCTATCGCGTTGAGTTCAGCGAACCAAGCCCGTTCAGGTCGACGCGACGCTACTATGGTGAACCCAATCTCTACCACCAAGTCGGAATCTACAGCCGTCTTCCCATGCGGCGACTGAACGTCAACGAGCCGATCAACGGGCTGCTTTGCGAGGTATCCTGGATGGGGAACCCTCTACTGGTTTATGGCAATGTGATCACCATCAAGGATCAATGGAAGAAGGACAGCGAGAAGACGCACAAAGACAGGCTTCAGGAACAACTAACTGCCATTGAGAGCCTTGGATCGTCTAGTTTTGTTGTGGGCGGCGATTTCAATCTGAGCCTGGGGTGGACGCGGATGCTTCCAGCTCACAGGGAGGTCAAGAGTCTCGTTGATCGCGCCGGCTTGGTTTGGCCAACGGAACTGCGTGACGACACCGTGCAGCACTTCCTCCACTCGCCGGATCTGGAAGCGAGGGTCGAAATCGACTTCTCGGTTAAGCATGTAGAGGGCGGCGAGCGGCGAATGAGTGACCATCCATTCCTGTTGGTGACTCTCAAGCCGCATGAGAGACCGGTGGGGGATTGACAGCCCCAGCGGGAGAGATGCCCGCCTCCCGCTACGACGAACTCGACGCCGACCTCGCCGCCATCATCGAGGAAGTCGGGATCGACGTGACCTGGAACGACGGCACCTACAAGGCGGTGGTGGCAGACCCCCGCGTTGAACTCGACCTCCAGAGTGGCGGCTTCATGCCCGAGGCGGACTTCCAAGTGAAGCTGCGCAAGTCCGTGTTGCCCGATCCCGGTCCAAAGCCGCGCCAGTCTCTCACGATCCGGGGCGAGACCTTCGCCATCAAGGGGCTGACCGACCGGCCCACCAGTCCGCTCCTGGTCCTCCACGTCGCCCGCTCATGAACGCTTCTGTCGAGAACGCCTTCGCCGCCTGGCTCGTCGATGCCGGGATAGTGTTGCCCATTCATACGGGAGCTTCGACCGAGGAGTTCGATCCGGAACAGCTCGCCGTAATCGTTTCGGTTCCCGACGTGGAGCATTCCGTGGGTCCGCTGCACCGGGCCACCGTGAACCTCGTCGTCACCGGTCCGGCTTACCACACGAGCGTTCAGTCCTATCGCGAAACCGCGCTCGGAATACGGGGTGTTGTGGACGAACACGCCAATAGCGGTCTTGCCGCCGTGATCGGCCAGCAGGCCGGGGCGAGCTTCGGTGGACTTTGGGTGAAGGACAGCAGCGAGCGGATCGAGGAGGACCGCTGGATCCACACTCTGGCCCTCACCGTTGGACTGGTGCGCCCGGTTTGACACCGTCGCGGTGCCATATGACCCGCGAAATCTTCCGCCACCGCAACGCTCCTCTTCGAGTCGTCTGCCTCACCGAACCGCACCTTCTTCTCCCCCTCGGCCATGATCCTTACGACACTCCGGTTCGTTGCCTCTACCGCATCGACCGCCTCCACTGGTTTCGCTGGAAGCCGGTTCGATCACCCTACCACCACTGTCGGCGCGAGGCGGTGCGGCGGTGCCGGGCTCTGGCCGACTACGAGGTCGCAAAGC
>DITU01000042.1 GCA_002422905.1 Verrucomicrobia bacterium UBA6176
CCGGCCGCATGATGGACGGTCGCCGCTGGTCGGACGGCCTGCATCAGGCGGTGGAAGCCAAGGAAGGTGTGGCCATTCAGCCCGAGAACCAGACATTGGCCTCGATCACCTTCCAGAATTATTTCCGCATGTATCCCAAGCTTGCCGGCATGACCGGCACGGCGGCGACCGAGGCGTCCGAGTTCTCCGACATCTACAAGCTCGAAGTGGTGGAGATCCCCACCAACATGCCGGTCTCGCGCGTCGACGACGACGACGAGGTCTACCGGACGGCGACCGAGAAATACAACGCCATCATCGACCTCATCACCGACTGCAAGAGCCGGGGCCAGCCGGTGCTGGTCGGCACCACCTCCATCGAGAAGTCGGAGAGGCTCGCCGAGTTGATGCGCAGCAAGGGCTGGCGCCAGCGCGACTTCGCCAATGCCGCCGACCTCGCGGAGCTGTTCAGCGACCGTCACGCGACGGAAAAGAGCTTCACCATCCTCAACGCCCGCTACCACGAGCAGGAGGCGACCATCGTCTCCCAGGCCGGCGTGCCGGGCGCCGTCACCATCGCCACCAACATGGCCGGTCGTGGCACCGACATTAAGCTCGGCCCCGGCGTCGCCGATGTCGGTGGTCTCCACGTCCTCGCCACCGAACGTCACGAGTCCCGCCGCATCGACCGTCAGCTACGCGGCCGTTGCTCGCGCCAGGGCGATCCCGGGTCGTCCCACTTCTTCATCTCCCTCGAAGACGACCTCATGCGGATGTTCGGCTCCGAGAAGATCGCGAAATACATGGAACGGATGGGACTCGAGGAAGGTCAGGAACTCGAACATCCCCTCCTCAACCGCTCCATCGAACAGGCCCAGAAACGCGTCGAACAACACCATTTCCAGGGCCGCAAACGCGTCCTCGAGTACGACGACGTCATGAACAAGCAGCGCGAGGTCATCTATGGCTTCCGCAATGAGATCATCCGTTCCGATGACGTCCGCGACCGCCTCATGGACATCCTGGAGGAAGTCATCCTCTCCAAGGTCCAGGAATTCACCTCCGCCGATTCCGATCCCGCCGAGTGGAACCTCCGCGGCCTCGCCGACTGGGTGAACCTCAACTTCCCCGTCGGCATGGCCGAGGATGAACTCCCCGAGGTCGCCCGCGGCGGCAAGGATTCCCCGGTCGCCGGTTCCCTCTACGACGGTCTCAAGGAAGGCCAGTACGCCCTCGTCAGCCACATCGGCAAGGCCATCCGCGATGCCTATGACCTCAAGGTCAGCTTCGAAAAACCCGAGGCCCTCGCCTCCGTGGAACGGTACACCATCCTGACCGCCATCGACCGGCTCTGGCAGGAACACCTGTACTCGATGGATTCCCTCCGCAGCTCGATCGTCCTCCGCGCCTATGGCCAGCGCGATCCCCTCATCGAATACAAGGGCGAAGCCTTCAAGCTCTTCGACGAGCTCATGGTCAACATCAAGACCGAGATCTGTCACAACATCTTCCGCAGCGCCTCCAGCCTCATGGCCTTTGAGCAGTTCCTCGTGAACCTGCCCAAGCTCCAGATCCACCAGTCCGGCGCCCTGTTCGGAGGCGACACCAGCGGCGCCGATCCCCTGCCCGAACCCACCGGCCCCGTCCCGGGCAGCGAGATGGTCTCCGAAGCCACCTCCGCCCTGTCCAAGGCCAAACCCGTCCGGGCAACCCCACGCGTCGGTCGCAACGACCCCTGCCCCTGCGGCAGTGGCAAGAAGTACAAGTCCTGCTGCGGCCGGTAAGAACCCGGCGGTCTCACTCCGGGGCCCCGCGATTCCCTCATCGTACTCGTACTCGTACTCGGTCCCGGCCAGCCCGAAGCAGACCGAGTGCGAGTGCGAGCACCCAACGACGCCCCTCTCCTTTCCCCTCGGCAGCCCGCTCTGGACCCGCACTTATACCATCCCCATGGCAGATCCTTGCTTCCATCTGCATATATAGCCCGCACCCCTCAAGCTTTCCCTCAACCCGGGCTTGACCGAAAAGCCTCCCATTGGCTTATGTCGGCCATCCCATGAAACCGTACCTCCCCACCCTGATCGTCGTCCTTCTGGGTTGCACGATGTTGTCGGGCTGCGGTTGGCTCCGGCGCAACAAGGAAAAGACCGCCGCTCCCGGAAGCTCCGGACCCGAGGCCGTCATCGCCAAGGTCACCCAGATCAAGGGCACACCCAGGGTCCGGATCTCAGGCGAGTCCGGCGAATGGACCGAGGTCTCGATCGGATACGAAATCGTGACCGGCCAGGATTTCGCAGTGGGATTCACCGACCGGCTCGAAATGCTCA
Organism: Verrucomicrobia bacterium UBA6176; assembly: GCA_002422905.1. GTDB lineage: Bacteria > Verrucomicrobiota > Verrucomicrobiia > Limisphaerales > UBA9464 > UBA6176. The sequence goes on from DITU01000042.1 coordinate 2,307, forward strand.
TGGCCTCCGGCACGATCCTGAACCTGGAGGAGGATTCCTGGCTCGTGATCGGCGAATCGGATGACGGAACCCCTGTCTTCCGCCTCGAAAAGGGTCACATCACGGGCTCCGTCACCGGTGCACCGATCGAATTGAAGCACAGCTACGGCGGCGGACTGCGGCTTGACCCGAAACCCGGCGCCGTCCTCAGGGTGGACTTCGGGGATGACCGCCAGAAGGTCCTCGGGTTGGCAGAATTCCCTTGGAATTATGGCGACTGGGCCATCAGCGACCAATCCCTGTTCATTCCGGCCATGGTTCGCGGACCGAATCCCAACCATCCGCGATGGGTGATCCCCGAGCCGGGCACCGGAAGCCTGTTGGCGGTCGGAACCCTCCTCGCCCTGGCCAGTCTCGGCTGGAACCGCCTGCGACACTGATCATCCCCCGGCCATCGCCCCGATGATCAACAGGGGTTCCCTTCCGGAAAGCACCGCCTCCGGCAGGGGGGTGTCAGGGCCGTGATGCGACAGGTCCTGTTCACACGCAAAGAACCGGATGAACGGCCGGCGGCGAAACGTGACCCGATCCCGGATCGTTCCACACAAGACCGGATAACGCGCTTCCAACGCATCCAACACGGCACCCAGCGTGACCGGTTCCGACACCTCGACGCTCACCTCCCCCTCGACCCGTGCCAGGATCCGCAAGGGCGCCGGGATGATCACCCGGATCATGGAAGGGTCTGGGCTTCGACCGACAACACGGCGGGGAGGTCCCGGGCGATGGCCTTCCAATGGTCGCCGGAATCCCGGGAACCATACACCTGACCGCCGGTGGTCCCGAAATAGACCCCGCACGAAGGCATCGAATCCACACTCATTGCCCCCCGCAGCACATTCACATAGCAATGCTCCTGGGGCAGCCCATCGCCCAACGCCTCCCACACATCCCCGCCCGCCCGACTCCTATAGACCCGGAGCCGGCCGTCCGGCGGATAATGCTCAGAATCACTCTTGATCGGCACCACATAGACCGTTTCCGGCTCATGCGCATGCACCGCGATGGCAAACCCGAAGTCCGTGGGAAGATTGCCGCTGACCTCTCGCCATTGCTCCCCGCCATCGTCCGTCCGCAACACATCCCAATGCTTCTGCATGAACAAGGTGTCCGGCCGCGCCCGATGCATCGCCACCCGGTGCACACAATGCCCCACCTCCGCGTCTGGATCCGGCAATTCATACAGGGACTTCAATCCGCGCGTCACCGGCCGCCAACTCTGGCCACCGTCATCCGAACGAAACACCCCGGCCGCTGAGATGGCGATATACATGCGACCAGGATTTACCGGGTCGAGCACGATGGTATGCAGCCCCATGCCTCCGGCTCCCGGCTGCCACAGGTGTCCCTTGCCGTGATTCCTCAATCCCGGCAACTCATGCCAGGATCGCCCCCCGTCCGTGGACCGGAACAGGGCCGCATCCTCAACCCCCGCATAGACCGTTTCAGGATCGTCCAGGGAAGGTTCCAGATGCCACACCCGCTTGAACTCCCACGGATGCTGGGTGCCGTCATACCACTGATGCGTGCCGGTCACGCCGTCATAGGCAAACTGGTTGCCCATTGCTTCCCAGGTCCG
>DITU01000168.1 GCA_002422905.1 Verrucomicrobia bacterium UBA6176
GGATCGGTCGTCTCGGCTGGATCTTCTTCCGCAATGCCTTCGTCGTTCGCTCGTTACGGATCGGGTTGTTGATACGCGCCTCGCTCACTCCTCGGCCTGCGAAAGAATCTGCTGCGCCGCCACTTCCCTCCCTACTGCATGGATACGGTTGAGGGGGTGGTGACGCTTCCGGGGAACTTCGTGGTTTGACCTTGCCGCCGGGCATCGGGGAGCGTGGGGCTGTGGAACACGTGTCCCTTCTGGAGATCATCACCTCACCCGTACCCGCAGTGCGGGATGTCGCGTTGGAGACGGCGGTGGCGGGTGCCAGCGCGGAACGGTTGCTGGCGATGGCGGATGAATTGGATCGGTTCCGGCGGCAATCGGACAACCTCTATGAACGGGTGCGGGCCCTGTTCTTCCTGCATGCCATCCATCGGTTCCATCTGCCGGCGCGATTGGAATCGGAGGGGTCAGGGGCGCGCGGCCTGGTTCCGTTTGCCGGATTCGAGCAGTTGTTGCATCGGCGGTTTGAAGAGGCGATCGACACCTTCCTGGAGCAGCAGCAGACGGAGGGGGCGAGCGACGGGATCAGTTCGGCGTTGGCGGCGGCGTATCATCGGCTGGCATTCCAGACCCTGGCGGATCAGGTGCGGCGTAGTGTGCGGATGGTGCGGGGGAATCAATGGATGTTCCGGATGGGACATCCGGCGGATCAACCGTTGCGGTTGAGGCCGGAGTTGCTGGTGCGGGGTGCGGACGGATCGTTTCCGATCCTGCGGGAGCAGACGCCGGTCCGCATGGACCTCACGCATTCGGCGTGGTCGGACATCTTTTTCCTGGGGATGGATTATCCGGAGGGGGCGAAGGTGTTGAACATCTCGGTGGATCTCGGGGTGCACGGTCGGGATGGCGGGACGCAACCGCCGGTGAGCGCGTGGTTGCGCGTGTTGGACGAACCGGTGTTGCGGTTGACGTCGGTGGATCTGAAATCGACGGCGGATGTGACGGTGCTGTCGGACGTGTTCGATTTTGCGAAGGATTACCTGGGGTTGCTGAAGGCGGCGGTGATTGCGTCGGGGATCGTGCCACCGGGGATCGAAGGGTCGGGACATTCGATGGAGGAATTGTTGGGCCGGTTGGTGGGGCCCGGGCGTGGGCTGGAGATTGTGTCGAGTGTGAATGACATCCCGAAGGGTTCGCGCCTGGCGGTCAGCACGAACCTGCTGGGGTCATTGATTTCGGTGTGCATGCGGGCGACGGGCCAGGCGTCGTCGTTGACGGGGCCGTTGGCGGAGTCCGAACGACGGTTGGTGTTGGCCCGGGCGTTGTTGGGCGAATGGTTGGGGGGGTCGGGCGGGGGGTGGCAGGATTCGGGCGGTGTCTGGCCCGGGATCAAGTTGATCATGGGAAAGGCGGCGACGGCGGAGGATCCGGAATCGGGCATTTCGCGGGGGCGCCTGATGCCGGTGCATCATGTGTATGGACGGGACGAGATCCCGGATTCGGCGCGGCGCGCGTTGCAGGATTCATTGGTGGTGGTGCATGGGGGGATGGCGCAGAACGTGGGTCCGATCCTGGAGATGGTGACGGAGAAGTACCTGTTGCGGTCGGGAGCGGAGTGGGTGGGGCGGCAGGATGCGTTGCGGGTGTTGGATGAGGTGATCGGGGCGTTGCAGCGGGGGGACATCCGGGCGTTGGGCGCGGCGACGACGCGGAATTTCCGGGGGCCGATCCAGGCGATCATCCCGTGGGCGACGAATCATTTCACGGAGCAGTTGATCGCGCGGGCTGGGGAGGCGTTCGGGGAGGATTTCTGGGGATTCTGGATGTTGGGCGGCATGTCGGGCGGCGGGATGGGCTTCATCTTTGCGCCGCATCGGAAGGCGGAGGCGCAGGAGCGGATGCGGGAGATCATGCTGCGGACGAAGCGTGAATTGCAGAATGCGTTGCCGTTCGCGATGGACCCGGTGGTCTTCGATTACGCGATCAACGAGCGGGGGACATTCGCGGAGTTGCTGGACGGGGAATCGGCGCTGATGCCGGCAGGATACTATGCATTGACGGTGCCGGGCCTGTTGCGACGGGACCGGCATGGATTGCCGCCGGGTCGCCGTGCGGAACTGGATCGGTTCGGTGCGGCGGCGCGGAACAATCCGGAGTTGCGGGGAATGGTGCAGACGTTGTTCGACACCCTGTTGCCGCGGGGTCGGTCGGAACGGAGCGAGGGAGGAACGCTGGGTGAGTTGCTGGCAGCCAATGGATTTGATCCGGCGCAACATGAACAGATCCGGTCGGATCTGAAGGAAGGCCGGATCGGGCTTGCGCAGAACCGGTTGCGGGCGGACACGCTGATCGAGGATGTCGGGGAGGGCGACGTGGAGTACGGCGACGTCGGGAGTCCGGGGCGTGAAGAGGCGCGTGCGGAGGGGGAAGCGGCGTTGCGACGGGGCGAGGTGGCGGTGGTGACGCTGGCGGCGGGAGCGGGTTCGCGCTGGACGCAGGGAGCGGGGGTGTGCAAGGCGCTCCATCCATTCTGTCGACTGGGAGGGAAGCATCGGACCTTCATCGAGGTGCACCTGGCGAAGTCGCGGCGCACGGGGGAATGGGCGGGGGTAATGCCGCCGCATGTGTTCACGACGAGTTACCTGACGCATGGACCGACCCGGGAGTTCCTGGAGCGTGCGAATGGGTTTGGGTATCCGGGATCGGTGCTGTTGTCGGAGGGACGGAGTGTGGGATTGCGGTTGATCCCGACGGAGCGGGACCTGCGTTTCCAGTGGGAGGAGATGCCGCAGCAGATGCTGGATGTACAGCAGCAGAAGGTGCGGGAATCGTTGCGGGCGGCGCTGATGAACTGGGCGCGGTCGGCAGGCGAGACGACGGATTACACGGACAATCTACCGCTCCAGTGCATGCATCCGGTCGGCCATTTCTATGAGGTGCCGAACCTGTTGCGGAACGGGACACTGGCGCGGTTGCTGAAGGAGCGTCCGGCGTTGAGGACGTTGTTGCTGCACAACATCGATACGCTGGGGGCGAACCTGGATCCGGTGATGCTGGGGATGCATCGGCGGAGCGGCGCGGCGCTGGGTTTCGAGGTGATCACGCGGCGCCTGGAGGATCGGGGCGGTGGATTGGCGCGGGTGAATGGGCGGGTGCGGTTGGTGGAGGGATTGGCGATGCCGCGTGAGGAGGACGAGTTCCGGTTGAGCTATTACAACAGCATGACGACGTGGATCGACATCGACCGGTTGCTGGCGGCGTTCGGTTTGACGCGGGACGAGGTGATCGGCGGGGATGACACGCGGATCACGGCGGCGATCCGCGGGGTGGCGTCGAGGTTGCCGACGTACATCACGTTGAAGGAGGTGAAGAAGCGGTGGGGACACGGGCAGGAAGATGTGTTTCCGGTGGCCCAGTTCGAGAAGTTGTGGAGTGACCTGTCGGCCTTGCCGGAGGTGGCGACACAATTCCTGATCGTGCCACGGATGCGCGGGCAGCAGTTGAAGGACCAGGCGCAACTGGACGGATGGCTTCGGGACGGTTCGGCGGCCTACCTGGAGTCGTTGGCGACGTGGGGGGCGTGACGGGCAAGGTTCAAAGGGACAGGCTCTCCAACCGCCTATTTTTTCCACCCCCTGCAACTTCCTTCCCAGGCCCGGCATAGCAGGGCTCATTGAGTGAACCCGTCCAGTACGACGCCGCGTGGAAACTAACCTTGGAACAGTTCCTCCCACAGTTTCTCTCCCTCGTCTTCCCCGACATCGCCGCCACCATCGACTGGTCCGTTCCCTTTACTTTCCTCGATACCGAACTTCAGCAGATTGTTCCCGATTCGGAGTCTGGCCTGATGCGCGTCGACAAACTGGTGGAGGTCCAGCGACGCGATGGCGTTGCCGAGTTGCTGTTGATCCACGCCGAGGTCCAGGCTCAGCGCGACGACGACCTGCCCGAGCGGATGTTCCGGTATTTCTGCCGAATCTCGGATCGGTTCCAGCGTTTTCCGGTCAGCGTGGCGGTACTGGCGGATCCGGTTCCAAGCTGGAGACCTTCCGGTTTCCGCACTGGCCAACTCGGATGTGGACTGGAGTTCTGCTTTCCGATCTGCAAGGTGAGCGATCTCGATGTCGAAGCGGGGTTGGCCATGGGGAACCCGGTTGCCCGGGTGATCCAGGCGCATCGGCTCGCCCAGTCGACGGGTGGAAGGCCGGTCGAGCGCAGGGAGGGAAAGTTCGGATTGGTGCGAAATCTCCTGACGTCGGGCATGCCGGATCGGGAGATCCGCCAGGTGCTTCGGCTCATCCACTGGTTGCTGGCCTTGCCGGCGGCCGAAGAGATATCGTTCCGACAGGATCTTGGAAGACTGGGGAAGGAGATACGTATGCCAAACATGAGCAATTATGATCGCGTGGTGTGGGAAGAGGGGCAGATCGAAGGTCTGGCCAAGGGGCGGGTCGAGGGGTTGCAGGATACCTTGGTGGAACTGGTTGAATACCGTTTTGGCCCTGCCGCACTCCTTCTGCGGGAGCGGATCGAGGCGGTCCGGAACGAGGCGGAACTCCGGCGATTGGCCCGCTCCATCCTGTCCGTTTCCAGTCTCGCGGAGTTCTCCCAGCAACTCGGGGTCAAATAGCCTTCCGGGTTGATGATCTGGCTGCCGAGGGATTCCAAGGAAAGGGCACCCATCCACCTCCCTTTTGTTCCCTTCGCGTTCTTTGCGGCTTTGCGTGAGACCTCTTCCTTTCTTTCCCCCCCAATCATCCCACGGAGCGGCGACGTTGGGTCGCCGTCATGGATCAATCCGGCGAGTGAACCTCGCCGCTCCAGTACCCCCCTTCTTGTCTTCTCCGCGTGCTCAGCGCCTCTGCGGGAAAACTGCCTTCGTCCCTTTCCCGTTTTCCTCACGCAACGGCGCAACGGCGCAACGTCTTCCAGAGGTTCAAAGGACCGGCTCCCCAACCGCCTATTTTTGCCACCCCCTGCAACTTCCTTCCCAGGTCCGGCATAGCAGGGCTCATTGAGTGAACCCGTCCAGTACGACGCCGCGTGGAAACTAACCTTGGAACAGTTCCTCCCACAGTTCCTCTCGCTCGCCTTTCCCGACATTGCCGCGACCCTCGACGGGTCCGCTCCCGTTACTTTCCTCGATACCGAACTTCAGCAGATCGTTCCCGATTCGGAGTCTGGCCTGATGCGCGTCGACAAGCTGGTCGAGGTCCAGCGACGTGATGGCGTTGCGGAGTTGCTCCTGATCCACGCTGAAGTGCAGGCACAGCGTGACGATGAGCTGCCGGAGCGGATGTTCCGGTATTTCTGCCGGATCTCGGATCGGTTCCAGCGTTTTCCGGTCAGCGTGGCGGTACTGGCGGATCCGGTTCCAAGCTGGAGACCTTCCGGCTTCCGCACGGGCCAACTCGGATGCGGACTGGAGTTCCGATTTCCGATCTGCAAGGTGAGCGATCTCGATGTCGAAGCGGGGTTGGCCATGGGAAACCCGGTTGCCCGGGTGATCCAGGCGCATCGGCTCGCCCAATCGACGGGTGGAAGGCCGGTCGAGCGCAGGGAGGGAAAGTTCGGATTGGTGCGAAATCTCCTGACTTCAGGAATGCCGGATGGGGAGATCCGCCAGGTGCTTCGGCTCATCCACTGGTTGCTGGCGTTGCCGCCGGCCGAAGAGATATCGTTCCGACAGGATCTTGGAAGACTTGGGAAGGAGATACGTATGCCAAACATGAGCAATTATGATCGCGTGGTGTGGGAAGAGGGGCAGATCGAGGGTCTGGCCAAGGGGCGGGTTGAGGGGCGGGTTGAGGGGCGGGTCGAGGGGTTGCAGGACACTTTGGTGGAACTGGTTGAATACCGGTTCGGCGCTTCCGGCCTCCTTCTGCGGGAACGGATCGAGGCGGTCCAGAACGAGGCGGAACTCCGGCGATTGGCCCGCTCCATCCTGTCGGTTTCGTGTCTCGAAGATTTCTCCCAGCAACTCCCG
>DITU01000055.1 GCA_002422905.1 Verrucomicrobia bacterium UBA6176
GGGTCATTGATCTGGGGCCGGAAGGGGGTGGTGGCGGTGGGCGGATTGTTGCGCAGGGACCGCCCGAGGTGATTGCGTCATGCGCAGACAGCCACACGGGACGTTTTTTGGATCGAATCCTGGGCGGGCGAATGGACAAGGTGGTGTGACATGTTGGCGGCGGAGGTTGAGACAGTGCGCAAGGCGACAGGGATCCCGGGCAAGGCCGGGGTTTTGTGGTGGCTGTTGGTCTGGGGATGGATGGCGGGTGCGGGTTTGGTGGCGCAGGATGCAACTCCCGCTCCGGTGCCGAAGCCGGTGCCTGCGCCGGTGGTGGAGCCGGTGACAGTTCCGGCGCCAGTTCCTGCCCCTGCCGGGGACGGCAAGGCGCCTGCGCCGAAGCCCGGGGCGGCGACGAATGCGGTGCCGACGAATGCGGTGCCTGTCCCTGCTGTGGTCCCTGCCGCGGTTCCTGCAGTGGAGGAGCTTCCGAAGCCGGTGTCCGTGGAGGCGAAGCCGGAGCCCAAGCCGGAGCCGGCCAAGCCCGTGGTGGATCCGGCGGTGGTTCGGGTTGCTTACGAGGCGGCGGCGCGGGCCTTTGACACGGGGTTGTTTCCGCGGGCGGCGGAAGAGTTTGCGGCGTTGGCGCAGAAGTATCCGGAGTCGGAATGGAAAGCGCCGGCGTTGGAACTGGCGGCGTTGGCCCGGGCGGAGGCGGCGCTGGGAGCGTCCCAATGGAAGCTGGCTTCCGACCAGTTCGCGGCTTTCCAGAAGCAATATCCGGCATCGGTCCACCTGTTGCGGGCGACGTTGCGGGAGTTGTACGCGTTGCATCGGGGGGGAGGATCCGGAGTGGCACGGGACCGGTTGGTGGCGGCGGACGGGATTTTCCAGTTGAAGGTGAAGGCGGGGGACGGGGCGCCGGACCTGATCCATGCCGGCTGGATGTTGCTGGCACAGACGCGGCTGGCGACCGGGGACGGGGCGGGGGCATTGGGAGCGGTGGAAGCGGCGCGTGCGACGGCGGTCACCACGGATCAGCAATGGCAACGGGAGCGGGTCAGATACGATGCGGCGCAATTGGCGGGCAAGACGGCGGAGCGGGTGGCGGCGGGGGAGGCGTTGATGGGCTTGGCCGGGTCGGATCTGGTGCGACGGGCGGATGCGACGTCGATGACGGCGCGGGCGTTGGAAGCGGCGGGTCAGGGGGACAAGGCGGAACCGTTGTGGGAAAAGAACACGGACGGAGCGTTGCCACCGGGGTTCCAGCGGGAGGCGGTGTTGCGGTTGGTGGCGGGCTGGAACGAGAAACAGGACTGGGTGAAATCGCGGGCCAGACTCGAGCGGTTCCTGGCGGGTCGCCCCATGGAGCCGACGTGGCATCCGGTGTGGCTGGCACTGGGTCAGGTGTTGTTCCGGCAGTATGCGGCGGTGCGGGGAACGGGACCGATTCCGGCTGAGGTTGCAGCCTTGCCGGGCGTGATTTTGTCGCAGTTGGATCCGGTGCTGACGAACGAGCCGCCGGCGGAGTTGGTGGGACCGCTCCAGTATCTGAGGGGTTGGTGCCTGTGGGAGCAGGGGGCGGGATCGGGCGGTGAGAAATTGAAGGAGGCGGATGTGGCTTTCCGTGCGGCATTGGCGGGATTGCCGGCAACGGCGGAGCAGGCGACGGCGCGATTCAAGCTGGGAGACGCGGCCCTGTTGCGGAATGAGCCGGCCGAGGCACTGGGCCATTACATGGGGGTGGCGGAAGGGTATGCGGGCGATGCGGTGGTGGACCGGGAGTTGCGCCCGTTTGCATGGCGACAGGCGGTGGCATCGGCGATTGCGGCGACCAACTCCGTGGCGGCGGCGCAATCGATGGAACGGTTGTTGGCGACGCATCCGGATGCCGAGGTGGCGGGGCGAAGTGCTTTGTTGGTGGGGCAATCCCTGATGCGGACGGGCAGCGGGGCGCAGGGGCGGGAGCTGTTGGCGCAGTTTGCGTCGCGTTTTCCGGACAGTGCGGTGACGGCGGAGGTGAGGTTGGCGTTGGCGACGGGGCATCTGGGGGATCGGCAGTGGGTGGAGGCGATGCGCGAGTTCGACATTTGGACGGCGCGTTACACGAATCATCCGGCGTTGCCTGAAGCCGAGTATGGTCGCGCCTTTGCGACGGCGAAGGCCGGGATGGAGACCAATGCGGTGGAGCAGTTCCAGTCGGTGGCCCGACGGTTTTCGACCAATCTGGTCGCGCAGGACGCCCGATTGTGGTTGGGCGCCCATTACTACAACCAAGGTGATTACGGACAGTCCGAACAGGCTTACCTGGGAGTGGTGACCAATGTTGCGTGGAAGGGAATGCCGGCGGTCCGCACGGCACGGGTCCAGGCGGGTCGGGCCGCGTTGGGGCGGGGCAGCGTCACCAATGCCATCGGATACCTGCTCGCGCTGTTGAACGATCCGACGGCGGCGGAGGCGGAACTTGCCTCGGGATATTATTACCTGGGGGAAGCCAAGCTCGCCGCCCCGCTGGTCGGCACCAACGGTCCGTTGTCGACCTTCACCGAAGCCCTGGATGCCTTTCGCGGTGCCGCACGTTTCACCAATCAACCCATCATCGTCGCCGTCTGGGGACGCATGGCCTATTGCCACCTGCAACTCGGGGTGCAATCGCCGGTAAGTCATACCCGCGCAGCCGACCTTTACCAGCGGGTGGTGGAATCGCCGCTGGCGGATGTCGGTGCGCGGGCCAAGGCGTTGATCGGTCTGGGGACGGTGGCGGAACGGATGGCCTCGGGGCGGCCGCCGGCGGAGGCGGGTGACCTGTTGGAGCGGGCATTGAAGCATTATCTCGACGTGGTTTTTGGCTCGGGATTCCTCCAGCCGGGTGAATCGGTTCCGCCGCGGTTGTTGGAAGAGGCGGGTGTTGCAGCGGGGCAACTGCTGGAGGAACGACGGCGTTACATCGAGGCATCCGGCCTCTATGAACGTCTGGGCCGTGAGCTTCCCGCGACCAAACCCGTCTGGGACGCGCGACGCGATCGGGTGCGCAAGTTGGGGATGGCGGCCTCGGCCGGGTAGGTTTTTCGCCTCATTCGCGGAGGCCATTATCCCGCACTGCGGGACTCGTCGTTAACGCCTTGGCTTCCAGCCAAATCTTTCGTCGCAACACCCCTTGAAGTTTCCAGACAGGCTCTGGTGTCTCAATCACCCTGATCCGCTTCACCCCTTGACCCGCCGCCGTACTTCAATCCGGCAATCCGTTCACCCAGCTCCGAGAGCCTCCACCCACCACGCCTCACCGTCACGAACACCACCGCGTCCCGCGTCCAGTCCCCGTGCCGCACCAGCGCCCTCTGTCATTCCAATCCCGGGAAGTACGGACAGGCTGCCGGTAAAGCGATGCCGGTCGTTGTTGGTAGGGAGGATACGTTCGCCGCGGTCGCCCCGGTCGACGACAGACCTACAGCCGTCGGGCACCCACATGCGAAACGGTCAAGCCATGCGCGGTTCCTTCCGTTCAGGTGGCTATTGTCAATGCTTAGGATGTGACCCCATTGCCTTCCCCGCGGATCAGGGTTGGGTGCGCACGGGCCAGTCGGGGGAATCGGTTCGGGCGGAGTCGAGGCGGGCGACGAGGTTGGCGGTGAGTTCGGGGAGGATGGCGGCGAGGTTGTGGGCTTCGCCGGGGTCGTTGACGACGTGGTAGAGTTCGGCCGGGGCACCGGGTTTGTTGCGGAGGATCTTCCAGTCGTGCCAACGCCCGGCCTGTTTGAATCCCCCTTCGTGGAACTCCCAGTACAGGAAACGCCCGGCCAATCCGGGTTGATCCATGCCGAGCCAGGACGGGAGGACATTGAGGCCGTCGATGTCGTCGGGGAGGGGCGCGCCGGCCAGGGTGGCGAGCGTCGGGAGGACATCGCCAGAGAACCAGACGGCTGGGCTGACGAATCCGGCGGGGATCCTGCCGGGCCAACGGACGATGGCGGGAACGCGGATGCCGCCGTCGTAGTGATCGCGTTTGATGCCGCGGAGAGGGCCGGAGCTTCGATTGAAGGCGGGGTCGAATCCGCCCTCGCGATGCGGGCCGTTGTCGGAGGTGAAGACCACCAGTGTCCTGCGGTCGAGTCCGAGTTCGGAGAGGAGGTTGAGGAGACGACCGATGTCGTGATCCATGCGGGAGATCATGGCGGCATGGCCTTTGACGGGTTCAGGCCAGTCGAGGTTGGCATAGGGGCCGAGATCGGGGACTTCCATGCCGAGTTTGCCGGCCTCGTTGTTGGCGTGGGGAATGGTGAGGGCGAGATAGAGGAAGAAGGGGCGCGCGGCGTTTTCGCGGATGAACTGGAGGGCATCGGTGGTGAAGAGGTCGTGGCTGTAGTCCTTTCGGATGGAAGCGACGCCGGCGCCGGTGGGGAAGGTGTTGCTGAGGACATTGGCGAGATCGACCCGGGTTTCGTTCCGCCACAGGTAGCTCGGGTAATGGTTGTGGGCGTGATGCTGGTTGAGATAGCCGAAGAAGTGGTCGAAGCCGTGTCGACCTGGCAGCCCTGCCTCGGCTTCGCCCACGTCGCCCAGACCCCACTTGCCGATCAGGCCGGTGCGATATCCGGACTGTTGGAGGATGCGGGCCACGGTGAGATCGTCGGTGCGGAGGGATTGGGCGAGGGGATTCTGACGGCCGGCATTGCCGCGGACGCGCGCGCGGCCGACGTGACGACCGGTCATGAGGACGCATCGGGAGGGGGCGCACACGGTGGCGCCGGCATAGGCCTGGGTGAAGCGGATGCCTTCGGCGGCCATGCGGTCGAGGTTGGGGGTGCGGATGTTCTTCTGGCCGTAGCAACCGAGATCTCCGTAGCCGAGGTCATCGGCCATGATGAAGACGATGTTGGGCCGGGGCGGGGCCGGTTCCTGGGTGAAGGCGACGACGGGTGAAAGGAGAAGGAAGGCGAGGTGGGTGAGGAGGCGGAACATGGTCAGAGGGACTTCCGGTGATCGGAGGTTCTGAAGGGTGGAAAGGTGGAAGGATTGTGGGCCGCCGGGGAAGGATCGTCGAGGTTGGAGATCGGGGTGGGCGCGATGGATCCGAGTGGTTAGGATTTCCGGACGCTATGGCAACGATCGCTGTGTTGGGGACGTTCGACACGAAAGGTGACGAGCATGGTTATGTCGCGGGGCTGATCCAGGGACGGGGACATCGGGTGCTCCGGATCGATGTGGGGACGTTGGGAGAACCGCGATTGGGATCGGAGATCACGCGGGAAGAGGTGGCGACGGCGGGAGGGGGGGATTTGGCGGAAGTGGCGGTGCGGCGGGATCGGGGAGAGGCGGTGGCCTTGATGACACGGGGTGCGCCGGTGGTGTTGGCGCGGTTGCAGCGCGAGGGGCGGATTGATGGGGTGATCTCGTTGGGAGGGGGCGGCGGGACGGCGATCTGCACGGCGGCGATGCGGGCGTTGCCGATGGGATTTCCGAAACTGATGGTGTCGACGTTGGCGAGTGGGAACACCGCTCCTTACGTGGGGGTGAAGGACATCGTGATGATGCCCAGCGTGGTGGATGTGGCGGGGTTGAACCGGGTATCGCGCCGGTTGCTGGCGCAGGCGGCGGGGGCGATCTGCGGGATGGTGGAGGCGCGGATTCCGGATGGGACGCAGGATCGACCGGTGATCGTGGCGTCGCAGTTCGGCAACACCACGCCATGTGTGACCCATGCGCGGGAGGTGCTGGAGGCGGCGGGTTATGAGGTGATGATCTTCGCTGCGACCGGCATCGGGGGACGCACGATGGAATCGCTGGTGGAATCGGGAATTGTCTCCGGGGTATTGGACATCACGACGACGGAATGGGCGGATGAGTTGGTGGGCGGGGTTTTGACGGCGGGTCCGACGCGACTTGAAGCGGCGGCGCGGGCAGGGGTGCCGGCGGTGATCGCACCGGGTTGTCTCGACATGGTGAACTTTGGTGAACCTTCAACCGTGCCCGAGCGTTATCGCGGCCGGCGTTTCTATCATCACAACGCCCAGGTGACCCTGATGCGGACCAATCCGGAGGAATGTGCGGAGTTGGGTCGGATCCTGGCGGAGAAGGTGAACCTGTCGACGGGACCGGTGACGGTGGTGTTGCCGTTGGGAGGGATCAGCGTGATCAGTGCGCCGGGTCAACCGTTCCACTGGCCTGAGGCGGATGCGGCGTTGTTTGGTGAATGGAAGCGGCATCTCCGGCCGGACATCCGGGTGGTGGAATACCCGGGGAACATCAATGACCCGGCTTTTGCGGAGCTGTGTGTGGCAGAGTTGCTGGCGTTGTGTGGGACGGGAAAGTGATCGGTGTTTCGGTCAGGGGAGTTGGGCGGGAACGTTGCGCCATTCGTCGCGGACCGCCCACAGATTGATGGGCTTCACCGAGTGGCCGTATCGCATGAACCGCGCGCTGCCATCGGCGAAGGCGAAGTTGGAACCGCCGGCCTTTTCGCCGCCGCCGTAGCGGTGCCGGTCCTGGGCGATCTCTTCCACGTCATTGCCGAGGGTGCCCTGGCTGAAGTCCATGTGGACATGGAAGGAGCTATTCCGCTTTTCTCCGAAGACGATGGTCTCGGAAGGAAACGGGATGCCGGTATCCTTCATTCCGCCGGGCCATTTCCATTTCTTGAACAGGGCGTAGTCGGTGGGATTGAGGGTGGATTCGAACCAGTCGTTGAAGCCGTTGATCACATAGCTGCGTTGGTGGGAAACGCGGATTGCCATCGGCGTGCCGGGCGGCATGAAGGAGAGGCTGTCGGACGGGCATTTGAGGATGCTGGGATCCTTGTAATAGACATACAGCGGCGACGGCCAGGCGTTGGTGGGCTCGCGTCTCGGCGGGTATGAACTGTCGTTGTCGCCGGCATACATGGTCAGGGCCAGGCCGAGTTGCCGGATGTTGTTGAGGCATTTGATGCTGTTCGCCTTGGACTTGGCGGCGGCGAGGGAGGGAAGGAGCAATCCGGCCAGGATGGCGATGATGGCGATGACCACCAGCAGTTCGATCAGGGTGAAGGCGCGGTGTCCGGCCCGGTTGAGCGCAGTGATGAACGGAGTGGAGGAGGTTCTCATGGTGTGACTGGACCGGGTCTGCCTCCCACCCTCACTGGTGGATGGCTTCGCGCGGTGCCGGAGCATAAGCGCGGAAGCAACGGTATTTGTTTCCAGCAATTTGAGGGAAAGTGCAACGGGGCGAATCACGACGTTGGGACTTCCGGGGGTCGGGGCTGGGATCTTCCGACCCTTCAGGCCGGGAGGGTTGGGTCGATGCACTCCTCCTTCCGTCGCCGGCGAGGTGCCGAGACGCCATCCAATCCCCGTCCCTGCATGTTCGAGTACGAGTACGAGTACGCGTACGACGGCGGGAGGTGGAGTTGGCACTTACTTCGTACTCGTTCCGCCATGCGTCCCCAACGGGGACCGGGAATTCAGCCCCGGGGCTGAGGGAGCATCGGCGACCGCTCGGCGGTGGGTTGAATCCCGTGGGAATGTCCCTGGGACGATGGGAACAGCCGAGGGCCTTCAGCGGGTTTTGGCAGCGGCCTTGGCCAGGGCGGCCTTGGTGGCGACGAGGAGGTCGTCGACCTCGGGTTTCACCTCGGCGCGGGTGGCGCTGTCCATGCGGTCGATGAAGAGGATGCCATTGAGGTGATCGACTTCGTGTTGGACGGCGCGGGCGAGGAGGCCGCCGGTCTTGAAGCGGAAGGAGTCGCCACGTTCGTTGAGGGCGACGACTTCGACTTCGGCAGGGCGTTCGACTTCGCCGTAAATTTCCGGGAAGGAGAGACAACCTTCTGGGCCGCGGACGGGTTTGCCGGCGGGTGTGACCTGGGGATTGATCAGGACGAGGGGCATGAAGGCATCGACACTGGCGGGATGGCCATCGATCCAGAGTTGGGAAGGGCGGTCGGAGACACCGCGGACATCGATGACGGCGAGTTGGAGGGCGTGGGCGACCTGTTGGGCGGCGAGTCCGACGCCGTGGGCGGCCTTCATGGTTTCGAGCATGTCGGCGATGAGCCCGTTGATTTCGGGGGTGACGGAGGAGATCCGGGCGCCTTTCTGGCGGAGGACCGGATGGCCGTAGCGGACGACGGGAAGGACCATGCTGGGGAGGGGTTATTCCTGAGGCCACTCGCGCATGAGCCGGGTGAGGTCGGTGACGCGTGGGCTTTCTGTGGTACGGACGTAATGACCGCTGGTGGCGACGCCGCAGAGGACGGAGTCGGCGTTGGAAAAGCCGAGGAGTTTGCCGAGGCAGAAGCCGGAATTGAAGTGGTCGCCGGCGCCGGTGGTGATGCGGGGGTTGTGGCAGATGGGTCCCTGGACGACGGCGGTGTCATTGGCAGAGATGGCGAGGGCGTACTTGACGGGATGAATGACGAGGGTATCGACGGGCACCCGTTTCTGGATCTCGACACCGAGCTGGGTGAGGCCATCGGCGTCGCGACGGCTCGGGTCGAGGCCAAGGACGCGGGCGATCTCGTAGGCTTCCTTTTCGTTGAGACCGAGGAGGACATCGAACTTGGACTGGAACCGGACGATGAGTTCGAGGGCGCGTTCGATGTCGCCGGGGAGGCGTTTCTCGGGATCAGCGAGGTCGAAGAAGATGCGGCGCCGTTCCCCGAGAAGGCCGGGCATGAGTTCGGACTGGATGGCGGCCCAGATGTCGGACATGAAGGGCAACATGGTCCAGTTGACGAAACCGACGAGGTCGGCGCTGGCGAACTTGAGGGCGAAGCGGTCCTTGCCGTACCGGGTGCAGATGTTGTTCCAGGTGACGTCGCGCAGGGTGTAGTGCTTGCCGATTATCAATTTTCCGTCCTCGAACTCGAGGGCGTCGGTGAGGCCGGGAGCGGAGATGGAAGCGACTTCGGCGCGATGGCTGAAGGGTTCGAAGACGGGATGAAGGGCGGGATGACCGAGCGAGCCGAGATAGCTGACCCGGAGACCGAAGCTGGCGAGGGCATTGGCCATGATGGGGCCATTGCCGCCGAGCTTGGTCATGACATTGACCAGTTCGACATTCGTCGAGTGGCCGGCGGCGGCGGCCAACCGGTCGGCATACGCGCGGATGGTCGGGATGCGGTCAAACCGGTCGGCGTCGTAGCGTTTGTCGACGACGTGGAGGATTTCATCGACGAAACCGTCGAGGCCGATGAAGGCGCTGAGTTGGGGGACCTTGCCGGCGGCGGCTTCGAGGCGGCTGGCGGCGGCGTCGCGGAATTCCTGGGAGTTGAGCATGGGCAGATACTGGGATGCAAGATGGAACGGGAAGGGAAAGGGAGGTGGATCAATCCGGCTGGATGCCGAGCAGATCGAGGAGGCGATTCAGTTCGTCGTCCGACCCGAAGCGGATCTCGATGGCGCCGCGACCGGCCCGGTAACGGAGACCGACGCGGGTGGCGAGGCGGTCGCGGAGACGATTTTCGACATCAAGGACGTGGGGATCCCGGGTGGAGGGGATGGGAGCGGAGGTGGGCGATATGGCGGGCTGTGGAGCGAGCAGTTGGGTGACCAGTTCCTCGGTCTGGCGGACGGAAAGGCCGCGGGAGCGGACCTGGTCGGCGGCGGAGATCTGGAGGGAGGGAGTGGGGAGGCCGAGGAGGACCTTGGCGTGGCCGGTGGAGAGTTGGCCGGAGCGGAGGGCGTCGTGGAGTTCCGGGGCGAGCTTGAGGAGGCGGAGGGCGTTGGTGACGGCGACGCGGCTGCGGCCGACCTTCTGGGCGACCTGTTCCTGGGTCAGGTTGAACTGGGCCTGGAGTTGGGCGTAGCCCTGGGCTTCCTCGAGGGGGTTGAGGTTCTCGCGCTGGAGGTTCTCGATGAGGGCGAGCTCGAGGACTTCGCGGTCGGTGGCGGTACGTTCAATGACGGGGACCTCGGTGAGTCCGGCGAGACGGGCGGCGCGCCAGCGACGTTCCCCGGCGATCAATTCGAGTTTGTTGCCGACCGGCCGGACCACCAACGGCTGGATGATGCCCTGTTCCCGGATGGAATCGGCGAGTTCGCGCAGGGCTTCCTCGGTGAAGTCGCGACGCGGTTGCAAGGGGCTCGGCTCCACCAGATCGAGTGGAACCCGGCGGATGCCCGCGGCGGTGGAGGTGCCCGGCTCCGGCCGGATGACAGGCACGGATGGCTGCGGCGGCGTGGAAGGTCGTCCCCCGCCGCCGAGCAACGCACCCAGGCCTCTACCCAGCGCCGGCTTCGACATGGGGGTCAGACTACGAGCCGGGAGCGGAGCGTTGCAACCGGAGAGACAGCGCGACAGGAAGCCTCGCCGGGTCAGCTCCGGGCAGGTTGCCGGTATTGGGCGATGAGATTGTCGAGGGTGTAGAGGAGCAGGGCGATCCAGATGAGGATGAAGCTGGTGACGCGGGACCGGGTGAACTCCTCGTGATAGATCCAGACTCCGATGATGAGTTGGCCGGTGGGCGCGATGTATTGGAGGACGCCCAGGGTGGAGAGTCGGATGCGGCGTGCGGCGTGGGCGAAGAGGAGCAGGGGAATGGCGGTGACCAGCCCGGAACTGAAAATCAGGAGATGGGTGGGGAGATCCACCCGGCCCAGGGCGCCGGTGCCGCGGGAGTGGGACCAGATCAGGTAGCCGATGGCGAACGGCACCAGCAACAGGGTTTCTGAAGCCAACGCCGGGATGGCGCCAAGTTGGGAGCGCTTGCGGAGGATCCCATAGCATCCCCAACTGCCCGCCAGCGCCAGGGCGATCCACGGGATCCGGTCGGCCTGAACGATCATCACCCCGACGCCGAGTGCTGCGATCCCCACCGTGACCCATTGGGTGCGTCGGAGGTGTTCATCCATGAGGAGGCGACCGGCGATGACGCTGAAGAGGGGGACGAGGAAGTAACCGAGGCTGGTCTCGACGATGTGCCCGGTGTTGACGCCCCAGACATAGACCAGCCAGTTGATGGTGAGGAGTCCGCCGCCCAGGAGGAGCCTGCCGACGGAACGCCAGGAATCCATGGCCGAGGCGATGGAACGGAGTCCGCCCTCGAGGAGGATCAGCAGGCTCAGCAACACCACCAGCGACCATACCTGCCGATGGGCGATGAGTTCGACGGGATCAATGGCGGCGAGCGGTTTCCAGTAGAGCGGAACGATTCCCCAGAGCAGGTAGCAGACGATGGCGGACACGGCCCCGGACCGGGCCGCGCCCGGTGCGGTGGTGTCGATGGAGTCTTTCAACGATTGCGGGAAAGGCTGGGGAACCCGCGGCCATGCATCAAGCGGGGACCGGGAAGCGGGATTGGGTAAGGCGTCACGAACGAAATGAAAAGTGCTGTCGGAGGAGGCGTTCCACGGTGGGCGCGTGGGCGCGGAAAGGTTCAGGGGCCGGGGTGGGCAGGGGAAGGGCGAGGGACGGACCTAACGGCAGTTTTGACACGCTGAGGTTGTAGGCCTGGACCAGCAGGGCCTCGAGGTTGGTCACGTCGCGGATGTTGTAGGCCAGCAGGGTCTCCAGGGCGTGGGCATTGCCGCGGAACCGGTAGTCCCGCCACAACACGGTGGCGAAGAAGCCATCCACTTCGGCGAGATCTCCACGATCCAGTCCCAAGCGCCGTTCACAGGCCTTCAGCCCGCCCTTGTAGCCCAGACTGGCGAGGACGTATCGGAGGTCGATATGGGCCTGATCCAATGCGAGGCCGAATGCCGCCCGGAGCATCGGCAGATCAAAGCATTTGCCGTTGTAGGTCACCAGCACCCGGTAATCCCGGATGTCCCGGGCGAAGTCGGCGAGGTTTTGCCCATGGACATAGTGCCGGATCGAGCATCCATCGTAGAGGGCGATGGTCGTGATGTGATCGCCTGGGCCTCCGAGTCCGGTGGTCTCGATGTCCACGTAGGCCACCGAGTCGCGGAAGTCCGGATAGAGACGCCAATGCTGGGTGGAAGGCATGGTGGCTGCGAAGAATGCCGGGTTCCTGCCGGTCAACTGGCGCTGGGATTCCTCCACGTGCAGGGACAACAGCTCGCGTCGGCGGGGAGGGAGGTTCATGCCGGCGCTTTGGATGGCGTCCCAGGAGACCACGCCGGACGCCCACAACCGTTCTTCGGCTTTGATTCCGACTCCGGGCACATGACAGAAGGTCTGGCGCAACACGGGGTGAGGCTGAAGCCGGGGTTGGAAGGCGGCAATGCGGCAGTGCGGTTCGAGTGGAGCGGCGACGTTTGGTCGCCGTGGGAAGGGAGGACGGCGAGTGGACCTCGCCGCTTGGTGTCGGGTTGGGACTTCTTCAAGGTCGCCAGATTGCTCTTGCAGTGCCGGATGGCGTGGAGGTTCGAATCAGGAGGTGAAGGTTCCCCTTGTTCGGCGGAAGTTTGAACTGGCACTGATGGACGTCCGGCGGTGCCTGGAAGGCCCGCTTGGGAAGGACCGAGTGAGCGAACTTTACGAGGCCGTGTGGGGAATGCGGACTTTTGTCGATGCCATATCCCGCGATCCTGAAAAGACTTGGGCAACAATCGACATTGTCCGCCGGGCGCGGGAGATGTCGGGGCCCGGTGGCATTGTTGCAGAGAGTGAATTGATGGGACTGCTTTCTTCGGTCGCCTGGAAGTGTTCGCTTGAATTGTCAGAGCATCCAGCATCGGGCAGCAAAGCGGCGATGGAGATCCTCCGGCAACTCTCGGAGTATGCGATGGAATGTCTGCACTATCGGCGGTCGCGCGACGCATTTGGTGGTCGTCGTCGAAACAAGGCGTTTGAGATCCTCAAAAGGGTCCGGTTGCACATCGAGATCCCGGAAGCGGTCCAGATTGCCCGGAAGATCGTTGAGACCGGGACCGGGAATGATCGGATCGGTGCCATGGAATTTCTTGAGACGCCGGTGGATTAGGAGATCGGCGAGTTTGATGGCGATGGCCAGGCCTTGTTCCCGCAGGGGTCAGTTCCGGGAGCGTTTGTGAACATCCACCCGATGCGGGTGCACGGCAGGAGTTGCGGATTTGTGAAAAAGGGAGCTTGGAAACGGGCGTCTGCTTTCGGAGTCGCACGCGGCGGGTGCGATCTGATAGGCAACGGGAATGAGCACCATTGGTTTCCTGGGGGCGGGACGGATGGCGACGGCCCTGGCGAAGGGATTTGTGTCGGCGGGCCGATGTGTACCGGGCGGATTGTATGCCAGCGACGTGTCGAAGGGGGCGCGGGACCAGTTCGCACGGGACACGGGAGGGCAGGTATCGGCCTCGAATGCCGACATTGTGGCGGCGGCGGAGGTGTTGGTGGTGGCGGTGAAGCCGGATCAGGTGGCGGAGGTCCTGGGAGGGATCCGGGGTCAACTGGAGAAGCGGCACCTGCTGATCTCGATTGCGGCGGGGGTGAATCTGGCGCGGTTGGAAGAGTGTGCGCCGGGGGCGCGTTGGGTGAGGGTGATGCCCAACACTCCGGCCCTGGTGGGCGCCAGTGCATCGGCTTATGCGCTGGGGACTGAGGCAACCCGGGCGGATGCGGCGGTGGTGCAGGAAATGTTCGGGAGCGTTGGATTGGCATTGGAGGTGAAGGAAAAGTTGTTGGATGCGGTGACGGGGTTGAGTGGGTCGGGACCGGCTTATGGGTTCATGATGATCGAGGCGATGGCGGACGGGGGTGTGGCGGCGGGATTGCCCCGGGATGTGGCGCAGCGGTTGGCGGCGCAGACCTTGTTGGGGGCGGCGAAGATGGTATTGGAGACGGGGCAACATCCGGGAGCATTGAAGGACGCGGTGTGCAGTCCGGGCGGGACGACGATCGAGGCGGTGCACGAGTTGGAGAAGGCGGGTTTGAGGGCGGCCTTGATCGGTGCGGTGCGGGTGGCGGCCGAGAAGGCGCGGCGCCTTGCTTGAACAAATCAACCGGGAAGAAGGGAACCGAATGAGTCCGATGTCATCTCCGACGCCGCAGCAGGCGAGGCTGATCTGGTTTGCGCTGACGCTGTTGGCGGGGGCGTTGGTGTGTGGATTGTTGGTGGGGTTGGTGTGGGGAATGGGTGAGGTGCTGCACCTGTTGTCGCCCGTGCTGTGGCCCTTGGCGATCGGTGGGGTGTTGGCCTACCTGCTGGATCCCCTGGTGGATTATCTGGTCAAACGGAGGATACCACGGGCGCGAGCCATCGTGCTGGTGTTTGCTACAGCCTGTCTGTTGGTGGCCGGATTCTTCATCAGCTTCGTCCCGCAGATGGTCGGTGAGGCCCGGGAGTTCGCCGAGCGGGTGCCGGCTTACAGCGACAAGATCCGGCATCGACTGGATTCCTGGGCCACCAACCCGCCGGTGGCAGTCCGCCGATTGCTGGCGGCGCGGGACGCTCTGGTGTTCCGGACCAACGCCGTGCCGGAGACGGTGGACAGGATTGAGGTGATGGATTCCGGCGTAGCGGTGAAACCGCCGGGGGCGGAGACGTCCACGGTGTCGAACAGTCTTTCCAAGCTGAGTCCGGAGACCTTCCGATCCGTCACCACCTGGATGGGCAACCTGTTGCCGGGGGTGGGATCCTGGGCGGCGGACCAGTTGGGGCGGGTGACCTCCTGGCTGGGAATATTGATCGGGCTGACGTTGGTGCCGGTGTACGCGTTCTATTTCCTGCTCGAGAAAAAGGGGATCGAACGGCAATGGACCGAGTATCTGCCGGTACGGAATTCGCAGTTCAAGGAGGAGGTGGTGTTCTGCCTGCGATCGATCAACGACTACCTGATCGTGTTTTTCCGGAGCCAGGTGTTGGTGGCGATCTGCGACGGCATCCTTTACACGGTCGGGTTCCTGATCATCGGCCTGCCGTATGCGTTCCTGATCGGGGCGATCGGCACGGTGTTGACGATGATTCCGTTCATCGGGGCGATCGTGACCTGTGCGGGGGCGATCGTGGTGGGGTTTGCCGCAACGGGGAGCTGGCAGATGCCGATGCTGGTGCTGGTGGTGTTTGCCGTGGTGCAGACGCTCGAAGGATTTGTAATCTCGCCGAAGATCATGGGGGACCGGGTGGGTCTGCATCCCTTGACGATCATTGTCGCGGTGTTGGTGGGGACGCAGTTGCTGGGAGGTTTGCTGGGCGGCGTCTTGGCCATCCCGATGACGGCGGCGCTGAGGGTGATCATGTTCCGGTATGTATGGCGCCGGAAGAGCCAGGATGCCGGAGGTGCGGCATCGGAGTCCCGACCGGTGGGTGGTGGTTGAACGGATGGACGGGGAGGAGGTCGGAGGGGGGCCGGGATTCCTTCGAAGACGCCATTACCGGTTTGGCAGCGCAGGAATTCCGACCCTATACTCCGCTCATGACGCTCAAGCTGCTTCTTTCGGCCCTGCTGATTCTTCCATTGCTTGGGCAGGAGACATCCCAGCGGGTCGCGCAGGAAAAGACGGCGGACATTTCAAAATACACCAATGCCCTCGTGTTGTCCGCCCCGGACGGCGCGGGCAACGTCGCCCAGATCGCAGCGCGTTCCCTGGAAAGGTTCCACTTTTCGCGGGCAAGGTTCCGGGATGACATCAGCGCAAAGTTCTTTGACCGATACCTCGAGGCCCTGGATCCGCAGCGGGTGTTCTTCCTGGAACCGGACCTGGCCCTGCTTGGGCAATACCGGACCCGGTTGGACGAGTTGACCATGGTGGAAAAGGACGTGCAGCCGGCGTACGACATCTTCAACCGGTTCCTGAAGCGCTTTGACCAGCAGTACGCCTACGTCTCCAGCCTGTTGCAGGAAGGCAGATTTGAGTTCGACGGCGACGAGCGGGTCCTGATGAACCGGAAGGATGAACCGCGGCCCAGGAATACCGAGGAGGCGCGGAAACTTTGGCACGATCGGCTTCGGTACGAATACCTGTCGGAAAAATTGAACCAGCCGGAGTTGGGGCCGCTGAGTTCGAACGTGTGGCGCAAGGTCATCGGTCTGGGCAAGGACGTCGCGGTCCCGGATGCCCTGCCGGCGACGGTGAGCCTTCCCGTGGTGACCAATGCGCTGGGGGAAAAGGTGCTGACGGCTCTGGAGGCCTTGGTGGGCAAGGTGCATGGCGCCCGGATCCGGGATGCGGTCAATGCCGGGGAGTGGACCCGACGCAGCCAGGTGGAGACGTATCTGGCGGGGGTGTTGCCGGAGGAACGGCACAAGGAAATCCTCGAGAAGTTGACCCGGCGCTACAACCGGTCGTTGCGCACCCTCAAGCAGTATGAACCGGACGAAGTCCTTCAGTTGTATCTCGATTCACTCGCGCACGCCTACGATCCCCACTCGAACTATTTCGGGAAGAGCGAACTCGATTCGTTCTCCATCAGCATGAACCTGACCCTGTTCGGGATCGGGGCGACGCTTCAGAGCGAGGATGGCTACACCGTTATCCGCAATGTCGTGCCGGGCAGTCCCGCGGAAAAATCCAAGCAGATCAAGGTGGGGGACAAGATCGTGGCGGTCGCCCAGGGCGACGACGGGGAGTGGGTCGATGTGGTGGACGAGAAGCTCAAGCGGGTGGTGGACCAGATCCGTGGACCGAAGGGGACCAAGGTGCGCCTGACCATGATCCCGACCGGCGGTGACGGTTCGGCACGCAAGCTGGTCACCATCGTGCGGGACGAGGTGAAGCTGGAGGATTCGGAAGCCAAGGCGAAGATCGTCGAGATGCCGCGGCCGGATGGCAGCACCTCACGGATCGGGGTGATCGATCTCCCGTCGTTCTATGCGAATTTTGCGGTGGGAGTGGGGGCGAGGGCGACCGTTCGGAAGAGCACCACGGTGGATGTTGCCAAGCTTCTGGAGAAGTTGATGGAGGAGAAGGTGGAAGGGGTGATCCTGGATCTGCGCCGCAACGGCGGTGGGTCGCTGGAGGAAGCGGTGAACCTGACCGGGCTGTTCATCAAGACCGGGCCGGTGGTGCAGGTGAAGGAGTACAACGGCCGGGTGGTTCAGGACGACGACAACGATCCCGCGGTGCTCTATGACGGTCCGCTGATGGTATTGACCAGCCGGTTCAGTGCTTCGGCGTCGGAGATCGTGGCGGGCGCCCTGCAGGACTACGGCCGGGCCATCGTGGTGGGCGACATCACCACGCACGGCAAGGGGACGGTCCAGACCATCCAGGAACTGGGCATGCTGCTTCCCCAGGACGGAGGGCTTCATCCAGGCGCGGTCAAGTTGACCATCCGCAAGTTTTACCGGGCGTCCGGCGAGTCCACCCAGTTGAAGGGTGTGGTTCCCGATATCGTGTTGCCCGGAGTCAACAACCTGTTGGAAGTGGGCGAGAGCGCCCTGACCAACGCCCTGCCGTGGGACACGATTGCTTCCGCTGAGTTTACCCGACTCAATCGGATCCAACCGTTTCTCGGGCAACTCCTCGCACGTTCCTCCAACCGGATCGCATCGGATCGGGACTGGTCTTACATCCTGCAGGACGTGGAGATCTTCCGGGGCAAACAGGCGGACAAGACGATCTCACTGAATTACGCGAAGCGGGTGGAGGAGAGGAAGGCGGACAAGGCACGGGCCGAGGCTCGCAAGACCGAATTGGAATCGCGGCCCGACAAGGAACCGGTGACCTACGAACTCACGCTCAAGCTCGCGGATCAGCCCGGTTTGCCGCCGCCGGTGACCCGTGGCGGAACCAATCAGGCCGGGATCCGGGCAGGACATGGTGGAGAGATCGTCAAGACCGACGGCGGTGAGGCCAAGCCGAACACCACGGATGAGGACGGCGAGGAAGTGGAAGCGGCCGAGCCCAGCACGGCTTTGGACGTTCACCTGCGTGAAGCCGAGCGGATCCTGCTGGACCTGATCGAACTCAACGGTGGGGGTTCGAGGAACAAGCCCGCCACGGCGAAATCGATCTAGTCGGATCGCGGGGCTGGATCCCGCTCAATGGCCGAACAGGCGTCGCCACCAGGAACGGGTGGCGGCGGGAGGAGGGTTGGGATCGCGTGCGATGGAATCGGCGATGCGGTCGCCTACGGCGGGGGGAACGGGGGTCTGGGAGCGGTCGGCCTGGAGGAGTTCCTCGGCGGATGCGAAGTCCTGGCGGGACTGGGAAGTGGCTTTGAGGTCCTGGTCGGCCTTTTCGGAGTGCTGTAGGCGATTGTTCATGGCGTCAGGCGGTCTTGCGGAAGGCGGTGGCGAAGGCTTTGCGGGCGCGGTGGAGTTTCCCGCGGACGGCGTCGGTGGATTGTTGGGTGAGTTTGGCCACGTGATCGTAGCTGAGGTCCTGATCCGCCACGAGGAGGAGGAGGACGCGGTATTCTTCGGGGAGTTCGTCGAGGGCGACGCGGATGCGCTGGCCGAGTTCGTTCATGTCGACATCCCGGAAGGGGCTTTCGGAGGCGCCTGCGGCGTTTTCGATGACGGTGTCATCGGTCTGGGTGTGGACATTCCGGGCGTGCCAACTGCTGCGGAGGTTGGAGCAGTGATTGAGGGTGATGCGATAGAGCCAGGTGCGGATGTCGGCGTCGCCGCGGAAATGGGAAAGGTTGCGCCAGGCCTTGATGAAGACGTCGTGGGTGGCGTCCTCGGCCTGGCTGGGATCGCCCAGCAACCGGAGGGCGAGGTAATACACCTGCTGACTGTGCGCCTCGTAAAGCGCAGCGAATTCCGTCGGCAGGGCACTGAGCCTTGCGGAATCCGGTATCGGAGCGCTTTCCGTGGGCAGATCCATGACGTCGGGACGGGGTTGCACGGGGATTGGACCTCAGGCCGGAGCAGGTGTCACGCGTGGTGAACGATGGAAATGGGAGGGGTTTGATCCGGGGCGTGCTGGCCGGGTAGGGTGCGCCAACGCGTGACCGCCACTGCACCGAGCCTGCTCCTGTTGATCCCCGCCTATAACGAAGAGGCGCGTCTCGGACCGGTGCTGGATGCCTATGCGGAACACTTTTTCCATCGGTACCCGGGCCGGTTCAAGTTGGTGGTGGTGCTGAACGGATGCCGGGACAACACCATCGGTGTCGTCCGCGCGGCCGAGCAGCGTTACCTCTCGATTTCGCACCTGGATTTCCCCGCGCCGATCGGCAAGGGCGGGGCGTTGATCGAGGGGTTGAAGCTGGCGCCCCTGGCGGATCTGGTCGGGTATGTGGATGCGGACGGGGCGACACCGCCGGAAGCCTTTCTGGACCTGGTGGAGAGTTGCGGGCGGAACGAGGCGGATTGCGTGGTGGCGTCGCGTTGGATGGAGGGTTCCCGGGTGAATGTGGCGCAGACCCGGGACCGACGGTTTGCGAGCCGGTTGTTCCATGCGTTTGTGGAGGGTTTTTTCTGGATGGGAATCCGGGACACCCAATGTGGAGCCAAGGTGATGCGGCGTGCGGTGGTGGAAGCGGTGCAGCCGAAGTTGCGTCTGGCGGATCTGGCCTTCGACGTGAACCTGTTGTACGCGGCGAAACGGGCTGGGTTCACCGTGCTGGAACGTCCGACGGTCTGGACCGACCAGAGCGGTTCCAAGGTCGCTTTCAACTTCCGGACTTCCCTGAACATGCTGTTGTCGCTGCTCCGGCTCCGCCTCCTGTATTCGCCGTTCTACGCCTGGCTGCGTCCCCTGCGCCCACTCGAAGCCTGGGTCTATCGAAAGCTCAACGCCCCACCGCCGCGGACCTCGGAGGAAGCGAGTCGGGTCGAACCGGCCGTCCTGAGCCGGGATGAGCGCGGATAAGCTCACGGGATCTCCACACGGGTGCGGAAGAATCGGCTGGGTTCGAGGATCCCGACGGGCTGCTTCGGTACCGCCCAGCCCGATCCAATCGGAATTCCGTGGCGACGGTCCATGAGGGGGGTGGCAGGCGGGTGAAATTGCGGTTTCCTTCCGGAGTGGGATCGGTGACAGGGTGGGGCCCGTTCCCATGAGTCATTGCATTGCCACATTCACCGTTCGTGAGCGCCGTGGATTCACCCTGATCGAGTTGCTGGTGGTGATTGCGATCATCGCGATCCTGGCGGGGATGCTGTTGCCGGCGTTGTCGAAGGCGAAGGAGTCGGGCCGCAGCACGGTGTGCAAGAACAACCTGAAGCAGTTGGGCCTGGGCATGATGATGTATGCCGACGAGAACCGGGAGTACTACGCCTGGGCCGGGGAATCGGACGGCAATCTTCCAGCGGACTGGGTGTGGGGCGGTCAATCGCGGGCGGACCTCGACAATCGGAACAACTGGCGTCGCCCGCCGCCCTCATTCGGGTTCCATGCCGAGGCTGGAGCCATCTTTCCGTATGTGATGTCCCGCCGACTGATCCGGCCGGCGACCGGATCGAACGTGGATTCGCATACCAACAGTTATCCGGTGTATGCGTGCCCGAGTACGGGTCCGCTGGGGAAGGTGCTGCGGGTGAATTACAGCATGAACACGTTCGTGGATGGCCGGACCGGCAAGGGGACACCGCCGTTCGGGGTCAGGACGACCACCGTATCCAATCCGTCGGGCAAGTTCCTGTTCATGCAGGAGGATCCGTTGGCGATGGTGAACGCGTCGGTGAGTCCGGGTGGATCGGTGGATGATTTCAAGCTGACGCTGCACAACGGGGGATTGAACAACACGTTCATGGACGGTCATGTGGAGTTCATGCGGGAACGGGTGTTGCGACCGATTGTGTCGAACAGCAATCGGATCCTGACCCGCCAATACTTTGATCCCACCTATTGAAATCTGATGAAGCCTTTCGCCGAGTGTCGTCTGTATACCTTCGTGGATGCCGCCTATCTGGACGGACGGGAACCGGGGAGGTTGGCCCGGGAATTGTGTGAGGGGGGAGCGGATGTGGTGCAGGTGCGGGCGAAGGGATGGGAACGGGATGCGGTGAGGCGCCTGGTGGAGGCGGTATTGCCGGTGACGCAGGCGGCGGGTGTGTGGTGCGTGTTGAACGATGACTGGGAGTTGGGTTGTGAGATGGGTGTTCCCGCGGTGCATCTGGGCCAGGAAGACTTCTTTGATGCCGGGCGGACGCGCAGTACGGATTTGCCGCGGGGCGCGTCGACACCGGCTTTGGGCCTGAGCAGTCACGCGCCGGAGCAGTTCACCCGGGCGGTGGTGGCGGGGGCGGATTACGTGGCGGTGGGACCGGTTTACCTGACCGGGACCAAGCCGGGACGGGCGGCAGTGACCTTGGATTATGTGCGTTGGGCGGCAGCACATGCGGGGGCGACGCCGTGGTTTGCGATCGGGGGAATCCACCTGGCCAACCTGGAAGAGGTTCTGGGCGCGGGTGCGCGAAGGATCTGTGTGGTGTCGGCAATCCTGCGCTCGTATGACGTGGCGCGGACGACGCGCGAATTCGCACGGCGATTGGCGGGTTGAAGGGGGCGAATGCGGAAATCGACCGGTGGGGTTGGGATCCGTTTGGAGAAGGAAAGAGGAAGAGGGGAATTCCGTCATTGCCATGGGCGGGGAGTCGCGGAAGGTTTGGCCGTATGAAGCGAATTATTCCGATGACGGCGGTGGCTGCCTTGATCGCGGGGTGTGCAAGTTCGAGCAAGACGACCTACAACCAAAGGCCGGAACCGGTTCCCACCACGGTGGTGGCGACGCCGGTGGCGCCGTTGCACCGATTGTTGCCGGAGTTGCCGGGTGCTGCGACGACGGTGCCGGGAGCGCGCTTGGGCAAGGTGGATTCAGAAGGGTTCACGGTGATTTTTGACGGGACGTGGGATGGCTGGTTGGTGAACGAGAATCCGTCGGCCTGGATGATTGCGGATGGGGCCTTGCGGGCGAGCGGGGATCGGAGCCACTGCTTCTATATCGGGGCCCTGGCACCGTTTAAGGATTTCGAGATGAAGGTCGACATCCTGACCGAGCCCGGCGCGAACGGCGGGGTGTACATCCACACCAAGTATCAGGATTCAGGTTGGCCGTGGGGCGGGTATGAGACCCAGGTGAACCAGACCCAGGGCGACTGGCGGAAGTCCGGCAGCGTGTATTCGGTCCAGGACGTGAAGGAGATCAACGTGAAGGACAACGAGTGGTACACCCATCACGTGGTGGTGAAGGGTGGAAACGTGAAGATCTATCTGAACGGCAAGCTGGTGAACGATTTCACCGAGGAACCGGGTCGTCAGCCGGGCAAGGACTTCGAACGTAAACTCAACCAGGGCACGTTCGCCTTCCAGGCCCATGACCCCAAGTCGGTGGTTTATTACAAGAACGTCCGGGTGAAGAAGCTGTAATCCCCCGCAGCATTTTGAACTCGTGCAAAGGGCGCCATTCTGGCGCCCTTTTTTCATGCAATCCCCGTTCTCCCGGTCCCCTGTGGTCCGCATGGGTGCGATGTGGCTTTGGTTGTGTCTCGCGCTGATCGTTGGGGATCCGTGCGCCCGGCTCATGGGCTCGGGAACCGGGGTGACCGCCCGTCCGAACATCCTCTGGCTGGTGACGGAGGACAACAGCGCCAGCTTTGTGGGGGGCTACGGGAATCCGTTGGCGCGGACGCCGGTGTTCGATGCCCTGGCCCGCGAGGGCATCCTGTATGAACGGGCGTATTCGACATCGGCGGTCTGTGCGCCGACGCGGGCGAGCCTGATCACGGGGATGTATGCGCCCTCTTTGGGAACCCAGCACATGCGGAGCCGCGTGCCGATGCCGGCAGGGTTGGCCTATTTCCCGTCCTACCTGAGGACGGCCGGCTATTTCACGAGCAACCGGAGCAAGACGGACTACAACGCGGAGGTGTTGCCGGGGACGTGGGATCGGAACGGGGCGGATGCACACTGGAGACAACGCCAGCCGGGACAACCGTTCTTCAGCATCTTCAACTTCACCGCCAGTCACGAGAGCAGCTTGCATCGGCGCCTGCCGCTGAAGACCGATCCGGCCCGGGTACGGGTGCCGGCATACCTGCCGGATACGGCGGAGGTGCGGGCGGACCTGGCGCAGTATCTGGATCGGGTGACGGAGGCGGACCGGTTGATCGGGGAGGTGCTGGCGCAACTGGAAGCGGACGGGCTCACCGGGGACACCATCGTTTTCTATTACTCGGACCACGGAGGGGTGCTGCCGCGCAGCAAACGGTTCCTGTACGAGAACGGGACCCATGTTCCGTTGGTGATCCGGTTTCCCACGAAATTCCAACACCTGGCGCCGGGCACGCCCGGGTCGAGGAACCGGGAACTGGTCAACTGGGTGGACCTGGCACCGACGGTCCTGAGCCTGGCGGAGGTTCCGGTGCCGCTCCATTTCCAGGGACGCGCCCTGGCCGGTGCACAGCGGGGTGTGGCGCCGGAACACACCTTTCAGTTCCGGGACCGGATGGACGAGCGGATTGACCTGAGTCGGGCGGTGACGGACGGGCGGTGGCGGTATATCCGGCATTACCGGCCCGAGCTGCCGACGATGCAGCATGTGGAGTATCTCTGGAAGATGGCATCCATGCAGGACTGGGCACGGTTGCAGGGGGAAGGGAAGCTGAATGCCGTCCAGTCGGCGGGGTTTGGACCGAAGGCCGCGGAGGAATTGTTCGATTGCGAATCGGATCCCGACAACGTGAGGAATCTGGCGGCGGATCCGGCGGGTCGGCCGGTGCTGGACCGGATGCGCATGGAGTTGCGGGTTCACCTGCTGCGGACGCGCGACACGGGATTCCTGCCGGAACCGATGTTGCGGGAGATGTCGGCGGGAGGTTCGCCCAGGGAAGTGTTGGAGGAGGAGTCCGTGTATCCGTTGGAACGGGTGCTGCAGATGTTGGACCGGTTGCAGGTGGGGGCGGGCGTCAACGTGGAAGAGTGGCGCGGGTGGTTGTCGGATCGGCATCCGGCGATCCGGTATTGGGCGGCAATGAACGCGGAGCGGGTGCCAGGGGCGGGTGTATCGGATCTGGAAACGGTGTTGTCGGGGGAGACGGACTCAGTCCGGTTGGCGGCGGGGTGGGCGTGCCTCCGGATGGGGCAAGCCAAGGTGGGCTGGCCGGTTCTGGAGGCGGGCTTGGGCGCGGAGTTGTCGGCGGAACTGCGCCTGGAGGCGTTGAACCACCTGACAATGCTGGAGCCGATCCCGGTGGGAATGCGCCCGGTGATCGAGGGGGTGGCGTCAGGACAGGTGAAGCAAGGTGAGGATTACCCGGCCCGGGCGGCCCAATACCTGTTGGGGCGTGAATGGCTGAAAGGGCCGTGACGAGGCGCGTGCGACGTTTGGAATCGGTGGAGGTGCGGGGGGCAATGGGAGGATGCGGATGGAGCGGCGATCTCCGGTCGCCGTCCGATTGAGACGGCGAGCCACCCTCGCCGCTCCGCCCCCTACGCACTCTTGTTCGCCAATCACTTCGGGATGTAGTGGAATCGTGCGCCAACCCGGAAGATCGGATTGCCATTTGCGTTTCGATGAGGTTAAAAAGGCGTGTCTCCACTTTGTATTTGGGCGCAAGTCCGTGTCAGGGAGTTTCCTGCCAAAAAATGGCATGGGAATGCTGGTTCTGGTGGGGTCTTGCGTCCGGTCAATGAGACAAAACGCACTGACCTATGCATAAAACAAATCCAATTCCTCCCGTCCGAAGTGGCGTGGTGAGGCGAAGGGCACGCCAATGTGGCGGCATCGCGCTTGCCGGGTTGACCGCGGCATTCATGTCTGGTCCGGCATTTGCCACTCCCACCGGCTACAGCATCGGCCTGAACTTTGGTGCTGATGAACCGAACGCCACCGGTGGTGGCAATCTCGCTGCAACCGACGTGGCCGGTGTGGGCGCCGCCGCGCAGCGGAACTGGAACAACCTGACGGGAGCTTCCGGTTTCAATCTGGAAACCGTTGTGGCCGACAACAGCGGTGCCGCGGCACCGGACGCGGCAATCACGGTGGAATGGACCAGCAACGGTTCATGGGCTTCCACGGGTCGTGGTGAGGAGAACAACGCATTCACCGGGCCGGATCGGGCGATGATGACCGGTTATCTGGACACGGGCAATGCGACGACCTCGGAGGTCATCATCAATGGTCTGCCGACGCAGATCACCGGCTCCAGCTATGATGTCTATGTATATACCTTGGGCGGCGTGGCCGCTCGTGGCGGTGCCTTCGCGGTGTTGAATCCTGCCGACGATACGGTGCTGCGGGATTACCTGCTGGTGGAGAGTCCGGCCAATCCGTCCACCCATGTGGAGGATACCGGAGCGGACCGGGCGCAGTCGGGGACTTATGTGGTGTTCAAGGGACTGGTTGCCTCGAGCATCAAGATCGTGGGCACGACGGCGGATGGCCGGGGCTTCAGCGGAACGCCGCGGGCGCCGATCAACGGGATCCAGTTGGTGGCCGCTTCGGAAATTCGGCCGGTGCTGGGTGCGGTGGGGTCCAATCCGCAGGGATTCACGGTGCGGGTGGACGACGTGGCGACCACGGTGGTGACCGGGGCGACGGCGATGTTGAACGGCGAGGCGATCACGCTGACCCGGGTGAAGGACGGAGCCGTGACGACGTTGTCCTATGACCAGTTCGTGACGAAGGGCCAGTTCTTCCCGAGCGGCTCGACCAATGAACTGACGTTGACCATCACCGATTCCGGCGGGCGCAATTATACCGAGAACCGCACCTTCGTGATGGCGCCTTATGTGACGGTGAACCCGGCGAATGCGGTGACCGGGGTCAACACGGCCCAGCGCGGCTTCAACATCCGCATGCATCAGGTCGAGACGGGACAACCGACCACCATCCTGCGCGCGGAGAGCCAACTTCGGGGCGATCTGGGAGCGAATGTGGCGTCGGAGTCGGACATCGTTGTGGAGGGTGTCATCAACTTCAACCAGGACGCGCCGGGCAACGCGGGATTCTTCAACTTCGACAACGGATTCGAAGACCAGGCCATCCCGGGAATCCCGGGCACGACGGCATCGACCGACAACATTGCGGCGGAGATCACCACGATCCTGGAGTTCGACCGGGCGGGGGCCTATACGCTGATCTTCAATTCGGATGATGGGTTCCGCACCTCGCTGAGCCTCAATCCGCGTGAGCAGTTGAACAACCAGGTGATTTCGCAGTTCGACGGTGGTCGTGGAGCCACGGACTCGGCGATGACCGTGGTGGTTCCGACCCCGGGCTTCTATCCGGTCCGCACGGTGTGGTTCGAGGGTGGCGGTGGCGCCAACCTGGAGTGGTCGGTGCAGCGCGTGGGCGGGGCCCGGGCGCTGATCAATGACAATTCCGCCAATTCCATCCGCGCCTATCGTTCCTCCTCGGCGGTGACTCCGGCCGGTGTGGTCTATGTGAGCCCGGGTCGCGATACCGCCAACCCGTATCTGGCGGATGAATCGGTGGTGGTGGACATCGCCAACCCGAGCAACGGGACGGTGACGCCGGGTTCGATCGTGCTGAAGTTCAATGACGCGGTGGTGACGCCCCAGGTGACGTCGGCCGGATCGATCACCACGTTGCGTTATACGCCGCCGGCGGCATTGCCTTCGGGTTCGACAGCGAGAGTGGAAGTGGCCTTCGCGGACTCGACCGGTGGCAACTATACCGGCAGCTATACCTATACCGTGGCGGCCTACAGTGCGATTCCCCTGAGCATGCGCATGCCGGACAGCGCGGTGAACAAGTCCCTGGCGGGTTTCCTCTTCAAGACGCTGCAAAGTGATCAGGGCCTCGAGAACCGGGTGCGTCGTGCTGATCTGCACACCCGCGGTCTGCTGGGCCTGCCGAACGTTGCCGAGGTGTCCACCGCGGCTCCGAACGGCTACTTCCAGATCCCGGGCGTGATCAACTTTGATCAGGGTCCGGGCAACGCAGGCGCCTTCAACGGCAACAACGGGTTCCCGGAGGAACCGATCCCGGGCATTCCGGGTACGTTGGGTGGCACCGACAACATCTCGGCGGAGATCCTGACCGTGATCGAGTTCCCGGCGCCGGGCCTCTACACCTTCAGCTTCAATTCGGACGACGGCTTTGCCACGTGGTTCGGCCATCCGAATGACAGCGCCCGAATCCTCGCGGGACAGTTCGATGGCGGTCGCGGTGCATCGGATACCTTCTACAGCGTGCTCGTTCCGCAGGCGGGCCTGTATCCGGTGCGCACGGTGTGGTTTGAAGGGGGCGGCGGTGCGAACCTCGAATGGTACACCCGCAGGAACGGGGTCAACACCCTGTTGAACGACACCGCCAATGGCGGCGTGAAGACCTACCAATATCCGCTGGGTGTCGGTCCGGCCTGGGTGAAGCACTTTGTGCCGTCCCAGGGCGTCAACCGGGTTGACCCGACCGCGCCGATCCGTGCGGTGATTGCGGATGGCACGGGCAGTGTGGATGTGGGATCGGTTTCGTTGAAGGTGAACGACGTGGTGGTCCCGGCGACCATCACCAAGACCGGTTCGGAGATCACGGTGAGCTATACGCCGTCCCTCGCGCCTGACTCGGCCAATTCGGTTGAGTTGGCCTTTGCCGACCGCGTGGTCCGTCGGACGTTCAACACCGG
Organism: Verrucomicrobia bacterium UBA6176; assembly: GCA_002422905.1. Classification (GTDB taxonomy): domain Bacteria; phylum Verrucomicrobiota; class Verrucomicrobiia; order Limisphaerales; family UBA9464; genus UBA6176. The sequence continues at coordinate 27,318 of DITU01000055.1, forward strand.
CGCCCTCACCGGCGTGGCCTTCTTCATCGAGGCCGAAGACTTCAACTTCAACGGTGGCCAGTCGGATTCGGCGGCCAGCGACATGAACACCTATCGTGGCGGCGCCTACGCGGGACGTGCAGCAGTGCCTGATGTTGACTACAGCCGGCCGCCTGAAGGTTCCTCGCCGTGGTATCGGATCGACGAGGACCCGAACGTCCCGATGGACGTCAACTATTCCGAGGGCTGGGGCCGCGGCATCACCGATCTCCAGATCAACTTCAAGCTGGGCTGGATCGGTGCCGGGCAGTGGTACAACTACACCCGGAACATCCCGACCGGTAAGTACAACGTCTATGCCGGACTGTCGCACGGCGAGAGCAATGCGGGTCAGCTTTCAGGCGCCTTGCAGAAGGTGACGGCAGGCGCGACCACGACGGATCAGACGCTGGAGGAACTCGGCACGTTTACGGGCCAGGGCACCGGTGGTTGGGGTCTCAACCGCCTCGTGCCCCTCCAGAATGCCGAGGGACAGAACGTGGCGCTGGATCTCGGTGGCACCACCACGCTCCGCTACTCCACGACCAACGGTGACTTTGACTTCCTGCTCCTGGTCAACGTCCCGACCGCGCTCCCGGAATTCACCCGGGTTGCATTGAACCCGAACGGGACGGTCACCATCGAGTGGACGGGCGGCGGCACCTTGCAGGCCGGTCCGAGCATCAATGGACCGTGGGCCGACGTCCCGGGCGCCACCAGTCCGTTCATCCTCACGCCTGATCCGGCGGTGGGTCAGTTGTTCGGGCGCCTCCGTCAGTAACGGGTCGCACTGCGAAACAGTTCAGATCAACGGGGCCGGGCGAAAGCCCGGCCCTTTTCATTTCCCAGGTTCATTCGTCGTTTCGGAAGCACAGGGAATTTTTGGACCACGAAATACACGAAAGGACACGAGATCGGGCAAGAGGCACGAGGTGCCGGTGGACGCCAACGTGAGGAGGCTGTGTTGGGCGTGTGGAGACGTCGGGCGGGGACGGGGCGGGGAGAATGGAGTCTCCTGACGTCGTCTGCCACGGCGTCGGTGGACGCAAAGGGCGCGATGTCCGTCAGCGGACGCTCACCGTTTTGCCGGCGACGGTCAGGATCAGTTCCCGGGAATCCTTCGGGATCGTGTGCACGTGGCGGGTGCCGCCAGGCCAGGTCACTTCAATCGAAGCTTCTGGATCGGATCCGGGAAGCAGGACGGTACCTGAATCCTGGGACCAGTATCCTGAACCGGACCGGATTTCCCGAAGCAACGGAGGGCGATTGGCGCGGACGAGTCGGAGGGTTGCGCCCAGGCCGGACGGGTTACCCAGGGGGCCGCGGAGCCGCACGCGCAGTGCGGGTTCAGCGTGTTGGTTGCGCCACAGGGTGGTGGCGGCCCCGTTCTGGGTGACCACCAGGTCGGGCCGGCCGTCCGCATCGAAGTCGGCGGTGGCCGCGCCCCGTTGTTCGCCCAGGACGACAACGCCGGATTCGCTGGCCGGGACCGGTATCAGTCCACCGGTTCCGTCGCCGCGCAGCCACAGGCCGCGTCCGGCATCGCATCGGGGCCATTCCGGACGGGTGGCGAAGAAGTTCTGGGCCATGAAGAGGTCTTCGAATCCGTCGCCATTGAAGTCGGCAACGACGAGGCCAAAGGCCGGAGCCCATTGCGCCTGTGGTGGCAACGGGCTGGCCTGGAGTCCTTCTGGCAGGTTGAGGAAGAGCATGGAGTCGAGGGTCACCGCTTCGACGTGCGGCGGCGCGAGCTTCAGCGCCTTGAACAGTTGTGGGACCGGGATGGTGCTGAACTGGCGGTGGGTGGGGTAAAGCTCAGCGAGCCCGGGCAAGGCCTGGCCGAGGGCGTTCAGGCTCCGGCGCGGCATCTCGGCATCCAGTTCGAAGGGGTGATGGGATTCGATGAGATCCATCACGCCGGCCTGGCCCAGGTCACCGAAATAGAGTTTCAGGGGACGGCTGGGGTCGGCGGCATGACCGGAGTTCCGTCCCCAGTTCCCGACCACGATGTCCGGGCGTCCATCGCCATTGAAATCGCCGGTGACAACGCTGGTCCACCAGCCGGTCAATTGGCTCAGAACCCGTCCTGTGCCATTGGGCAGGGTCACGGTGGGATCCCAGGGTTCCAGCGTGCCGCGCCGATTCCTGAACAGGCGTACGGGACCCCATTCACAGGCGAGGATCAGGTCGGGAAACCCGTCGTTTTCGAGATCCGACCAGGTCGCCGCGGAGACGATTCCCACCGATTTGAGGAGCTCGTTGGATACGGTGTCGGGAACCAGTTCACCGGAATCATTGCGATAGAACCGCGAAGGAGTGGAGCGGGGATAGGCGCCCGGTTCGACGCCGCCCCCGGCAAACAGGTCGAGGTCGCCATCACCGTCGATGTCGACCGACGTCAGCGGACCGACATGGGCGTTGTCGGCGGGTAGGGCTTTGAAGGGGATGACGGCGAGGGAAGCGGTTCCCGGGATGAGGGAGATCTGGACGGCGGCTGCGGGATTGGGTGTGGCGGATTCGTAACGGCCGATGCCGGCGAGGAGTGCGGGGCGTCCGTCCGGGGTGATCCAGGCGGTGAAACCGGTGATGTCATCGGGAGCGAGCCAGGTGGAATCGAGACGTGTGATGCCGCCATCCGGGTTGAACCTGAATCCGGCGATCCGCCCGCCGGCACCGGTCCCGACAACGAGTTCGTCGCGGCCGTCGCCGTCGAGATCGGCCCAGGCGATGCCAGGACCGAGGCTGCTGAACTGGCGGGGAAGGAGCGGTTGTCGGGCATAGTCGTCGAAGAGGGTTTCGTGATGGCGATGCTGGAGGGATGGGGTGAGGTCCGTGAACGCCGGTTGCGCTGTGACGCGAGGGGAAATGGGGACGGGTTGGGCGCTGGATTCGAGGACGGTGTGGATCTGGTTGGGCAGGGCGTTGGAAACAACGGTGCGGGTGCCGGACCGCCAGGTGACCTCGAGGGTGAGCGCGGTGGCATCGCCCGCGGCGAAGGTGCGGAGGGCGTCGTCGCCGGAAAGGTAACGTCCGCCGGAGACCATTTCCTGCTGTTGGATCACGGGTCCGCCGAGGACGCGGATGCGTGCGCCGATGCCTTGGCGATTGGGTGCGAGACCCTGGAGACGGACGGCGACACGGGGTGCGGTGCCGATGTTGCGATAGAGCTGGGCGGGCGAGTTCATGGAATTGATGGCGAGGTCGAGATCGCCATCGCCATCGAGGTCGGCCAGGGCGATTCCCTGATTGATGCGGGGTTGGTTGAAGCCCCAGGCGACGCCCATGTCTTCGAAGGTGAAATCGCCGCGATTGCGGAAGGCTTGAACGGGCGAGGGGAAAGGTGGGTTCAGCAGGAGATTGGTGCGGGAAGCCTCGGGCGGTTGGCGTCCGAAGCTTCGGACCCGTTCGATGGTATCCCGATCCTGGGTGTCGAAGAGCATGCCGCTGGCGACGAGGAGATCCTCAAAACCGTCGAGATCGACGTCGAGGAACACCGGTTGCCAGGACCAGTCGGTGGAAGTGACACCTGCAAATTCGGCGATCTCGCTCCAGGTGGCATCGCCATTGCCCCGGTAAAGGGCGTTGCGGGTGACTTCGGGCCGGTACTCGAATCGGCCGGGCATGTTGGGAAGGAAATGCGCCCCGGTGACCTGTTGTTGTCGGCGCGTGTGAAGGCGTGCCGACATTTCGACCACGAAAAAGTCCAGGTGACCGTCCCGGTCCAGATCGGCGAAGTCGACGCCCATGGACGAGAACGGGAACTTGCGGAGGGCGGTATGGGAGGCCTCCCGGAAACTGCCCCGGCCGTCATTGATCCAGAGCCGGTCGAGCGATTGGAAATCGTTGCACACATAGATGTCGGGTGCGCCGTCGCCGTTGACGTCGCGCAGCTGGATGCCGAGGCCGTAATCGGGCGGGGGAGCCTTGGGATTGCCATCGCGGTCAAGGAAATGACGGGAGTTCCACGGGACGGGAGTGAACCGGCCCTTGCCGTCGTTCAGGTAGAGGACATCGACCTCGCCGACTTCCTCCAGGCGACCGTCGATGAAGCGCAGGCGATGGGCGTGGGGACCGAGGACGACCCAGTTGCCATTGACGCGACGCACCTCGGCGCGGCCGCCGGAACGGAGGACGGAGAAGGCGCCGTAATTGGCCACGTAGAGATCGAGATCGCCGTCACCGTCCACGTCTCCAAGGGCCATGCTCATGCTGCCGGTCCTTGCGGCCAGTCCGGAATCAGCGGTGGCTTCGGTGAATCGGCTGGCGCCGCCATTGATGAAGAGGCGGACACCGGAACCCAGGGTCGACACCAGGAGATCCAGGTCGCCGTCACCGTCGACATCGGCGAACACCGCTCCGGTCGAATTGCCTTCGGGACAGGCAACGCCGGCGGCCACGGCCATCTCCTCGAACCGCCAATTGCCGAGATTGCGATAGAGGGTGTTCGTCCCCTGGATGGCGCAGAAATAGAGATCGCACCGGCCATCACCATCGAAGTCGCCGGCCGCGACGCCGGAACCGTTCATCAGGTTCCAGTTCTGGGCTGCGACGGCAGGAGGGAGGCGGTTGATGAAGGACAGGCCGGTGGTTTCAGGGGGCAGGAGTTCGAATCCGGCGCGATGGGATGGGAGAATGGCTGGAGCGAACGGGGCGGCGGTTGTGATGGTCTGGGCGCCGATGCGGGCCATGGGCATGGCGAGGACGAGGATGGCAAGACCGGGGGACACGGGGCAGCGTGTCATCCTGTGGAGCGGCGGGTCGAGCGGAGACATCTGCGGGGTTCGCCAATTCCGAGGGGGTTGGATACAGCTCCGGGGTTTCGGCGGGCTTGCGTGGGGAGGGGGTGGGTGGGGAAGGTGGTTCCATGGACACCGAGATGGCACAGCTTCCCCGTATTCCATCGACTGAAGCGGACCCGACCTTCCGGGTGAGCCGGGGTCGGATCCGGCAATCGATCATGGGCTGGACCTATGCGCCCATGCCGGTGCCGGAATTGGCCCGGTTGTGTCGGGAGATCGGTTTCGCCGCCATGGAAGGAATCGATCCCTCGCATTATCCGCTGATCCGGGAGTTGGGGATGGAGATTGCGTTGGTGGGATCGCACGGGTTTTCCAAGGGGCCGTTGAATCCGAACAACCGTGAGGAGGTGGTGAGTCGGTTGCGCCAGGGGATCGAGACGGCGGCGAAGTTTGGATCCAAGCGGGTGATCACGTTCACGGGCATGCGGGAGCCGGGGATCACGGAGGAGGCGGCCATGCGGAACTGTGTGGAGACGTGGCGGATGCTGCTGCCTTTGGCGGAGGAGAAGGGGGTGGACCTGTGTCTGGAACACCTCAACAGCCGGGACCTGGGGCACACGATGAAGGGGCATCCGGGGTATTTCGGGGATGACGTGGACCTGTGTGCGGAGTTGGTGCGCCGGGTGCAATCGCCGCGGATGAAATTGCTCTTCGATTTCTACCATGTGCAGGTGATGCACGGGGATGTGATCCGGCGGTATCGGGAATTGCAGCCGATCATCGGGCACCTGCATGTGGCGGGTGTGCCGGGCCGGGGCGAGTTGGATGAGCGGCAGGAGATGAATTATCCGGCGATCCTGCGGGCGGTGGCGGATTCGGGGTATGAGGGGTTTGTGGCCCAGGAATTCCTGCCGACTTGGGAGGATCGGGAACTGGCGTTGCGCCACGCGGCGGCGGTTTGCGACGTGTGACCGGCTGATGGAAACGCGACTTGCACGAGTGGTGCCGGACTTCCGCCCACGAACCACACGAAAACACACGAAAACAGCGGAGGCACGAAGACTCCCACTTCTTCCCACGCTCCACCCCATCCGTGCTGATCCGTGAGATCCATGGTTCAAAGAGGTTTGTTTGAAACCACGAGTTTCACGGATGGACACGGGTGGAATCCACCGGAAGAGGCAGGGGCGATCATCTGGAGATCACAGAATCCCTTTCGTGGCGGCTGGGTTGGGCTGCATCAGTAGAAGTCTCCATTGAACTGCCCGGAGAATAGGGACTGGATCCATCCGCCCGTTCCCCAGTGAGGAACAACACCAAAGCCTACTCCGCTGCCAGTCCGACATCGCCCTTGGCGCCCACCACCATCCCACGTCGCGCTCCCACCGACCGCGACGTGGAGATCGAGATCCTGTATTGCGGGATCTGCCACTCGGACCTGCATCAGGTGCACAATGAATGGAGCGCCATGCCAACCGTGTATCCCATCGTGCCCGGTCACGTGACATCACCTCCGAGGTGGAAGTGATTTCGATCCAACAGGTCAACGAGGCTTACCAACGACTGGTGAAGTCCGATGTCAGATATCGCTTCTGCATCGACATGGCTTCGCTCAAGTCGAGCTAGGCAGAGGTCGTGCCGAGGGCGCGGTCGATCCGGCGTTTGCTGCGACGATTCCCAGGATGTCTGTGAAGGCGGCCGGATCTGTGTCGGAATGCCGGGACTGACATGGCGCGCGATTACGTACTCCGACTCATCGAGCAGGTGGCCAACCTGTTGGCATCGGTATTGGCGCGGCGGGTGGCCGACGATGCACCCGCGGCCCGTCAGGAAGTCGAGGATCTGTGTGTCCAGACGGTGGGACTGTCCCTGGCCACCGTGAAGGCCATGACCCCGGATGCGGTGGCTGCGCATCTGGCGGCGGCCGGTGGTCTGGGACCGGTGCGAGCGGTGTTGTTGGCGGAGTTGCTGCTCCAGGACGGTGAGCTGTGCGATGACTCGGGCAATGTGGCCGGCGGATGGGGCGCGCGGCTTCATGCCTTCTGCCTGTTGCACGACGCCTATCCCGTGTTCAGTCCGGAAGAACGCACGTTTTATCTCCCAAAGCTCCAGGTGTTGGCCGGCCGTTTCGCTCCGTTGCCACCCAACGATTATACCACCCACCGGGTTGAATCCGTGCGACGCCTTCTGCCCTGATCGGTGGCGATGGGGTAGAACCGGATCTGGTTTGGCCGCAGATTGCGCAGATGAAAAGGAAGTGGAGCAGGCTTCGTCTTTTCCGGCTCCCGGAAGAATCTGCGTCTTCTGCGAAATCTGCGGCTGATCACGACAGGAGTTCCTGGATCTCGTCCCAGCCCAGGCTGTTGGTGAAGACATCCTCGCCGGTGAGGGTGGCGGCGATGACATCGCGTTTGCGTTGTTGAAGGCTGAGGATCTTCTCTTCAACCGTGCCGCGTGTGATGAGCTTGTAGCTGGTCACCACGCGGGTCTGGCCGATCCGATGGGCGCGGTCCGTCGCCTGGTCTTCGACGGCGGGATTCCACCAGGGATCGAAGTGGATGACGGTGTCGGCTCCGGTGAGGTTGAGGCCGACGCCACCGGCCTTGAGCGAGATGAGGAATACCGGGATGGAGGCGTCCTTCTGGAAGCGGTCGACCACCGCGGCGCGGTCGCGGGTGGAACCGTCGAGCAGGCAATGATCCAGTCCGCGACGTTCGAGTTCCTCGCGCAAAAGGCGCAGCATGGAAGTGAACTGGCTGAAGACGAGCACGCGATGTCCGCCGTCGAGGACTTCATCGAGCAGTTCACCGAACATCTGGAGCTTGCCGCTCGTGCCTTCGGGTGGGGTGCCGGTCGTGGCGGTTTCATCCCCGGATGCCGCCACGGGATCCTCTTCGGCGGCGGTGGCGGGAAGTTTCAGGAGACGGAGATCGCAGCAGACCTGACGCAGTCGGAGCAGGGCGGTGAGGACGATCATGCGGCTCTTGGCGAGGCCCTGGGCGCCGACAGCCTGTTCAACCTCGCGTCGGGTGGCGCCGAGCAGTTGTTCGTAGATGGACGCCTGTTCCTCGGTGAGTTCGCAGTAGCTGACCTGTTCAAGTCGCTGCGGGAGATCGGCGGCCACCTCGCGCTTGAGTCGGCGCAGCAGGAAGGGTCGGACCCGACGCGACAACCGGGCCATGGTGGCGGCATCGCGTTCGCGGGCGATGGGGAATTCATACCGTTCCCGGAAGTCATCGGCGTTGCCGAGATAACCGGGCATGAGGAAGTCGAAGATGCTCCAGAGATCGAGGACGGAGTTTTCGAGGGGGGTTCCGGTGAGGACCAGGCGATGTCCGGAGCGAAGGCTTTTCACTGCCTGGGCATTCCGTGTCGACCGGTTCTTGATGTGCTGGGCCTCGTCCAGCACCACGGTGTCGAACTCATGTTCCCGGTGCCGCTCGAGATCCCGCTGGATCAGGGCGTAGCTGGTGATCACCAGGTCGGATTGGGGGATGCGTTCAAAGTGCCGATGACGGTCGGGTCCGTGCAGGCGCAGGACACGGAGGTTGGGCAGGAATCGGGCGGCTTCGGCAGCCCAGTTGAATACGAGCGACGTGGGGCAGACGACCAGCCACGGTCGATGGGTGGAACTGGGTGTGTCGCGTCGCGTGGCATCCAGGTGGGCGAGGACCTGCAACGTCTTGCCCAGGCCCATTTCATCGGCCAACACCCCGCCGAACCGGTTCTCGCGGAGGAATCGGAGCCAGGCGACACCCTGCTTCTGATAGGGCCGCAGGATGGCGTCGAGATCTCCCAAAGGCGGACAGATGAGGTCGACGGAACCGGAGGTGGCCCGTGCCTGTTGTTGCCAGGGGGCAGGCGCCTGGAGGGCGAGCCCCGCCTGGCGCAATCCGGCGTCGAGGAATCCGGCCTGGGCGTTGCCCATGCGATACCGGATGGAATCGGGCGAACTGCCGCCGCCCTGGTCGGGGGCGCAATCGACGAGGATTTCCTGGAGTTCCTCGACGGCACCGGAATCGATGAGGGCGAGTTTGCCGTTGCGCAGTCGACGGGAACCGCCGCGGAGGAGTTGCGCGATCTCAGCGGAGGGAACGGGGGTGCCGGAGGCGGAGGCGTAGGAGACTTCGAGGTTGAACCATTGTTCCCCGCTGGAAGTGATGCGGAGTTGGGGTGTGACCCGTTCAAACGTGGCCTGGGTGGAACGGTCGAGGCGTTCTTCCAGGTGGATGGTCCATTCCTTTTCGAGCCGCGGATGCAGCCGGGAGAAATAGGCGAGCACCCGATCCTGACCCAGGAGTTGCCAGCGACCCTGGGCGTCCGGTCCGGAGAAACCGGCCTGGCGCAGGCGTTGGAATGCGCCGTGTTCCGCGGCGAGATCGCGGGTGGAATAGCGACGCGGATGACCGGGATCCGGCAGCCAGGCGACTTCATCGGCCCGGGTCACGCCGACGGTCATGATGCGCTGGCCGTAGGCGCATTGGAGCAGGGCGCTGAGTTGGGCCAGGCCGCCGGCGAGTTCGAGATGGAATCGGGGCGGTTGCGGCGACAGTTCGAAGTCGGTGAGGGCGAAATTGGCTTCCACCTGGCCGGACTCGGCGAGCCGCGGCCAGTCCTGGGAAAGGAAGGTTGGGACCTGGGTCCGGGGAATGGTCACCGGACGTTGGAGGGCTTCACGGAATGGACCGGTCAATCCCAGCGGCGCCAGGGCGGCAGGAGGGCCGGGTTGGACGGTCCACAGGGCATCATTGATGGGCAGGATCACCGGCGGACGCGCCTGCGACCGGAGCGCGACCACGATGGTGCCGTCGTCCTGGAGCGTTGCCTTCAGCGGCAGGATCACGGGATCGCGTCCGATCCGGAACGGTTGGGATCGGCCGAGGGTGATCCGGGGGAAATCGCCGAGGGCCACCAGCATGGGAGCGAGGTCCCGGGCGGGGAGTTGCATCATGCCCGGTGTATCGCCGCCCGCGACCAGTTCGCCGGCGGAAACAAGGGCTTCGTCTTCGGGAGAAAGGTGGAAGGCGCCGCGTCGGACGAAGGTGTCGAGCGGGGCGCGTTCCCGGTTGAGGACTCCTTCCAACACCAGCATGACGCGACCGCGTTGGAGGCTTTCCTGGAAGTTGGGCGGCAACACCACATGAACGGTGAGGCGCGGTGCGGCGGGATCGCGACGCAACTGCACGGGATCCTTGCGGGGAACGGGCCGGGCAACCGCCGGCGTCGGGGTGGCAGGCCGGGTCGATGCGGGAACGGATCGGCCGGGGGCAGGGGCAGGGGTCGAGGCGGGTTTGAGCCAGTGCAGGCCGACTGCGACGACGTGGGGACAGATGGTGCCGGATTCGCGGGCCTGACGACAGGTGCAGTGGTTGTCGACTTCGAGTTGGGATCGGATGACGAGATGGGCGCGGTAGGAGTTGTCACCGGCCTGGACGACACCCTTGAGCAGGGGGGGGGTCCAGTTGGAGGAGAGGACCTTGCCGGAGGCGAGGAGCAGCCGGGCGTGCTGGACTGCTTCCCAGCCGGCGGCCTTCTGGAAGAACGCCTCGGTCAACTGGACATCGGGCATGGGAAAGGAAGCCCGACGGGCCGGGCAGGATCAGGCGACGCTGTTGGCCAGTTCCTGCTCCATGTCGACGATCTCGCGCATCTGGGTCAGGAACCAGGGATCGATGCGGGTGAGTTGGAAGATGTCATCGACACTGAACCCGGCCCGGAAGGCGTGTCGGATGAAGAACACGCGTTCGGCGTTGGGCACGGAGAGTTTCCGGACGATCACATCGCGGGGGAGGAGATCGCAGTCGCCGTAGAGTTCGGTCCCGATCCGCCACGGTTTGCCATCGCCACCGAGACCGCTCCGGCCGATTTCGAGGGAGCGGAGACATTTCTGGAGGCTTTCCTTGAAGGTACGCCCGATGGCCATGGCTTCACCGACGGACTTCATCTGGGTGGTGAGGGTGGGATCGGCCTGCGGGAATTTTTCGAAGGCGAACCGGGGAACCTTGGTGACGACGTAATCGATGGTGGGTTCGAAGGAGGCCGGGGTTTCGCGGGTGATGTCGTTGCGGATCTCGTCGAGGAGATAACCGACGGCGAGTTTGGCGGCGATCTTGGCGATGGGGAATCCGGTGGCCTTGGAGGCGAGGGCGGAGCTGCGGCTCACCCGGGGGTTCATCTCGATGACGATCATTCGGCC
>DITU01000037.1 GCA_002422905.1 Verrucomicrobia bacterium UBA6176
CACGAAAGGACACGAAAATGGGGGGATGGAGGACGGCGAACGGCGCTCGTCGTTCCGCGGGGGAGGTCAGGGGGATGGGTTGCGACCGGGGCAGAGGGAGGAGATTTCGCACTGGGCGCAATCGGGCTTTCGGGCGCCACAGCGGCGTCGGCCATGCCAGATGATCCAATGACTGAAGAGGATCCAATCGGATCGGGGCACGAGTTGGATCAGATCCTGTTCAATGGCCACGGCGTTCGAGGCGCGGCTGAGGGCGAGTCGGGCGGCGAGGCGTTGGACGTGGGTGTCGACCACGATTCCGGAGGTGATCTGAAAGGCACTGCCGAGAACGACATTGGCGGTCTTGCGACCGACGCCGTCGAGGGCGACGAGGGCTTCGAGGTTCTGCGGGACTTCGCCCTGGTGGAGGTCGAGGAGTTGGCGGCAGCAGGATTGGATGTTGCGGGCCTTGTTGCGGAACAGACCGATGCGCCGGATGTCCTCGGAAAGCTGTTCGAGTGGAGCCTGGGCATAGTCGGCGGCGGTGCGGTATTTCCTGAAGAGGCCGGCGGTGACGATGTTGACCTGTCGGTCGGTGCACTGGGCGGAAAGGATGGTGGCGATGAGGAGTTCGAGGGGATTGGTGAAGTCGAGTTCGCAATGGGCATCGGGGTAGGTGACGCGGAGGGCATCGATGATGCGCAGGGTACGTTCGCGGCGGGCGGCGATGGATTCGCGGGGCACGGCCATTGGCTACCGCGGGAACGGGAGGAAGACAAACGTGGAGGGAGCGGATAGCCTTCCCGCATGCAATTCGTGGCGGAGGGGAGGAACCGGGCATGTTGAGCCTGGCGCGCTGGATCCTGACGGGACTGTTCATCTGGTTGCTGGGGGTGGCTTCCAGTCCGACGGGTGGGGGAACTTCGGCCGATGTGGACAGTGCGATCTGGATGGGGGTGGCGATCGGGGTCGGGATGTTGGCGGCGCTGTGCTGGGCTCCGGTGTTGAGCGGCGCGGTGGCCGGGCGGGTGGGGGATCTGTCGGAGGATGGGGACGGTGCGGTGGATCGGAACCGGTTGATGGGATTGGCGGGTTGGGCGGCGGGACGCGGGTTGAGGCGGTTGGCCTTGGTGGTGGCGTTCTTCGAGGGGGTGCGGCATCCGGACCTGCCGGCGGCGTTTCATCTGGGGATGGGTCTGGCCAAGCCGGGAACGTGGTTGGAAAAGGTGTTTGCGAAGGAGGTCTGGCGTTTCAGCAATGTGACCCTGTGCGTGCGCGCCCATGAGATCCTGACCCGCCATGGGATTGATCCGGGACCGCACGCACGGGATCAGGTGAACGATGCGTTGAGGTCGGGACATTCGCAGGGCGTCGGAACCGAGAGTGGCTTCGGGGGAGGGGACCGCTGACATGTTCCATTTCCTGAACCGACTGATGCGGGGTGTCGTGCTGGCGTGTTGGCTGGCGGCGGCGTGGGTGGTGTGGTCGCATCGTGAGCGGGCGAAACCGTTGTTGGATTACCTGGCGTTGTGGAAGGGGTCGAACTGGTCCGCGCCGGAGCCGTTGCCGCGGATGCCGGGCACGGGGGTGCGGATGCTGGGGAACGTCAATTTCCAGATCCGGACGGACGCGGGTCTGGCGTGGAACGTGGGGTTGGTGGGGGCGGACACCAATGCCTGGGCCAAAGGTGCGGAGGGGCGTCGACTGGCGCTGGACCTGCGGGAGGCGTTGTCCAACAGCGTGGTCGGCAACCGGTTGGAACTGGCGGTGACGGTGACGAATTCGTCGACGCGGACGGGGCTGGGCTTCGCGTTTGTGGACGGGACCAACAGCCTGTTGCTGGGCTGGGTGGGGAAGGGTTGGGTGAAGGTGGATGAAGCGGCCTGCCGCGCCCTGCCGATCCGGGAGCAATACGCGTTGCGTTTGGCCGAACGGCAGGCGCGCGAGGCGGGCCTGGGGGTGTGGGCGAAGTGACTGATCCGGCGGGGGGGACATCGGTGCCGGACGGGTGCCGGCCCGGTGTCCGATCTGATCAGGCGAAGTCGTAGATCACGACCTTGATGCAGGTCTTCTTGAAGACCTTTTCGACGAACTCCACGTGGCGCGGATGGATCTGGTAGGCGTCCTGGGCGGCCTGGTCCGGGAACACCAGGTTGAGGGCGATCTGATACGACTGCTCCACGACGGGGCGATGGGACCCGACCATCTTGCCGGCGTGGTAATGGATGAGGCCGGGGATGTCTTCGAGGTATTCGTGACAACCGGCTAGCAGCCGGTCGGCGGCGTCGGGGATGGCGGGATCGGTCCAGAAGATGACGACGTGAGAGAACATGGTGGGCGAAGGGTAGGAAGAAGCGGGGCGGCGGAGCCAGCCATCAAATGGGAATCCGCGGGAAGCGATCTGGTTGGATCGATCCGAGTTGGGTCAAGCTTCTGCCGGCTACCACGAAATCCGTTGAAGCTCCGGCACATGATCGAAGTGGGAGTCGCGGGAAACAATGGGGAGACGGTGCTGGAGCGCGATGGCAGCGATCCAGAGATCGTTCATGGGAATGGGTGTGCCGGCCCTCTTGAGATGCAGGCGCAGCGTTGCGTAGTGAAAGGTGGTTTGGTCTTCGATGGGCAGAATCGTGGTGGATGCGAGGGCCTGGGTCATCCATCGCTCCATTTCTTCGCGTTTACGGGATTGGAGAATGCCATACCGGATCTCAGCCAGGGCGGGAGTGCGTACGAAGACACGGGAGCAGTCGGCCAGAATTTCAATCAAGGCCGGCTCGTTGTCCCACCAGGCTGAAAGTGCGTTGGTATCCAGGATCATTTCCAATCCTCGGGATCAACCTTTCCGAATTCCGCTTCGACGATCCCGGTGATGCGATGGAGTTCGGCCCTCATTTCGGGATCGTTCGCCATGCATCCGGCGAACTTCATCCAAGGCTTGGGAATGGGAGCCGGGTGAGGTGTGGCAAGCTTTTCGATGAGGGCTTCCGTGATGAATTGCTTCATGAGGATGCCCCGACTGGCGGCGGTGGACTTGACCTGCCGAAACAGTTCGTCGGGCAAATCGAGAGTCGTTTTCACATCAAGCAGTTACCCATATTTATGGATCGGGTCAAAGGTGTTCAATGATGGGGAGTGGGCCGGCGCATTTGGGAAGCGCCACCGATGGGTCATCCGGGAAGCGTATCCTTGCGGTGGGGTGGAAGGGTCGGATAGCAACGGGGCGGCCTTGGGGTCAGCATGTTATTCAATAGTTGGACGTTTGCCGTGTTTCTGGGGGTGGTGTTCGCGTTGCATTACGCGGGCCGTCGCTCGGCGTGGCAGGTCGGGGTGCTGATCCTGGGCAGCTTCGTCTTTTACGGTTGGCACACTCCGTGGCTGGTGACGTTGTTGCTGGTGTCGACGGTGGTGAACTCGACGGCGGCATTGAAGTTGATGACGCCGGGAGCGGCTGAATCGGATCGGCGTCGGGTGTTGTGGCTGGCGATGGGCTTCAACCTGGGGGCATTGGGATTCTTCAAGTACGCCGGGTTGCTGGTGCGGACGTTGGTGCCGGAGATGTGGCAGGGGGCGGCGACGCGTTGGGTGGGTGAGGTGCCGCTGCCGATCGGGATCTCGTTCTATACATTCCAGGGAATCAGCCTGGTGGTGGAAGCGTGGCGGGTGGGGCCCGCGGGTTTCCCGGGATTGCTTCCACCGCGCGGTCCGCAGGAGCGGGTGTGGTTCCATGCGCGGGTGTGGTTCTTCAAGGCGTTCTTCCCCCAATTGATCGCCGGACCGATCGTGAAGGCTGGCGAATTCTTTCATCAGATCGGACCCAAACGCCTGGGGACGATCGATTGGTCGGGCGCGGTACGAAACCTGATCCTGGGGTTCTTCTTGAAGATGGTGGTGGCGGACAACCTGAAGGAGGCGACGGCGGTGTTGACGTATCCGCAGTTCATGGAGCTGCCGCGGTTGAACCTGTGGATGTTGCTGTACGGATTCTCGTTCCAGATTTTTGCGGATTTTGCGGGGTATTCGCTGATCGCGCAGGGTCTGGCGCGGTTGTTCGGGTACGTGTTGCCGATCAATTTCGCGCATCCGTACCTGGCGGCGAGCGTGACGGAGTTCTGGCGGCGCTGGCATCTGTCGTTGTCGAGTTGGCTGCGCGAATATCTCTACATACCGCTGGGGGGAAGTCGGATCAGTGAAGGTCGGACTTATGTGAACCTGTTCCTGGTGATGTTCCTGGGCGGGTTGTGGCATGGGGCGGCGTGGAGTTATGCGGTGTGGGGAACGGCGCATGGGGTGATGCTGGCGTTGGAACGGTTCACCGGGATTGGAAGGAAGGATCCGGCGAAGCTGACGTGGTGGCGTCGGGGGTTGGGGGTGGTGGTGACATTCCATGTGGTGTCGTTGTTGTGGTTGTTGTTCCAGTTGCCGGACATCCGGCATGTGGGGACGTATCTCCGTTGTCTGTTCACCAATCCGGGTGGGGCATTGCCACAATACCTGTTTGTCATCGCGCTCTTTGGCCTGCCGGTGGTGTTGCATCATGGATGGGGTGCGACGGCGGGTTGGCGGAACCGGTTGGGGCCGGTTCGTGGCCGATGGCTGGAGACGGCGGTGTATGCGGTGTTGTTGTTCCTGTTGCTGGCCAACAGCGGGACGCCCGGCGACTTCATCTACTTCCAGTTCTGACCATGTTGCGCCCTTCCACACGTGATGCGTTGAGGATCCTGCTGTTGACGGCGGTGCTGTGTGCAGGTTGGCAGGGGTTGGTGCGCGTGAGGGGTTGGAAGGCCGACTTTGGGGAATCCAATTACACGGCGAACCGGATCCGGTTGGAGGAATACCTGCTGCGACCCGCGGCACCCCGTCATGTGTTGATCGGTTCATCCCTGAGCGGACGGTTGCAGCCGGAGTTCTTTGATGGGACGAGCCTGGAGGATTTCGTGACGCTGGGGCTGGATGGATCGATTCCGCTGGTGGGGATCGAGGCGTTGTCACGTCGACCGGACTTGCCGGAGGTGGTGTTCATCGAGACGTATCTGATGGCGCGACCGTGGAAGGCCAATGATCAGGTGTTGGTGGACGGGATGGAATCGGTGGGGATGAAGTTGGCGCGGGAGATCCCCCTGTTCCGGGCGTCCCACCGGCCGTCGAGCGTGTTGTACAATGCGATCAAGCGGCGTCGTGGATCGGAGGGATCGGGTGGCCCCCCGCAGACCAACGCAGCGGCGTCGCTGGTGCCCGGACCTGCCTGGGACGCGGCGCCGGTGGATCCGGAGATCCTGGCGCGATGGCGCGGGGTGATGGGGGAATTGCGGGGAAAGGGGATCCGGGTGGTGCTGGTGGATCTGCCGATGGGCGAGACGACGATGCCCGGGGAGCGGCGGGGAGCGGATCTGCCGGAAATGTTGGTGAAGGAATTCGGGGTGCGCCGCCTGGATGTGGCCCGGGAATGGTTCCGGCGCGGCTGGTTGCCGGTGTACACGGACGGACGGCATCTGGATGCCGGATCGGCGCGATGGACTGCGCGGTTGTTGGCGGAGATGGCGGAGTGAGGGGGTGGATGGAGTCTCCTGACGTCGACTGCTACCGGAGGAAGAGGGTGTGGAGGGCGACGTGAGGAGACTCTGACTTGGGTGTGGTTTGGGGGAGGGTGGAGGGGATTGGATGGAGCCTCGTGACCTCGACGGCTACGGGGGACCGAAACTAGATCGGACCGTTAAACCCATACGCCCGCGTGCGTTCATACAGCCATCGGAAATCCCGGCTGCCTGGCACCAGATGCTGCCAGCTCCGTCTCAACTCGTCAGGATCTGGAATCGTCGATGGCTCCACCCATTTCCGGATCTCCACATGCCCGTCCGCAAATCCAAGTGGCCCCGCCTTGCCATGACGCGTCGCCGGATATCCCGACCATATTTCTGATCCCACCGACGCCGGCCACATCAGATCGAATCGACCGTCGTCCAGAGTCAGCGGATGTTCCTCCAGGAAGACATAGACATTGCCGGGGGCGAGGGATCGGAAGTCGGAAGCCTTGTAGAAGCTCAGCACCTCTTCCGGATCGCGGGTGGAGCGGACGCCAATGGCGGCGTTCATGGTGTAGCTTCGGACGCGGAAAGGCGCCTGTTGAGTCCCCTTGACCATCCCGCTGCGGTCCCCGGGACATCGATAGACGCCGGAGGCACCGACATAGGGGCCGATCTTCCCCGAACCCGGCGACATGAGCATGTCGGTGTTGGTGCGCATCTGCGCCCAATCAGGAGGCCCGCTCTAGCCCATCCAGCCGCCGGTCCAACCGGGGTTGGTCGGGTCCCCACACCAAGGACCGCCAGCGGTCGGAGCGAGCATTCCGGTATCCTGTTCGTATAGCAGCCACCCGAGAGTCAGTTGTTTGACATTGCTCAGGCACACCACCCGATGCGCTGCGTCGCGCGCCCGGCCCATGGCCGGCAACAGGAGCGAGGCGAGAATCCCGATGATGGCGATCACCACCAGGAGTTCGATCAGCGTGAAGGCGCGAAGGCGCGGCGCGCGGCTGATTCCATTGGAGCGATCAGGGAACATGATTCAGCCGGAAATAAAGTTGGCCTTCGTCCGGCAGAAGGAACATTGCCTCGTTGCCCTGCACATCCGGGACTGCAACCCAGACGGTCGGATCTGCCAACTCCGTGGCCTGCTCCAAGCGCACACCCTGCATTCCCTCAGGCCAACGGACGCGGAGCATCGAAGGCTCCGATCCGCCATCGATCACTTCGCTGTCGATGGGCGGCAATTCCGGGGGGAAACCCGCCCGGATGGGCAGGCCGGGCACCGGATGCTCGGCCACGCCCACCGGCAGGAAGGAATAGTTTGGAAACTCATAATCGGGTCCGATGAAATCCTCGATGCGTGTGACCTCCCGCTGCAATCGGATCCAGCCATAGTGAGGCTGTCCCTGGTAGTCGCGGGAAAAACCGATCAGGACCTCGGTCTTATTGGTGAAGGGATCAGAAACAGGTTCCGCAAAGATGCGGTTTCCAGGAAATACCAATCGCCAATTATATGCCACCAGCCTGGCGAGACGACCAGGGGGATTCGGGGAAGCAAGGTAGGGTTGGGCAGTTCCATTGATATGCTGGCCAGGCAGGAACTGGATTTCGTCGGGCGAAGGTTGGAGCAATGCTCCTGTGCTATCTTGTCCATCCACCGTCAGGTACGTCATAGGAAAATAGGAGACTTCGGAATCACCTTCGAAACGGTGAACAAGAACCCGAAAGTGAATATCAACTTTGCCCTCAACCTTGGTCGTGATCAGTTGGGACCAAGGGGTCTCATAGATTTGTGCAAGGCATGGAAGGGTAAGAATCCAGGCTCCGATTAAAAAAGGTATCATTTTCATACAAGAAATGGGTTCGATCTTCATTCGACTTCAAATTGTCGGACCAGCAGGAATGCGCGGCGACTTCCAGACTTCTTGCCATTGCCTAGGAGAACCCATGGGTCAAAAACTTGTCATCAAAACCGTGACCTAAAGTCCACCCGTCGGGCCATCTCCAAGCTTTCGGATTGGTGCCTCCAAAACTAGCAACGGAACCGAACAACTCCTCCCCGTCACTGGATCCATTCACCACCCCTTCGGTTTGAACGATTGGAACCCATTTCCCAGCGTCCTCCGAATCATTGCCGATTCGCCGCCACCAAATAGTAGGCTTGTGAAGAGGCAAACCAAGGGGATCTAGTGTCGCCCATCCACCCGAAAAGCCGCTGCTACTTCCAACCCGCGGCGTCACAAATTTCGCCATCGATGGAACATCATCATCGTTTACCGAACCTGCCTGTAGGGGTGGGATGAGGAAATCAGTTGGGACCACAGTCGTGCCATCAGCCCGACTCCGGAAGGCTCTCGGGATATCGTCCGTATCGGCATCATTTCGAAGCACCCGATAGCCGACGATTTCGCCGGAGTTGTTGACTGCCAGCGCCTCTCCTCCCTGGTTGGCGTCCATACCGGTATCGGTGAAGAGGAAGTCGAATGTGCCCTCGTTCCAGAACACCGGTTGTTGTTCCTCCACGGAAGGACTGGACTGGGTCCGGGTGGCATATCCGGCGACATAGGTCCCGTCGGGGCTGATCGCCAACGCACGATTCTTTTCGCTCACAGCAGGTTTTCCACCACCAATTGGAGTGCAGTGATTGGCGCATCTTCGCTGCTGGCACCCGGCCGAGAGCGGTTGAGGGCAATGATATAGTCAGGATTCTCGTAGCCCCCTGTGCCAAGTGCCGTCTTGTTGACCAGTCTGGTTTCTTCCGGGTGATCACCTTCACCCGTAATGCTGATCTTCAGGTCCGCCAGGCTGGTGTGATCCGGGATCAGGATCCGAGTGGTCACCTCATAGTCGGTGCTGGAAGGGAGGAGATGGATGAAGAACTCAGTTTCGCTGTTGTTGTCGAGGAAGCTGTTGAGGTCCGAAGCACTGAAGAGCTTTGTAAGCGGTAAGCGGAGCACATCTA
>DITU01000033.1 GCA_002422905.1 Verrucomicrobia bacterium UBA6176
GATCCTCCGGGCGCGTCTGGCGGACAGCCTGGTGTCGGTGGTGCCCCAGAAGCGGTTCCGCTGGACAGTCACCGGTGAGGGCGATGCCACTCCGGTGAACTATGATCCGCAACGCAGACCGCGCCGGCAGGATTTTGCCGGCGATCATGTGGAGAATGGAGCCTTCTATATCTCCACCCGCGACCTGTTGTTGAAGACCGGCAGCCGGTTGCATGGACGCATGGTGGCCTGTCCCATGGCTGATGAATCCTATCTGGAACTGGATGAACCGTCCGATTGGCGGATCATTGAAGGCTTGTTGCGGGAGCGCCGCGCGGAGACGGGCCTGCGTCCGATCCGCCTGCTGTTGACCGATGTGGACGGAGTGTTGACCGATGCCGGGATGTATTACTCGGAGTCGGGTGACGAATTGAAGAAGTTCAACACCCGCGATGGCATGGGTCTGGCCCTGCTGAAGAAGGCGGGCATCCAGGTCGGCATCGTGACCTCTGAGAATACACGGATCGTTGAGCGGCGGGCGGCGAAGCTGAAACTGGATCACCTGTTCCAGGGCGTGAAGGACAAGCTGGCCGTGGTCGACGAGTTGCGGATGCGCCTGGGATTGGATTGGGACGAGATCGCCTATATCGGTGATGACATCAATGACCTGGAGGTATTGCGTCGAGCCGGCTGGTCGGCATGCCCGGCCGATGCCGAGCCGGCAATCCTTGGCGTGGTGCGCACCCGATGTCTCAGGAAGGGTGGCGAAGGGGTAGTGCGCGAGTTTGCCGAGATGATCTTGCAGGCATGTACAACCCCTTCAGGGTTGAAGAATCCAAATGACGCCTGACCCGGGGTCGCTTCGCACCCCGGGCTACGATTGTGGGACCCCTCCGGGGTCGGAACAACCCGACCGGAATCCTCGAAAGCGGATACGAGAGGCCCGTTTGCAACCCTCGAAGGCGGATACAAACGGTCCCTTCCTCATACCCCGAAGGGGTTCAACAGAATGTAGCCCGGGGTCGCGAAGCGCACCCCGGGTGAACGGCCAGAAATAAACCAACCCCGAAGGGGTTGAACAATCTGCACCAACGCTGGGGACGCCCTACGCGGAATGTGCAACCCCTCCGGGGTGGAACAGCCCGCCATGCGCACCCCTCCGTGGTTTTGAGAGGGAACCCGAGCCCCAAAAGGTCCTACTCACTCCAGGTATCTGGGGTCGTAATCAATTCCTGCCTTGGCAAGAATCTCGACAAGTTCCTCCCGAAAGGTACGGGTTCGATGATGCTCTTCCTGATTGAGGATGTAGCGATGGACTGGATCGCGTGATCCGGGACTGACGGAGAATGCGGCGTAACCGGATTGCCAGGCGAAGCATGGGAGCCCGACTTCGTCATGTACCCAGCGGCATGAGGAACGTTTGACCTCCCTGACAACGTCCGACAACGGATGAACCGCGCGGAGTTCGGTGAGGATGTGGATGTGGTCTTCCACCCCACCCACAATGAAGGGGTTTCCATCCAGGTTCCGGAGAATGCCGGCAACATAGGCATGCAACTGGGGTCGCCATGCGCTGACTATATGTTTCTCGCGATGTTTGGTGCCGAAGACGATATGGTAGTGAAGACTTAGGAATGTCGAGGACATGATTGGTTGACCTTCTGGTTTTGGGCGGGGAAACATGAATCGCGAAAACCAGCCGCGCGAATTGATTTTGGCCCGTGCAGTTTGTTCAACCCCTTCGGGGTTGGCTGGAGCATTCCTGGCCTTGGTCCCGGGGTCGCTTCGCACCCCGGGCTACGATTGTAGAACCCCTCCGGGGTGGAGATCGGACCCGGTGCTCGAAGAGGCGGAATATTGTCCATGAACACAAAACCTGATCTACGCACCTTGTTGTTGTGGTTGCCCGGCGCCCTTGTGGTGGTGTGGTGGATCCGGGATCTGTCCCATCTCTGGGCCAGCCTGGTGGAATATCGCTTCGGTTGGGTGGTGGTGTTGCTCACCGGCTTCCTGGTCTGGGAACGTTGGCCCACCCGACCCACCACCCCGGGGCCCCGACCCCTCTGGCTCATTCTCGGGCTTGGCGCAGCGGGATTCGGTTTCGTCCTCATGGGTGAACTATATCGCATCGGACTCAGCCGGGCCTCGGGTCAGGCGCTGCTGTTGAGCCTTGGATGCGCATCCTTCATTGCGGCGCACTTGGTCGGGATTGGCGGCACGAATCTGGCCCGGCATTTCCGATTTCCCCTCCTCTTCTTCTTCGTTGCCGTTCCGATTCCCAAAATCCTATGGAACCCCATCCTGCTTGGACTGCAGGAACTGGTGGCGGTCCTCAATGTGGAGTCCCTCCAGGCCATGGGTATCCCCGCCATCCGCCGTGGCAGTGTCATCCAGCTCCCCAACACCCTCGTCGGGGTCGATGAGGCGTGCAGCGGTATCAGAAGCCTTCAATCGACCCTGATGGCTGCCCTTTTCATCGGCGACCTCACCCTGAAGCGATGGGGGAGCAAAACCTTCCTGTTCGTCGCCGGCATCCTGCTCGCCGTCATCGGCAACTGGGGTCGTTCACTCTTCCTCTCGCTCGCGGCGCATCGCGGTGGATCCGACGCCCTCAATGCCGTCCATGATTCCGCCGGATGGACCGTCCTCCTTTTCACCGCAACCGGCGTCGCAGTCCTCTCCTGGATCATGGTGCGTATCGATGCCCACGCCCGGTCGCGGTCCGCTTGATATCCGGGCCGCCCGAAGTGGACGGCCTCATCCCCATACCCCGAAGGGGTTGAACAAACCCTGGCCCGGGGTCGCGAAGCGCACCCCGGGTAACCGATCACGAAGGAGAACCAACCCCGAAGGGGTTGAACAATCTGCATCCCCTGCAAGTGCCCCGTGCGAATCGATTATGGATCGCAGGTATGTGCAACCCCTCCGGGGTTGAATAATCTAAATGATATTTAACCCGGGGTCGCTTCGCACCCCGGGCTACGTTTGTAAAACCCCTTCGGGGTTGGGAATCCCCCCGAATTCCCTCCGCGGCACCTTCCTACGTTCGACCCTCATCTGCGAAATCTGCGAAATCTGCGGCCAGCCCTTCCCCTCCCTCTGCGAAATCTCCCCATGAAACGGCAGCTTCGTCCCATCCCATCACCAGCGATCATTTCCTCGGTGCTCTGCGGACTGTTCCTTCTCGCCACCGGTGGGGCATGGGCCTGGTATCACGTCGCCCCCAAAGAGTTCCCGGTCAGTTATGAGTTCCATCCCACCACCGACATCCCGGGATGGACCTTCACTCCCGAGGTCATCTCTCGGGAAGCCACTGAGCTGCTCGCCACCACCAATCTCTTCAACGGCCAGTTCAGCACGCCCAGTGGTCGCAAGGTCACCGCCTTTGTCGGCACCTGGGACGCCGGCAATCCAAAGCAATTGGCCGTGGTCAGCCACAGTCCCGATGTCTGCTGGGTCGGAGCCGGATGGAAGCCCGTGGCGGTGAATCATCCCGACAAGGTCTTCATCGAGTTTGGCAATGACACCTTGCCGTTCGAGGTGCGGACCTTCGAAGCGCCGGGGGGCGGTCACCGGGAACTCACCCTGTGGTGCACGTTGGTCAGCGGCCAGGTCTATGAGGAAGTCGGGCGGTTTGTGATCCGCAAGGAGGACGAAGCCCTGCCCATCAACGCACTCAAGGCGGCCGGCGCTCGGCATACCCTCAAGACCAAGCTCTTCAAGGCCGTTCTGGACCGTATCCCGGGCAATGGCACCAAGCAGTTCGTCCGGTTTTCGATCCCGCTTAGGGGCGATTGGGAACC
>DITU01000131.1 GCA_002422905.1 Verrucomicrobia bacterium UBA6176
GCCGGGACACCGACTGGATTCAATGGACTGCTGCCGGGGAAATACTTTTTGTCGGCGCGACGTGTGGGCGGGGTGGAAACGGGGGACGTCAGTTTTGATGTGGTTCCCGAGGTGGTACGACCGGTGAACGACGATTGGGCGGATGCCCTTCCCGTCATCCGGGGAGAATCCGTCACCGGGATGAATGGGTTGGCGACCCTGGAGCCTGGGGAACCGAAGCTGGCCTGGAATCAGGGTGGGCGGACGATCTGGTGGCGATGGCAGGCGCCGGACACGGGGGTGGCAACAGTGACGACCCGAGGCAGTGATTTTGACACGGTCCTGGGCATCTATACCGGGACGGGATTGGCCGGTTTGAAGTCCTTGGGGAGCAATGACGACATCGGGTCCGGCCCGTTCAGCCAGGTGACTTTCCCGCATGTTGCCGGGACAACTTATCATATCGCGGTGGATGGGGTATGGGGTGACGGGACGGGGCCGGCGATTGGAACTGCGCAGGTAAGACTGGAGAATGGGGCTGCGCCGGTGATCGGGCTCACGTCGCCTCTGGATGGGTCGACGCATCTCCTGGGCGGTGGACAGGGGATGACGTCGGTGGTGATGACGGTGGGGGGAGCGGGAACGGTGGGAGGATTGAAGTCGATGTTGGTGGGGGCACCTGGGTTTTTGCGGATGGCAACGGTGGAGGGGGATGCGCCTTGGACCGAATCGGGGATTCCTGAGGGGGAGTATACCTGGATGGTGAGTGGAGAGGATGCGCGGGGATTGGTGGGAACGGCGCGTCTGGGGTTCTCCGTGGAGGAGAAGGTTGGGGCGGTCGAGTTTGCCGAGACGGATCCGGATGATCCGGAATTGATCCCGTTGTTGGTCCGTGCAACTCCGGGTCGCAAGGTGCGCCTGGAGAGTTCGGAGGATCTGAAGCGATGGACGGAGCAGGCGACCTGGCCGGTGTTTGACGGGTGGGTCCGGATCCCGGACCTGCTGTTTCCGATGCCGGACCTTCGATTTTACAGGGCGATTGTCGAATGAGTACGCAGATGAAGGGCATGGGAGGAAGGTGGATGCGTTGTGCACTCGGATTTGCGGCGGCCTGGCTCGGGGCAGGAGTGCTTGCGGCGGTCCATGAAGTGGAAGTCGGTGAAGGCTATTTCATTCCGGACCGCCTGGCAGTCGAGGTGGGGGACCGGGTGGACTGGGTGGCGACGTCGCCGGAACACACGGTGACGTCGGACAACGAGATCTTCGATTCGAACCTGATCTGGGACACGATGCCGGTGGGGGCGACCTTCAGCTTCACGTTCACTGAACCCGGCACCTATCCGTATTACTGCGGCCTTCATGGTTCGCCTGGAGGATCGGGGATGGCCGGCGTGATCGTGGTATCGGCGGCGACGGCGAACCGGGCTCCGGTGACGCCGTTGAATGTGGCTCCGCTGAATGGTGGGGTGGACCAGGCGTTGACGGTGGTCCTGGTGAGCGGGGCATTTTCGGATCCGGACACCGGCGATTTTCACACGGCGAGCCAGTGGGTGGTGCGACGTGCGGATGACCAGCAGGTGGTGTTCGACAGTGGTGACGATTCGGTGGGGCGGGTGCAGAGGGCGGTGCCGGCTGGAGTCTTGGCAGACTTCACCACTTATAGCTGGCAGGTGCGGCATCGGGATGGGCGCGGACTATGGAGTGGCTATTCGACGCCAACGACATTCCGGACGCTTCAACCGGTGGTGGCGGTGGGGACCGGGCTCAAGGCTTCCTATTGGAATCAGGTGGGAGCAGGAGATCCTCTGGCGATGGCGACGAACGCCCTGATCCAATTCAACTGGGGCAGGGAAAGGCCGCATCGAAGGATCACGGCGGATGCCTTTGCAGCGCGCTGGGAAGGCTATGTGGTGGGGGTGAATACCGAGCGACACGAATTCGAGGTGCAAGCCCAGGGACAGGTCAAGTTGTGGGTGAATGGGGAGTTGCTGGTGGACGATTGGACGCCGTGTTCCTTCTCAAAAGCCCGTCGGGGATGGGTGTCGCTGGTGGCGGGTCAACCCACTTCGATCCGCATCGATTATGTCGCGGATCCCTCGGGCGCACAGGCTGCGCTTCGATGGTCCAGTCCCAGTCTGCCGCAGGCGACCGTACCCACCGCAAACCTGTTCCCTTCGTTGCCCTGAACCCTTTCGAGCATGTCTTTCATGAATCGTCGCGACTGGCTCAAGGCCGGAGCCCTGGGTGCCGCAGGTTGGATGGCTGCACCTCCGCTTCGTCTGGCAGCACATGAACCCGGCGCAGCCTCCGAGGCGAGCCCGGTGCTGGAACCCTTTGTGGATCGCCTGCCGATTCCCCGGGATTCGGTCCCGGTGATGCACGGCAAGACGGCGCATCACACCCTGGTCATGAAAGCGGGATTGACCCGGCTTCATCGGGATCTTCCGCGGACGGTGATCTGGGGGTTCAACGGGATCTATCCCGGACCGACGCTGAGGGCGGTGAAGGGGCAACCGATGGTGGTGCGGCAGATCAACCGGTTGCCGGTGGTCGACCTGCCGGACCCGGTGCATGGCATGCCCGGAGGCTTGCCGGCGGTTCACCTGCACGGAGGACACGTGGCTCCGGAACATGACGGACATCCGCGCGAGTTCATCAGCCAGGGTGGGTTCAGGGACTATCACTATCCCAACTCACAGCGGGCGATGTCGCTGTTTTATCATGATCATTCCCATGGCCATACCGGACGCCGGGTCTATCACGGGTTGGCCGGGGCCTACCTGATTGAAGATCCGGAAGAACAGCTGTTGAACCTGCCCCGGGGTGAGTTCGACATCCCCTTGTTGATCCAGGATCGCGTGGTCACGGGCAGCGGCCAGTTGGTGTACTCGCTGGATCATGCGAGCCGCGAGGCCGGAGTGTTCGGGGATCTCTTGTTGGTGAATGGCGTGGTCCAACCCCATCTGCCGGTAAAGGCGCGCAAGTATCGGTTCCGGATCATCAACGGATCCAATGCCCGGATCTATGAACTGCAATTGAGCTCGGGCCGGCCATTGATCCAGATCGGCACCGACGGTGGTCTCCTGCCGGGACCGGTCGAGAAGAAGGTGATTCATCTGTCGCCTTCTGAGCGGGCGGATGTGGTCATTGATTTCTCGGCTGAACCGGTGGGAAGCAAGGTGGTGCTCCGCAACTGTGCCGGTTGCACGGGATCGACGTCGGCGTTGATGCGATTCGATGTGATGGAAGCAGCGGTGGATGACTCGACGGTGCCGGATTGCCTGTCGTCGTGGGAAAATCTGCCGGTGGACTCCCAGGCCCCGATACGCCAGTTCGAGCTGAATCGTCGGACGATCCATGGCGAGGTGTTCTGGGTGATCAACGGCAAGGTCTATGACATGGCGGCGCCACCCATTGCCACCGTCCAGCACGGAGCCGTTGAACGCTGGCGTTTCACCAATCCAACCAATCATCCGCATCCCGTTCACATCCACCTTGTCCAGTTCCAGGTGATCAACATCAATGGAATCCCCCAGGACCCTGCGTGGCATGGATGGAAAGATACGTTCGTGGCGCCGGTGAATGGGGAGATTACGGTGATGGCCCGGTTCAGCGGTTATACCGGTCGCTACCTGATGCACTGCCACAACCTGGAACACGAAGATCTGGGAATGATGGCGGACTTCGAGATTGTCTGAGCGATTGGCCTGCTACGTGCATCGGGGTGATGCGTCGGGTCCCGCCGTTGTTCGACGCTCAACCAGATCGCGCGGGTTCGGCGACCCCTTCCCTCCTTTCATGCACCAGTCCACCTTGCTGGCCGGCTTCCTTCGCTGGCTTCTCCTGATCGTTGTCCTCGGGCGCGTTGGCGCCGAAGATGCCCCTCCACCATCCGGTTCGGGTCCGGTCCGCAATGGATCCTTTCATTGGAGCAGCACGGTGCAGGAGGCCAAGGCCGAACCGATGGGCCGCTTTGTGACCTTCGCCTTCGGTCTCACCAATGTCTCGGATCAGACAGCCTCGATCCTGGGGACCGAGAGTTCCTGCGAGTGCACCGTCGCTGAACTTCCCTCCAAACCCTGGGTGTTCGCTCCGGGTGAATCCGGAACCATCCATGTCCGGATGAACATCGTGGGCCGGTTCGGAACCGTGACCAAGGTGGTCGCGGTCGAAACCAGCCAGGGAATCCAGCAACTCCTGGTCCGCGCAAAGATCCCCGTCACCCCGGCTCCCTTCAATGTCTCCCCGCGCAAGATGGACATGGAGGCGGCGCGCAAGGATCGACAGGTGGTTTTCAAGGGCGGTTGCGCAGCGTGCCATGCACTCCCGGCCATCGGACGACACGGGAAGGATCTGTTCACCAAGGCCTGTGCGATCTGCCATCTCGCGGAGCATCGGGCGGAAATGGTCCCCGATCTGGCGGCGCTCAACCGGCCCAAGGATGCAGCTTATTGGCGGGACATGGTCTTGCACGGGCGCGAGGGAACGTTGATGCCCGCTTTCGGGAAGGAGGCGGGGGGACCATTGGAACCAGCCCAGGTGGATTCGCTGGTGGAATACCTGTTGCAGGCGTATCCGGCCGCTGGGGCCAATGCCAAACCGGGGGAATCCGAACGGTAGGAATGGATTGGCGACAGGGGCCAGGTTGCCGACCCGGGGCGAGGGCCGGATAAGAACCGAGCCTTCACCACGGTTGATGAGGCGCGGCGGAGGGGTGCGAGGTTGGGAATGCTGTGTCGGGACGGCGACCGAACATCGCCGCTCGGTATCCGAACCGGGAGGCGGCCCGACCCCAATCCGGGAATCCCTGAGGGGAACTGCGCCAAGTGTATAAATATGCGCAGTCAAGGGCGGCGGTGCGTCGTGGGGATCCTTGATGTCCGGTCCAGGCACCCCGTGCCAAGTGGCTGTGATGCATCCAGATCAAGCGAGATCCACCGACGACCGTGATAACCGGGCAGAAAAGTTCTGCTTATGATCAGGATTCGTGGAGATCAACAAAAGCATGATGGTTGACCCCCGGTGCCAAATGACGCGAACCGGGGACATGGCATACGGCGGGCTTCAGGCGGAAGGGATACAACGCAGCAATTCATCGAAGCCACGAAAGGCACGATTCGAAATCTCAGACCAATGAAGACAATCAATCCAGAAGAGGGCCTACGACACCGGTTACGGTCCAACAAAGGCGCCGCAGTACTGCTCGTGGCGGCCGTGGTGGGTGGAGCAGCCATGGCTCATGACGACGATGATCTGTCGGTGATTCCGCCGGGCAGCACCACGTTTGCGCCGAACACGCGGACCAATCCTGCGGCCCACGGCAAGGTGGGCCCATTGATCGTCATGCATGCCATGAGCGTGCACAATTCGATCACCTGGAAGACCAACGCCGACGATCATATGCCGAAGCTGCTGATGTTCCATCGGCATGCGGCCTATCGGGCGGACGAAGTGGTCAACCCGGACATCGTCAACTTCCTGATCTCGACACCGGATCCGGTGACTGGATTGACCGCGTTCAGCAACCGGACCAACCAGTTCAACTCGGCATTCCGACGGACGTTCCAGCAGCTGTGTTACGGTGGTTATACCATCATCCATGACGTCAGCCAGTCGGTCCCGAACCGCATCAAGGTGGACCAGAACATCGAGATTGCGCAGGTCTGGGACACGGCGCATCCGGACGCCTTCAACATTGTCTTCAACAATCCGAAGGTCAGTCCCGCGTTGCTGAACAACAGCGATGGCGAGACGAACTTTGCCTCGTGGAAGAACATGGGGCATTCGCGCGGCCTGCACTATGACATGTACTGCCCCGGATTCTCCACGTTGGAGGATGGACGTTCCATCTTCCCCGGCGGCCACGACATGAACAGCCAGAACGGGCTGTACCGGATCCAGGTGTTCGACCCGGATTCAGAGACCTGGATTGAACGGCCGGTTTCCTGCATGCGCGTCCAGTTCGGTGCGGACCCGGAAGATCCCTATAGCGAGAAGTGGTACCAGTCACAGATCGACCTGGGTCGGCGTGAACGGGACATCTATTTCCCGATCGGAAACTCGGTCACCAACGACTGCAATCCGCATGCGTTGGAGATGGACAGCTACTCCAAGACCTATCCCCGGATCCGTTTGATGGGTCCGAATGGAACGGTGACCCATCCGAATCGGATGCCGGCCGACATGCGTTATGCGCGATGGTATCCGGTATCGATCTCGGTTCCGGGCAACATGGCCTTCGTCTATGCCGGATGGGACCGGGATGAGTCCTTTGGTCCGAACCAGAACAATCCGAGCCCGACGAGCACGGCATTGACCAACTTCTTCAACAGCCCGAGCCATACCATTCCGGCCAACTGGAAATTGGCAGGCTATCTGGCGAGTGGTGGCGACCAGGCCTTCCTGAGCTCCAAGATCGTTCAACCGGTCCCGGAGGTTTATGACGGCAAGACGGACACGGTGGTGACGCTGGAGAACTGCCGTCTCTATCACAGCGCCTGGTATCCCAATGGACTGTTGGTCCAGACGGGTGGCAGCGAAACCAACTGGGGCGTGGTGGTCCTGGATGGCGATCTGTTTGAGAACCTCGCCGAGATTGGTGGGGAGAAGGCGCCGTCGGTTGACCGGAATTTCACCAAGACCTGGCTGGTGGACATCCAGGGAGCCATGGCGGATCCGGATCGGGATGAACCCCAGATCCGCGCCGGCAAACACATCCGTTATGTCGACAAGTCGACGGTCAGCCATTCGCCATTCTCCGCGAATTCGAACCTCATGGAGTTGGACGAAGAGGGGAATGTGGTTTCCCACAAGCTCTATCACTTCGGCGGCGTGAACTCGACCCAGACGGGTGGCGCAACGGATATTGCCGAAGTCCTCGACCTGACGCCGCTGAGCAAAGTCCGTGCGCCGGGTGCTCCTCCGCTGGCGATGCCCAAATGGAGTGTCCTGCCGGGCAAGTTGTATCAGCGCGCCCGTCAGAACTACGCGACTCCCTTGCCGGACGGCAAGATCATGATCATGGGCGGCAACGGTGGCACGCTGCCCGGCATTGAATCGTGGAGCTTGCACGTCCAGATCTTCGATCCCGCCACGGGCGAGATCACGCAGATGGACAAGACCTATGTCCCGCGTGACGAGCATGGCATCGTGCAATTGTTCCCGGACGGCCGGGTGTTCATGGGTGGGCAGAACCGGAACGGCATCGTTCGTGCCGGTGACGCCTTCGCACCCGAGGGTGATCCCGACCTGGGTGTGAACTGCGCGCAGTTCTACAGCCCGCCCTACCTGTTTGCGGAAGACGGGGGTGACTCGGTCCGGCCGGTCATCACCATGTCCCCGTTCCAGGTCGACTACGGCGTTGACTTCAACGTCGGTGTGGAATCCACGGCTGACATTGCCGAGGTGGTCATGATCCGGACGGGATCCATGTCCCACAGTCTCAACACGGACCTGCGCCGGGTGAAGGTTCCGTTCACCAAGACCGGTGACGGCCTGTTGCGCGTCACGGCGCCGGTGCTTCCGGGCACGGCCCTGGGTGGATACTATATGTTGTTCGCCATCGACTCGAAGGGAGTTCCGAGCGTCGCGAAGAAGGTGATTCTGGGTGACCAAGTCATGAAGAAGGTCGCCTGGATGTAACCGATAGAAAATGAACCGTGTGTGCGGCCGGGCCACTGTTTGGCCCGGCCGCTAACGGAAGAAAGAGTGGAATCCAACAAATCAATGTCCCGGGACGGGTTTACCCTGATCGAACTTCTTGTGGTGATCGCCATCATCGCAATCCTGGCTGGAATGCTTCTGCCCGCACTGGGCAAGGCGAAGGCCAAGGCGCAGTCGATCAAATGCCTGAGCCAGTTCCGACAACTGGGAATCGCGACACAGATGTATTCCGACGAGAACTCGGAACGGTTGCCAGGCAACCAACACAATCTGCCTTCGTGGATCTATTCCCTGTCGAGGATCACCGGCACCAACATCCTGCGGTGCCCCTTGGAAAAGCCGCGACCCTTCAGTTACGCCGTGAACGATTTCCTGACCGCCAATCCCGCCGGAGCACCGTCCCTCGACTTCTCGCGTCGGACCAGCATTCCCAGTCCCTCGGAGTCCATGTGGATGGGGGAACTCATGGGAGACATCGTGGGTCAGGACCACTTTCATTTTGCCGATTACCGCAGTTCGTTTGATCCGGGGAGCACCGAGGGTGCGTATTCCCCGAAGAGTTTCCAGACCCAGGTGGATGTGCTGCGGCATGCGCAGGCGGCAAACTATCTCTATCTGGATGCCCATGTGGAATCGCTCCGATGGACGCGGGTATCGCCCCGCCTGATGGAGGCTGGATCCATGTTCATACGTCCGACCGGAAGACCCTGATTTCGCAGTATCAGTCCGCACTCAAGATCCTTTGTTCGACAACACTTCACAGAAAATCGCGTTCATCACTTCATGAAAGCCCATACTCAGATCCTCCTGTCCGTGCTCACCGCCTGTTCGGGAGCGCTCCTTGCAAACGCCCAGGTGGTCCCGGTCTATTCCGGCGCCGAGGGAACCGCCCCGGGCGCCAAGCTCACCTTTGCCAATGCATCGGTGGTTTCGGCGGAATCGGGCTTTGCCCAGCCATTGGTCTGGACGGTGGTCACCAACCTGACCCTGACCAACGGCCTCTACCTGTCGACCAACCTCCAGTTCCATGCGTTGTCTTCCAAGACCAACGAGGGATCTGCTGCCATCGGCTCCTTCGCTATCTGCGAGGTACTGTCCGTGGCCGGTCCTGAAGGCGGGGTGCTGTCCTTCTGGGAACAGGGTTCCCTGGTTCCCACCTTCATGTTCCCGGTCGGGGAAACCCCCAATCCGAAGAAGAACAAGTTCGATGTCAGCCAGATCGAACTGGGTGCGGGTTTGCCGGATGGCGATGCCTATGGAGCGATCCGCGCCCGCCGTTTCACGGTGAACAAGAAGGGCGAATACCTGGTGGGCTTCCGCCTGCATGATACCTCCAAGAATCATCCGACGTCGGAGGCGCCGATCCATGCGCCGTCCGAGCCGTTGACCCTCCGTTTCGTCACCACGATCGAGACCTTCATCAACAGGATCTCGATCACCAACAACGTGGCCACCCTGGTTCTCAAGCAGGGTGGATTGACCAATCTGTTGGTTGAGGCGCGTGAGGATCTGGTCACGGGCCAATGGATGCCGGTGGCTGGTCCGTTTGAGTCGGCGCCCTATGGGACGAATCTGACCACACTGAGCCTGACCAATGCGTCGGTGTTGTCGCAGCAGTTCTTCCGGCTTCGCGGTGAGTTGCCCTGAACAACGGGGGAAAGGGCGAAGGATATGAACAGGAAACAGAGTCTCGTGACCTCGACTGCCACGGCGGGAACTGAACAAGGTTGATGGATTGAGGGATATGATCAGGGGAAACAAGGTCGTTGGGATGTTGCTGGGCGGGCTCGCCCTGGTGGGCTGTTGCCACGCCCAGCACATCCATATCGCTGCGGGAGCGGAGAGCGGGGTGGTGGGGTCGAAGTTGCTGTTCTCGAATGGCTTCCTCTACGACATCAATTCGTATGGCGGGATCAATCCGGCCTGCATCTATATGGAGGATGATGATCCCCTCTATCCTTCCCTGTATCAGACCAGCGCCTCGTTCATCTCCCTTCCGTCCAGTCCCTGGACCGGCGGGCCGACTTCCTTTGCGGCGGAGCCTGGCAGCCATATCGAGATGGTCATCCGTTCGGTGCAGGGCCCTGCCGGTGGCGAGATCGGCTTCTGGCAGGAGAACGAAGAAGGGACGGAGACGCGGAAGCAGTTTGCGGTACGCAGCGGGGAGATGAATGGGACGAACCAGTTCAACCTGAGTGAAGGGATCACCTTCCCGGAATATGATCCGTTCGGACACATCCACGGACGCCGGTTCACCGCCAACAGATCCGGACTCTACACCGTGGGCGTGCAGTTGATCGACACGAGCAATTTCGGGCCCGGTGGCGGGCCAATCCATTCGCCGTCGGACACGAACTACTTCTATTTCCAGGCGGGCCTACAGATCAGCCAGATGCGGATGACCAACGGGGTGATGGCGGTCTGGTTCGGGGCAAGGGGATTCAAGAACTACCATCTGGAAGCGACGGACACGATGCCTCCCGGGGAGTGGAAGCCGTTGGAGTTGATTGTGGTGGGTGGGCACAGCGACATGCACTGGGCGGAAGATCCCGGAGCAACGAATTCGATGCGGTTCTACCGGATCCGGGAGGAAGCGCAGTGATGGTTTTGTTGGTGAACAAACAACGCAGGGCAAGATGAAGGCTTGATCATGAGGATTGCAATGAAGGGAATCAGAGGCTGGATGGGATTGTTGCTGGGATTGCTGGCGACCGTGGGTTTGCAGGCCCAGCACGGGCATATGAATGCCGGGGCGAAGGGTACCGAACAGGGGTCACAACTGGCGTGGATCAACGGTGCGCTGTTCGTGGAGTCCTCGGGCTATGTGGGCAATATGCTGTACTCCCATACCGGTACGTATGCGGGACATTACAACAGTGGACCCAGCCTGACGGCATTGCCGGCGACAGTGGCCAACGGGGGGCCGTCTGGAAGTGCCTCGGCATTGGGATCGTTCCTGGAATTCAGATACACGGTGGTGGCCGGTCCGGACGGGGGAGAGTTCTCATTTTGGGATGGTGGTGCGGCCTTGCCAATCACCTCCATGGGTGTGGGACAGACATCGGCTCTTTTTCCGTTGAGTGGTGGGGAGGACAATCCCAGCGCCGGCACGGTGGGTGGGGATCCCTATGGACATCTGCATGGGCGGCGTTTCTCGGCGGATCTCGCCGGGGATTATATCGTGGCATTCCAGGTGGTGGACACCTCGGTCAACGGGCTGGGCGGAGGTCCGATCCATACGCCGTCAGATTTGTTGAACGTGCGATTCCGTGTGGTGCCGGAGCCGGAGGCGGTGGCGTTGATGGGTGTGGGTCTTGTTTCGGTGCTTTGGATGGCACGCCGCAAGCTTCGCAGCTCCCGTTGAGTTGAATGTTTTGGACTAGAACGATGAATACCAATTGGATGGATCTGGGACGGGTGTCCGGGCTGTGTCTGGGACTGGCGTTGATGCTGTCGCGGGTGATGGCTGCGGGCGAGGCCACGGCGGTCCGGGCTGAGCCGGGACCGTTGTCGCCGGCGGTGGTGGAGTTGGTTCGGACGAATGCCCAGTTGGTGTTGTCGCAGCGGATGGCGGTGGTGACCAATGCGGCGATCTCCCAGGTGGAGAAGGTGCAGGGGTTGCTGTTGATGATCCGTGGGGAGGAACGGGAGGGTCAGCGCAAGATTGCGCATGCGGTGATGCGTCATGTGGATGACGACTCGTTTGTGTTGGTGCGACGCCTGCTGATGGATCCGGGTTGGCATGCCCAGATCCACAGTGTGTGGATGACGACGACCTTGAAGCAGAAGAATGCGGTGAAGATGCCAGCCCTGTTGGAATTGGCCCGGATGGAGAAGCATCCGCTTCAGGACGAGGCGCGGCAGTTGTTGGGGCACCTGTTCAAAACCGATCACGGAGAGAATTGGGGGGCATGGGAGAAGGCCATGACCAACTGGCTGGCGCAGCATCCGGAGTAGCCGGTTTGACATTGATCCTGGAATCGCCAGTTCATCTATCCGCAGATGGCGCAGATGGCGCTGATGGCGCAGATAGACGGGCAGAGATGACGGCACCCAAGCCCGGCGAAGACGTCACCTTGCAGGTGAATGGCATGCCCAATCCAAGCTCCTGATCATCTGCGTCATCTGCGCAATCTGCGGATCAAACTGCCTTTTCCAGGTTGATTGGTCCGCGCCCTTCTCCTTCCTCGAAACCGAGCTTCAGGCATTCGTTCCCGACTCCCAGTCCGGCCTCGTGCGGGTCGACGTCTCCGCGGGGGTCATTTCCCATCATCCAACTGCATGGCTCAGCCGCGGATTTCGCCGATTCCGCAGATGGAGGGGTTGAGCCGCGGAGTCCCGTTCCGGGAGAGGGTTTGAGGCAAACGCGTTGGCCGCGGTGGGTTCGACAGGAATCTATCGTGGCCAGTGAAGGTTGGATTGGGACAGGATCCGTCCTGAAATGCGTCGGAGGCACTGGCTCTTGGTCGGGGTGATGTGGGTTTTGCCGATGGGGATCGGGGCGGTGGAACCGTGTCGGATCGAGGTGGTGGAGAAGGGGACGGGGTGGCCGGTGCCGTTGGTGGAACTGACCACGACGCATCATGTCCGGTTCATCAGTGACAACGCCGGGGTGGTGGCGGTGGACCAACCGGAGTTGCTGGGGCGCGAGACCTTCTTTCACGTGGCAGCGGATGGCTACGGAGTGGCGCCGGACGCCTTCGGGTATCGGGGGGTGCGATTGCGTCCGGAATCGGGTGGCACACTGCGGGTGGAGGTGGAGCGGACGATGGTGGCGCGGCGGATGGGACGGTTGACGGGGGCGGGGATCTTTGCGGAGAGCCAGAAGACGGGTCGGGACCTGGATTGGGAAGAGAGCGGTGTCTTTGGCTGTGACAGCGTGCAGACGGTGGTGCATGGGGGGCGACGCCATTGGTTGTGGGGCGACACCACGTTGCCGGGTTATCCGCTGGGGATTTTTGACAGCCTGGGTGCGGTGACGGCGGTGCAACCGTTGGAACGGTTGGAGCCGCCGTTGCGGATGTCGTTCGAGTTCTACCGGGACGCCAATGGGCGTTTGCGGGGGATCACTCCGATGCCCGGGGAAGGACCAACGTGGGCGACGGCGATGGTGAGTTTGCCGGATCGCGATGGGCGGGAGCGGTTGGTGTGCAGTTATATGAAGGTGCGGGGGGTGCTGGAGGAATATGAGTGGGGGTTGGCGGTGTGGGATGAGGAAGGGAAACGGTTCGAGCGGTTGAAGGTGATGTGGGTGAAGTCGGAGAGGGCGTTGAAACCGCCGCCCTTGCCGCGTGGCCATGGGGTTCCCTGGACGGATGAAGGGGGGAAACGCTGGATGTTGTTTGCGAATCCGTTCCCGACATTGAAATGCCCGGCGACCTTTGAAGCGTGGCAGGATCCGGCGTCGTGGGAGGTGCTCAACGCGCCAACGGTCTTGAAGGATGCCGACGGTGGGTCGGAGGTGAAGCTCCATGACGGAGTCCACAGCGGCGGGATGGGATGGCATCCGTGGCGGGCCCGCTGGGTGACTGTGTTCCTGCAGAAGGGCGGGAAGCCGTCGCCGCTGGGTGAACTCTGGTATGCCGAGGCGAAGTCACCGTTGGGGCCGTGGGGACCGGCGGTGAAGGTGCTGACGCATCGGAGTCACACCTTTTACAATCCCTGCATCCATCTCGACTTCGCACCGGCTGGATCCCCGATGTTGTTCTTCGAGGGAACCTATACGCGGGATTTTTCGGCGAGTGCCGTGGCCACGCCCCGCCACGACTACAACCAGATCCTGTATCGGCTGGACCTGGACGATCCGCGCCTGGCCGGTGCGCAGGAGTAGGTCGGGCAAGCGGCGGCCCGTGGCGGGTCGGCGAGCGGATCAGGGATTGGAAGTGATGTGGTCGAAGTCGACGCCATTGGCGTCGGCATAGGCGGCGTAGGCCTTCTCGTGGAGGATGAGTACGGCGCGGGCGACGCTGGAATCATCCGCGTGACCGAGGGGGCCGACGTTGTCGGGGATGAGATCCGTCTTCTTGTGGGCGTACATGAGGGCGAAGACGCCGGCGGCGAGGGCGGCGTAAGGGAGATCCTTGTAGGCGCCCTCGGCGACGTCCTCGACGACATCGGCGAGGAATTCGAGTTGATCGATGAGGTGGGGGAAGAGGGGGGCGTTGATCTGGGCGAACTCGACCTTCCAGAGGGGCAGGTTGCGCAGGACCTTCTCGAGGGTGGCAGGCGTGATCTGGGCGGCCCCGTGGTTCACATAAGCGGCGATTTCCGACATGGGCGCGACGTTATCGGGTCGGTGGACAACTGGCAATCGGGGGGATTGGGGTGACGGAACCCGGCTCGTCGTGACGGTAGGTTGACCGGCGTCACAGCAAGACGGCCTTGCAAACAAGGCCAGAGATCAAGCCTGCGCAACCACCGGCCACCCAGGCC
>DITU01000120.1 GCA_002422905.1 Verrucomicrobia bacterium UBA6176
GCGCCGTTGCGTGAAACCCTTCCCGCCCCTTCCGTCCTCCGTGTCCCTTGCGGCTTCGCGTGAAACCCATCCCCGTCCAACATCAGGAAATGACTCCCGCAGCGACGCTGAGGCGCGGAGTCATCTTCCCGTGGGCCTGTTGCCGACAACTCCCCACCAATCCTTCGTGTCTTCGCGTGAACCCTTCCCACCCTGCTCCCCGGCACCCACGACTTTTCCCCGCCCGAAAATGGCCTTTGACGCCTCCCGGCCCATCGGTAGGCTGCGCGCTCTGTTTCGCATGGAAAAAGACCGGAAACTCATCATCGCAGGCAACTGGAAGTGCAATAAGACCGTTGCCGAGTCGGTGGACTTCGTGACCGAACTCAAACGCGACCTCGCCGCGGTCAAGGAAGTCGATGTCGTCGTCTGTCCTGCCTTCACCTCGCTCGACGCCGTTTCCAAGGCCATCCTGGATTCGTCCATCCGGCTCGGTGCCCAGAACATGGGGGAGAACGGGTACGGCGCCTTCACCGGTGAGATTGCTCCCGGTCACCTTCGCGACCTCGCCGTGCGCTTCGTCATCCTGGGTCACAGCGAACGCCGCCAGTTCCAGCAGGAATCCGACGCCCTCGTCTCCCGCAAGGCCGTCGCCGCCCACGCCGCCAATCTCATCCCCATCGTCTGCGTCGGCGAAACCCTCAACGAACGCGAAGCCGGCATCACTGAACAGGTCGTCGGCACCCAGGTCCGCGGCTCCCTCGCCGGCCTCACCCCTGAACAGGTCGAGTCCACCATCCTGGCCTACGAACCCGTCTGGGCCATCGNNCATCGGCACCGGCAAGACCGCCACCTCCGCCCAGGCTCAGGAAGTACACGCCTTCATCCGCCGCATCCTCGCTGAAATGCACGGCGAATCCGTCGCCCGCCGCGTCCGCATCCAGTACGGCGGCTCGGTCAAGCCGGCGAATGCCCGCGAGCTCATGGGCCAACCCGACGTCGACGGCGCCCTGGTCGGTGGCGCGTCCCTGGAGGTGAAGAGCTTCCTCGACATCATCCGCAATTCGATCTGAGCCCGATCCGAGTCCGATCTGATACGTCCTCCCCACCGCTCGCTTCCCTTTCCGCCATGCAACTCACCATCAATCTCCTGTCCCTGATCCTTGTGGTCGTGGCCCTCTTCCTGGGCCTCCTCATCCTCGTTCAATTGCCCAAGAAGGAAGCCGGCATCACCGCCGCCTTCGGCGCCGAATCCACCGCCGCCATCTTCGGCGCCGGCTCCGGCACCGCCCTCACCCAGCTCACCCGTTGGGCCGCCACCGCTTTCCTCCTGCTCTGCCTCATCATCACCGTGTTGACTGCCCAGATGGTCAAGTCCCGGCCCAACCGCGTGAAGGAACTCGTCACCCAGGCTCCCGCCGCCGCCGCTCCCGCCGCGTTGCCCGGCCTTTCCACCCCCTCCCCGCTCGCTCCCGTGAGCGCTACCAGCACCGTTCCCGCCACCCTTCCGGCGCCCTGATCCCCTTCCTCTTCCCATGCGCCTCCCGGCGCCCATCCCGCCAGCCCCGGTCCAACGACCCGGGGCTTTTTTCTTTTCTTCTCCCCTCCTCCTCCTCGGTTTCCTCCCCATCCTGCTCCTCCTCTCCGCCTGTCGCCCCCTCCCACCGGCCGACCTGGTACTCCACAACGGGCGTGAGCCGGAAACCATCGATCCCCACCTCCTCACCGGTCAGGCCGATGGCCGGATCGGTTCCGCCCTGTTCGAAGGCCTGACCCGATTCGATCCCGTCACCAGCCTCGCCATTCCCGGGCTCGCGGAACGTTGGCAG
Source organism: Verrucomicrobia bacterium UBA6176 (assembly GCA_002422905.1). Taxonomy (GTDB): domain Bacteria; phylum Verrucomicrobiota; class Verrucomicrobiia; order Limisphaerales; family UBA9464; genus UBA6176. The sequence continues at coordinate 1,809 of DITU01000120.1, forward strand.
ATCAGTCCGGACGGTCGCACCTACACCTTCACCATCCGTTCCAACGCCGCCTGGTCCACCGGCACTCCCATCACCTCCGCCGATGTCGTCTGGTCCTGGCAACGCGCCATCGATCCCCGCACCGCCGCCGACTACGCCAGCCAGTACTTCTATGTCGTCAATGGTGAAGCCATCTGCACCGGCACCGAACGCGACCTCACCCGTCTCGGTGTCTCCGCCCCCGACCCCCGCACCGTCGTCGTCCAACTCGTCAATCCAACCCCCTTCTTCCTCGAACTCCTCGCCTCCCGCGTCTTCGCCGTCGTCCCCCGCACCGCCATCGAACAGCACGGTGACCACTGGATCCGTTCCACCCCGCTCCCTTGCAGCGGCCCCTACACCCTCGAATCCTGGCGCGTCAACGACCGGATCCGGCTCCGTCGCAACCCCCACTACTGGGACGCCTCCAACGTCCGCTCCACCACCATCGATGTCCTCGCCGGCGATTCCGCCCACACCGCCCTCAACCTCTACCTGTCCGGCGACGTCGATTTCGTCATCGACAAGGACATGTTCCCCACCGAACTCGCCGACGCCCTCTCGCGTCGTCCCGATTTCCATCGGTACGACTACCTCGGCTCCTACTTCATCCGGCTGAATTGCACGCGAAAACCCCTGGATGATCCCCGGGTCCGCGAAGCCTTCGCCCGCGTCGTCCAACGCGACCGCATCGTCTCGCGCATCACCCGCATGGGTGAACGCCCCATCACCCATCTCGTCCCGGCCGGCACCGGCGGTTATCAGCCGCCCATCGGTCTCGAACCGGATGTCGACCGCGCCCGTCAACTGCTCGCCGATGCCGGGTTTCCAGGCGGCCGCGGTTTCCCCGTGCTGGAGTACTCCTTCAACGCAGAAACCAAGCTCCACGAAAACATCGCCGTCGAATTCCAGCAGACCCTCCGCGACACCCTCGGCGTCCGCATCGAACTCCGGCCGCTCGAATGGAAGTCCTACCTCAACAACATGTCGAAGCTCGACTACGACCTCATGCGCAGTTCGTGGATCGGCGATTACAACGATCCCAACACCTTCCTCGATCTCTTCCTCTCCAGCGGCGGCAACAATCGGACCGGTTGGAAGGATCCCGACTACGACCGACTCCTGAACGAGGCCAATTCCACCCTCGAACCCACCCGCCGCTTCGACCTCCTGCGCGCCGCCGAAACCCGGCTTCTCCGCCAGGGCATCCCCATCATCCCGCTCTATTCCTATGTCGGGTTCTATGCCCTCGACACCAACCGCGTCTCCGGTGTCCACGGCAATCTCCTCGACGAACATCCGTTCTGGTCCATGGCCCGTGAACCCCGACCGGCCCGCCGATGAAACGCCTCCTCTTCATCCCCGTCCTGGTCTGGATCGTCGCCACCCTCGCCTTCTTCCTCCTGCGCGTCGCCCCGGGCGGTCCCTTCGACCGCGAACGCGCCCCTGCGTCCAAGGAGGTCGAGGCCGCGCTCCTCGCCAAGTATCACCTGGATGAACCGCTCTGGCGCCAATACCTGCGCTTCCTCTCCGGTCTCGCCCGCGGGGATCTCGGCCCCTCCTTCAAATACCGTCACCACTCCGTCAACGACATCCTCGCCCAGGCCCTTCCCGTCTCCCTCACCCTCGGTTGTCTCGCCTTCGGCACCGCCCTCGGCATCGGCATCCCCATCGGCTTCCTCGGTGCCGTCCATCGCGGTCGTTGGCCCGATTGGGCCGGAAGCTTCCTCGTCCTCCTCGGCGTCTGCGTCCCCACCTTCGTCATCGCACCCCTCCTGGTCCTCATCTTCGGGCTTCGTCTCGGATGGTTCCCCGTCGCCCTCTGGGGTTCCCCCGCCCAGGTCGTCCTGCCCACCTTCGCCCTCGGCCTGTACTTCGCCGCCCGCATCTCCCGACTCCTCCGTGAAGGCCTTTCAGAAACCCTGCGCGCCCCCTTCATCCTCACCGCACGTGCCAAGGGCCTCGGCGAATTCCAACTCCTCCTCCGACACGCCCTCCGCCCTTCACTCCTCCCCGTCGTCTCCTTCTGCGGACCCATGCTCGCCGACCTCATGACCGGCTCCTTCGTCATCGAGAAAGTGTTCCAGATCCCCGGCACCGGCGCCTTCTTCATCAACAGCTTCTTCAGTCGCGACTACCCCCTCATGGTCGGTCTCGTCATCGTCTATTCCACCCTGCTCCTCGTCCTCAACTTCGCCACCGACCTCGCCTATCGCTGGCTCGATCCCCGCGTCCGCCATGCCTGATGCCGCACCCAGCCCCGCCCGCCGCGCCTGGCGCCGGTTCCTCCTCAACCGACCCGCCACCCTCGCCGCGTTCACCCTCGCCCTTGTCCTCCTCGCCACCCTCGTCGGACCCGTCCTCTCACCCCACGATCCCAACGCCGGATCCGATTCTCCCTTCGCCCCGCCCAACGCCCGGTACTGGTTCGGCACCGACATCCATGGGCGCGATCTCCTTACCCGCACCCTCGTCGGCACCCGCATCTCCCTCCTCGTCGGCCTCACCGGCGCCGCCGTCTCCGTCCTCATCGGCGTCGCCTGGGGACTCGTCGCCGCCTATGCCGGCGGACGTCCCGACGCCTTCATGATGCGTTGCGTCGACATCCTCTACGCCCTGCCCAACATCATCTTCGTCATGCTGGTGATCGTCCTCACCGAAGGCACCCTCATCGGTTGGATCCAGCAACACGCCCCCGGTCTGGCTCCTTCCGTCCGACTCCTCCTCCTCTTCGCCTGTCTCGGCGCCGTCTCCTGGCTCAACATGGCCCGCATCGTCCGCGGCCAGGTCCTCTCCCTCCGCCACCGCCCCTTCATCCTCGCCTCCCGCATCCTCGGCGCCCGTCCGCTCCACATCCTCACCCGCCACCTCCTCCCCAACGTCACCGGCGTCGTCATCGTCTACGCCACCCTGACCGTCCCCTCCGTCATCCTCTACGAATCCTTCCTCAGCTTCCTCGGCCTCGGCATCCGCCCCCCCGACGCCTCCCTCGGCACCCTCATCGAGGACGGTGCACGCCAACTCAATCCGCTCCTCGTCCGCTGGTGGCTCCTCATCTTCCCCGCCGGCCTCCTCGCCACCCTCCTCCTCGCCCTCCACCATCTCGGCGACGGCCTACGCGACGCCCTCGATCCCCGCGCCGAATCCTGACCCCCGCCCTCTGCATCCCGCTCACTGGCCCACCGCCCCTTCCCCCCATGATCTCCCTCGAAGAAGCCCTGGCCCGTCTCCTCGCCGGTCTCAAACCCAACCCATCGGTCCCGTTCCCACTCCTCAATCCCAGCGGACCGCGCCCCGCCCCCACCCCGCGTTTCCTGGCCTCCGACCTCACCTGTCCCCTCGCCCTCCCGCCCTTCGACAATTCCGCAGTCGATGGCTATGCCGTCCGCGCCGCCGACACTTCTACCCTCCCCGCCATCCTCCGGATCACCGGTGAATCCGCCGCCGGTCAACCCACACCACCTGCGCTCCAGGCCGGCCAGGCCGTCCGGATCTTCACCGGCGCTCCCATCCCGCCCGGCGCCGATGCCGTCATCATGCAGGAGGATTGCGAAACCGATTCCAATGGCACCGTCGCCATCCTCGACCCGGTGAAGCCTTGGGAAAACATCCGGTTCGCCGGCGAAGACATCCGATCCGGCACCCGCATCGGCCGGGCCGGACAACTCCTCACCCCCCAACTCCTCGCCCTCCTCCAATCCGCCGGTCTCGATTCCATCCCGGTCCACACGCCGGCCACCGTGGCGCTGGTCGGATGCGGATCCGAACTCCGCCCCCCCGGACAGCCCCTGCCCCCGGGCTGCATCCACGAATCCAATCTCGGCCCCCTCTCCTGGCTGATCGCGGGCTCCGGCGCCCAGGTCATCCACTCATCCCATGTCCCCGACGACCCCGATGCCACCCGCGCCGCCCTCGAACTCGCCGCTTCCTCCGCCCAGGTCATCGTGACCGTCGGGGGCGCTTCGGTCGGGGATCACGATCTCATCAAGGAAGCCGCCATCGCGATTGGCTTCGACCTCGATTTCTGGCGCATCGCCATGAAGCCGGGGAAACCCTTCTTCTGCGGACGACGCGACCGCACCTATCTGCTCGGGCTTCCGGGCAATCCGGTGGCGGCGTTCGTCACCACCGTACTCCTGGTACTCCCTGCCTTGCGCCAACTCGCCGGTGCCACCGACACCACCGCCCCGACCCAACCCGGCATCCTCACCACCCCACTCACCAATCCCGACCGCCGGCGCCACTTCATCCGGGTCCAACTCGACCCCGACGGAAGTGTGCGGTCCACCGGGACGCAGGCCTCCCACATCCTGTCGTCCCTGGCCGAAGCCAACGGTCTGGTGGATGTCCCCCCCCAGACCACGCTCGCCGCGGGAACCGTCGTGCGCGTCGTGCGCTGGTGACTCCATCCGGAGCCCACCCCTTCTCAACTCCTCCTACTTCCGGAGTTTGCCACCGATGTCTTCCAGCGCCTTCCCGGTGCTGTCCGCGGCGTTTTCCATCGCTTCCTTGGCCTGTTCACCCGCCTTGACCGCCGCCGCCTTCACCTGTTCCTGCACCTGGACCATCAGATCCTTCGCCGCCTGCTGTTGCTCCGGGGTGAGCTTCGCATTCGATGCCAGGGTCTGGAGCGGCGCCACCGCTCCCGCGTAATCCCCCGCCTTAACCGCCGTCACCACCTGTTCCATCGTCGATTTCGTGGCCGGCTCGGCATCCGAGAAGCTCGATTCCACCTTTGAGGTATCCACATCGCTCTTGGAACAACCCACCAGGGTCACCGCTGCCAACGCCAACACACCCACCCACGCTTTGATCTTCATGATATGATTCTCCATTTGCCCGCGCGGGTTACGCGCCGGCCAGATTCATCCCAGCCCACTCACACCCCTCCCGTCAATCACCCGCCCGCCCCACCCGGCGTTCCCTGCGGCTCCGTGCAAACCCCTCATCCCCAATCTCCTCACGCCACCCCGCCAAGACCGCAACGTCCAGCAATTCAACCTCCCAACAACAACCCATCACTCCTTCGTGCCTTCGTGCCTTCGTGTCTTCGTGTCTTCGTGTCTTCGTGTCTTCGTGTGAGTTCTTCCCACCCCCTTCCCCGGACACGTCGCGAGCGTTGCGCCGTTGCGTGAAATCCTCCCCTTCTCCGCGTTCACTGCGTCTCCGCGTGAACCCCACTCAAATCCCCGCCAACACCGCATCCAATACCGTCCCCGGCCGCACCGAATCCATGATCCGTTCCAACTCCGCGTTCGTACCCGCGATCGGTCTGCCGTCGTACCGATAATACTCCAGCGCGCGATCACCCACGGCCGGGTTGGGGATCCACGTCCAGTCCGGGCGCATCGGATAAACCGGCGGATTCAACGTGGGGGTCTGGATCACACACTGATGCGGAACAGATCGCGCCGCAGCAAGGTGCATGAAGGCCGTGTCGACACTGACGAATGCCGTCGCCCGACCCACCAGCGCCGCGGCGTGACGCAGGTCCGGTGTGGGAGGAAACAGCACCGCTCCAGATGGCAACCGTTTCTGCAAACGTTCATGCGCCTCCCGTTCATCCGGACCACCGAACGCCACCACCGGCACATCCGGTCGGGCCGCCTGCAAGCCCTGCACCAACTCCATCCACGAAACCAGGGGCCAGCGCCGCAAGGCCAGGTTCTTCGTCCCGCCTGAGCCCACATGGATTCCCACCCAACGCTTTCCGGCCAGGCCCGCCTCGCGTTCCCAGTTCTCCGCCCATTCAATCTCCGCCGGATCCAGATATAACCCATAGGTCCACGGACCGGGTTCGACCGGGCATCCCACCATTTCCAGCAACCGCAGGTTGTTCTCCGCGCAACCCACGCCGTAATCCTGATCCAACGAATCCGTCACCAGCCACCGGTCCAACCACGACTGGTTCTCATACCGATGCGAAAGCCGACGGCGCGCTCCTATAAGTCGTGTCACCCATCGATACACCCGACGTCCCTGCGGATGACAGGTGATCGACAGGTCATAGCCACGCCGGCGCAATCCCAGCACGAACAACAGCGACCTGGCTTTCCCCTCCTTCAACAGGTTGCATTGGTGCACCCGATCCACCGACGGATTCCCCCGCAACAATTGCGCGCTGCCCGGCCACATCACCGCTACATCGATCTCCGCCGACGGATAACCCCGGCGCAACGCCGCCAGTACCGGCGTCGCCATCAGCGTATCGCCGATCCCCGCCAGACTGATCACCAACACCCGGCGGATCATCACGGTTGCCTCCAGTATCCGGCCGCCCCCAGCGCGCCGGCGCGTCCCACGGGGACCAGTCGGACTTCGGCCGGAGGCGGCGCCACTGCCGACACCTTGAAGCGAGCCTCGCGTTTGCCCGGAGGCAGCACCTCCAGCGACCACACCACCCCGCGCCGCACCTGCACCGCCCATTGCCGGACTTCGCCCGGGTTCTTCACTCCCCAGCTCGCCACGTACTCGTTCCTCCCCTCCGGCTTCACCCCGAATCGCGTCAGCACCGGTCCATTCGTCCACAACCACGGACTCGCCGGAATCACCGCCGGTCCATCCAACGGCCCCGACCTCAACACTTCCACCACCCCGCCCCGGTTCTTCTTCAGGCTGCTCCCGTTCCAGAACATCATTCCATCCGCCCCCTTGAACTCCTGGGTCAACCGGACCTGCGACGCAATCTCGCCCGCATTCCGATCCGTCCCGATCCGTGCCGAGGCAATCCCGGCGTATAGGTTCCTGCCTTTCGGATTCTGTCCACCCCACCAGTGCAACAGCACGGGAAAGCTCTGCTCACGTTGACTGATGTTCCAATACAGCTGGGGCACCAGGTAATCCACCCAGCCTTCCGCCATCCACAACCGCGCATCCGCCGCCAAAGTCTCATAGGCATCCAGGCCCTTGATCCCCGGTGGCACCCCGGGACGCCAGATGCCGAACGGACTGATCCCGAACTGGACCCACGGCTTTTCCCGATGCACCGCCGCCCCAGCGCGCCGCACGAAATCATCCACATTCCACCGACGCCAATCCGACCGACCCTTTCCCCGGCCATGCTTCTTATACGACCCATCATCCGGAAACGGAATGATGCGCCCGGCCCCGTCCTTCACCGGGTATGGATAGAAATAGTCATCACAATGCACCGCATCGATGTCATACCGCTTCACCAGGTCGCTCACCACGCGCAACCCGTGATCGCGAACCTCCGGCAGGCCCGGATCCATCCAGGTCTGGTTTCCATACGACACCACCAGATCGGGTCGACGCCGCGCCAGGCTGCGCGGTGACACCGGGCTCTTCGTCGTGCCCGTCTTGGCCCGGAACGGATTGATCCACGCATGCACCTCCAACCCCCGCGCGTGCCCCTCCCGCACCACGAAATCCAACGGATCCCATTTCGGACTGGGAGCCAGTCCCTCACGTCCGGTCAGATATTCCGACCATGGTTCCAGCGTGGATTCATACAAGGCATCGCCCTGGGGTCGCACCTGGAACACCACGGCGTTCAAGCCCGTTGAACGCGCCATTTCCAACAAGTCACGCAACTCCCCCTGCGCCGCCGCCATGGTCAGGCCGGGTTTCGATGGCCAATCGATGTTGGCCTTGCTCGCGATCCATACCGCCCGCAGTTCCCGCGGCAATTCAGGCGGTGGCGGCGTGCCCTGCAACACCGCCGGCGCTCCCCACACCCCGGCCGGCAAGGCAAGAAACCCCAACATCAGCCAGTGTCGCCAGAATCCCATGAGCAGTCCGGCCACGATGTCCACCTGTCGTCCCCATGGCAAGGGACCGATCCCCGTGACGCCCTCCATCATCGTGCCTCCGCCATCGCCATTGCCGTCACCAGCAATCCCACCAGGGACGCCAACGCCACGCTGTGCCAGAACACCGCCCGCAGGATCTGGCCTTCCCGTCCCTGCACCCCCGTCGCCACCCCCGCCACCACGATGCTCTGCGCATCGATCATCTTGCCCATCACCCCACCCACGCTGTTCGCCGCACACATCAGGTAAGGATTCAACCCGAGTTGTTGCGACGTGATCTTCTGCAACCCGCCGAACAACACGTTCGATGCCGTGTCGGATCCCGTCAGCGCCACGCCCAGCCAACCCAGCAACGTTCCGAAAAACGGGTACATCGGACCCGTCCCGGCCAACGCCAATCCCAACGTCGCATCCGCCCCCGAGAACTTCGTCACGTTCCCCAACGCCAGCATCGCCGCAATTGTCACCAACGATCCCCGCACCCGCAGCGCTGTCTTGCCATACGCCCGGATCATCTCCCGCGGCCCAAATCCCATCGACATCCCCGCCAACACCGCCGCGATCAGGATTCCCGTGCCGGTCGCCGACAAGGCGTTGAAACGGAACTCCGCCTTCTCCGGAGTTCCCACTCCTTCCACCACCGGCGCAACCCGCATCACCCGTTCATGCAATCCCGCCACCGGCACCCCCGGCGCATAGATCGCGTCAAAACCCTTCTTCACCACCGGCAATCCCCAGACAAACAACACCCCCGCCAGGATCAGCCACGGCATCCACGGATTGCCCACCGACCGCGTCCCCACCCGTTCACCTTCCACCGCACCGACCACCGCCGCTTTGCCCGCCGCAGTACCCGCCACCACAGTCGTCGTCGGGGCGACCTCCGGTTTTCCCTCTTCACCCGGCGCCACCCATCCATCCGTCGGACGCCACCAGCGCAACAGCAGGACCAGACTCAGGATCGATGCCAGCCCGGCAGCCGTATCGACGAGCCACGGGCCGTGGAAGTTGGACACAAGAAATTGCACCAGCGCAAAGCTGCCACCCGCCGCCAACGCCGCCGGCCACACCCCTCCCAACGCCTTCCAACCGCCATAGGCCAGCACAATCCAGAATGGGATCATCAACGAGAACGGCGGCAGTTGGCGCCCCGCCATCCGCGACAGTTCCAACACATCCAACCCCGTCACCTGGGCCAGTGTCGTGATCGGGATCCCCACCGAACCAAACGCCACCGGCGCCGTGTTCGCGATCAGGGCCATCACCGAGGCCCGTACCGGGGCGAATCCCAACTGCATCAACATGGCTGCCGTGATCGCCACCGGCGCACCGAACCCGGCCGAGCCCTCGATGAATCCGCCGAACGAATAGGCCACCAGGATCAACTGGACCCGCGGATCCGGCGCGAGCTGCGACAACCGGCTGCGCAGGGCGTTGAACCGGCCCGACTGCACCGTCAACGAATGGAGGAACAACACGTTGATCACGATCCAGCCGATCGGAAACACCCCGTACGCCGCCCCGTACAAGGCCGATCCCGTCGCCGCCGGCAGCGGCATGCCGAACCCGAAGATCGCCACGGCCAACGCCGCTCCCAGTCCCGCCAACGCCGCCACCCACGCCCGCACATGACCCATCGCCACCAACCCCAGCAACACCAGCACCGGCAACGCCGCCATGGCCGTCGACAACCAACGCATGCCCAGCGGATCGTAGTGCTGCAACCAGACCATCCTCAGAACCTCCCCAACCCGCCCCCCATCGTCGAGCTCCAGCAATCAATCGCCCCCTGACCGGAGCGGCGACGTTCGGTCGCCGTCCCCGCTTTGCGGCCCACCAGGACTTGCCCCCTTCGCCCGATAGGACAGTCTCCCCCAACGACTCCATCGCGCGCCCTTTCCCCATGCATTACTTCACCCCCTGCACCCCGGACGGCTCCATCTCCTCCATCCAGTTCGATTCCCCGTCCCGCTTCACCTGCAGCGCCCACTTCGAGATCCCCGATTCCGTCCGTCCCCATTTCGAGAACGGCAGCCTCCCCGTCTTCGCCGCCCGCAGTCGCATCTGTCGCCTCGGGATCAGCATCACCCCCCTCTCCGCACCCGTCATCCAGGGCAACCGATGCGAACTCCTCCTCGCCGGACGTTCCATCATCCCCAGCTACCAACTCGATGCCATCCTCCAGTCCGCCCTTGTCCCCGGCGTCGGCATTGGACGCCTCATCGCCTGTGATCCCCGCCAACGCTGCGACGCCACCGAAGCCCATGAAGCCCTCGTCCAACGTCAGTTGCTCCTGCCCAGCGGTTACTCCCTCCTCGCCGATGGCACCGTCGACTTCGCCCCGCAGTTCTGTCGTTACGATTTCCCCACGCCCATCAATGGCGATCAACTCTTCGCCATCCTCAACCGCCAGTACGGCAAGGAACTCCTCAACACGCTCCAGTACCGGACCAGTGTCGATGCCCTGATCCTCCAGGCCGGCGAGGGAGTCATCACCTCCTGCTCGATGTTCCTCCACCGGCACTTCCTGGTCCTCGACACCGATGCCGGCGAATCCGCCGCCCACCTCTCCGCACGCATCCTGGATCCGGTTGAAACCCGGCTCTCCAAGGTCTTCCTCGAGTTCGAAAACAACACCGGCTCCGTCGTCGTCAATCCCCGCGCCCGCGCCCGCATCTATCGCGCCGATCAACGCGACTACACCACCCGCACCGTCGTCGCCGTCGGATCCATCCCCACCGAGCAACGCGGACTCCGTTCCTTCGAACAGATCGAAGCCCTGTTCACCACCGCACGCCGACTCTCCGGCAACACCCCCGGTCGCGTCGTGTGCGAGGCCAGCGACGGTCCCTTCGATGTCGCCCAGATCACCGAGACCCTCGGCTCGGGCCGGCACGGCGCCCGTTGCGTCCTTCACGCTCCGCGTCATGCCCTCCATCGCAGCCCCGAAGCCATGCGCCAACGCGCCCGCGACCTCGCCTCCAGCGACCGGCTTCCCTCCGACAAACCCTTCGTCCTCTTCTCCGAATACTTCCCCGACACCATCGAATACGCCGAACTGCTCGCATCCTCCGCCGCCGGCACCCTACAGGCCCTCGTCTTCCGACAGGCCTCCGCCGAACGCGGCCCCTTCTTCTCCGAACGCGACCATGTCCGCATGGGCGACCTCGTCGATTTCGGCACCGAAATCTTCTGGTCCAATCCCCAACTCCACCACGTCGCACGCCTCACCCAGAAGGAACGCCGCTCCTTCTTCGTCCCCGAACACAAGGTCGAGTCCTTCCAGGATTCCCTCATCATGGCCGTGTACGGCTCCGTCATGGAACTCAACGACATCGACCAGGACCGGCTCGCCCGGCTTCTCGGCCGATTCAAGGACCTCTTCGGCAGCAGCCTCGCCTTCCTCACCGGCGGCGGCGGCGGTGTCATGCATCACGTCTCCGACATGGGCGCCGCCCTCGACCTCATGGTCGGAAGCAACTACCTCGAGAATGCCGACCAGAACATCGAACCCGGTATCGGCTTCTATCAGATGTTCCAGGGCGGCTCCCGGCACATGCGCCAACGCTGGTTCGAAGTCGGCCGCTTCCACCTCTTCTGCATCGGCGGCCTGGGCACCCTCGAAGAAATCGGGCTCACCCTCACCGACATCAAACTCGGTTTGCTCAACCGCGAACCCATCGTCCTGTTCGGCCGCGAAACCGCCGACCTATACTGGCGCGACCTCCAATCCCAGATGATCCGCATGGTCGATGCGGGCCGCGCACCCCGCTGGATCACCGACAACCTCCTGGTCACCGACAACCCCGACGACGTCATCGCCTTCTACCAACGCATCCTCCAGATCGCCTGACCACCCAGATAAACGCGAAGCGTCCTGCACAGTGCGGTAGTCCTCTACCGCCTTCTTTTGACCTTGATGAAATAAACCGCCCCAAAGCCCCGGTCATTTCAGCCGCCGATGAAGCGCCAATCCATGCGGCCTGAGACAATTCACCAAAGAGCACACAGAGGGCATAGAGTGGGACAGGGACTCCATCATCTCCCCGATGAGGTTGCAGCCGCAAAGCCCCCACCTCTCATGGGGATCCCAGCCATGAGCCAGCTTCAGAAAACCCCGTCCCCTAACCCCTCTTCATCTGCGAAATCGGGGAAATGTGGGGCTTCCCCTCCCACTACGAGGCCCTCCCTTTCGCGCCCACTCCATCTGCACATGATCGGTTGCAGGTTCAGCGTGGCATTGGCAGTATAGATTCAATGCGACAAGCGATCATTTATTCCGGTGAAAATGGTTTCTGGGTTGCGGAGTGCCCCAGTCTGCCGGGTTGCATCTCTCAAGGGGTGACCCGCGAGGCTGCCATCATCAACATCCGTGAGGCCATCGAGGGTTATGTCCTCGCACTGCAGGATGATGGGATTAAGGTCCCACCTAATCAGGGAGATTGATCGGGGTACTTTACACGCCATCTTCCGACAGATTGGGATCTCGCCGGACGACCTTGCGTCCCTAATTTTACTTCTAATTGAGCGATTCGATCAATCCTCCTGCATCGACACGGCTAAGGCCATCACTGGTCTCGACAAGCTGGGGACATTGCCCACGATGGAAACATGAACACATCGATTGAAGCCATTGCAGCCGACGCCGTGCGGCTACCACCAGACCAACGCCTGACGCTGGCCCACCGGATCCTCAGCAGTGTCGAGCCGGTCGAATCCGGGGAGATCGATGCTGCCTGGGAGGTGGAGATCCGCCGCCGGATCGCGGCGCACGATGCGGGAAGTGTGGCCGCCACCCCTGGTGCCGAGGTATTCGCTGAACTGGATCGGCGCCTCCGGCCATGACCTTGGAAATTCTTCCGGAAGCAGCCGGTGAATTGTACGCGGCGGCAGAATACTATGAGGGCAAGGAACCCGGACTTGGATGGAGGTTCCGTTGTGAAGTCATGGAAGTCTGCGAGTCAATCCGTCGGCAACCGCACCTGTGGAGAGAGAGGCGGGGCGGCTACCGACGCGTCAATTGTCCTGTATTCCCCTATCATGTCGCCTATTTCATCCGCGGGGAACGAGTGGTGGTTGCCGCGATTGCTCATGGTCATCGCTTGCCGGGATACTGGAGGAAAGGATGATCGATGGAAGCTGAAGCATTGCTCACCCCCTTCAGCGCCAAAATGGGTTGCCTCCGGTCCAGTCTGCCGAGCAAGCGCAGGTTGGTAGGGATGCGGTTCCTGAGTCCGTTGAGAAGTTATCGATCCAATAGCCTGGATCTTAGCCGTATCCATGCAGCAGGGAGGGAAGTGGGGGCGCAGCAGATTCTTTCGCAGGCCGAGGAGTGAGCGAGGCGTCCCGCAGTGCGGGATAACGAGCGAACGACGAAGGCATTGCGGAAGAAGATCCAGCTGCCCGACAAAGGCGTGAATGAACAACAAAGGGACGAAGGCTTCGAACGGCCTCTTCCTTCTTTGCCCCTTGGCCCCTTTGTTGTGAATGCGTCCCTTGCTGAGACGACCCATCCTGCTGCATGGATACGGCTTAGGCTCCATACGAACTTATCCCGGAGGGATGCCAGCTATTAGCCGGGGCGTGAGCGAAGCGACACCCCCGGTACCGCGCAAAACCAGAAGCCGATCCCGGAGGGATCACAGCGACGATTTGCAATCCCGTGCCATGATGAGGGGGGAAGGTGACAGTTGGTCGTATTCCACCGCATCCATTCCAGACACGCTGCCGGCGACAGGCTGTCGCCGCTCCGATCGCGTTGCGGTGTCGGTATGCACCCTTCCCTTGCGAGGCCGACCTCATCTGTGATAGCCCATGACCCTCCAGCAAACGCCAGGCCACGGAATCCACCGATTCCGCCTACTGAACGCCGGGTATTCACCCCCGACTCCTACGTGAAACAATGGAGACCAAACTTGAGGTGCCTGCATCGGCACGACGGATTCAAGCCTTGGGCGAATTGCAGGTCGTTGGTCGCGGTGATCAGTTGATTCAGCAGCTTTTGCAAACTCTGAGAATTGAAACCTTCAGCATTGAAGAATGGCTCTATAGCCAGCACAAGTCCCGCAAACACATCGAAATCAGAAGCGACGAGATGTCGGTCAACCAATGAAGCCGTCCTGAATTGACCTGGGCTGCCGCGAACCGAGCGGCGGCTTCTGCCCCGCCCTCTATAATCAAGCCCTATGCACCTTCGTCTACTACGCTTGTTCCTCGGCTTTGCCGCATTTGCATGGGGCATTTCCTTTGTTGGAGTCTTCCTCAGCTGGTCGGCGGCTGTCGACGCCTTGCAGGGGCTGGGCGCTCGCCCGATCGCCTATGACCCGATGCTGGACTACTGGCTTCGCATGGCGGCGGGGGCCTTTGCATTGGTTGGCTGCTGGTATTTCGTGCTCATGATCTGGCCAGGGCGATTTTACGCCGCGATTCCCTGGTTTGGCGGCTTGATGTTGGTGGAAGGCCTCATCCTGCTGTTTCATGGATTGCGCCTGTCACTGCCACCATTTCCCTTCTACGGCGACACCTCCGCGTGTTTGTTGGGTGGGGGTGCCATACTTTACCTGGCGCGATATGCGAGGCCTGAACAGCACAAATCCGTGGCCTGATCAGGGCACCGCCTGGAACCCCAACTCCGCTATTCATATCCACGCGACCGGCGACAGGATGTCGCCGCTCCGATCCCGGGGCGAGGTCGTAACATACCCCTCCCTTGCGAGCCCGACTCCAACCGTGATAGCAAGCACCAGGTTGACCCCACCAGTGTCGACCGGTAAGCAGCCCATCGGTCCCATGAACACAGCGAGCATGAAAGCCCACACCATCTTTGCGCTGGTAGGCGCGATGTCTTTCCTCGCTACCAGTTGCACCCGTTCCACCACCTTTTCAACCGTGCTGGAAGGTGGATTCGACCCGGAGGCCGCATTTCGTCAGCACGGTTATGCCGTTCAGAACGAAGCCCGTGGCGAGGGCATCAGGAATCCCCAGTACGGATATGGTTGGCGCTCTTGGTGCGGCGTTCTCACCCGTTCAGGGAAGCCAGCGACGAGTGAGGCGATCGCGGTGGTCATCCGGGATGAAGTGAACAAACCGACCAGGCAGACGACGGACCAAGTGAAGGGGACCCCGGTCAGCCGCGGGTTTGAATCCGAGTCTCCCCGGCTCGCTCCCCCTTATCCTGCCGCTTCCCGTTCCGTCAAGGGAGCCCAGTCATGAGCCCATGGCGCGCAGAAGCATTTGCCCGATTTCCAGACCTTGTGGACCGCTTTCGTGAGGCGGACGAATTTGGCGAAGGGGAGAATGCCTCCCATCTATGGCACATTCTGTGGGAGTCCTTCGCCGAGGCCTATAAGACGCCTCGCAACGAAGACATGATCCAGAGAGTGTATGCCTATTGCCGTTGGTCTCTTGGGCAGCCGGCCGGCACTACCGCTGAAGACGATCCTGGATCGATCATCTCTGTCTGTTTCTTCGAGAGTATTCCAACACTGCCTGAGGCGGTGGACGATATGCCGCGGTGGTGGTCTCGTTCGGACGTTGTCGCAACCAAAGAGATCTTTTCCTATATGGTAGGTGAAGAGGGTTTTGCGAAGATCCTGGCTCGGTTTGATCGACCATCGGACATTCCCCAGAGCAACGATGCCACCTGAATGATTGGAGTCGGCCCAGGCCCATTCCTCGCCCTGTCCGCACGCACATGAAAAGATGGATCATCCTTTCAGGAACAGCGCTGGTTGCCGTGGGACTTCTGGCGCTAACACTGCGCGACCTTGTCGAGTCGGTTCGATACTTTGCCGCGAAGCCGCGCGACCTGCTCGATATCGTGGCGATTGGCTTGTTGGGTGGATTTGCAGCACTTGTTTTCGACTGGCTTTCACCTCGGATACAAAGTCGCTTCAGAGTTGTCGCTTGGGGAGCCGCCGCCGGCGCCGCGACGCTGATGGTGGGTTACATCGGGTTCGGCATGGCTTTCCTTTTCCCGCTGCCTCTCGAGTCCGGCGAGGCTGCGGCAGTTTGTCTGGTGATGTTGTCTTCCTCCCTGATCCTGGTCTGGCTGTGGTTCGAGTTTCATCAGGCGTGGAAGGCCAAGGATGCACGTCGGAGCGGTGTCCCGACATCCCAGAAGGATGCCAGCCATTAGCAATGGGGTTGAGCGTAGCGACACCCCGGGTACGGCGCGGCATTGAAAGCCGATCCCGAAGGGATCGCAGCAGGGATTGGCTGGCATCCGTCCGGGATGGGAATGGGTTGGGAACGATGGCCCATCGCAGATATTCAGGCCTCAAACTTATGTCAGTCCTCCTCGGTGCGATGCGGCGAATGGTGCGATCAATCACCGCACAGGATGCGGTGTTGGCATGCGGGCGTATCTTGAGGAAGCCCTGGCAGGAAGCCGAGGACCGGTCGGCAGCGGTTTGTTGTCGTCCCACCGCGAATCCCTCCTTACGCACCTCCAGCGACCGAACGTCGCCGCTCCGATCAGCGGGCATTGCGAGCATGGACCGCTGGCCGGCCTGATCCACCCGAAGTTTGTCCTTGCGATCCCGTCGATGCCGGGGACAGTGGCCGAGTATGAAGAAAGTTCTCGCGCTACTCGTTTCCCTCGTGATCTCGGCCTCCGTCTTCGCCGGCGAATTCCCCGACATCAGCGTCAAGGAGGTCAAGTCCCTGGTCGCCTCCAAGAAGGCTGTGCTCATCGATGTGAACGGCTCCGAATCCTTCGCCAAGGGTCACATCCCGGGCGCCCTCAACTTCGATGCCGTCGGCAAGGATCTCGCCAAGGCCCTGCCCGAGGACAAGAACACCCTCATCGTCGCCTACTGCGGCGGTCCCCGGTGCAAGGCTTACAAGGCCGCTGCCGAAGCCGCTGAGAAGCTCGGCTACAAGAACGTGAAGCACATGTCCGCCGGTCTCTCCGGTTGGACCGGTGCCGGTGAGAAGACCGCGACTGCCAAACTGTAACGGTCCGTCCCCGACCGTTCCGTCACTTTTCAAAATCCGGGAGCGTCCTTCGCAGGATCTCCCGGATTTTTTCTTTCTCCACATCACCCAGGTAGCTGAAATCCGCCGACCCCGCGCCCGGCTTCAACGCCGCCTTCATTCCCTTCACCACCCGATCCCGGATCTCCGGATCCAAGCCGGCGAATTGCGGTGTGTAGATCAGGTAACTGCACCGGTACCGGAACAGCCGGGTCCGCAGTTCGAAATCCTTCAACGAATCCTCACCCACGGACCGCCGATTCGCCGCGAACGCCTTCTTGAATCCGGCGTCCCCTTCCAATCCCTCTGGAGGCAAGGGCGCCTCGTCGGCAAACAGGATGTAGCGGACCAACTCCGCCGCCTCAGCATCCAATACCCGCTTCGCCTCCGGCCCGAGGCCGTCCGGTGCCGCGTGACGCAGGGCACGCGCCCGGTACTGCGCCCGGACCAGGCGGTTCACGAAGCCGACCTGATGCTCATGCACCAGGTGCGCCAGCAGATCGCTGGTCCCCACCGGATAACGGCTCCACGAAAATCGTTCACCCGGCGGCAGGGGCGTCCAGGTCAACTCACCCTGGTATAACTTCCCCATCCGATTCCCCAGGTGCCCATCAAATCCTCCGGCACCCGTCACGTGCCATCCGCCGAGCCGTTCCGCCAACGGCACTCCATGCCCGGTCATCTCCTTGCGGAACGCGTCCAGGCTTCCCCCGCCCGGACCCGGTGCCACCGACTTCACCGTGAGTCCGGGAACATGAAACGTGTCCTCATTCGCATGACAGTTCATGCAACGCCGCGCGCGTTCCACCCGCACCGGCGCGTCACCCCGGGGCACATCAAAGATGTAGAAGACCGCACCCAACTCGGCGTCGACCGTCGCCACCTCGATCTTTCCACCGGGCACATAACCCAAATATAAGTCGTCACTGAAGTACAGGGCGCGTGGGTTCGAGGGATTGATCAGGCTGAGTTGAAGGCTGGTGTTGGAGAACACCACCAACTGCGATTCCGCAGGAATCCCCAGCGCCTGCAACAGGCTCTTCAGGAACGCCCCTTCACCCGTCCGATCCAACGGCATCCGATCCGTCCCCAGATCGGCCATCCGACGCGTGAAGGGATCCGTCGGTTCCCGTTGGAAATAGCTGTGCGGCTCGGCATCGATCTCCGGCTGGAACGGCTCCCCAGCCGCCAACGCCGTCCATCCGCCCAGCATCAGGCTCATCCATCCGTGTCCCGGTCTTCTCACGTCCCGCCATCATGAACCCATTCCCGGAAACGTCACCTACCGACCCAGCACGAATTCCAGGAAAGGCCGCACCCGTACATCGAACGATTCCTTCCGCGCCAGTTCCCGACATCGCTCGCGCATCGCCGGTCCCGCACGACGCACTCCTTCCAGCGCTTCCCGCACCGATTCCACCGTCATCGACCGCAGCGCGATGCCCACGCCGTGTTCCTCGACAAATCCCGTGCCGGGCAGACCCGACGTGATCACCGGCACGCCAGCGTTCATGCACATGCCGGCCTTGCCGGGAAACCCGGTGACGTAATTGAAGACCGACCACGGCGCGATCCCTCCGGGCCGACCAAAAAACTCCCCGGTGGCATGGCGCAGATCGTACATCACCAACCCGGCCTCATAGGATTCCAACGCCCCGATATAATCCGCCTCTTCCAGAAACCGATCCACGATCCGGACCCGGCCCGATTCCAGCAATTCGCGGTGCCGCGTTTCCAGCCACGCCCGCGACGATGCCGGACAGGCCCCAAGAAACGTCAGTTTCAATCCCGGATCCGCAGCCACGACTTCGCACGCCAGGCCGGCACCGAATCCGGGACACACCGTGCCGGCCACCACCAGTTCGCCCGGGTTGAATCCCTTCGGGGTCGGCCGCGCCACATGACAGGGAAAGTTCGGCACGATGAAGGTCGGGACATCGCCGGCGGGAAAAAGTGCCGCCGCCCGCAATCCGTTCTGGGTCATGCAACCGAGGGCTGCTCCCGGCCGGATCAACTGCCAGGCGAGATCTTCCTGGAACAGTTCGAGACTGACGAGATGCGCGCGTCGCCCTGCCTCCTGACAGGCGAGCAACGCCAATGAATCCACCGCCACCAACACGTCCGCGCCCGATGCCCGAACCGACTCGGCCAATTCCGCCACCAAGCCCGATGTGAACCGCGCCCGTCCTCCCCGTTGTCCGGGAAATACCGCCGTCCCCAACCCCACCCGCAACCCCAACCGCCAGCGCGTCACCATCGACCGCATGCGCCAGGTCAGACCCCGATTCCATCGTGCAACCGGACGTGGTGTTGGCACTCCCTCCGCAATCCACCACGGACACAACAGATCCACTTCACCCGCTTCGCCCAGCAACCTGCACAACGCCCGGATCATCGGCTGCTTCAAGGCGCTCCCCTCCGCCACCACCAACCCGATCCGCCTGTTCATGGCGCGGATCTCCCACCCTTGTTGACGTTCACCACCGACACGATGTCCGGCCGCCCGTCGCCGGCAATCCTGTTCTCTGCCAACACACGTTTCCGCAGCGCGTATGCATGAAGCGCTCCCACGGAATCCGGGGGGTGTCGCTTCTTTAGACCTCCAGCCAATCGCCACGCCTTGGGCATCCTGTTCGCCGCAAAACCATTCTCTCGAATCCCGAGGGCTCAACGCGATTGGCCGGGGGCATGCAGATCGGCTCAAACGTCGAATGTTTAAACACGACCCCATTGCCTCTTCCCGGGAGAAACCAATTCGCCGAAACGTGCACGAATCCCAACGGGATTCCGGCCA
>DITU01000018.1 GCA_002422905.1 Verrucomicrobia bacterium UBA6176
CGATGCAGCCAGCAAATGAAATCGGACCCATGGACATCCACGGTCTCCCCCGCCAACCGCTCCACCATGAGCTTTTCCACCTCAATGTGGGCCAGTCCAAGCTGCTGGTGGTTGCGCTGGGTTTCGTCGGAAGAAAAGTCCTGCTTCAATGCCCGTTCGATGTCCCGGGGAGTGGTCTTGTGCCCTTCGATCAGGTTCGAGTAGTAGCAGTTCATCTCCCGGACCAGACTGGCGACCCGGCGCAGCACCTCGGGCGCATGAACCTGCCCGGTGAGGCGACCGGAGGCCGTTAGGATGTCGCGCGTCAGCCTGGCAAGCGTTTCCCGCCCCGAAACTGGCATCAGGGGCTCCATCGAGGTCGGGCTCGCATACACATCAGTCATGGCGGAATCCGAAGATATTTCCGAAGATCAATTTCAGCGCACAAACTGGCCTTTATCATGAGCTTTTGCAACGAATGAACTGCCTGAAGCGCGGTCTTCCGAAGATCTCTCCGAAGATCAGAAATGGGCTCGGACCCAAGCCCCCGACTCCCCTCCAGCATCCAACGAACCGCGCCTCAATCCCCATCCATCTGCGCAATCGGTGAAATCTGCGGCTCCCCTTCCTGAATCGGATCGGTGGAATCGGTGAAATCGGTGGAACAACCAAGGGGCGAAGGGTGCCAAGAAGAGCCGACTCCCGGGCTACCCCCGTCCATCTGTGCAATCGGCAAAACCACCAACGTCGCCGTCCGGGATTGGATCCTGAAGAAGTACCCCGGCACCAATACGACCACGATCTCCTGCCAGATCATCGTCTGCACGGTCAACCATGCGTCCCGCATTCACTACTCGGAGAACCAGAAGCCCAGGAAGGCGACGGGATCGCACGATTTACTGTTCCGCCCGACTTCAGGCCAACTGGAGTTTTACGATCCCGCGCGCCACGGACTTTGGGAAATCGCGGAACTCGATGACGGCGAAATGGGCGTTCGCAGGGAGGGTGAGATCGACATCCCCGTGATCTTGCAACCGGAGCACGCCTTCGCGGCCGAGATCCACCTGCGCGATTACCTCGTCAAAAACCTCCACCTCATTGAAGACGGCCTGCGCCTGTTTGCCGACGTGGGCGGCCAGGACGGCGTCGAATACCCGACTGCCATCGGACGCATCGACATCCTCGCTTTGGACAAGCACGACAACCTGCTGGTCGTCGAACTCAAGGTCGCCCGAGGGCCGGATCAGGTCTGCGGCCAGATCCTGCGCTACGTCGGATGGATCAAGCGCCACCTGGCCGACGGGCGCAAAGTCCGGGGACTCATCATCGCCCAACACATCTCCGACAAGATCCGCTACGCGCTGACCGACGTCCCCGACATCTCCACCCGCGAATACCGCCTCAACATCACCCTCCATGACGTCCCGCGGCTGAGCCCTTCGCACGGTTGAACGGCGATCCGGGCAACCTCGCCGCCGGCTTCAAGACCCGCGTTCGAAGACGGGCTCCCAGCTTAAGGAACGCCAGCACCGGCAGACCCCACAAAGACCATCGCCGAAGACGCCACCATCGAATCGATCCGGACGAAGGACCTCAGCACCCCACTTCTTGTCGTTCGGTCCACCGACCACGGTCAGCAACTGGTCGGCATCATCACCGCATTCGATCTTTTGTGAACCGGGCCGGCCAGAACCCACAAACATAGCCGCCCCACGACGCCCGCTGCGGACATCAAGCCCCGTGATCCGTCTCTGAACCCACGCGCCAAATTCCCCCAACTCTCAATCCCCAGATCTCATGGGAACCTGATTACCTGACAGGTCTCGGTTGCTGCACGCCGCATGACTCCGACCCGGCTTTCCAATTCGTCCCGACACCTCAACGCCCGTTGGCTTCACCTCGCTCTTTACCCCCTGCACCCGACATGGGTTTCATCCTGTGCCAGTTCGTAGAATCATCGTGCCTCCAGGTTGTTGAACCCCGTAATCTACCCCAATCAGCGCGCGCCCGAATAACGATGCACGATGCCTTGGCAATGAAGCCGGTGATTCCCAATCGCATGACGACGTGGGGAAGACGATCCGAGCGACGGACGTTCGGTGCGCCTGGCCGTCGTGCGCCGTACCTGCATCCACGATGGCTTCCTGAATCCGCATGGCTTTCACCTTCTTCAAGACTTCGGACGCCGACACGCTGGGGCGCTTCGGTTTCAGGCTGATCAAAGGGGGAGCCCACACCAGCAGGACGATGATGCTGGCCGAGTTGGAGGCTCTCCTCAGAACCGTCCCTCCGGGCGCTTCGGAAGCTGAGTATGCAGAAGCCGTCGTCGACAGGAATGTCCTGGGCAAAGAGACGATCAGCAGTCGCAAGAAGTCTCTCAGCCATCTCAAGGAACTCTACGCCCTCACACCCAGGTCGCCCCTGTTCACAATCCTTCGGGCGCTTCACCAAATCTCTCCAGACAGTTTGCCTCAGCTTGCACTCCTCATCGCACTGGCCCGCGATCCGCTCCTGAGAGCCAGTGCCGAGGCGATTCTTCCGCTGGCCGCGGGCCACTCGACCAGCCCTGCGGATATCTCGAAGGTCATCGAGAGGGAGTTTGCCGGAACCTACTCCCCGAAGTCCCTCCTCTCCATCTCCCAGAACTGTGCCTCCACCTGGGCCCAAGCCGCGCAACTCACCGGCCGAGTGAAGAAAGTCCGGCGAGCACTCCAACCGACTCCGACTGGCTGTGTCCTGGCATTCCTTCTGGGAGAGGTCACTGGCCACCATGGCGCAGCGATGTTCGACAGCCCTTGGTGCCGAGCCATCGAACTCGATCCGGAACGCGCCAGAGGCCTCGGCTTTGAAGCCCACCGTCGTGGGTTGATCAATCTTCGGGCCATCGGTGAGGTGGTTGAAGTCAGCTTTCCCTGTCTCCCTGAAGCCGCCCAACCCGCTCCATGAATTCCACCGACCGCCTGCTCCAGAACTACGCACGCCAAGTCCGGCTGCCATGGTCCAACAGCATTGCCGGGATGCAGAGGGTCTGGTTCGCCGTTTACCCGCCGGCCGATGAACGACGGATTCGCGCACGCCTTCAGCACTTCGAGAACATGACCCGGGAAGCCGGTCGCGGCTGGACCTGCGTGGACCTTACCAACCTGCTGCCCTCCTGGATGGGCGCTCATGACTACCGGGAGGCGGCGTTTCAGGAGCCCGAGTTCTTCACCTGCGACGATGAACTCGAGGTCCTGGCCGCCAAACGCATCAACGAGGTCTGCTCTTCCGAGGAGGCGGATGCCAACGCGGTGGTAGCGATTGTCGGGCTCGCCTCCCTCTTCGACTTCATGAAGGTCTCCCGCCTCGTCGGCCGGGTCGAGGAGAGCATCCGTGGGCGGTTGCTGGTGCTCTTTCCCGGCGAATACCGGCAGAACGTCTACCGCTTCATGGATGCCCGCGACGGCTTCAACTACATGGCGGTTCCCATCACCTCATCCGAAAACTTCCTTACCGTATGAAGAACCGGGACATCTACTTCAAGGACCCGACCACGCTCGAAATCCTGAACCAAGGGGTCGCGAAGGTTTCCGAGATCGGCCAGGAAACCGACGAGGAACGCGCCCGCCGCGTTCGCACACTCCGCTTCGAGTTGGAGACGTTTGTCTGTGACGGTGAATACGCCAAAGGCATGGTCCGCATCCTCGACGCCTACCTCAAAGGGCTGAACCGGGAGGAACAGCAGGCGGCGTGGGTGAGTGGATTCTTCGGCAGCGGCAAATCCCACCTGGTCAAAGTCCTCCGCTACCTCTGGGAAGACTACCGGTTTGAAGACAGTGCCACGGCCAGGTCGCTGGTGAAGCTGCCTTCCGAAGTCAGCGACCTGCTGACCGAACTGTCCACGCGCTCCAAGGCCTGTGGTGGCTTGCGGGCAGCAGCAGGAACGCTCGGCGCGGGCGACATGGGAAATGTTCGCCTCGCCTTTATCCAACTGATCCTTCGGGCTGCAGGACTTCCCGAGAACCTGGCTCAGGCCCGGTTCCTCCTCTGGCTCCGGGACCAACAGTCCGAGACGGCCGTCACCCAATTTCTCGCCACCAAGGGCAAGACCCTCGCGAGGGAAGTGTCGAACCTGAAACTCTCCACGGTCCTCGCTGAGGCCCTGGTGGCAGCCGACCCGAAACTCGGGACGCCTGCCAACGCCCAGGCCGCCATCCGCGATCAGTTCAAGGACAACGCCTCCCCCACCATTGCCGACGCTCTCGATATCGTCCGCCGCATCTTTGGCAACGGCTCCCAGCTTCCCTGCACCCTCCTGGTCGTGGACGAGATCCAGCAGTTCATCGGGCAAAGTATCCAGCGGGCAAACGACCTCCAGGAAATCGCCGAACACTGCTGCACCGACCTGAACAACCGCCTCCTGTTCGTGGGCACCGGCCAGTCCGCCCTGGCCAGCACCCCGGCGCTCCAACGACTCCAGGCCCGCTTCACCGTTCGGGTCCAGCTCTCCGATTCCGACGTCGAAAGCGTCATTCGCAAGACCGTCCTTCGCAAAAAGCCGGAACACGAAGCCGCCCTCCGCCAGTGCATGGACAGCCATCACGGGGAAATCGCCCGGCACCTCCAGAGCAGCCGCCTGGCCATGACTCCGGCCGACGAAAACTTCTTCGTCGCCGACTACCCGCTCCTGCCCACGCGCCGACGTTTCTGGGAAAAGGTGCTGCGCAATACCGATCACTCGGGCACCAAGGCTCAGCTCCGGTCGCAGCTCCAGATTGTCTTCGAGGCCGCCCGCAAGACTGCCCTGGTGGACTTGGGGACGGTCGTTCCCGCGGACTTCATCTACGATCAGGTGGCCACGGATCTCCTCAACTCAGGCCAACTGGAGCGCGAATACGACGAGACCATCCGCAAGCAACGCGACGGCACGCCGGATGGCGAGCTTCGCTCCAGCCTGTGCGCCCTCACCTTCCTGATCGGGAAGCTCCCGCGAACGGCGGGCAGTGACGAAGGCGTCCGGGCAACGTCGGATACGCTCATCGATCTGTTGGTCAGCGATCTCAAGACCGACCGTCCCAAGCTGGAACAACGGGTGCCCACCCTGCTCAAGCAGCTCGTGGACGGTGGCCAGTTGATGGCCGTGGAAAACGAGTATCGCCTTCAGACCCGCGAAGGCGCGGTTTGGACCCATGACTTCAACCGCCGTCGGACCGCCGTCCTCAACGACGATGCTCGCATCAACGACAAGCGGGCGGAGTTTCTCCGGGAAGCGTGCCGAGGCGCGTTGCGGAGCGTTTCGTTGCAACAGGGATCTTCGCGCCAACCCCGAAAGCTCACCCCGGAGCTTTCTTCCAGTCGCCCGCAAACCAGCGCAGAGGAAATCACCCTCTGGATCCGGGAGGGTTGGAGCGACGACGAAAAGACCGTCCTCAACGACTCCCGGGCCGCCGGGGTGAACAGCCCGCTCCTCTTCGGCTACCTTCCACGCCTGGCCCACGAGGAACTCCGTCAGGCCATCGCCTCGACCATCGCCGCCCAGGAGACTCTCGACGCCCACGGAGCTGCCACGACTCCGGAAGCCATCGAGGCCCGCAAGGCCATCGAGACCCAGTTCGAATTGGCCGGCAACCGGATGAAGGAACTCGTGGGCAAGGTGGTCGAGGCGGCCAAGGTCTTCCTCGGCGGCGGCAAGGAAGCCAACGGCATCGAACTCGCCGACAAGGTCCAGGACTCGGCAGGCAGTGCCCTGGAACGGTTGTTCGACAAGTTCGGCGAGGCGGACCACGCCAACTGGGGGCAGGTCGTCGCCAAGGCCAAGGCCGGGGACGTCGGTGCCCTTACGATGGTCAGCCACGCCGGCGATGTCGTCACCCATCCCGTCTGCCGGCGGGTTCTGGACTTCGTGGGCGCAGGTAAAAAGGGGCGCGAGATCCGCGACGCCTTCAAGGGCGCTCCCTATGGCTGGCCACAGGACGCCATCGATGGAGCGCTGCTGGTCCTGACCGTGGCTGGAAACCTCCGGGCCACCCTCAACAACCTGCCGGCCCAGGCGCAGGGCCTGCCTCAGAACCAGATCGGCATCGCGAGCTTCTTCGTCGATGTCCCGCCCCTCAACGTGGGCCAACGGCTCGATCTCAAGGCGCTCTTCCTGAAGGCCGATGTCAAGACGACCAACGGCAAGGAAGGCGAGGCCGCCGCCCTCTTCCTGGAAGCAATGCTGAAGCTCGCCGATGCCGCTGGAGGGGATGCACCCAGACCGGCAGCCCCCGACAAGGCGTTCCTTAGGGAATTTCAATCGCTCAGCGGCAACGCCCAACTGCTCCGGATCCACGGTCAGAAAGACGTGCTCACTGCCGCGATCGCCACCTGGAAGAAGATCGCCGAGGGCATCGCAAAACGAGGGCCAGCGTGGGAACGTCTCCAGATCCTCCACGGACTTGTGGCCAGCCTTCCCGTGGCCGCCACCGCGGGCGCTTCCATCGCTGCCCTCGTGGCGAATCGCGGCTTACTCTCCGAACCCGACCCCGTCCCGGAGTTGGCCCAGCACCTGACTCAGGCGCTTCGCTCCGCCCTGGGTTCGGCCCAGGATCGGTTGGAAGCCGCGTTCACCGCCGGACAAGCCCAGTTGACCGGTTCGTCTCTGTGGAACCGCCTCAGTGACGAACAGCGGGCCACGCTGAACGCCACCTACCAACTCACTCCCTCCACCCGGGACGCGGGAGGAACCGAGCCGGAGATCATCGCCGCTCTTCAGGCGCGTTCACTGACCGACCGACACAACCTGTTGGATGCCGTTCCCCAACGCTTCGCCCGGGCGCTCGCCGAAGCCGCCGCCTTGCTGGAACCCCAGGCTCAACACGTCGTCCTCCCCGGTGCCACCCTCAAGTCGTCGGAAGACTTCGAGCGCTGGTTGCAGGAGGTTCGGCAGATCGTCGAAGCCAGACTCAAGGACGGCCCCGTCATCCTCTGATCCGTCCTCCCAACCCCATGCGCGAATCGGAAACCATTGAGCATAAGAAGAGCCTCGCGGAGTTGAGCGAAGGGCTCGTTTCCATCGCGGCCATCCTCAACAAGCACGGCCATGGCGAACTCTGGTTCGGCGTTCGGAATGATGGCACCGCCGTCGGCATGGATGTCGCGGAAACCACCCTGCGAAAGGTCTCCCACGCCATCGCCGCCCACATCGAGCCCAGGATCTACCCCAAGATCACCACGGTCAGCATTGAGGGAAAGGACTGCATTCGCGTCGGCTTCGCTGGAGCGGAAGCTCCCTACTACGCCCATGGACGGGCCTACATGCGCGTCGCCGATGAGGACCGCCAACTCTCCGCCAGGGAATTGGAGTCCATCATCCTCCGGAAGAATCGCACCCATGAAAGCTGGGATTCGGAGACCATCACCGATCCGAAGTTCGAACCAAGCGTCACCCGACTCCGCGCCTTTGTCCGACGCGCAGGTCTCAAGTGGTCCAGCGCGGAGGCGATCCTCGACAATCTTGGCCTTCGTTCAGGCCAATCCTTCCGCAATGCCACCGCCCTGTTCTTCCCCCGCAAATCAACCCTGACACTTCGGTGCGCCGTCTTCGCCACCGACTCCGGGCCCACCCTCCTCGACCAGCACGATTTCACCGGAGACTTGCCATCCCTCATCGACGAGGCCGAGAAGTACATCCTCCGCAACATTCACATCGGCATGCGCCTCGAAGGCTTCCGCCGCGTCGATGTTCCCGAAATCCCCCAACCCGCCCTCCGCGAGGCCATCATCAACGCCTTCTGCCACCGCGACTACCGCGACTCCGACGAGGTCCGCGTCGCCATCTTCCCCAACCGCGTCGAAGTCCGGAATCCGGGCTCCCTGCCGGAAGGGTTCACCGTCGACGACCTTCGATCGAAGCAGATCTCCCGCCGCCGCAATCCGATCGTCGCGAGCCTGCTCCAGCGCATCCACCTCATTGAGGCGTGGGGACGCGGCCTTTCGCTCATTCTCGCGAACGCCCCCAATGCCCGATTTGAGCAGGTCGGTCCCATTCTCATCACCACATTCCCTCGCAACCCGCGGCCAGAATCAGCGGCGCGCGTCACCGGAAAGGGGAAAGCATCGGCGGACCCGGACACACAAGTCGGTGAGCAAGTCGGTGAGCAAGTCGGTGAGCAAGTCGCTAGCATCCTGCGTCGGTGCGCCACTCAACCTCAAAGCAAACGAGTGCTTCTGGAGGCCGCGGGGTTTTCAAATGCTTACCTGAATTACAAACGCCACCTCCTCCCGTTGATCCAGGACGGCCTCCTCGAGCGTACCCTCCCCGGCAAGCCCAACAGCCGCCTCCAGAAATATCAACTCACCGGAAAGGCCCGCGCCCTCCTCGCCGCACGTCCCTGAAATTCCTCCGCTGTTCCACCCATGCCCTCCCTCCCCTCCCCCCTCCGCAAGCAACTGGAAACAGCCATCAAGACCGCCCGCACGACCGCCGAGGCTGGCGCGCGCAAGGCCCTGGAAGCCCTCGCCGTCCACGAAGCCGATCCCTACCGGCACATGGACCCCGCCCAACGCACCTTGCGCCGCAAGCTCAGTGCCCAGGGTCAGCAACTGGGCGACGCCGAAAGCCACTCCCGACCCGGCACCTACGACATCCATCACCTCGCCGAGAAGGTCGCCTACGACCAATGGCATCGGCTGCTGTTCGCCCGCTACCTGCTCGAAAACGGGCTGCTCATCTCCCCGGAACACGAGGTCGCCGTCACGCTGACCGATTGCGAGGAACTGGCTCCTTCCCTCGGCCTGAAGGATGCCTGGGCCGTCGCCGGACGCTTCACCGCCGCCGTCCTGCCCGAGGCCTTCCGCGCCGATGACCCCGCCGCTGCGGTTGACCTTCCGATAGAGGAACGGAACCAACTCCTGCGCCTCCTCACCAGCCTCCCCACCGACATCTTCACCGCCACCGATTCCCTCGGCTGGACCTATCAGTTCTGGCAGGCGGACAAGAAGGAAACCGTCAACAAATCCGAGAAGAAGATCGGCGCGGATGAACTGCCGTCCGTCACGCAACTGTTCACCGAGGATTACATGGTGGATTTCCTCCTGGATAACACCCTCGGCGCGTGGTGGGCGGGGAAAAAGTTGTCCGCAGATTTCGCAGATTTCGCAGATGGACGCCGATTCGAGTCCGAGGACGACTGCCGTAAAGCCGTCGCCCTGCCGGGTTGCCCGTGGAAATACCTCCGCTTCATCCAGTCCGACTCAGCCTCTGTGTCCTCTGTGTCCTCTGTGGTGAAATCCCGGTGGTCACCCGCCGCCGGCACCTTCGACGGCTGGCCCAGATCTGCGGCCGCCCTCAGAGCCATCGACCCCTGCATGGGCAGCGGGCATTTCATCGTCGCCCTGTTCGAGCGGTTGGTGGCCTTGCGCATGGCCGAGCAATCACTCGACGAAGCCGCCGCCGTAACGGCAGTTATCCGCGACAATCTCTTCGGACTCGAAATCGATCCGCGCTGCACCCAAATCGCCGCGTTCAACCTCGCCCTCGCCGCCTGGCGACGCGTCGGCCATTGCCAACTCCCACCCATGAACCTGGCCTGCTCCGGTCTCGCGCCCAATAGCAAAGAAGCCGACTGGCTGGCATTGGCCGGCGACAACCAGAAGCTTCAGCGCGGCATGGAACGACTCTATAAGCTGTTCCTCAACGCTCCGATCCTGGGCAGCCTCATCAACCCGCGCGTCGCCGAAGGCGATCTACTGGTGGCATCGTTCCATGAAGTCCAGCCGCTGCTGGAAAAGGCGCTGGCGCAGGAGACCAAGGACGACACCGCGCATGAAATGGCTGTGACCGCGCGCGGCCTGGCCAAGGCGGCGAAAATTCTCGCCGGGCAGTTCACGCTTGTTGCGACTAATGTACCCTTTTTGGCAACGAGAAAGCAGGATGAAACCCTCATACAATTCTTGTCTGACAATTTCTATAACGAGAGATTTGATCTTGCAGCGGCATTTGTTAATCGCTCCAAGCAGTTCTTAGAATCGTTGGGGACAGCCGCTCTTGTAAGCCCACAGTCTTGGCAATTTCTAGGATCATACGAGAATTTAAGGCGAGAAATACTCTGTAAACAATCTATTTGCCTCATCGCTCGACTCGGTGCGGAGGCATTTGAAACAATTACAGGGCAAGTCGTTAATGTTGCCACCTCGATAATACAGAATTCTAAGCCAACTTTGTCTCATTCATATTCTGCATTTGACATCTCTACAGTTTCCAAGGTAGCAGCGAAGGCGGAGTCACTTTCATCTTACAAGATTGCAACTGTACTCCAGGCTAGACAGTTAGATAATGCCGACGCTGCACTGTTGATGAGCGAGCAGGAGATTAAGAAGCTTCTTCAAGACCGTGCGGAGGCACTTGCCGGGAGCGCTACTGGCGATAGTCTTAGATTCTACAGGAGCTTTTGGGAAGTCGCACATCAACGCCCCGATTGGGAATTCATGCTGGGTTCGTTGGACAAAACTTCTGTGCATTGCGGTCGCTCACAAATGGTTCTTTGGGAAGAAGGCAAAGGATCACTTTATGAATTTGTGCAGAGCATGAGGCATCTTAACTCGGCGGCGCAGAGATGGCGCACGGGACAAGAAGCATGGAATAAAAGCGGGGTCGCGGTATCGAGAATGGGGCAAATAGTCCGAACTTTATACACTGGTGAGATTTTCGATCAAAATGTTGCGGTAATTGTACCGAGTGAAAGTACAGAACTCTCGGCGATTTGGGCCTATTGTGAGTCGAACGATTTTGTGGATGCCTTGAAACGGGCGAATCCGAGTCTTGCAATATCCTCAGCCACCGTTGCCAAAGTCCCCTTCGACCTAGCCCACTGGCAGAAAGTAGCGGCAGAAAAGTATCCGAACGGATTACCCAAGCCCTATTCCAGCGACCCGACGCAATGGCTGTTCAACGGCCACCCTGCCGGTTCCGATCAACCGCTGCACGTGGCTGTGGCGCGGTTGCTGAGATACCAGTGGCCGCGCCAGACGGGTTCCAGTTTCCCTGATTGCCCGGCGCTCGGACCGGACGGACTGGAATCGCTGGCGGATGGCGATGGCATCGTGTGCCTGTCCGCCACCAAGGGCGAGCAACCCGCTGCCGAACGTCTCCGCAGCCTTCTGGCTGCCGCGTTGGGAACGTTTGACCTCAAACAACTGCTCACCACCGCCGATCCCAAGGGCAGCAAATCGGAGACCCTCGACGAATGGCTGCGCGACGAGTTCTTCCAGCAACACTGCAGGCTGTTCCACCATCGCCCTTTCGTGT
>DITU01000039.1:0-12971 GCA_002422905.1 Verrucomicrobia bacterium UBA6176
ATTTCGATTCGGTCCAGCGCGGCAACCCGGAGATCCAGCGGCGTGCGCAGGAAGTCATCACGCAGTGCGTCGCGCTGGGTGAGGGCAATCCGATCCTGGCCATCCACGACGTTGGCGCGGGTGGCATTTCGAATGCCTTTCCGGAACTGGTCCACGGGGCGGAATGCGGTGCGCGATTTGATCTGCGGCAGGTGCCGTTGGAAGAGACCGGGCTGGCCCCGAAGGAGATCTGGTGCAACGAAAGCCAGGAACGCTACGTGCTCGCCATCGGACCGGATTCCCTGGCGCTGTTTGAAGGGATCTGCCGACGCGAACGCTGCCCGTTTGCCGTGGTGGGGAGGGCGACCGGGACGAAGGATCTGATTCTCGAAGATGGACCCGGTGGCGGACGCGCCATCGACATGCCGATGGATGTGCTGTTGGGCAAACCGCCCAAGATGCGGCGTGAGGTGGAACGGGTGGAATGGACGGTGGACCCGTTCCGGGGCGATGACATCGACCTTGCCACGTCCGCGCTGGCGGTGTTGAGGCATCCGACCGTCGCATCGAAACGGTTCCTCATCACCATCGGTGACCGGACGGTGGGCGGGCTTTCTTCACGGGATCCGATGGTGGGACCGTGGCAGGTGCCGGTGGCGGATTGTGCGATCACGCTGGCCGATTATTCGGGGTTCCGGGGTGAAGCGATGAGCATGGGGGAACGCACGCCGATCGCTTCGGTGAACGCGCCGGCATCGGGTCGGATGGCGGTGGGAGAGGCGTTGACCAACCTGTTGGCGGCGCCGATTGAACTGCCGCGGGTGAAGCTGAGTTGCAACTGGATGGCGGCGTGCGGGGAACCGGGCGAGGACGCGGCGTTGTACGACACCGTCCGGGCCATCGGGTTGGAGCTGTGCCCGGCATTTGGGATCAGTGTACCGGTGGGCAAGGATTCGCTTTCCATGCGGACGCGCTGGAAGGACGACGGTGTGGCGCGTCAGGTGACGGCGCCGGTGAGCCTGGTGGTGAGTGCGTTTGCGACGCTGTCGGATGTGCGCCCGGCGCTGACGCCGGAATTGCGGGGAGGGGCAACGGTGCTGGTGTTGGTGGACCTGGGTTGGGGGAAGAATCGGATGGGCGGTTCGATGCTGGCCCAGGTGACGAACCAGTTCGGGGGTGTCACACCGGACGTGGATGATCCGGCGCGATTGAAGGCGTTGGTGGAGGTGGTGAACCGGTTGCGGGAGGAAGGTCTGTTGCTGGCCTATCACGACCGGAGCGATGGCGGGTTGTGGAGTTGTGTGTGTGAGATGGCCTTTGCTTCCCATCGCGGCCTGCGGATCGAGCTGGATCCGTTGATCCGGGCTTCAGAACGGGCGGATGCCGCGACGGGACATCACGCGTTGCGGGCGTTGTTCTCCGAGGAACTGGGCGTGGTGGTGCAGGTGGAGGAAGCCCGGTTGAATCACGTTCTCGGGGAATTGAATCGCGCAGGTTTCGACGGGCATGCCCATGTCATCGGAAGGCCGCAAGCGGGCCACGCGATGGAAGTGCAGGCGGCGGGCGCGACGTTGTTGAAGTCGGATCTGAAGGCGTTGCACCAGGCGTGGGACGAGGTGAGCTGGAGGATTGCACGGCTTCGGGATCATCCCGGGAGCGCCGATTCCGAGCATGCCTTGAAGGGGGATGCGGCGGACCCGGGGTTGCATGTGCATCTCACGTTTGAACCAGGGCCGGTGGTGGCCTCGGTGCTGGGCGGTGCGCGGCCGCGGGTGGCGATCCTGCGGGAACAGGGCGTGAACAGTCACCTGGAGATGAGTCATGCGATGGCGCGTGCGGGATTCGAAACGGTGGATGTCCACATGACGGATCTTCAGTCGGGGCGATTGAAGCTGGAGACGTTCCGGGGGTTTGTGGCGTGTGGCGGATTTACCTATGGCGACACGCTGGGGGCAGGAGAAGGGTGGGCACGTTCGATCCTGTTCAATCCGGTGTTGGAGGCGCAGTTCCGGGAGTTCTTCGCGCGGCGGGACACGTTTGCGCTCGGGGTGTGCAACGGATGCCAGATGATGGCGGCGTTGTCGCCGATCATACCGGGTGCGGCTGCGTGGCCGAAGTTCACGAGGAACCGGAGCGAACAGTTCGAGGCCCGCCTGAGCCTGGTGGAAGTTTTGGACAGTCCTTCGATCTTCTTCCGCGGCATGGCCGGGAGCCGGATCCCGATCGCGGTGTCGCACGGGGAAGGTTTTGCCGATTTCTCACAACGGGGCGATGCCCGGGGTGTGCATCGGGCGATGCGCTTCGTGGATCACTCGGGCCGGCCGACGGAGGTGTATCCGATGAACCCGAATGGCAGCCCGGACGGGTTGACGTCGGTGACGACGGCGGATGGACGGTTCACGGTCTTGATGCCGCATCCCGAGCGGGTGTTCCGCAACATCCTGATGAGTTGGACGAGTGGGGATCGGAGCACGCTGAGTCCGTGGATGCAGATGTTCCACAATGCCCGGGTGTGGGCGGGGTGAAACCCCGGAAATGGTGCATGGATGCCGATGCGTTCTGAAGGAACGCCGCATCAGCAAACGGTCGGGGGCATCGGAGGGAAACCCAACAGGTTGATCAATTGTCAACTTTATGGGACTGACCCCATTGCGTCCTTCGCCGCTCCGAACCCTGCCTTGGAGCGGCGAGGGTTCCTCGCCGTGCTCGATCCAACGGCAACCGAACGTCGCCGCTCCGGGCTCAGTAGCGCGGCAGGGTGGGATCGACCTCGAGACTCCAGCGGTCGATGCCGCCGGCGAGGTTGGCGGCGCCGGTGAATCCGATGGAGCGGAGGAATCCCACGGCGCGGGCGCTGCGCATGCCGTGATGGCAGTAGACCACGAAGTCTTCGGCCTGCCAGGAGGCGAGTTCGTCGATGCGGGATTCGAGTTGGCCGAGGGGGATGTGGAGGGCGCCGGGCAAAGAGGCGAAGGCGTGTTCTTCGGGTTCGCGCACGTCGAGCAGGCGGGGCGGATCGGTTTCGGCCAACATGCGGGCCAGGTCGACAGGCAGGATTTGCATGGTGCAGGTCTCCAGAAGATTACTGGCTGAGACCGGCCAGGTAACGTTCGGCATCAATGGCGGCAGAACATCCCATGCCGGCGGCGGTGATGGCCTGGCGATAGACATGATCCGAGCAATCGCCGGCGGTGAACACCCCGGGAACATTCATGGCGGTGCCCACCCTGGGGCGGAGATATCCGGCTTCGTCCATGTCGAGGACACCCTTGAAGAGTTGGGTGTTGGGGACATGTCCGACGGCGACAAAGAGGCCGGCGCAGGGAAGGAGGGTTTCGGCCTGGGTCTTGAGGTTGCGCAGGCGGACTCCGGTGACCTTGCGGGCGGTGACGTCGAGGACTTCGGTCACGACGGAATCCCAGACCGGTTCGATCTTGGGATTGGCGAGGGTGCGCTCGGCCATGATGCGCGAGGCGCGGAGGCTGTCGCGTCGATGGACCAGGTAGACCTTGGAAGCGAAGCGGGTGAGATAGGTGGCTTCCTCACAGGCGGAATCGCCACCGCCCACCACCACCACGGGTTGGTTGCGGAACATGGGGAGGGCGCCGTCGCAGGTGGCGCAGTAGGTGACCCCATATTTTTCAAGTTCGTGTTCACCCGGAACATCGAGGTGCCGATGTCCGGCGCCGCTGGCAATGATCAGGGTCTGGGTCCGGACCTCCTCGCCATCGATCACGAGGCGGATGGGGGTTTCGTCCAGGTGCACGGAATCGACGGTGGCGAACCTGACCTTGGCGCCGAATTTCTCCGCCTGCTGCTGCATGCGGGTCATCAACTCGTAGCCATCCATGCCTTCGGGGAATCCGGGGAAGTTCTCGACGATGCTGGTGGTGGTGAGCAGGCCCCCGGGCATGGTGCCGGTGAGGACGAGGGGGGCGAGATTGGCGCGGGCGGTGTAGATCGCGGCGGTCAGGCCGGCGCACCCGGTGCCAATGATGACAACTTGTTCCATAAAGCTGGGGTATCCTATGGCTGGTCCCGGATGGCGGCAAGGCGGGTGACAGCGCGCGGGAGGAAGGGGGGTGCCTGAGGTTGTTGGGGCGGGAATGGGGAGAACTCGAGTACGAGTACGAACTCATCGGCGCACGGGGTGCGATTCCTCGTACTTGCACTCGTACGCGTACTTGCCAGAACCGGACACGTCAGGAGGAAGGGGTGCAGTCGGACACTGCTCGCATCAGAAGCTTTCGGCG
The DNA here is from genome assembly GCA_002422905.1 of Verrucomicrobia bacterium UBA6176. Classification (GTDB taxonomy): domain Bacteria; phylum Verrucomicrobiota; class Verrucomicrobiia; order Limisphaerales; family UBA9464; genus UBA6176. The sequence continues at coordinate 4,233 of DITU01000039.1, forward strand.
ACCGAACGTCGCCGCTCCGGATTGACGGCGACCGAACGTCGCCGTGTCAGGCGGGGCGTATGGAACCGGGGCTTTCCTTCGGGGACTGTTCCGGGATGAATGGGGCCTGCGCATGACCTTGTTGCCCGTCGTCTCCCGTGAACTGCGTGTCGCATCGCGACGACGCTGGACGTATTGGGGGCGGTCGACGGCGGCGGGGGTGACGATGGTGGGTGGCGGATGGTTCCTGTTGGCGGGGAGTGCGGTCGGGATTGGGGAGTTGGGGCCGATCCTGTTTTCGGTGACCACGTTTTGCGCGGCGGTGTTTGCGGGTCTGGCGGGGTCGCTGTTCTGTGCCGACTCGGTGGCGTCGGAGCGTCGGGAGGGGACGTTGGGACTGTTGTTCCTCACGGATCTCAAGGGGTACGACGTGTTGCTGGGCAAGATGGCGGCGAGTGGTCTGGGCGGGTTGTTCTACATGGTGTCGGCGGTGCCGGTGATCGCGATGGCGATCCTGCTGGGAGGGGTTGGGGGAGGGGAATACGCGCGGATGATCCTGCTGTTGTTGGTATTGTTGTGGGCATCGTTGTGTCTGGGGATGCTGGCCTCGACGTGGACGACGGATGCAAAGCGGGCATCGGGTTGGGCGTTTGGGTTGGTGGCGTTGATGGGATGCCTGTTTCCGATCCTGGGCGGATTGGTGGAGGGATGGGATGCGTTGGCCGCCTGGATCCAGCGATGGGGAATCGAGCGGCAGGATGCGGTGCGGCACTTGGTGTCATTGAGTCCAGCGACGGCCTATTTCTCGGCGTTCGAGGTGAACTACCGGGGGCATCCGGGGGATTATTGGAAGGGCGTGATCTTCACGGGTGTGGCTGGAGTAGTCGGGTTGGTGTGGGCAACGGTGCGGTTGCCGCGGTTGTGGCAGGACAAGGGGGTGGAGGGAGTCCGACGGGGATTGTTGGGGTGGATCGAGCGGAAGATCTGGCCGGATGAAGCGGCGCGGACGCGACGTCGGACGCGGTTGCTGGAGCGGAGTCCGTTGGTGTGGTTGCTGGGGCGGCACTGGATGCGTCCGGTGACGATCTGGCTGTTCCTGGGTTTGGAAGCGGTGGCGTTTGTGTGGGTGGGATTGGAGGTGGGTTCGGATTGGTTCGATGGCGCGACCTACATGACGGTGTCGATCCTGACGCACCTGGTGTTGAAGCTGTGGATCGCATCGGAGGCTCCACGGCAATTCATGGAGGATCGGCGGAGCGGAGGCATGGAGTTGCTGATGTCCACGCCGATGACGGTGACCGAGATCCTGGACGGGCAGATGAAGGCGATGCGCTGGCTATTCCAGGGACCGGTGCTGGTGGTGTTGGCGGTGGATTGCGTGTTCCTGTGGGCGGACAGCTTCAGCGGGGAAGGGTCTGGGGCTGAATGGCTGCTGGTGATGTTTTCGCGGATGATCCTGCTGGTGCTGGATGGGTTGGCGATGGTGTGGCTGGGAATGGAGGATGGAATGCGGTCAACGGGGAACCGGGTCTCGCGTTCGATCCTGTTGAAGGTGCTGGTGTTGCCCTGGTTCATCGTGATCGCGGTGATGACGGTGTTCGCTGCGGGCAGTTTCAACGGCATGGGAGGCCCGGATGGCGGTATCGGATTTGGCGGAGGCGTGGTCCTGTGGCTGATGCTGGGAGTGGCGAATGCCATGGGCTGGATGAGCCTGGCGCGGTCGCGATTGCTTGCTGATTTCCGGGAGTATGGAACGACGCGGCCGGGCGAGGGGAAACGAAAGGCGGAGTCGACCTCGTGAGGGCGGTGGAGGCGGTAAGTCCAAGTCGATATGCGAACCCTGTGGCCGGTGCTTGAGCGTGAACTGCGGGTGGCAGCGCGTCGGCCGCAGACGTGGCGCATGCGGTTGGCGACGTCGGGGACGGCGATGTTCTTCCTGGTGGCGGTGACGATGTTCTTTGAGCGGTCGGGAATGAAGGGGACCCCGGGTCAGGCGGGGGCGGCGGTCTTTGCAACGATCGGAATGCTGGCGGGGATCTGGGCGTTGTTCATCGGGTGCCAGCAGACGGCGGACAGCCTGGGACGGGAACGTCGCGAGGGAACCCTGGGGTTGTTGTTCCTGACGGATCTGAAGGGGCGCGACGTGGTGATGGGGAAGCTGTTTGCGTCGGGGTTGGACACGGTGTTCCACCTGGTGGGAATGGCGCCGGTGCTGGCGGTGCCGCTGTTGTTGGGCGGGGTAAGTCTGGGACAGTTGGGATTGCTGATGCTGGCGTTGGCGAACGGGTTGTTCCTGTCACTGACAGCGGGGTTGATGGCGTCGTTGCTGGCGCGGGATGCGCGACAGGCATCGGGTCTGGCGATGTCGTGGTTGTTGGGATTGTTGTTCCTGCCGTGGGGCCTGTTCGCGTTCCTGACGAATCATGGGGAAGATCCGATGTCGGCGGGCGAGGCGGCGTGGGTGTTGATGTTCAGTCCGTCGCTGCCCTTCCTGGCGGCGTCCTCGGGTTTGCCGAATGACTTGCCGCGGGAAGCGATGGTGGGTGCGGTGGGGTTGCAGGCGTTGCTGGGTTGGATGTTGCTGGGATTGGCGAGTCGCTGGGTGCGGGTGGTGTGGCAGGAAGGAGGCGGACCGGGTTGGCGGACGCGATTGGACGTGTGGAAATCGTGGTTGCGATATGGGGGTGCGGCACGGCGGTTGGCGTGGCGTCGACATTGGCTGGAGCAGGGGGCGTGGGATTGGCTTTCGCTGCGGGAAGTGTGGAAGCCGTGGTTGCCGTGGGTGTTGGTGGCGGGATGGTTGATGGTGCTGGGGGTGACGATCGCGCAATTGAAGCTCGAGAGCGCGCTGGGGATTTCGAGCGGGGTGTTGTCGGTGGTGTTCCACGGATTGTTCGCCCTGTGGATTGCGGGCGAGGCGGCCATGACGTTGACGGAGCAACATTCAGGGGGAGCGATGGAACTGTTGCTGACCACGGGATTGACGCAGTCGGAGATGTTGGAGGGACAGGGTCGGGTGTTGTGGCGGGTCCTGGGCTGGCCGTTGGCGGTGTTGATGGGGGTGGATGTGGTGGTGTGCGCGATGCTGGTGCTGGGGAATTGGCAATGGTCGGAGGTGGCGGTGGGTTGGTGGTTGCACCTGACGGTGCTGGTGCTCGCGCCGTTGCAATGGCATGCGCTGCGCTGGGCGGCCACCCATGCAGCGTTGAAGGGACGGGCGCTGAATGTCTCCGTGGGCATTGCCATGAACGCGGTGATCCTGCTGCCCGCGCTCCTGAGTTATGGCGTGTTCGGATCGATGGCCATCCTGCTCGGGTTGGGTTCCCGGATCTCGTTGTCGGCTTCGCTTTGGCTCGCGATGGGTGTGCCGCTGGTGTTGCAGGCCGGTTGGTGTCTGGTGTGGGGTTGGAGACAATCCCAACGGACCCGGGTCAGTTTTCGTTCGCAGGCTTTGAAACGCAGGAAGGAGACGGATTCATGAAGGGAAAGGGACAGGGCAGGGAAGGTTGGACACGACGCGAATTCGTGGCCGTGGGCGGGGTCGGTCTGCTGGCTTCAACAAACGCGTTCGGACAGGAAACCGCCCTGCGCGCCGCCGTGATCGGGCACACGGGTCGGGGGGATTACGGGCATGGCATGGAACGGGTCTTCCGCGGACGCAGCGGCATCGAGGTGGTGGCGGTGGCGGATCCGGATGAAGCCGGGCGTGGGCGTGTGGCGCGGTTCCAGGGCATTGCACGGGGTTATGCGGATTGGCGCGACATGCTGGAGAAGGAACGTCCGCAGCTGGTGTCGGTCGGGATGCGCCATGCGGATCAACATGCGGAGGTGGCCCTGGGATGTCTCCGTGCCGGAGCCCATGTGTATCTGGAAAAGCCGTTCGTGCGGTCTCCGGACGAAGCGGATGCGGTATTGGCGGAGGCGTCGAAACGCGGGTTGAAACTGGCGGTGGCCCACACGATGCGCGTGATGCCGGTGGTGAAGCGGTTGAAGGGGGCGTTGGCGGAGGGATTGATCGGGGAATTGCGCGAGATGCGGGCCTACGGAAAGCAGGATGCCCGCGCCGGCGGCGAGGACCTGATGGTGCTGGGATCCCATCTGTTCGACCTGATGCGGATGATGTCGGGAGATCCGGAATGGGTGACGGCGCGGGTGATGACGGGCGGTCGGGAGATCCGGGTGGAGGATCGGCGGTTGGTGAAGGACAACGTGGGTTGGGTGGCCGGGGAACAGGTGTTCGCGCACTTCGGTTTTGCCAATGGAGTGAACGCCACGTTCACGAGCGATTCCGGGTTGAAGGAGGTCTCAGGGCATTGGGGGATCGAGTTTCTGGGAAGCCGTGGGGTGGCGCGTTTGAATGGCGATCTGGTGCCGCGGGTGTCGGTCCGGATGGGTGCCGGAGGTTGGGTGCCGGGGAAGAAGGAGGAATGGAAACCGTTGGATCCGGCGCTGGCGGATTCCGCGCCGGATCCCCAGGCAGGGCCGGTGGACGACTGGTTGGAATCGATCCGTACCGGGCGTGAACCGGAGTGCAGTGGCCGGAACGGAGCGTGGACGGTGGAGATGGTGCTGGGAATTTATCGGGCTTCGATGGAGGGACGCCGGGTTGCGTTTCCGTTGGTGGACCGACGGCATCCCCTGGGGCCGGCGTGAGGATTGGGTTGGGGTGCATCTTGTTTTCCCATCGATGCCCGTCCGGCGACCGAACGTCGCCGCCCCGATCAGGGGGGGGTGCCGCTCCGATCAGGGGAAACGGGTCGATCTGCTTGCCGGAGGGTGAGGGGTTGGGGGAGCGTGAGGGATGCGCATCCTGGTGACGGGCGGAACCGGCTTTCTGGGGGGAGCCTTCCTACGCCACGCGCGGTTGGCGGGGCATGGGTTGGCGATGCTGTCGCGCCGGGCGCCGGGCGTCGGGTTGGACGGAGTACGGTGCCTGGTGGGAAGCCTGGCTGAACCGCCTCTGGCGGAGATCGCGGAGTTCGGACCGGAAGCGGTGTTGCATGCGGCGTGGGTGGCCACGCCGGGGGTGTATCTGGATTCGCCGGAGAACACCAACTGGCTGGATTGGAGCCGGGCCTTTGCCCGACGACTCCCGGGGTTGGGTGTGCGTCATCTGACCGTGTTGGGCACGTGCATTGAGTATGCGATCACCGGCCAACCGTTGAGCGAGGCCCAAACCCCGCTGGATCCCCGCTCGCCCTATGCCCGGGCGAAGGTCGCCCTGAATCAGGCGTTGGAATCGGATCTGGCCGGAACGGGCCTGGGTCTTGCCTGGGCCCGGATCTTTTATCCGTACGGTCCGGGCGAACATCCGGCGCGGCTCGCCAGTTCCTTGCTGGCGAAGTTGAAGGCCGGTCAATCCATCGCGCTGCGCACGCCGCGCAGCACCAAGGATTACATCCATGAAGACGATGTCGGTCGCGCCCTGTTGAAGGTGGTGGAAGCGGGTTGGCACGGACCGATCAATATCGGGACCGGCACCGGAGTGACGGTGGAAGAATTGGCGCGGACCCTGGCGGGGTTGGCGGGACATCCGGAGGCCGTGGTGACCGCGGAAGAAGTCGTGGCGGATCCGCTGGACCATGTGGTGGCGGATGCCGCACGGATCAAATCCCTGGGCTGGAGTCCGCAGGTCGCGCTTGTGGAAGGATTGCGGCAATTGGTAGAGGCTCGCCGCGGATGAAGCGACGAACCGATTGTCCCGGGTGCGGCGGAAGCCTGCTGCCGGCCGGCCTGCTGCTGCGGCGGCAACCGGTCGTGCTGAACTACCGGTTCCGGTCGGTCGCCGAGGCCCAGGCGGTCCCACGCCGCGATGTGGATCTTCGGCAATGCCGGGAATGCGGCCTGGTGTTCAACGCCGCCTTCGATCCCGCCGTCGTTCCCTATGACGCCAATTACGAGAATCGACAGGTCCATTCCCCCACCTTCCGCGCCCATGTCACGGAACTGGTCGGCCGGTTGGATCGCGTCCCAGGATTGCGCGGCGGTCGATTGCTGGAGGTCGGATGCGGGAAAGGGGATTTCCTGAGGGAAGCGGTGGGGTTGACCGGATGCGCGGAGGCGGACGGCTATGACACATCGTATGAGGGTGAGGCGGTGGAGTGCGGGGGCCGGATCCGGTTCCACACGGAGTATGTGACGGCGACGGGGGTGCAGGGGAAATACGACGCGGTGATCTGCCGGCATGTGGTGGAGCATGTGCCGGGTATAGGAGCCTTTCTGGTGGAGTTGGCGGGGATCGCGCGGGCGGCGGGGGATCCGGTCGTGATGATCGAGACCCCGCGCTTCGAATGGATCGTGGAGAATCGTTGCCTGTGGGACGTGTTCCATGAGCACTGCAATTACTTCACCCAGGCAACCCTGGCCCATCTGGCGCGACGGGCGGGATTCCGCGTGATCGGGCATCGGGCGGTGTTCGGCGGACAATATCAATGGATTGAACTGCGGTTGGCCAAGGGCCGGGTTCGACTGGAACCGCCGGGGGTGCCAGCGGGGGTGCGGTTGTCGGGCTTTGCGCGGGCGGCGCGGGCTGAATTGGCCCGATTGGCAAAGCGGATCCGGGCTGGGCGAAAAGGGAAACCCTGGGCGGTTTGGGGAGCCGGGGCGAAGGGCGTGGCGCTGGTCAATCTCATGCCGCGATTGCGGCCGATGGCGGTGATTGATTCCAATCCGGCGAAGCAGGGCGGGGTATTGCCGGGAACTCCGGTTCCGGTGATTTCGCCTGAGGATCCGCGGATCGCGAGGCTGGGCCTGGTGGTGATTGCCAATCCCAACTATGCCGCTGAGATCAGGGCGAGCCTGGCGGCGGTCGGTTTCAACGGCACCACTTTCTGTCTCTAATTATGGAACCCATTTCAGCATGAAACTCACCATTGATACCGACGCCCGCACCCTGGTGTGCGAGGGCGCCGCTGGTCGGCAGGAATTGCCGCTCTATTCCGACCGCGCCTTTGAATTGTTGTCCGACGCCTGGGTGAAGGTGGGATGGAACCAGCGCTATTCCTATACGTTCTCCTGGATGGGCCGGCCAATCATCCAGTTGCCCGAGGACATGATCCGCACGCAGGAAGTGATCCATGCCGTGCAGCCGGATGTGATCGTGGAGACCGGCGTGGCCCATGGGGGATCGCTGATCTATTACGCGAGCCTGTGCAAGGCGATGGGCCGTGGCCGGGTCATCGGCATCGACATCGAGATCCGGCCGCAGAACCGCAAGGCCATCGAGGCGCATCCGTTGTCGGCGGATATCACGTTGATCGAGGGGAGTTCGACCGATCCCGCAGTGGTCGGTCAGGTGCGGGCGTTGGTGAAGCCGGGCGAACGGGTGTTGGTGCTGCTGGATTCCAATCACACCAAGGCGCATGTGGCGGCGGAGTTGGAAGCCTATCATTCCATGGTGACCCCGGGCTCCTACCTGGTCGCCACCGACGGCATCATGAAGGATCTCCACGACGTCCCACGCGGACAACCGGAGTGGACCTGGGATCATCCGACGGCGGCGGCGCAGGAGTTCGCGGCGGTGCACCCGGAGTTTGAGTTGGCGCAACCGCCGTGGCCGTTCAATGAGAGTGGCTTGAAGGACAACATCACGCACTGGCCGGGCGCGTGGTTGCGGAGGCGTGAGGTCTAGAACGTGCAATGGAGTCGCATCTAATTAATTGAAGCAGCAAAATCACCTTGTCAGGCAGGTGGCAGGCTGGAACCTCGCAGGGTGTCTGAAATCAGAAAGATTGCCTCTGCCTCCCATGCGGTGACGAATGACGTGGTCTTTGAGTTGATCACCCGCCGTCTGACGCCGGGCTCCCGGGTCCTGGATTACGGCGCCGGTCGCGGTCACATGAGCGAGCGGGTGGGAAACTGGTTTGAGATGCAGGGTCGTCCGTCGCGTGAGCACGTGATCCCATGCGAGATCGTGCCCGAGATCTTCGAGTATGATGGAGCTGCATGCCGGCGGATCGCCGGCAATTCGGACATCCCGGTGGAGGATGGAAGTGTGGACCTGATCTATAGCATCGAGGTGCTGGAGCATGTGGGGGATCCGTACGGCTTCCTGCGAAATGCGTACGCCAAGCTGAAGCCGGGCGGACACCTGGTGTTCTCGGTTCCCAACATTCTCCACCTCGCCTCCCGGATCCGGTTCCTCCTGACCGGTTTTCCCGAGCTGTTTGGACCTCCGTCCACCCTCGACAAGAACGCCGGCCGGATCTGCGGACACATCATGCCCCTGGGCTATCCCTATTTCGTCTACGGCCTGAGAAAGGTCGGATTCTCGAACATTGAATTCTCGGTGGATCGCCGGAAACAGGGCGCACTTTTCGGGGCGGTGGTCCTGTACCCCTTCCTGTGGCTGATGACGCGCACCTACGACCGGAACCTGAGGCGCTACGACGAGGAAGTCTGGAGCGAACACCGCGACACCGTGCATCAGAACAATTCCTTCGACGTGCTCTCGTCGCGGAGTTGCATCATGACAGCGGTGAAGCCTGGGTAGGGTTGGAAGTGGAAAGCTCGCAGGGTCGCGTCCAAAGGATCGACAATTGGATCATGCAAACTGCTGCGGGTCATGGGCCTGAAGCGTTGACTGGTGTGGAGGCTGGACTGGGGATGTGGACCAACCCAAATGTCAAATAGTTAGACGCGACCCCATTGCCCCTGTTCCCCTCTGTGCTCTCTGTGTCCTCTGTTGGTGACATTTCCGCCTGCCTCCACCGGCTACAAACCCAATTTGCCCATCCGGTTCATGCGCCGAATCAAAAGCGC
>DITU01000039.1:12991-13431 GCA_002422905.1 Verrucomicrobia bacterium UBA6176
AAACGAACATCCTGCATACGCGCTGGGTAGGCGTAGAGGGTGGTGCGGCGGCGTGGGGTCTTTCCGGCGGAACGGATGGCGTCCTGGAGTTGGGTCGGGGTCATGCATTCGCCGTGGGTGCCGCCGCTGCCGCGCGTGATGCTTTCCTCATAGAGCGTGCCGCCGAAATCATTGCAGCCGCGGCAAAGCATCCGGGCGGCCTCGACGGCGCCAAGCTTGACCCAACTGGTCTGGAGGTTGGGGATGGCCCGACCGAAGAAGAGGCGGGCCAGGGGATAGAGTTGTCGGATGCGGTTGGTCGAGCGGAGGGCGAGTTCGTCGGTGGTGATGCCTTCGGCGCGGGCGAGTTCACTGCCCAACCGGTTGCGATGGGGAACAAAGGCGAGCGGTATGAATTCAGTAAAGCCACCGGTCTCGGTCTGGATGCAGCGGAGGAAGTC
>DITU01000057.1:0-8136 GCA_002422905.1 Verrucomicrobia bacterium UBA6176
AGCACCTCGGCATCGGGACTGACGATGGATCCGCCGGCGGCCAGGGAATAGGCGGTCGAGCCGGTGGGTGAACTGGCGATCAGACCGTCGCAGCGATACCGGGTCAGGGGTTCCCCGTTCACCCGCACCTCCAGTTCGATCAGGCGGGAGGCGGCGCCGCGGCTGATGACAAAGTCGTTGAGGGCGATCTGGGTGGACGAGGTCTTGCCGTGCCGCACCTCGGCTTCGAGCAGGGCGCGCGATTCCAGGGTGAACTTCCCGGCATCAATCTTCTTCAGCGCCTCGTTGAGCCGGGCGGGAGTAACCGAGGTGAGGAACCCGAGATTGCCGACATTGACGCCGAGGATGGGGGTGGCGATGCCGGCGACCTGGCGTGCGACCCGCAGCATGGTGCCGTCGCCGCCGAACACGAGGAGGAGGTCGACGGATCGGGCGAGGGTGGGCAGATCGGGTTCGGTGGGAAGACCGGGACAGAAGGCGGCGGTGTCGGGTTCGGTGGCAACGGTCCGATCGAGGCGCCGGAGTGCGGCGGCGGCGCGGCGGACGAGCAGGGCGGTCGGTGGCTTCTCCGGATTGGCGACGAGACCGACGCGTCGGATGGATTGGGCAAAGGCTTTCACGCGGTACGTTCGAGCAGGGCAAGGAATTCCCGGTTGCCGGCGGGACCCAGCAAGGGAGATGGGGTATCGCCGATCCAGCGCAGCCCGGGAAGGCTGGTGTGGGTGAAGGCCTTCAATTCTTCCAGCACCCGGGCGTGGACGGCGGGGTCGGAGATGACTCCGGCTCCGCGGTCGGCCTCGGCCTTGCCGGCTTCGAACTGGGGTTTTACCAGGGCAACGATCCGGCCGCCGGGGCGGATCAGGGAGGGGAGCGGGGGAAGGATCTTCCGCAGCGAAATGAACGAACAATCCGCCACCGCGAGATCGAAGGGGATCTGGTCGGGGGCAAAGTGGGCGGCGGACAACTCCCGGGCATTGGTCCGTTCGAGGACGGTGACGCGCGGATCCTGCCGGAGTTTCCAGGCGAGTTGGCCGTGGCCGACGTCGACGGCATGAACGGAAGCCGCGCCGTGTTGGAGGAGGCAATCGGTGAAACCGCCGGTACTGGCGCCCAGATCAAGGGCGCGGGCACCGGTCACCGGCAGGGCGAAGTGGAGCAGGGCGTGCTCCAGTTTGTGGCCGCCCCGGGACACGAACCGTTCCGGGGCGACCAATTCCAGTTGGGCATCGGCGGCGGTGGGATCGCCAGGTTTGCGGGCGGGTTGCCCATTGACCCGGACCTGCCCGGCGAGGATGGCGGCCTGGGCCTTGGTACGGGTCGCGCAGAGCCCGCGCTCGACAAGGCATTGGTCCAGGCGGGGCACGGCGATCAGGCTTTCAGGCTCTTCACGAAATGGGCCATGCGGTCGAGGCCCTTGATGATGTTGGCCAGGTTGGTGGCGTAGGAGATGCGGATGTAGTCATCGGCTCCGAACGCGATGCCCGGCACGGCGGCCACCTTCTCCTGTTCGAGCAGGCGGGCGCAGAAATCGGCGGATTTGAGGCCGGTGCCGCTGATGTTGGGGAAGAGGTAGAAGGCGCCCTTGGAATTGACGCAGGTGACGCCGTCCATGGCATTGAGCCGTTTCCAGGCTTCGGTCCGGCGTTCGGCATATTGCTGGAGCCAACCCGGCAGGTGTTCCTGGGATCCGTTCAGGGCTTCCACCCCGCCTTTCTGGGCGAAGCTGGTCGGGTTGCTGGTGCTGTGGGACTGGAGGGCATCGATGGCCTTGGCGATGGGTTCCGGCGCGGCGAGGAAGCCGAGTCGCCAACCGGTCATGGACCAGGCCTTGGCGAAGCCGTGGACGATGATGGTGTGATCCTTGTGGGCCTGGGAGAACGAGGCGACTGACCGATGCACGGCTCCGTCATAGAGCAGGTGTTCGTAGATCTCGTCGCTCATGATCAACACGCCGGCCTGCACGCAGATGTCACCGAGCTCCTTGATCTCATCCGGCGTGTAGACGGTGCCGGTGGGGTTGGACGGGGAATTGAGGATGAAGAGACGGGTACGCGGCGTGATGGCGGCGCGGAGTTGTTCCGGGGTGACCTTGAACTCGGTGCGGTCGGAGGTGGGCAGGATCACCGGGGTGGCGGCGGCGAGCTTCACCATCTCGGGATAGGAGAGCCAGTAGGGGGCGGGGATGATGACTTCATCGCCTTCCTCGCAGGTGGCGAGGATGACATTGAAGCAGGAGTGTTTGCCGCCGCAGGAAACGATGATCTGGGAGGTCTTGTAATCCAGGCCATTCTCCCGCTTGAACTTGTCGGCGATGGCCTTGCGCAGTTCGGGGATGCCGCTGGACGGGGTGTACTTGGTGAAACCGGCGGCAAGGGCGGCCGCGGCGGCGTCCTTGATGTGTTGCGGGGTGTCGAAGTCCGGTTCCCCGGCGCCAAAGCCCACGACATCGGCTCCATCCGCCTTCATCTGCTTCGCCTTTGAATCAATGGCGAGGGTGAGGGACGGCGACAACGAGGCGGCACGACGAGCGATCTTGTATTCCATGGTCGAAACGGCTGGCAGGTTGGCTGGGTGGTGCCCGGGTGCAAGACGGGAATCAATTCGGTGAACCAAACGGGGCCGAGGGATGAACAACGAAGGGGCGAAGGGACCAAGGGAAAGGCGGCAGTGGAAGTGAACAACAAAGGGGCCAAGGGGCGAAGGCGGAGGTGGAAGTGAACAACGAAGGGGCCAAGGGGCGAAGCTGAAGGCGGATCAAGCCGGGTCTTCTTGGCACCCTTGGTCCCTTTGTTGTTACCCCCCTTGAACGTGAATGAACAACAAAGGGGCCAAGGGGCGAAGCTGAAGGCGGATCAAGCCGGCGGTGTCCTCTTTGCACCCTTGGTCCCTTTGTTGTGGATCCATCCCCCGCACACGAAGCGCTGCCTTGCGGTGGCGGGCGGCAGCGGGTAGGGAAAGGCCATGGGTGTTCCCCGTCCGACGCATCTCATTGCATGGCTGGCCTGGAGTTTTTTCGGGACGTTGACCGCTGCGGTTCCGTCCGCGGAAGACATCTCCAAACTGCCGGTGGCGGCAGGGCATCGGGTGGATTTCAAAAAGGAGATCCAGCCGTTGTTCGAAGAGAGCTGCATCAAGTGTCATGGGCGGGGCAAGGCGAATGGCGGTTGGCGGTTGGACACGCGGTCGACGGCACTGGAACCGGGGGATTCCGGGGTGGCGATCGTGGTGGGCAAGGGTGCCGAAAGCCGGTTGTTGCACCTGGTGGCGGGGACGGACCCGGACGATGTGATGCCGCAGAAGGGCAAGCGATGGACGGTGGAACAGGTGGCGTTGGTCCGGGCGTGGATTGATCAGGGGATGGAATGGCCGGCCGATGTCCAGTTCGGGCGGGTGCCGGCCAACAACCTGCAACCGCGTCGACCGGAATTGCCGGAGGGCAGGGCAACGCATCCCTTGGACCGCTTCCTCGAGGCCTATGCGAAGCGGGAACAGATCCAACTGGCGACGCCGGTGGACGACGCGACCTATGTGCGTCGGGTGCACCTGGATGTGGTGGGATTGTTGCCGACGCCTGAGGAGACGGAGGCTTTCATGAAGGATCGTTCGTTGCTCCGGGGCGAGGCGATGGTGGGCCGGTTGCTGGGGGATCGGCAGCGGTACGCCCAGCATTGGCTGACCTTCTGGAACGATCTTTTACGCAATGATTACAAGGGTACCGGCTACATCGATGGCGGGCGCAAGCCGATCCACAAGTGGCTCTACGCGGGGCTTCGTGACAACAAACCGTATGACCGGTTCGTCCGCGAGTTGGTGAACCCCACATCGGACAGCGAAGGCTTTACCAAGGGCATCGTCTGGCGCGGCGCGGTGAACGCTTCGATGACCCCGCCCATGCAGGCGGCCCAGAACGTTTCCCAGGTGTTCATGGGCGTGAACCTCAAGTGCGCATCGTGCCATGACTCCTTCATCGACGACTGGCAGTTGAGCGATTGTTACGGGTTGGCCGGGGTGTATGCGGACACGTCGCTGGAGATGGTGTTGTGCGACAAACCGACCGGGAAGCGCGCCCCGTTGCGGTTCCTGTTCCCGGAATTGGGTTCGGTGGAAAGCACGGCCCCGCGCAGCAATCGCCTGGAGCAACTCGCCCGGATCATCACCCAACCTTCCAACGGACGTCTCTCCCGCACCGTGGTGAACCGGTTGTGGGCGCGCCTCATCGGCCGCGGTCTGGTCGAACCCCTCGACGTCATGCAGAACGTCGCCTGGGATCCCGACCTGTTGGATTGGCTGGCCGAAGACCTTGTTGCCCATGACTGGAACCTGCATCGGACCCTGACGCTGATCCTGACCAGCAGGGCCTATCGGATGCCGACGGTGGATGTCGAAGAGAAGGCGGGTGAGCGGTACGTGTTCCGTGGACCGGCGTTGAGGCGGTTGACGGCGGAACAGTTCCGGGACGCGCTGGGCCAGGTGACGGGTGAATGGTTTGAGAAACCGGAGGGTGGGTTGGAATCGTTGATGGTGGTGGACGCAGCACCGACGTCCGAGAAGGCCGCATTGGCGGAACCCTTCTGGATCTGGGGCGATGCCCATGCGGCCCAGGGCGTACCCCCGTCCACCAACTGGATCCGGCGCGACCTGGTGACATCGGGAACGCCAGGGGAGGCGTCCCTCTATCTCCAGGTGGACAATTCCGCCCGGGTCTACCTGAACGGCAAACGGGTGCGTGGTGCCGACGCGGCCGAGTGGAGCCAGGTGGCGGTGTACGACCTGCGCGAGCACATGAATTCTGGCGGGACGAACGTGCTCGTGATCGAGGCGGTGAACGGTGGTGACGGTCCGAATCCCGCCGGTTTGCTGGCCTACGTGCGGTTGCGGCTTCCGGGTGAAGGTCCGGAATCCTCCTCCGGCAAGAAGATGATCCCGGTCACCGTGATTGGGGACGTGGCCTCGGATGCGCGGTGGCTGGTTTCGAAGGAGAAGCCGGCTGGTTGGCCTGCCGTGACCGGCGTTGAAGGCTGGGCAAAGGCATCGGTGCTGGGGCCCGAAACCATGGGGCCGTGGAACCTCCAACCGTCACTGGCGAACACCGCCAACGGGAGGGCGGTGTTCGGTCAGGTCCGTGCGGCGTTGGCGTCGGCGGATCCGCTCCTGATGGCGCTGGGCAGGCCGAACCGGGAACAGATCACCACTTCGCGTCAGACGGTCGCCACGACCTTGCAGGCGCTGGAGTTGACGAATGGCGAAACGCTCTCAGGGTTCCTCGGTCGCGGTTCGGAGAAACTGGCGGCACGGTTCCCCAAGGGACGCGCGTTGGTGGACCACATTTTCCTACAGGCCCTGGGACGGAAACCGACGCGGAAGGAGCAGGAGGCGTCGCTCGAGTTGGTGGGTGGATCGCCGCGCAAGGACGGGGTCGAGGACCTTCTCTGGAGCGTGGCGATGCTGCCCGAATTTCAATTCATCCGCTGAAACTTCAAACCCTGATCTGACATGCATACGGACTACACACGGCGGGATTTTGTGAAGCGGTTGAGCGCAGCGACGATGGCGGCGCTGGCGGCGGGCGGTGCGCGGGTGGTGGAAGCCAGCGAAGGCCTTCCCAAGCTCCCGGCTACGGCTGATGCCATGATCGTGCTCTGGATGGGCGGCGGCATGGCGGCCACGGAGACGTTCGATCCCAAGGCCTATGTGCCCTTTGAGAAAGGCATGGATCCGCGCCGGGTGTTGTCGACGTTTCCGTCGATCCCCACCGCGGTGGATGGGATCCGTTTCAGCGAAGGCCTGGAGCGGATGGCGGCGGTGATGGATCGCGGAACATTGATCCGGAGTTATACGGCGGGGGATCTGGGGTTCATCCTGCATTCGCGGCACCAGTTCCATTGGCACACCGGTTACGCACCGCCGCAGACGGTGGCCTGTCCGCACATTGGGGCGTTCATGGCGCGGACGCTGGGGCCGCGCGACCCGGCGATGCCGGCGTTCATCAACATCGGGCAGCGCTTTGATGGGGGTGAAGGCGAGGAGTTGAAGGCCTTCACGACGGCGGGATTCCTGGGCTCGGAATTTGGTCCTTTCAACGTGCCGTTTCCGGACGCGGCCAAGGACGTGGTGACACCGCCGGGCGGCATGACTCCGGGGCGCTTCGAAAGCCGGGACCGGCTTTACCGGAAGCTGCTGGAGGCGTCGCCGGTCGGTCAGCTGGGCAGCAGTCAGCAGCGGGAGTCGCTGGTCCGATCGATGGACAATGCCCATCGGTTGCTGGCCTCGCCGGCTGCCAAGGCCTTCGATCTTTCGTTGGAGAAGCCGGAGACCGTCGCCAGGTACGTGCCGGGTGGATGGGACTTCAGCCGGCGTCTGGGGGGTGACTTCAAGCGCGATGGGAACTACGAGAAGAACAATGTCCAGCGGTTCGGCCTCGGTTGTCTGCTGGCGCGACGCCTGGTCGAGGCGGGGGCGCGGTATGTGGAAGTGACCACGGAGTACATCCCGTTCCTCAACTGGGACACGCACGAGCAGGGGCACGAGAAGTTGGTGAACATGAAACAGGCCATCGATGGCGCGGTGGCCCAGTTGATCCTCGACCTGGAGGAACGAGGTCTGCTCGACCGGACCCTCGTGGTGCTCGCGTCCGAGTTCAGTCGCGACATGATGCAGGANNTACGGCATGCACCGGCATTTCACGGATGCAGGGTGTGTGTTGCTGTTCGGGGGCGGAATGAAGCGGGGACACCTGCACGGGGTGACGGCGGATGAACGCCCCTGCAAGACGTTGAAGGATCGGGTGGTGATCGAGGACCTGCACGCGACGATGTATCGGGCGATGGGGATCTCGCCGAAGTTGTCCTATGAGATTGAGCAACGGCCGTTCTATGTGACCCGGGACGGTCACGGGAAGCCGATCGCCAACCTGTTCAACCGGCCGATTGGCGAGGTTTGAGCGTGGCGGGGTTGTCCGCAGATGGCGCAGATTGGGGAAGAGGACCGGCGGGAAGGGGGAGAGCCGCAGATTACGCAGATGACGCAGATGTTGAACGGAGGGGCTGTGTTTGGGGCGTCCGTCCGGGGCTTGCAGGTCTACCTCCTCCTACGTGTCTTCGTGTCTTTGTGTGAGATTCTACTCCAGCGCAGGGTCGTTTTTATGAGTGGAAGAGAACGGACCATCTATTTGGGTTCCCGGGCTTCACGGTGTTTTCATCTGCGCCATCTGCGCCATCTGCGGATACTTCAGGGTTTGATCCCGAAATGGGAGCGCAGGATGGGGGCGAGTTGGGCGGGGGTGCCCATGGCAGGATTCCACAGGGCGCCGGCGATCCCGCTGGCATGGGCGGTGGCGGTGGAGGTGCCGCTGATCATCCAGAGATCGCCGCCGAAGGGCACGACGCCGGACCCGGGAAGCATGAGATCAATGAAGGGACCGCGATTGGCGTAGGGAGCATATTGACCGGCCGCATTGCCCGCGGTCACGGCCAGGACCTCCGGATAGGCCGCAGGATACATCGGTGAAACAATGGGTTCATTGCCGGCGGCGGCGATGAACAGGACGCCCCGATCCGAGTAACCCCGGATGACCTGGTGAAGGAACGGCGCGTTGTGATCGCTGCTCAGGCTCATGTTGATCACGTTGGCTCCCTTCTCGACCGCACGTTGGATTCCCATGGCGACATCGAAGGCGGTGGTCTGGTCGTTGGGCCCGTAAACATCGACGGACAACACCCCGAAATTGGCGGTGCCCTGGCCGGCTGCGGTCATCTCGGCGGCCTTCATCAGATTGCCAAACATCGACGTGCCATGGGAGAGGCCATCGACCGGCACGGCCCCGGGCACCACGGCTTCGCGTCCGATCAGAAAGGCGTCGTAGGTGGGGCCGAGGGATTGCACGGCGGAATCGATCAGGCCAATGACGAGTCGGTCGGTGCTGACGGCGGCGGGGCGGAGCGCGAGGGCGGCCGGTCCGGCGGGATTGCCGATGACACCGCCGGAATCGTCGTTGGGCACCCGGACATTGTCTTCGATGCCCAGTCCTTCGAGGGCGCCGAGCTTGTCGCGGGCGGCGTCGGCAGCGTCGGCGTCGGCATAGCGGAGTCGGGCCATACCCAGCGACTTCAGTTCACCGGCGACTTCGCCCGAGGTGAG
>DITU01000057.1:8248-8931 GCA_002422905.1 Verrucomicrobia bacterium UBA6176
ACCAGCGCGTAATTGAAGTGGGAGAAGATCCGGCCGAGGGCTTCCCGGGAGGGGAGATCCCGGAAGGTGGAGGAGATCAGGGAATCCGCGCCGGGCTCGACGAACACCTGCCAACCGGTGGCACGGGCCAGTTGGGGCAGGACGCGCGACAACGGTTGCCGGCTGATCCGGGCATCGACGGAATCGGGTCGGGTCCGCCAGTTGAACCAGGGTTCGTTGGTGTTGGAAACGGGTTTGGCCCCTGGGGATTTGAGGGTCCTGGAAGTTCCGCTGGGCACCTGTTGATCCAGTTGGCGGATCAGGGCGCGGGGATTTGCGTTGGGAACGGGAACGATGGCCGGGGATGGATCCGCCCCCCGGGACGACACCAGTCCCAGGGTGAGGAGGCAAAGGAGGAACCAACCGCGCATGCCGCTTACGATAGCCTCAGGTCCGCTCAAAGCGAGCAGTGGAGCGGGGGCGATGGATCACGCGATGATCTGTCGGATCGGACCGCCTTCCTCCACCAGGCGCATGGTGCGACCCAGCACATGCACTTCCATCTCCTGATGATCGAGACCGAGTTGATGCAGGATGGTGGCGTGCAGGTCGCTGTAGTAATGGGGCGAATCCTCCGCCTTGTAGCCCACTTCATCGGTGCCGCCATGGACCATCCCGCCCCGGATCCCGCCACCGGCGAGCCA
>DITU01000053.1:0-10471 GCA_002422905.1 Verrucomicrobia bacterium UBA6176
GCCTGACGCGAGGTGATGAGGTTGTTTCAAAGGTTATACGGCCTTCGAGGAATTGAGCCGAAATCAATCCTCAACCTTTTCCCACCCACGGCGGGATGAAGCAGAGGAACCACGATCCGGAACCCGTCAAACGACACCACCGGGTCGCGATCCCAATTCACCGCCTAGAAAACAGGAACACCGATGAACCCAGCACAAACCAATCACCCGGAACCGAACCGCGACTGGCTGCCCCGTTGGTTCGCCGAGCGCGGCTTTCACTCCACCAAACCCGGCACGTTCTCATACCTTCCTTCCTGATTTCGAGCTTCCATTTCGCCAGTGCCACAGCCATTTTTAATACGATGACCCAGCGGCTACTGGTAATCTTCGATCTCGACGAGACTCTCGTGCGTGCGACAGACAATCCGACGCTCGAACCACCTGATTTCATTTTGTACGGGTTTCGCGTCCGGCGCCGCCCGCAGCTGGAAAACCTCCTTCGTTCCGTTTCGCGCTTTGCTGATATCGGGGTGTGGAGCTCTGCCACTGACAACTACGTCGAGGAGATGGTTCGCAAGATCGTTCCAGCCGACGTCTCCCTCCGGTTTGCTTGGGCACGTTCGCGCTGCACTCGGCGCCTGGACACAGAGAATTTGGAGGAGTATTGGGTAAAGGACCTAAAGAAGGTGAAGAAGCTAGGATATTCGCTGGAGCGAATCCTTATCGTCGATGACAGTCCCGAGAAGATTGAGCGCCACTATGGAAATCATGTTCGTATTGAGCCATTCTACGGCGATCTCGAAGATAGAGTCCTTTCCAGGCTAGCCGCCTATCTTGAGCGGATCGCATCGGTAGAGAATGTTCGAACGTTGGAGAAGCGCGGTTGGCATCATTCAACAGACGAAGTTCGGCCTGACATCTCAGCGGAGTAGATCGACCAAAGACAGGAGGAGATCACGGTCCAGTGACCACGCCCGATCTATTATGTGATTGGACGAAGCCGCGGAAGAGCCCCGTCATCGTCTGCGCAGTCACTTAGCTTAACTATTCAATTCCAAGCAAACACATTCAAAGCATGGTTTGTTGCGCCCGTTTTCGACTGAGCCGAAGTTCGTTCCGTACGAGTTTCCACTGCACCCTGATGGATCTGGAAACCCTTCGGCAGGTAGCCGGCCAGCGTCTTGGAGCGATCCGAAACTGCTTGAGGGCACTGAAGTGGTTCGGTGCGAAACCGGTGGTGGAACCGTTCCTTTTTTGCAGCCAACCCGCAGACCACTCCGCAACCATGTAGGGTCAGAACCGGCTTAGGGTTCCACACAACGGAAGTTGAGGTGGCTGATGAAGTCAGTGATCAACGCGGGGATCCAAGCGACACGGGGTATCCGTCGATCCATCGACCCGGACACCCTGGTGTGTGCTCAGCCGCTGCCGCCAAACTTTGGAGCTGATCACGCCCGGTTGTACGGCGCCGAGAATGCGGAAAACAGGGGGATAACCAATCCAGTCGTTTTCCAAACACTAAATTGAATTGTCTAAGGGGACAGTGGAAAGCTACACCTATATGTCAAAACCCAAGGAAAAGCCCGCGCACGAAGTGCGCCTGGGCTCGATCAAGGCCGCCATCTAGGGGAACGAAACCGCGACGGGGCTACGTCACAACGTGACCTTCAGCCTCATCTACAAGGATAGCGAGGACGACGCCTGGAGGATCGACCGACAGCTTTGGACAGGATGACCTCCTGCTCGGCCTGGAAAATCAACGATCGGGCCGGGACACCTCAACGCCGACCGGGACGATCCTCAAGTCTGGCCTCGGATACTGAAACGGCCTTTGCCGCGGCACTGAGCACATTGTTGGGGCGGACTCCCAATTGCTCAGCCACGACAATCCCCTCGGCAAAGAGACAGCGACCCCGCTTGCGGCGCTTCTGAGAAGTGATTCCCCCGCCCCGTCTTATCTCCCATAGGCGTCCGACTCCGCTCATCTCTCGCGACGGAATCCGGACTCGATCGCGGGGTATGCGCACTTCTTGGGAGAGGTTCTCCGATGGAGGCACAGGCCGAGGCCTTGCCCCGGTCGTTATCTTGCCTCAGCCCTTGGCTAAGAATTCCGACAGATTCCGACAGTCGGAGGGGGTGAAAATGCACGATTCCGACCAACCCATGAAAAATCAGATGCTCGTCACAAATAGTTCAATGGGTGATAGATGCGCTGTTTTTTGACGCTGATCGCGCACCGTCGCACCCCTTATTTTATCGGCTTCCTAAATCGAGGATCCAGGTTCAATTCCTGGTCGGGGTACCACTTCCAAACCAGGCACCTCGAAACCAAGCACTTCCAAGCCTTCGAAGAAGCCCCAGGGCAGGTGACAAGTTGCCGCGCTGTGTCCGGTGTGGACGGGTTCAGGGTTCTCCGATGTTTTCCGTCGCTCGGGGCGGAAGCTTGGGGCACGTGATTCCTGAAGGAGCCTCTGCTGGGCTGTTGCCCTGGGACGAGCGGTGGCCAGTCGATGAAGTCCATTCTGGGACCGGACCCACGGCGAGGCTCGGTCACGCGTGGGCGAACCCTTTGTCCTGATCCGGACTTCCCTCCCGCTCCGTCTGCGCCTTCACGGGCGCGCGGTGGGCGAGGGCCTTGCGATGGTTTCAAGCAGCCACCGGCCCGGATCGGCCCGGACGGCATCGGGCAACGTTCTCCCCGGCAAACCACCGGCGATGAGGAGCAGTCGGATGAACGGTCGTCCGGGCCTCTCGCAGACGATCCCGAAGGATGTGACTGTCCCTTCCGTTGGAAAAATGCAGTTCGCTGACGTTTCAGGGACAGATGTCCCTATTCAGACCGCGCAGAAACCGGATAGAAACGGCGCTTCGATTCGGTCAGTTCGGGGAGGTGGATGCGTGATCACGATGTCGTGCCGCCAGGCGTCCCCGAACCCGGTGCCGGTCGATGCCAAGGAACGCCCGCCATACCAATAAACACCCATGTCACTGCCCAACCCGATACCCAACCCGACCTGTTCCCGTTCGGGAAAACCTTCCTTCCGCCTCCGGCTTCTCGGCCTCATGACCCTGATCGGGATGGGCGGCCTGGGCGTTTACCTGTTCCAACCGCCCCCGGCCGGGCCGCAACCTGGGTCGAATGCCCTTCCGATTGCCGCCGCTCCGGCCACACTTCCGGGCGATCTTGCATCCAAGGCGACTGACCCCGGCGCCGCCCCGGCTGGGCTGGTGTCCAGCTCAACTTCCGCGCCGGCTCCCACCGCGAACCAGGACCCACGGGCCGCCTTGCAGGGCTTGCCACAGACTGAGCAGGCCTCGCTGTGGGCGGCGCTGGGTGCCGCCCGCCGGGCGGTGACACCGCTCACGGTTCATGAAGCCGCGCTGCCGCAGAATGCCGGCGTGCATTACTTCGCCGCCAATCCCGGCCAGCAACTCACCGCCCGATTCCTGGATGGCGCGGTGCGGATCGAGTCGGGGCGGGGCGGCCAGTGGCAGGGCACCTTGCGCCTGGCCGGCGGGACGAGTTCCGCGCCCAGCGCCTGGGAGCACCGGGTGGAATACCAGCATCCGGGAGGGATCACGGAATGGTATGAGAACCGTGCCGAGGGAATGGAGCATGGGTTCACGGTGGCCCAACGGCCCGACTCCGCAGCCCAAGGCGGCGAGCTTCGGGTGGACCTGCAACTAGACGGTCTGACCGCCCGTGCCGCAGCCGATGACGCCGGAGTCACCCGCTCCGATGTCGTGCGGTTCCACAATCCAGAGTCGGGCCGGCCTGTGGTCAGCTACGGCCAACTCAAGGTCTGGGATGCCACGGGTCGCGAACTCGCTGCCCGCCTCGAAGCACACGAATCCTCCGTAGCCATCCTCGTAGCCGATGCCGGCGCGACTTATCCGGTGACGATTGATCCGCTGATCGTTTCCGAGGAGGCCAAGCTGCTGCCGGAGTTTGGCGATGGCGCGGCTTCGGATGCTTTCGGCAGTAACGTTGCCATTTCGGGCAACACGGCGGTCGTCGGGTCATCTTCCGACGACACGGTGGCCGGAGTTGATGCCGGCAGTGTTTACGTATTTGTGCGCGAGGGCGATTTCTGGGTCCTCCAACAAAAGATCCTGGCGGCGGACGGCGTCGCGGGTGATCGCTTTGGCGGGAGTGTGGCGATCGACGGGGACTCGCTGATCACCGGGGTTTGGGGGCATGACCATCCCACGGCCGGGGCAAATGCCGGCGCGGCCTACGTGTTTGTGCGCGCAGGAACCACCTGGTCGTTTCAGCAGAAGCTGCGCGCCGGCACGCCGGAAACCAACGGCGAATTCGGCAACGCCGTCGGGATTTCCGGGGACACGGCGGTGGTCGGAGCAGCGCTGGGCGATACCGATCGGGGGGTGGATACGGGGGTCGCCTACGCTTTCGTCCGGATCGGCACCGTCTGGACCCAGCAGGCGATCTTTACGGGCAGCGATGTGAATCCGGACGACCGCTTTGCCACCCGGGTGGCGATCTCTGGCGATACCATTCTGGCCGGTGCCCACGGGCATGATCTGACCGGGGTCGCGAGCCAGGGGGCGGCTTATGTCTTCACCCGCACCGGCACCACCTGGAGTCAGCAGCAGAAGCTGACCGCCGACGACGCCACGGCCAATGACGACTTCGGCCGGGCCGTTGCGCTGGATGGAGACACGGCGGTGGTCGGGGCGTATCTGGATGACCTTGGCGGCGGGAACTGATGCCGGGAGCGCGTATGTGTTTGTGCGGAGCGGAGCAGCGTGGAGCCAGCAGGCCAAACTTACCGCCAGCGACGGCGCGGTGTTTGACCTCTTTGGCTACTCCGTGGCGCTGGCGGGCGACACCGCGCTGGTCGGGGCGTCTTCGGATGACAACGTGAACCCGCTCACCGGAACCACGTCATCGGACACCGGCAGCGCCTACATCTTCCGGCTCCAGCAGACACCGGAACCGACGTGTCTCGGTTGCACCGCGGCAAATCCGGGACAGTCCGCCAAGGACATCCTGATCCGGACCGGTGGCGTGCCCAGCGGCGTCTATTGGATTGATCCCGACGGTCCCGGCGGCAACGCACCGTTCCAGGTCTATTGCGACATGACCACCGACGGCGGTGGTTGGATGCTGGCCGTCAATAGCGTCCGAAACGCCGAGGCACCCGGCACGGACATGGATGTGAACGCGGGAGACGTTGGTTTGAACTCCGGTCACACGCGCAATCTGGCGAACATGGCGATCAACACCGTGGCCCAGATTCGTTTCCAAGTGGAGGATGCCGGAGGCCTCGGAGTGTTTCATGCCTGCATGAACATGCGCTACCGTGATCCTTTTTCCCCTAGCTCCCCATCCTTTAGGCTGCTGCCGGGACACACCAGCATCGGTCCGCTCCAACCTCACTTCGGCGCACCGTGGTCGTGGAGCACGTGTGCCGGGGCCCCCTGGTATGCTGGGCCATGCCCGGGCACGATGCCGGCATTTCTGGCTGATGGGCTATCGCAGGGGCCACGACGCCATTCATCCTCAGGCGTCATGGATCGCTTCTCCATCTGGGTGCGGGAACTGTCCGTGCCCCAAATGGCCCGCGAGATCACGGTGCAACATCCGGCGGGCACCAGCCTGACCGACAACTCGGGCACCATTGGCTTCGGCGAGGTGGCCTACGGGACCACCAGTCCGGCCAAGACGTTCACCCTCATCAACAGCGGCACGGAGCCCTTGCTGGTCAGCGGCGTGAGCTTGATCGGTGCGCAGGCCGGTGACTTCGCCGTGAACACGGCCGGGATGCTGGGCAGCGTACCTGTCGGTGGCAGCACCACCTTCAACGTGACCTTCAGTCCGTCCGCCGCCGGCGGGCGCACCGCGGTGCTCCAGATCGCGAGCAATGATCCGGACGAAAACCCATTCGACATCCTGCTCGCGGGCACTGGCCTGACCGGGGGGGTGGTGGACGCCGGATTCAATGCGGGTGTGGATTCCTTGATTCGCAGCCTTTCGGTCCAACCGGATGGCAAGATCGTGATCGGGGGCTTTTTCAACAGCGTGGGCGGAGTGGCCCGCAACCGCCTGGCACGACTGGGTGCGGACGGCACGTTGGACGCCGGTTTCAATCCCAACGCGAACAGCATCGTCCTTTGCACGGCGGTACAGGCGGACGGCAAGATCGTGGTGGGCGGGCAGTTCACCGCCATGGGCGGGATGGCGCGCAACCGGATCGCCCGCGTGAACGCCGATGGCACGCTCGATACGGGGTTCGATCCGAACGTCGATGGAATCATCTTGAGCGTCGTGCCGCAAAGTGACGGGAAGATCCTCATCGGTGGCATCTTCACCAGCGTGGGCGGCACACCACGCAACCGGATTGCCCGGCTCAACCCCGACGGCACGTTGGACGCCTCCTTCAATCCCAATCCCAGCCACGACGTGTTCAGCGTCGCGCTTCAAATGGATGGGAAGATCCTGATCGGCGGTGATTTCACCAGCGTGAGCGGCACACCACGCAACCGGATCGCCCGACTCAACGCCGACGGCACACTGGACACCGGGTTCAACCCCAACGTGCTGGGCTCCGTCTATTCCCTCGCGGTGCAGGCGGACGGCAATGTCCTCGTGGGAGGGAGTTTCGTCTCCATTGGAGGCGTGTCCCGCAACGGGCTCGGCCGGGTCCAACCCAACGGCACGCTCGACAGCAGTTTCAATCCCAACCTCACCGGCTCCGTCTCCAGCATGATCGTGCAGACGGACGGACAGATCGTCATCGCCGGTGGCAATCTGACGGCCGTGGGCGGCGTGGCCCGGAACCATATTGCCCGGCTCCTGCCCGACGGCTCGCTCGACCTCGGGTTCAATCCCAATGCGAATTCCTCCGTCGCCGGCCTGGCGTTGCTGGCAGATGGGCAGATCCTGGCTGGGGGCAACTTCACCAGCATCGGCGGCGTACCTCGGAACTTCTTCGCAAGGCTCAGCAACGGCCCGGCCACGCAATCGCTCACCATACCGGATGCGTTCCGCGTCCAGTGGGCCCGTGGCGGCACGGCACCGGAGACGACCGGGGCAAGGTTCGAGCTTTCCACCGACGGAATCACCTGGACCCCTCTTGGAACCGGCACGCGGATCAGCGGTGGCTGGGAACTCACGGGCATCAGCCTGCCCGCCAGCGGGATGGTCCGCGCACGCGCCTTGACCCTCGGGGGACAGTTCAACGGCAGCTCTGGATTGACCGAGCAGCAGACGGCTTTCAGTGGCCTCCCGGTGCCGGAAATTGCGGTGGAATTGGGCGTCGGCACCCAGCTTGTAGACAGCGTTTCCACGATTGATTTCGGCACCGTGAACGTGGGGGACGGCTTCAGCCCGCCGACGCTGACGATCCATTCCCTTGGCGACCTGCCACTGAACGTCACTTCCATCGAAACGAGTGGCGGCGACGCGGGAGATTTCGTCGTCCGACTCATCTCGCTGCCGGAGCCCCTGCCGGTCGCCTTGGCGGCTGGCGGAGCGACGGGCACGTTCGAGGTGATCTTCCGGCCAACCGCAGGCGGCCCGCGCAGCGCCACACTGAAGATCTACAGCAACGACGCGGACGAGAATCCTTTCGAGATCGCGCTCTACGGCCTTGGCATCGCCAACCTGCCGCCCACGGACGTCACGCTGGGCAACTCGGTCGTGCCGGAGAATCAGCCCGCCGGCACGCTGGTCGGGCTGCTCGCTGCGCAGGATCCCAACCCGGACGACACCCACACCTATACGCTCGTCGTGGGTGCCGGGGATGAGGATAACGCCTCCTTCACGGTCGTCGGAAGCGAGCTGCGGACCGCCACCGTGTTCGATCACGAGAGCCGGAGCAGCTACAGCGTCCGAATCCGTGCCACGGACAACGAGGGGGCAAGTGTCGAGGCGGCCTTCGTCATCGAGGTGGAGGATGTGAACGAGGCCCCGTTTGCGGCCAATCCGCTGGCCGACCTGGCGGGCATGTATGGCCACGCCTTCGCAGCGACCTTCCCGGTGGACGCCTTCGCTGATCCGGACTTCGGGCAGACCCTGAACTACACCGCGAGCGGTCTGCCGCCCGGCGTCGGCTTCGACGGGCTGACCCGCACCTTCAGCGGTGCACCCACCGCCATCGGCAGCTTCATGGTGACCGTCATCGCCACGGACGACGGCGTGCCGGCCCTGCAGGTGAGCGACACCTTTGAACTGTCCATCATCCCGGCCCCGCTATCGGTCACAGCCAATGGCGCGACGCGCGCTTATGGGGAGGCGAACCCGTCCTTCACCGGCACGCTCACGGGCGTGATGCCCGGCGACAACCTCAGCGCCAGTTACACCACGCCGGCCATCGTGACCAGTCCGGTGGGCCCCTATCCCATCATCCCGACCGTGATCGACCCGGACGGTCGGTTGGGCAACTACACGATTACAGTGAACAACGGCACGCTGTCGGTGACTGCCCGACCGCTGAACGTTGCCGCGAATCCGCAGACCAAGGTCTATGGGGACACTGATCCGGCCTTGACCTACACCGCGGATGCGCTGGTGATCGGCGACAGCTTCACTGGTGCGTTGGTCCGAGCAGCAGGCGAAAGCGTCGGCGACTACGCCATCACGCAGGGCACGCTGACTGCGGGCGGAAACTACACGCTCAGCTTCACCGGGGCGGTTCTGGAAATCACACCTGCACTGCTCGTCGCTACGGCGGATGATGCCAGCCGAGTCTTCGGCGAACCCAACCCTGAGTTTACCGGGAACCTCGACGGCCTGAAGAACGGGGATCAATTCCCCCTCTCCTTCAGTTCGTCCGCGACCGAGACGAGCTTCGTCGGGGCGTATCCGATCGTGCCGGCAGTCAGCAATCAGGACGGCAAGCTGGCGAACTACACCGTGAGCCTGGTCGAAGGCACGTTGAGCATCACCGCCAGGGCACTCGACGTGACGATCCTCACGCCCGCCTCGGGCTTCCTCCAGACCATCAATGCCGGCATCAAGTTCACAGGGTACTTCACGCCCACCGGCAACGCGGGTGCCTATACCGCGCACTGGATCATCGGCAGCGCCACTGTTCCCGAGACCGAACTGGTGGCGACGGTTGGTGACACGACGGTCAGCGATGAAATCCAGTTCCCGACTCCCGGCGTGTATCTTGTGAAGCTGCGGGTGTCAGACGCGACGGGCATGATGGGTGAAACCGACCTGGTCGCCGGCGAACTGCCGGCCTACGTGGTGATCTACGATCCGGAAGGCGGTTCCGTCACGGGCGGCGGCTGGATCTGGTCGGGCCCGGGGGCGTTTCATCCCACACTCGCCGAGGAAGCCGGCGTGACCGGCAAGGCGAGCTTTGGCTTCGTGGCCAGGTATCTCAAGGGTGCGAACACCCCGAGCGGAAACACCGAGTTCCAGTTCAAGGCCGGCAACCTGAACTTCAAGAGCACGTCCTACCAGTGGCTGACCGTCGCCGGCGCGCGGGCACAGTATAAGGGCTGGGGCACGATCAACGGCCAGGACGGCTACGCCTTCATGCTCACCGCCGTCGACGGCGCGTTGCTGGGGAATGGAAGGCCCGACCGCTTCCGGATGAAGATCTGGGAGGAGGACACCGGCATCGTGGTCTATGACAACCAGGCCGGCGCGGGTGACACCACCGAACTCAGCGATGCAACCATCGTAGGAGGCGGGAGCATCGTGATCCACAAGGGCAAGTAAACGAAGGCATCCACGACGGACAAAGCGTCCGCGTGAAGGGTCGCCCTCCCGGCCCCAATTGGTCGGGAGGGCACCTGCAGCTGGATCGTCTGGCGAACCCCATCTTCCAACGCCAGCGGCGGGTGCACCCCTCGGCCTGCGAGAGAACCTGCTGCGCCGCCACTTCCCTCCCCGGTGCATGGAGACGGCTTTTTGCCGGGGAGAAGTCTCCCGCGGACCTGTCCCAAAGTAGGTTCTGCCCCTCTTCGTGCCTTCGTGCCTTCGTGCCTTCGTGTGAACAATTCCATCTGCCGCTTCTGCATCGCCACGGCGGGAGGCGCCCATCTCAACAGGCATTTCCCGCGGTGCCCAAGCGCAGGCAACAAACGCCTCTCTGCCCGGCACGGCACTCTCCCATCCGTGGAATCCGTGGTTTTCAAATTCCCTCTTCTTGAACCACGGATCCCACCGATGAGCGCGGATGGGGAAAAAGTCGGAGTCTTCGTCCTTCCCTTGGTTTCGTGTGGTTTCGTGTGGTTCGTGGGCAGAAGTCTTCCGGGTTGTTGAACCACGAAACACACGAAATACACGAAAGGGATTCCGTGAGCCCAGGATGAACGCCTGCTTCCTTNNTGAACCACGGATCCCACCGATGAGCGCGGATGGGGAAAAAGTCGGAGTCTTCGTCCATCCCCTGGTTTCGTGTGGTTTCGTGTGTTTCGTGGGCAGAAGTCTTCCGGGTTGTTGAACCACGAAACACACGAAACACACGAAAGGGAGTCCGTGATCCCAGGATGAACGCCTGCTTCCTTC
>DITU01000053.1:10500-13181 GCA_002422905.1 Verrucomicrobia bacterium UBA6176
TGAACCACGGATCCCACCGATGAGCACGGATGGGGAAAAAGTCGGAGTCTTCGTCCTTCCCCTGGTTTCGTGTGGTTTCGTGTGTTTCGTGGGCAGATGTCTTCCGGGTTGTTGAACCACGAAACACACGAAACACACGAAACACACGAAAGGGACTCCGTGAGCCCAGGATGAACGCCTGCTTCCTTTGGCGGGTTCGATCGGTGGCCATCCGTGGGAGCCGTGGTTTTCAAATTCCCTCTTCTTGAACCACGGATCCCACCGATGAGCACGGATGGGGAAAAAGTCGGAGTCTTCGTCCATCCTCTGGTTTCGTGTGGTTTCGTGTGGTTCGTGGGCAGAAGTCTTCCGGGTTGTTGAACCACGAAACACACGAAAGGGATTCCGTGATCCCAGGATGAACGCCTGCTTCCTTCAGTGGGTTCCATCCGGGTCCATCCGTGGGAGCCGTTCCGTAAAGTTCGTGGTGCGACCTCCATCAGGGCAATTCCGTCCCGGCGTTCCCTGTGCTCACCGCGGAAGCCCTCGATGCCTTGCCCAACCGCAAATCAAAGCCGCCCCAACAATTCGTCCACCTTCAAACCGATCCGTTCCGCCCGCATCAATGATTCCCCCACCAGGATCGCCCCGGCACCGCACCCCTTCAACCGGAGCACATCCGCCCGGCTCTCGATGCCGCTTTCGGCCACCAGCAAACGGTCCTGGCCCGAGTCCGCCTGCCGCATCCGCAACGCCAGGCGTTCGGTCGTGCCGAGATCGACGCGGAAGGTTTTCAGATCCCGGTTGTTCACTCCCACCAGGCGCGCACCCACCCGCAACGCCCGATCCAATTCCTCCTCGTCATGCACTTCCACCAATGCCGTCAGGCCAACCGCATCCGCCAGGGCATGGAAATGGCGGAGGTCATCGTCCGACAGGATCGCGACGATCAACAGGATGGCGTCGGCACCCCATTCCACCGCTTCGAGGATCTGGCGTTCATCGATGATGAAATCCTTCCGGAGCAACGGCAGCGACACCGCCGCGCGCACCGCCCGCAGGTATTCCAACGATCCCTGGAAATAGCGTTCATCGGTCAGCACCGACAGGCAGTCCGCCCCCGCCGCCTCGTATTCCTCCGCAATCCGGACCGGATCGAAATCCGCCCGGATCACTCCCTTGCTCGGCGACGCCTTCTTGACCTCGGCAATCAACCCGACATCACCCCGACGCGGCCGACGCAGGGCCGCCATGAAATCCCGGACGCCATCGCCGCGTTGCCGGATGGCTTGGCGGATCTGATGGGCGCCGATGGGGCCGATGGGTAGGCGGGCCAACTCCTCCCGTTTGGTGGCCACGATGGTGTCGAGAATGCTCATGCAAAGGGTCCGCCCAACTCCCTGACCGCAGGGGTCGGGGCGCAGCGGATCATTCGTCGTCGTCCTTCAACCCCGGGATGCGTTTCAACGGGCAACCGGCCCGGAGCCAACCGTTGACGAACGGATCAATTGCACCATCCACCACGCCCTGCACGTCGCTGGTCTGCACGCCGGTGCGCAGATCCTTCACCATGCGATAAGGCTGGAAGACATAACTGCGGATCTGGTTGCCCCAGCTCACACTGCCCTTGTCCCCGTAAAACTTCTCCATGTCCGCCTTGGCCTGGTCGAGGCGCAACGCATAGATCTTGGCCTTCAGCATGTTTCTCGCGGTCTCCTCGTTCTGCGCCTGGGACCGTTCCTGCTGGGAAGCCGCCACCAATCCGGTCGGGATGTGGGTCAACCGCACCGCCGTTTCCACCTTGTTGACGTTCTGCCCGCCTTTGCCACCTGACCGGAAGGTATCGCGCCGGATCTCCGAATCGGGCAACGCAACGTCCGCCAACGACAGGTCATCCAACTCCGCCACCACATCCACCGAGGCGAAACTGGTGTGACGCCGTTTGTTGGAGTCGAAGGGCGAGATCCGTACCAAGCGATGGACACCCCGTTCCGCCTTGGTGAACCCGTAGGCGTTCAAGCCCACCACCCGATAGGTCACTGACTTCAACCCGGCGGAATCCCCCGGCAAGGCATCGGTCACGTCCCACTTCCAACCGCGGGAATCGAACCATCGCGAGTACATCCGGGACAACGTCTCGGCCCAGTCCTGGGCTTCGGTGCCGCCGGCACCGGCCTGGATGCTGAAGATGGAATTGCGCGCGTCATGGGGCCCGGTGAGGAGGATTTCCAATTCGAACCGGTCGAGATCCCGCCCGAGGACATCCAATTCGTGATCCGCCTCCTTCTGCACCATGTCCTGGCCTGCGGGCGGCTCGGCCTCCCCGAGTTCCAGCAAGACCTGCACATCCTCGAGGCGCTTGGTGAAGGCCGACATCGGTTCCGCCTTCCGTTTCAGGAGGTTGAGGTCATCGATCACCTTCCGCGCCGCATCCGGATTCGCCCAGAAGGTGTCCGAAGTCATCTGGGCCTCCATCTCCGTGATGCGTTTCTGCACCACGGGTAGGTCCACAAATCGGCGGAGCTGCGTCAGTTTACCGGCAAGCGCGTCCACAGCGGATCGCGTGACTTCGAACATAGGCGGGGGAAGCTATGGCGAAGCCAAGCCCCGTGTCGAATCCGGACTCGGACGCGTTCCACACGGGGATGCATCCCGAAGTGGTTGGCAACCCGGCAATGTCACACGGCTCCAGTTGTGATCCC
>DITU01000022.1 GCA_002422905.1 Verrucomicrobia bacterium UBA6176
CCCGCAACGTCTGGCTGTGGCCCAAGGCGCGTTCGACGGCCAAAAGGGACTGGGTCTGGGTGCCATCGTTGGCCACTTCGCACAGGCCTTGCCAGCGTCGGGCAATGGCGGCCGATGCGCCGGAAGCCGAACCTTCCACCGATTCCGCATCATCCCGGGTCAGCCACGACAGGACGTTTTCGAGGAGTCGATGGTTGTCCGCGACGTGGAGCAGGCCCGTCGGGCCGGTCTCGAAGGCGTGGGGGCCGCCGAAGAACACGAAGCGGCCCAAGCCCATTTCGCCGACCACGGCGATGGGCTTCGATTGGAAGGTCAGGTGACGGTGTCGACGATTGTAAGCGGGGCATGCTCCTCCCGGCGACAGCACCAGCGGGATGACCCCGCTCCCCGGCAATAGCGTGAAGGTCGCCATGCTGCGCCATCGCAACGTGCGGATGCCGACGGCGGCCCACGGTGGGACGATGCCCTCCGGCCCCGTGACGAATTCGCCCGTCAGCGGATAGAGACGTCCCAGCCGACGCACATCGACGACGGCGTCCTCGTTGAGCAGGCAGCCGAAGGCAGCGCACAGTTCGCCGAGGTTGCTCTGGAGGAAGGAATCACCGAACCGATACCCGAAGAGCATCAGGCTTCCACCCGACGCCACGAACTCGACCAGGGCGCAGATCTCGGATGGCAGGAGATGGGATTCGGCACTGGGAAGCCAGCGTTCGCGGGGCGCGTCATAGAGGCCGGTCGGAGGCGGGATGACGATGAGCTCCGCCTGCCCGGGACGGATGTCCAGAGGACGACGTCGATGCGGCACGCATCGGAGGCCGATGCGACGAAGGATCCGCGCTAGCCCGGAGAAGTTGCTCTCGATCAGGCGTGAGGTGAACCCGGTCTGTTGCCAGTTCGCCTGTCCGTGGGATTCATCGAAGAGCGCGATCCGCTCCGGGGCTTTTGCGACCATGAGGCATTGGCCTCAGTAATCCGACGGCAACAAGATCGTGGTCACGCTGCGGTCGGCCTCGGTGATGATCCAGAAGACGGTCTTGTCCTGGGTCAGGTACGACGAGACGAGCCGGGTACCGTTGCGCAGGGCGACGTCATTCGCTGCCCAGTCTTCTGAGTCCACGCTGCCCCAATCCCCAGCCGCATGTCGGCGTAAAGCTCTGGTTGCTTCATCGGCAGGAACCGACTGAGCCGCCGCCGGAGTGATCAACAATCGTCCGACGCGGAACCGGGGTGTCGGATCCGTCGTCAACGCAATCACCAGGGGCGGCGGCGTCACCTGAGATCGCGGCGTTCCAGGATGCATCGCATCCGAAAACCAGTCCGCACCACCGCGCGAGGTCGGATCCGGATAACGTGGGGAAGGGGAAGGACGCGGGTTGAACTCGATCATGGGGCCTCCGTTGGGTCTTGGGTTGGACCGGCATCCTATCATGGATCGAGGGGCTCAGGCAACGGGGCCGGGAGGTTGGCCGCAAGGAACGCAAGAAGACGAAAAGGCGAGGTGCGTCGGGACGAGTTGTCTCAGCAGCTTCCCCGCTTTGCCGGTCACCACCGATGGGAATCCGTGCTGCAATCTGGGGGTCAGGAATGTTGGACACCGAGGCAGGGATGATGGGGCACCCCTGCGGTGAAAAGCCGGGCAGGGGTGTGGTGCCCCTGCCCGGCGTGATCGATGGAGGCCGGATCAGGCGGCTTGGGTGACGATCTCAGTTGAGGTTGGCCCGATGTTCCTGAGCACCCTGCGTGCGGCGTGGGCCTGCCAGAAGAAGATCCCGAGGAAGGTGAGGGAGAGCAGGCCGAGTTCGGCGGAACTCAGCCACGATGCCGCCATGTAGGACAGGCCGTAGGCGATACCGGCCGCGTGTCCGCAGTCGCTACGGAAGGACGGCTGATCCGCTGTGGCTGCCTGGTAGCAACGAGCGATTCGGGCGAGGGCCACCGAAGAAAGGATGGGACCGACAAAAGGCACGGCGGTGGCCACGAGAAGCCATCGGTTGACCCTCCGGTTTGGGCTCGGCAGGTGTCGTCGCAAATGGAACAGCATCGCGATGATGACGGCGTGGGTGGCGATGTAGGGAATGAGGGCCAGGGAAAGAAACAGCAGTTCAATGGAGTTCATGATGTGGAGGCGTTGACGTTTGTGGAGGGTGGGGAGTGGGGGCGACAACCGTGGGTTGTCGCCCCCCGGATAACATCAGGCGCAGGGGTTCAATCCTTCCTGCCGAGATAAGCCCGGATTTCCTGGGCGACATCGGGTGGCAGATTGGCCTGGGCGAGGCGTTGTTCCGCTGCGGCGAGGGAATCGGCGCTGGCATAGCCGCGGATGACTTCCTGGACTGCGTTCAACCGCAGGTTCTCGTCCTGGATGGCTTGTGAGAGATGCCACGCCGACTCCGGATTGCGGAAGGCGATGAGTGGGACGGTGGCGGCGTAGAGCTGATCCGGATCGGTACCGGACGGTACTTGCGGAAGGTTGCCCGTGTTGGAGACGGGTCGATCCGCAATGGTGGCGGCGTAGGCGGAGGCCATGGCCTGGTGTCGGGCATCGCCTTCGGGCAGGAGCGTGGCGGCCAGGGCCACGGCCCGTTCGGGGGAGAGATCGCTGACGCGATCCAACAGGTGCAGCACGGCCTCGCGCCGGTGTTCGTCCGGGATCTGCTGAACGTACCGGGTGGCGGCACCGATGTCTTCGTAGGCGAGGGTGTCCACCATGGCGGGCAGGGCAGCGCGTGCGAACTCGGGATCCTTGGCGAACTCGGCCGCGAAGCCGGAGGGATCGGAGGCTCCGAAGCGCGAGGCGAGGTCGGAGTAGGCGGCTTCGCGTTGGTCCACCCGGGTGATGCCGCGGGCGAACTGGAGTGCTTCCGCGGGATCGAGGGTGTTGGCCAGGGCGAGACGGAGTTCGTTCTGTTCGCCGGGCGGCAGTTGATTGAGCAGCGCGGAGGCGCGGGCCGGATCGTCCGCTGCAAGCCGTTGGAGGGCTTCGGCGCGCACCGATTCGGCACCGCGCTCGGGTGCGTTTTCGAACAACCAACCGGCGAGGTCCGCGGGTTTGACCCCGGCTTCGAGAAATCCCTCCGCCAACGACCGCGTGAGATCATGACGCAGTCCGGCATTCTCGATGCCATGCCAGAGGGCCACGGCCGCCTGCGGATCCGTGGAGGCGGCGGTGCGGAGGACGGATTGCTGGGCGACGGCGCGGGCGGTGCCCCGGAGTTCACCGGCCTCGACGAACAGGCTGGCGGGTTGTCCGTTGCGGGCCAGGTCGGCGTAGATCTCTGCGGCCGGGCCGGTGGCGACGGATGTGGGAAGCGCGCGCAATGCGTTCACGGCGGTGGGGGCATCGACCCGTGCCAGCTCGGTCAGGGTCGCGGCAATGCCGGTCTGCCGCTCAACCTCGGACAGGCCCGGGAAAGACAGGGCCTGCTGATAGGCACCCATCGGATCCCGGGTGGCGAAGTCGCGGAACATCCAGTCCAGGTGGGACAGGCGGAGATCCCGTTCCCGGGTGGGGAGCGCAAAATCCCGGATGGCACCGGTGGGATCGAGTTCCACCCAGCGTTGCAGTGCGGCCCCGGCGAGGGCGTGGCCGAACGTGGGCAGGTTGGTGGCCAGTGCGGCGCACGCGGTCGGGTCGGTGAGACCGGCGACGAACGCGGCGATGGCGGCCTGGCGGCCCTTGGATTCCGGGAGGCCCGCCAGTCGCAGGGCTTCCGAGGTGTCGGTAGAAGATGCCGTTCCACTGGAGTTCTCCCCGGGCATGCCGCGAGGAGCCGGGGGCGTGACCGCACTTTTCGTCTCAGACCCCGAGTCGGCTGAATGTGGATTCGGTTTGCCGGATGACGGACGAAGGACCAGGGCCAGGGTGCCGACGCCCAGCACGGTGATCCCGATGGCCAATCGTTTTCTGGAGTTTTTCATGGGGTGATGGATGGCTTGATGGGTTGACGATGGAGGCCTGATCAACGGAGGGCGGTTTCCCGCACAGTGGAGAACAGTTCGCGATGGGAAGTGCGGCCATCGTGCTTGAACACGGACCACAGGGTCTTCTCATCCTTCCACAGGGACCACCCGAAGATCTCAAAGCCGAAGACCGCCTTGATCTTCAGGTTGACGTTTCCGTAGCCGATCTCGCTGCGGGCGAATCGGGCATCCACCAGCATGGGACGCGCTGCGGAGTTCCACGCCAGCCCTATCGACTGCCCGCCCACCAGTTTGCCGTCCACGGGACGGAAATGGATGCGGGCGACGATGCTGGCGAAGCCCCAGAGGTTGGCGATGGGGACCGAGCCGAGGGTTTCCAGCCCTGTCTTGATGGTGACATCGCCAGCCGCCGAGGCGTTGCCGAGGGCGACCCGGGGGGTGACGATGACCGGGTCGCTGGTCATCTTGAAGGCCATGCCGAGGCCGATCCAGGGCACGGAGATGGAGCCCGACCACCATTCCCTGAGGGGAGCCAGCCGGAAATCGCGTTTATGGACGAAGGGTTTCGCGCTGGTGACCACATCGTTGACCATGGGTCGTCCGAGGACGTTGATGGTCAGGGTTGAAGACTTCACCGCGGAGGGTGAAGCCGGTGCGGAGGATCGGAGTGTGGCGATGCCCAGTTCGCGGGTCCGGTTGAAGAACGTGCCCACCACCCGGGCTTGTGCGGTGTACTGGCCGGTGCCGGCACCGACGCTGGCCGTGAGGCTGCCATTGCCCGCGATGCGGATGAAACGTTCCGATCCGAACGCCCAGTCCCAGGTCCGCGAGACTGCGGTCTGGTTCATCGAACGGGATCCGTTGCGCAGGTACTCGATGCTGCGCGGATCGGTGTTGAGCTGGCGGCCTGCCAGCGCGTTCTCGACCCGGGTGCGACCGCTGCGGTCAGCCGACCTTTCCCGCGGGTCCAACGAGAGTTGGGAGTAGCCGATGCCGGGGAGCTTGTCCCCGAAGTAGGGGTGCAAACCCCAGGGAACCGTGCTGCGGCTGGTTTCCGTGATCCGACGGGCGGCGTCGGTGGCGTTGCGGGCGCCCCTGACCTGGCTGGGTTGCACCGGGATCACACGCTTGTCACCGGCATAGCCGCGCTTGGCATACTCGGTTTCGGTATTGCGCGTCGGAGAGGGCGGCCAGTTCGGGTTCGATTCCTGGCTTCGATCCGCAGCGTGGGTGATGAGTGACGTTCCCAAGGTGGCGATGCACGCCGCGCTCAGGCACCAGAGGTGTTTTCTGCGAGTGTTTCGTTTCATGGATTTGTTGTTGTTGGACCGGTTCAATCGGTCTCGAGGGTGGTTACGAACAAATCTTCCGGATTGATGCAGGGGTTGTTCCTGCCGGGCCGGATGCCGGCCTGCGGTTCACTCACTTCTTTCTGGCCGCATGAAACACGGCGATGGGACCGTACTCTCAGCCGGAACGATTCCGTCGTGGTCCCGGCTCCGTTCGTGGTTCGATGGAGCCGGCTGCGCATCGGCCCATCGGTTGACCTGAGCCGGCACGTTGAGGAACGATGCAGGAGTTGGGCGCGGGGATTTTGGATCTGAACACCATGAGCACTTCCAACAGGGATTCGGTGGGGCAACCCATCGGGACGGCGGCGGCGGTGGCGGGCGTGGAGGGTTCGCTTCGGCTGGGGCGATTCCACCTGCTGGTGATCGGGATCAACACCTACCAGCACTGGAAACGTTTGGAGACGGCGGTGAACGGGGCTCGTGAACTCCGGGATCTGCTGAGTCGGGACTATGGGTTTGAGTCGGTCCGCGAACTTTATGATCAGCAGGCGACGCGCGTGGCGATCGCCGGTGAGTTGGCCTGGCTGGTGGATCACTGTGGGCCGGACGATTCGGTGTTCGTCTATTTTGCCGGGCACGGTCACATCAATCGGAGGACCGGGACCGGTTCCTGGATCCCGGTCGAAGGCGGGTTGGATGAGGCGGATGGACCGCAGGGTGTGGCGGCCGGATGGATCGATAATTCCTTCGTCCGCGATCATCTCAAAGCCTGTCCGGCACGGCACATCCTGCTGGTTAGCGATTCGTGTTTCTCCGGGGATTTCCTGCGCGGACATCGGGAGGCTCCGGCCATCATCGACGATCACTATGTCAGACGAAGTTTCCAGAGTCGGAGCCGGGAGGCGTTGACGGCGGGCGGGTTGCATCCGGTCCAGGATGGAGGGTTGCCCGGGCACAGTGTGTTCACCGGGTTCCTGTTGCATGTCCTGCGCGACAATGATCGCCCCTGGATCCTGCCCAGTGAGCTGCATCTGCGGATCCGCAATGGGGTGGCGGAAAATGCTTCGCAGCAGCCGTTGTTGGGGCGGTTGCATGACACGGGTGGATCGGTTGAAGGGGAGTTCGTCCTGTTCCGGCGCGGGTTCGGGACGCTCGAGGCGGCGATCTCGGAGAACGAGCGGCGTTTGCAGGAGGAGATCCGGATGGCGGAGGTGCGTCGCGAAGCCCGGCAGAAACAGGCGGCGGAATTGGCGGCGCGCCGCGCGGAACTCGCCGCGAAGGAACGGCAGTTGGATGAACTGCGGAAACAGAATGAGGCCGCCCGCGATCCCGGAACCCAGGTCGATGGCCTCGACGAGATCCTCGCCCTGCTGGAGGAGATCGAGCGCAAGGAAACGGAACTCCGCCAGCGCGAGGCCGAATTGGAGGCGGCCAGACAGGCGGAGGAAAGGCGGATTGCGCAGGAAAGGGCGGAGCGGTTGGCCACCGAGAAACGTCGTTTC
Organism: Verrucomicrobia bacterium UBA6176; assembly: GCA_002422905.1. Classification (GTDB taxonomy): domain Bacteria; phylum Verrucomicrobiota; class Verrucomicrobiia; order Limisphaerales; family UBA9464; genus UBA6176. Next base: position 6,716 of record DITU01000022.1, read on the forward strand.
GAGGAAAATGTCGCCAAATACGAAAGGGTCCTCGCCAATCGCCTGGCCACCGAGGCCCTCAAGAGGCAGGCGTGGCAGATACTGTGCCGGGCTCATGAGGTGGTTCCCTGCGCGTCCCTCCCGGGTCGTCTGGAGTGGGTGGACGACGTGGTGCGGGAAGTGGTCCCGAAGGCTCCCGGAACATCCCCGGCTCCGGTCTCGCCTCCCGGTGTGCCCGGCCTGACCCGGGGCAGCTTCGAGAACAGCCTGGGCATGCGTTTCGTGCCGGTGAAGACCAGCGCGGATGGGACGCAGCAGGTCCTCTTCTCGATCTGGGCGACGCGGGTTCAGGATTACGCGGAGTATGCGAAGGCGAATCCGGCAGTGGATCAGACCTGGAAGGACCCGGTGTGGGAAGGGGTCAAGGTGACACCGGAACCGACCTGCCCGGTAGTCTGCGTGAGCTGGGAGGATGCGAAGGGTTTCTGCGCCTGGCTGACCCAGCGGGATCGGGCGGCGGGGTTGATCCCGGCATCGGCGGAGTATCGGCTGTCCACGGATGTCGAATGGTCCTGGGCAGTGGGGATCGGGGAGGCCGAGGAGAAAGCCGGGGCGGGACGGACGCCGCAGGAGAAGGATCGGAAGATCGCCGCTGGCACGCATCCGTATGCGTATCCCTGGGGCAAGGATTGGCCGCCGAAGAAGGGGGCGGGCAATTATGCCGATGCGACGGCGAAGAAGGTTTTTCCCAAGTTCACCGTCATCGACGGCTACGACGACGGGTTCGCGACCACGTCGCCGGTGGGGAGTTTTCCGGCGAATCCGAACGGTCTCTACGATCTCGGCGGAAACATCTGGGAATGGTGTGAGGATTTCTACGATGGAAAGAGCGGATCGCGCGTTCTGCGGGGCTCGTCGTGGGACTGCAGTGATTCGAGCTATCTGTTGTCCTCGTTCCGCCTCAACTACGGCGCCGGTCGTCGTTTCAACCGTTGCGGTTTCCGATTGGTGTTGGTGGGTGTGTTGGTGTGCTAGGTCATTCCTCGAGCTTGCCCTTCATGCTGTGTCCCTTTGTCCCACCGGGGGTGGAACCCCGGTTCTGCGTCCACACAACCCCTCGCGCCCTGAAGGGGCGCATGACGTCCATGTGTTGACCGTCACCGATGTCGGTGTGTCGTGCCCGTCCGCCCCATTGGGCCTTTTCGAGCTGACCGCCGCATGAATCCGCCGGTTCCCATCGTAGGATGAATGTCGGGGTTTGACGGGGTGACGGGACGGTCAGCACTGTTGCGGTAGAGAGTGGCACCGGAACACCTTCGACAACACGCAGCCTATGCCACGCCACGCCTTGTTGCTTGCGGCGGATCAGTACCGGGATCCGCAGATCAATCGATTGCACTATGCGGAACGGGATGCCCGGGTGCAGGAGGGGTTCCTGCGCGAGGTGGCGGGGTTTGATCGGGTGGAGGAATTGTACGGGGAACGGTTGGAGAAGACGGCTGCCCTGGACCTGGCGGAAGAAATGGCCGGCCAACTGCAATCCGAAGGCGGCGGGGTGTTGTTGATCTTCTATGCCGGGCACGGCTTCACGCATCTGGGCAAGCATTGCCTGCTGTGCCCCAAGGCGCGGTTGCGCGATCTGGACGAGTTTGAACAGGCCTTGACCGTGGATCGGTTGCGTCGGGTGACGGACCGGCCGCGGGTGGAACGGCAACTGGTCATCGACGCCTGCCGGACGGTGCTGCGGGTGGGAGACCGGGATGGCACGGCGGGGTATCAGGCGGCGGGGCTGCGGGACTTCGCCGCATTGCCCTGCGTGCCCGAGGAGGCGGGAGGGTTCTCGGTGCTGGCCTCGTGCGACGAAGGCGAGCAGGCCAGCGAGGTGGCGGCGCTGAAACACGGGTTGTTCGCGATGGCCTGGATGGAGGAGCTGCGTCGGGCGCAGCGGGAGGGTCGCGAGCTGCGGGTGGATGATGGGCTGGTGAAACGCCTGCGCGAACGGGTGGCGGCATTGGCGCGGGAGCATGGCCTGGATCGGCTCCAGCGGCCCTGGTGGCGCGGCAATGCGGATCCGGTGGTGTTGATCCCGGGGAGCGCAGGGCCGGCCGGAAAGACCCCGGAGCGGATCATGGAACCTCCGGTGATGCCCCCGTCCCCGAGCCGGTTGGAGCAGCTTCAAGCGGAGGCGAAACGCCGCGCGGACGCGGCCCGCCCCGAAGCGGAACGCAAGACAGCGGAGGAAGCGCGGCGTCGGGCGGGTCGCAAGACGGCGTATGACCGGTTGTATCCGATGTACCTGGCGTTGGTGTCGGACCCACACGTGAGCACGGAAGAATTGGCGGAAGCCTGGGTGGAGGTGTGCCGGGAATGCGGCATCGAGGCGCCGCCCGCGGTCCCGGGGGAATTGGAATGGGTGGGATCGGAGATCCGGGTGATGCCTCGCCGGATCCGTGCCAGCCGCGAGCGTCCCTGGGAGAACGGCCTGTGCATGCGGTTCGTGCCGGTGAAGACCAGCGCGGATGGGACGCAGCAGGTTCTCTTCTCGATCTGGGCGACGCGGGTTCAGGATTACGCGGAGTATGCGAAGGCGAATCCGGCAGTGGATCAGACCTGGAAGGACCCGGGGTGGGAAGGGGTCAAGGTGACGCCTGAACCGACCTGCCCGGTGGTCTGCGTGAGCTGGGAGGATGCGAAGGGTTTCTGCGCCTGGCTGACCCAGCGGGATCGGGCGGCAGGGTTGATCCCGGCGTCGGCGGAGTATCGGTTGCCGACAGATGCCGAATGGTCGTGGGCGGTGGGGATCGGGGAGGCCGAGGAGAATGCGGGAGCGGGACGGACGCCGCAGGAGAAGGGCGTGAAGATGACCGCTGGCACGCATCCGTATGCCTATCCTTGGGGCAAGGACTGGCCGCCGACGAAGGGAGCGGGGAACTATGCGGATGCAGCCTTAAAGAAGGCCTTGCCGAAATTCGGCAGTATCGACGGCTACGACGATGGGTTCGCGACCACGTCGCCGGTGGGGAGCTTCCCGGCGAATCCGAACGGTCTCTACGATCTCGGCGGAAACACTTGGGAATGGTGTGAGGATTTCTTCGATGGGAAGAGCGGAGCGCGCGTTCTGCGGGGCTCGTCGTGGGGCGTCAGTGATTCTAGCGTTCTGTTGTCCTCGTGCCGCGACAGCGACGCCGGGTTTCGTGGCTACGGTTGCGGTTTCCGTTTGGTGTTGGTGGGTGTGTTGGTGTGCTAGGTCATCCCTCGTGCTTGCCCTTTTTCCTTTGCCGGTCTGACGGGAGTCCGCGGCATGAGATTTCGGTGAGCTGGGTCCGGCGGTGGGTGCTCTGTCCTTGGCCCCCTTTCCCTCGGCCCGCGCGTGGAGGGAAGGGTGATGGCGCGCCCCCGGCGCCCCTGCTCCAACGGGGCAACCGGTGAAAACCCGGGGTGAAACCCCGGGACCACGCCGCCAGAACAGCCCCGCGCCCTGAAAGCGCGCACGGACCCAGATGGGACCGTTACGTTCCACTCCCCACCCAGGGTACGAGGCGGAAGAAGCCCCACCCCAGGCCTGTCTTGGCCGTTGGCAGATGGACCGTCCATTGGTCGCCAACCAGCACGGGCTGGAACGTCACCGTGTCCACCGGACGCCATCCGACCAGATCCTCACTGCATTCCAGCGCGTGGGATCCCGGCTCGTTCCCGACATCGCTCCCTGACGGCCAGGTCAGAATCAGTCCCGAGTCGCCAGCCTCGATGCTCAGGCGCGGTGGAAGCTGGGTGGGTGTTGAACGAACGGAGATGGGGATCCGGTCGGTCCTCCCCGGACCCGTTACGACGAACGTGTAGTCGCCTGCACGGTCGGGATCGGAAGGCAAAGTGAGGGTGTCCGTGGTGGACAGGGTGAGCCCACAGGAATCAATCCATGCAACGTGGTCAATGGCGCCCCAGGTGGTTGCGGTGATGACGACGGGTTCGCCCGAGACCATATCGAATACTGGGGGAAGCTGCGCACCGAACGGCGGGAGTGGACCGGTGAAGAACCGCACACGAGCGGCCGTGTTGCGGCCATGGATCCGGATCGATACGGCATAGGCCGTGTGGCGCTTGAGTCCATCGAGCCGGAAGGTCTGGAACGGCAATTGGGCTCGGTAAAAGAAAACCCTTCCGTCCCACCCCCCTTCGCGCACGGTCAGCTCGCAAAGCGCTCCCGGAATGGGTTGAACGACAATCAGGCCTCCGTCGATGGGAAAGTGTGCCTGATCCGGTTCCGGGCGAAGGATCGTGCGTATTCCGACGCATCTCGGA
>DITU01000109.1 GCA_002422905.1 Verrucomicrobia bacterium UBA6176
GGGGGTACAGGAAGGGATGGGGGGTGGGGTGAGCGGGGTGGCTGGGGGTGGGTGGGTGGGGGTGGGGCTTGTGGGACTTGTAGGACCTGTGGGACTCGTGAGAGGGGAGGTTTGGGTCCTACTGGTCCCACAGGTCCCACAGGTCCCTCCACCACCCCCAAGTCTCACCCACCGGTCTTCCTGATGAACTCCACGAGTCTTGGATTCCTGGGATGATCCAGGATCTGTTCGGGGGTGCCGGCTTCGAGGATGCGGCCTTGGTGGAAGAANNGAGTTCGGGGTCGAGGGCGGAGGTGGGTTCGTCCAGGAGGAGGACCCGGGGTTTCATGGCCAGGGCGCGGGCAATGGCGACGCGTTGCTGTTGACCACCGGAGAGTTGGGCAGGGCGGTAATGGGCGCGGTCGGAGAGGCCGACCCGTTCGAGGAGTTGGAGTGCCTCGGGTTCGACCTCGGCGCGGGGGCGACCGAGGACGTGGACGGGGGCTTCGAGGAGGTTTTCGAGGGCGGTCCGGTGGGGGAACAGATTGAACTGCTGGAAGACCATGCCGACGCGAAGCCGGAGTTGGCGTTGTTGTTCGCGAGGGACGGGATGGGAGCAATCGATGGAGATGTCATCGATGGTGACGTGACCACTGTCGGGGGTTTCGAGGTGGTTGAGACAGCGGAGGAAGGTGGATTTGCCGCAGCCGGACGGGCCGATGAGGACGACGGACTCCGAGCGTGGCTGGTCGTGGTCGACGGCATCGAGGACGCGATGGGTGTTGAAGGCCTTGGAGAGTTTGCGGACGGCGATCATGGGCGGAGGGCGCGTTCGATGCGGCGGGCGAGGAGGGAAGCGGACCAGCTCATGGCGAAGTAGATGCTGGCGGTGAGGAGACCGAGGCCGAGGTAGTCGCCGGTGTCGATGGCACGGATCTGGAATTGTTTGGTGAGTTCGACGAGGGCGATGACGGACACGATGGAGGAGTCCTTGAACATCGCGATGAAGTCGTTGGTGACGGAGGGGAGGGAGATGCGGAGGCCCTGGGGGAGGAGGATGCGACGGAGTGCGACGCGCCGTTTCATGCCGAGGGCGAGGGCGGCATCGAGTTGTCCCTGGGGAACGGCGAGGAGACCGGCCCGATAATTCTCGGCTTCGGAAGCGGCGTAATTGAGGCCGAGGGCGATGACAGCGGCGAATCCGGCGGAGAGTTTGAATCCGAGTTGCTGGGCGAGACCGAAGTAGATGAGGTAGATCTGGAGGAGGAGCGGGGTGCCGCGGAAGACTTCGATATAGGCGACGGCGAGCCAGTTGAAGGGGGCGGGGCCATAGACACGGATGAGGGCGAGGCCGAGGCCGAGGACAATGGCGACGGCCATGCCGGCGCAGGTGACCCACACGGTGGTGACGGCGGCGCGCAGCAGCATGGGGAGATAGGTCCGCCATTCGCGCAGCGTGGAGATCTGGCGCCGGGCCTGGAGACCGTCGGGTTTCCATCCCAGCAATCCTTCCTGGGCGACGTCCCACAATCCGTACTTCGTGTAGATGCGTTGCAGGGTGCCGTCGCGGATCATGTCGAGGATGGCATCGTCGATGCGGGCGAGGAGGTTGGTTTCGCCGGGAGGAACGGCGACGGCGTAGTGACCGGGATCGAAGGGTGGACCGGCGGGACGGAGCAGGTCATTGCCGACGAGGTTGACCTGGGCGATGGGGCTGTCGGCGAGGACGGCATCGATGCGACCCACTTCGAGATCGCGGAAGTAGTTCACGTTGTCCTGATAGATGCGGATGTTGAAGCCGCCGAGCTTTTCGAGGAGGCGATGGGAGGCGGTGGCGGAGAGGACACCGACGGGGCGGCCGCGAAGGGAGTCGAGGGATTGGAAGGTGGGATCGGAGACGCGACAGACGAGTTGTTGGCCGAAGGCGAAGTAGGGGCGGGACATGTCGACCTTGCCGAGGTTTTCGGGGGTCCGTTCGAGTCCGGCGATGGCGATGTCGAAATTGCCGCCCTGGCGGAGGGCGGGGAGGAGCATGTCCCAGTTGTTCTGGACGAACTCGTCCCGCACGCCGAGACGGCGGGCGAGGTCCGCTGCGAACTCGACTTCAAAACCGATGAGTCGGTCGGCGTTGTCGTCCGGATGGAAGATGTAGGGGGCGCCGCCTTCGGCATCGTCGCCCCAACGAAGGACCCCGCGGGCCTGGATATCAGCCCAGGCATCGGCGCGGGCATGGGTTTGGGCGAGGAGAAGGAACAGGATGCAGACGGCCTGGAAGAGGCCGTTCGGTCGGAGGAAACGGGATGGGGACAGCGCGTGTGCCGGCAGGACGACCACGGGTGCTGATAACGGGACAGGCGGAATGAAAGACAAGGAGAAACTCAAAAATGGAGGCCAACGGACTGGGGATGGAGACGGCGGGTGGTATGGAATGCTGAATGGAGCGGCGAGTTGTACTCGCCGATGGATGGGGCACGGGGACGGCGAGTGGAACTCACCGCTCCGGGGTGTGGGATGGAATTCAGGGTTGGGGGAAGAGGGAGGACGTGGGTAGAATTGCGCATGAAGCCATCCCCGGAAGGAGTTGGGTCATTGCGGCCGGCAAGCGTGATGTTTCGAGCGGTGACGACGGGATTGATCGGGGTGGGGGCATTGGCGCTGATGGTCTTTGCGCATCATCTGAATCTGGCGGGAATGTTCTGGGCCGGGGCGGGCGGGTTGTTGATGGCGTTGGTACTGGCGTGGCGGCTGTGCAGTGGGGTGGTGTATCGGAACGTGATCCACACGCTGTTGTTGGTGATGGTGGTGGTGTGTCCGGTGGGCGAGTGGCTGATGCGGCATCGGCCGGATCCGATGACGGTGCCGAAGCGGGAACGGGCGTTTTCGTATGAGGTGGCGCGGGGGAATCCGATGTTGTTCCGGAACTGGTGGCGTGGATTTGTGCGGGACTGGGAGCGTTTGTTCCGGGAGGTGAAGATGGAGGATCCGAAGGGGAAACTGCCATTCCGGTTGAAGCCGGGTGCCTCGATGGATTTTGCGGAGAGCCGGATCGAGGTGAACTCGCTGGGATTCCGGGGACCGGAGATTGCGCGGGAGAAGGGGGACCGGTTCCGGATCGTGGCGTTGGGTGAATCGACGACGATGGGGGTGACGTTGGGACCGGAGGATCGGCCGTGGCCGGAGGTGTTGCAGGAGTTGATCCGGGAACGGATGCCCGGTGGGCCGCCGGTGGAGGTGATCAACGCGGGGGTGGCGGGCTACACACTGGAGGATGGACTCGTGCGATTGGAGGAAGATGTGCTGCCGTTGGAGCCGGACCTGCTGATTTCGTATCACGGGTACAACGGGTACAAGTTCCTGCGTGGGGCACCGGTGGGATTGCGGGAGAATGCGCCGAGACGGGAGCCGCGACCGTCGGCGTTGGTGGCGGAGATCGAGTATCGGGTCCGGTTACGGATGCATCGGGAGAAGGTTTTCCAACCGCACCTGACACCCGAACAGGTGACGCGGATGACGACGGGCGCGAGGGAATCGCGTTATGCGGACCTGTACGGGAAGTTGATCCGGACGGCGGGTGAGGAGCGGGTGCCGCTGGTCTTGGCGGGGTTCAACATGGCGGTGAACACGCGGAGTGAAGACCCGGTGATCGAGTTCTACCGGGGGGGATTTCCGACGGTGATGTTCTCCATCCAGGCGACGCGGGTCCACAACGCGCTGATCGAATCACTGGCGGACGAGTGGGGGCATGTGCATTACGTGGACACCTCGGCCGGGTTGGACGGGGAGCATCGGAAGTACATCGATCTGGTGCATTTCACCCAGGAAGGGCGGGATCAGTTGGCGGAGAACCTGTATGCGGGTCTGGAGCCGTTGCTGCGGACGATGCCGGAGTTTGCGGGGGCGGGAGCCATCGATTGAGGCCAGGAATCGAAGTTGGGTTGGCCGCAGATTTCGCAGATGACACAGATGAAGCGGAGGTTGGGTGGGCTGGATTCCCCACGGATGGATGCCTCCCTCTTACCGGGTTCCCTGTGATCTGCGAAAACCTGCGAAAATCTGCGGCTCAACACTGAACTCACCTTCCCGGATCAGTCCCGCGCGGCAACTTCACCGGGGAGGTAGTATTCCAGGTAACCGAGCATCATTTCGTCGTAGGTTTGCGGTCCCCATTTGACGGTGCGGGTGGGATCGGGATTGGCGGGGTTGCCGGTGCTGTTGTCGTACCACGCGGTGGCGCGGAGACGGCTTCCCTTGGGGGCGAAGAGGGGATCGGCGTAGCGATAGCTCAGTTGCCAGTTGAAGTCGTAGTGGGGGATGTCGAGGAGGGTTTCTGAGGTGCCATCGGGCGCGACCATTTCGTAGCGGAAAGCGGAGCCGCGGACGTGCATGTGGGGCATGAGGGAGAGGATGCGGGCGTCGCGTGGGACGGGAAGGGAAGCGTGTTCGGGATGATGGGCGGCACCGGGCGGAATCTGGATGCCGGGATTGGCAAGTTGGGCGACGTGGACGCGGTAGCGGGGTGGGGTGGGGGAGAAGACCATGCCCATGCGAAGCTGGTCATTGGTGGCGGTACCGAACGGGGTGTAATGGATCTGGAACCGGAGGGTGGCGCCGGCGGGGATGGGTTTGGCGAAGTCCTTGGGGAAGATGCGGTAGGTGTTGCCGGGGACATAGGCGGCGAAGAAGCCGACTTCCTCGCTGCTGGAGTCGTCACCGCGACGGCCGCGTCGTTCACCGGGGGGCAGGGCGAAGACGAGCACATGATGGACGGCGGCGCGGGCGGTGGGTTGGATCTCGATGGCGCTGACCCAGCGTTCGTTGGTGAGGCCGGTTTCCACGAAGATGTTCTGGTAGGGCATGACACCATCGGCGGGGATCTGGACCGGCTTGGGCAGGGCATAGACGACGTCGGGCGTACCGATCTGCCATTCAGTCGGGTAGGTACGGGGCAGGGGTGCGAGGGCGACATCACCCGCAGCCCGGTCTCCATTGAGCCAGGCGAGGAGATCGGATCGGTCGGCGGCGGGCAGGGTGCGGTCGTTGATGAAGGGGGAGTGGGACCCGTCCTCGGGCGGGGTGGCGAACCAGGGAGGCATGGCGCCGCGTTCGACCTGACGCCGGATCATGCCGGCGTGGCTGAGGACATCGGGGAGGTTGTCGAGGGCGAAGGGGGCGGGGCCATCGGCGTGATGACACTCGGTGCAATGCAATTGGAAGATCCGGGAGACGCGACCGTGCCAGGTGAGGGCTGCGTCGGGTTGGGAGGAGGTGAGGGAATTGGTGGAAGGTGTTTCGAGGACGCAACCCGGTGCGGTGGTGGCGGACCAGGCGGGGGAACGGCCGGCGACAAGGGCTTCGAGGGTGTCGCGCAACGGATGGAACCGGGCTTCGGCGCGGGAATAGCCGAGGCCGTACTGGTCATCGATGGCGCCACGATAGACGACGGTGTTGGCGGAATCGGCGACGAGGACTTCGGTGGTGGTGCGGAGGGCGAGGGCGGCGGTGAGGAGACCGTTTGGATCCTGGAGGACTGGTCCGGACCACCTGGCGTTGGCGGCGAGGGTGCGGAGGGAATCGGCGGAGTCTGAATCCAGGGGAGCGATGTGGATGAACTCGACGTCGCGCGGGCTCCATTCCTCATGGAGACGCCCGATCAAGGGAGCGTACTTGCGGCTGACGGGGCAGGAGGAGGAGGTGACGATGAGGACGCGTGCCTTGCCGGCGGGTTTGGAGCCGAGCCGGATCTTGCGGCCATCGAGATCGGGGGCGGTGAGGTCGGGGAGACGACGTCCGACGCCGACGGCGGCGGGAGGGACGGGGGTGGGGGCTTCGCGTGGGGGTTCGGCGGGTGGAACGGGAGTGGCGGAGGGATCAGGGCGGGCCCAGCGACGATTGGCACCGAGTTCCGTGATGACCTCGCTGGCTTCGCGACGGGTGATGACGCCATCGGCATCGCGATCGAGCCAGAGGAAGATGCCGGGATTGTCGAGTTCATCGCGGGTGACCTTTCCGTCCTTGTTCTTGTCGAGTTCATCGAAGCGTTGGGCCAGGCCGCCACCGCGATCACCGCGTCGGGGACGCTGGCCCGGTGGGCGGGCGGGGTCGTCCTGGGCGACGAGTCGGGTGAAGGAAGGGGTGAGGAGGGCGAGGACAGCTCCGAGGGGGAGGAGTGAACGGAGGATGCGATGAGTGCGGAGTGAACCGGCTGCCATGCCGGGGGTGACGCACGACGGAGGGTCGTGGTTTCAGCAGTGTGGCGGGATGATGGGGTCGGGGTTCAGGGGACCCGGGCGACGGCGAGGAGGCTTTGACCGATGGGTGGGCGACAGAGGTGGGATTCGGACCAGTGGACGGCGGGAAAGATGAAGCGGTCGTAGAGGCGGACGGAGCGGATGCCGAAGGAGCGTTGACCGAGGATCTTGAAGCTCATCCACCAGGCGAGGTACCCGACGGAATTGAAGTAGGAGAGGCGCTCGATGTGGAAGCCGGCGGTCTGGAGTTTGGAGCGGAGTTCGGGGGCGGTGTAGCGGCGGAAGTGGCCGAAATCGCGGTCGATGGGGGCGTAGATTTCCGGACGGGCAGGCACGAAGAGGCAGGCGACGCCCTTGCGTTCGCGGAGCAGACTGGCCCAGGCGGTGAGTTGGTCGAGGTCGTGTTCGATGTGTTCGAGGACGTTGATGCTGACGATGGCGTCCCAGCCGGATTGATCGGGGAGATCGGCGACGGTGCCGGGGACGAGGGGGATGCGTGGGTTGTCGCGTCGGAAGGCGGGGTGGAAACGGGAATCGGGTTCGAGGGCGGTGATGGATCGGATGGATTCGACCTTTTCGAAGGCGCGGGTCATCTGGCCGATGCCGGCGCCGACTTCGAGGACTTTTCCGACGAGGTGCGGGGAGAATTCGCGGACGAGGGCGGCGCGGTAGTTGCGGGCCTCGGCGAGGGCGGCGAACTCGAAGTCAGGCGTGGAGGCGGCTGCATTGACCGCGGCGCTGGGGGAGGGATCGGGCATCAGGAGAAGAGGCTGTATTTGAGGATGCAACGGATGGCGGAGAAGCCGTCGCGCCAGCCGATCTTTTTGCCTTCGGCGTAGGTGCGGCCGTAGTAGCTGATGGGGACTTCGAAGATGCGGACGTTGAGTTTGGCGATCTTGGCGGTGATTTCGGGTTCGAAACCGAAGCGGTCCTCCTCGATGCGGACCCGGGCGAGGACCTCGCGTCGGAACATCTTGTAGCAGGTCTCCATGTCGGAGAGGCCGATGTTGGTGCACATGTTGGAGAGGGTGGTGAGGAAGCGGTTGCCGACGGCGTGCCAGTAGTAGAGGACGCGATGGGAGCCGCCGGCGAAGCGTGAGCCGTAGACGACATCGGCTTTTTCCTGGAGGAGCGGGGCGAGGAGGATGAAGTACTCGGTGGGATCGTATTCGAGGTCGGCATCCTGGATGAGGACGTAGGGGAAAGTGGCCTCGGCGAGACCGGTGCGTAGGGCGGCACCCTTGCCGCGATTGACGGGGTGGCGGAAGAGGCGGACGCGGGGATCGCGCGTGGTCCAGGGTTGGAGTCGGTCCCAGGTGCCGTCGCGGGAACAATCCTCGACGATGATGAGTTCGGCGACGGGTGCCTGGGCGAGGACGTGTTCGATGATCTGGTCGACGGTTTTCTCCTCGTTGTAGACCGGCATGACGACCGAGAGGGTGCGCGGGCAGTCGTCGTTGCAGGTGGGAGCGGGGAACCGGATGAACGGATTGGAGCTGGGGTCCGGGCGGTGATCGGGTTCTGTCATGCGAATGGGCGGGGAAACCGGCGCCTGAGGAAGAGTCTCCTTCGCGAAGGTGCTGAGGCAAGGTTGATGATGGGTGCGGAGGTGGATGGAGTCTCCTGACGTCGACGGCCACGGGGCGGAGGGGCGGATGGAGTCTCCTGACGTCGACGACCACGGGGGTTACCACACGACGACGGCGAAGGGGCGGGCGGGGTCGCGGGCGAGGAGTTGGATGGTGGTGGTGCCGGCGATGCGTCCTCCGTTGGCGGCGGCCCAGTCGGCGGGGGATTGCCGGTGACGGGCGATGAAGTCCTCGACGTTGAGCACGGCGCAGGTCATGCCGGCCTGACGCAGGGCCGGGATGGAATCGGAGGGCAGGATGTGGCGGAGGCGATGTTGTCCGAAGGGTTTCCAGAGGGAGGATTCGGCGTCATTGACGGTGATGAAACCGATGAGGGAGGACTCGGGGGGAATCCATTGGCGGAGGGGAGCGAAGACGTCGGCGCGGTGGGCGTAGACGTCGTAGACGGTATGGGCGCGCTGGAGGGAATTGGAGGGGAGGCGGTTGAGGAGGGAGGCGAGGAGGGTGCGGGCAGGCCAGAGGGGGCGGGTGGGGAGGAGGATGAGGAGGAGGATGGCGAGGAGTGAGGCGACGATGCCGGCGCGTCTGAACCAGGGGGTGCGGACGGCGGTGGCGGCGTGGCCGGCGAGGAGTGCGATGGGGAGGATCCAGGGGTAGTAGGGGGCGAGGATGCGCCCGGCGGTGGTGATGCCGCTCTTGGCGAAGTACGGGCCGAAGGTGAGGACGGGAATGAGGAGGAGCCAGGTCTGGAGCGAGTTCAGGGGGAACAGGCGGAGGGAAGAGCGGCGCAGGCCGTGGACGAGTTGGAGGAGGAGGAGCCAGGTGACGCCGAAGCCGAGGCCCGCGTGTTCTTCGCCGGGCAATTCGCGGACGGCGTAGGCGGACCGGCCGTTTTCGGCGAAGCCATCGAGGGTGGATTTCCAGGATTCGGGCAGGGCGTTTTCGAGGGTGCGATTGAAGGTGCCGGCAGCGGGGTTGATGGGGGGGAGCAGATTCTGGACGGACATCAGGCCGGCATTGTGGAGGGCGCAGGTGAAGTAGCCGGGGGGACGGATCCAGGCATCCTCGGCCTTGAGCCCGGTCCAATCGCCGGTGAAGCGATGATTGAGGACGGAAATGGGGGCGAGGGAGACGCCGAGGGTTATGGCGGCGAGGGCGGTGGCGAGGAAAGGGCGCCGGATGAGATTGAGTCCGGCGGGCCACCAGAGGATGAGCCAGGGGAGGAGGAGTGGCAGGTTCGAGCTTTTCGCACCGGTCATCAGTCCGGCGGCGATCATCGACCACGCGGCATCGGAGGTGGATCGGGTATGACGGGCACGGAGTGCGAAGGCGAGGGCGGCGGCGGAGAGGGTGGCGCCGTAGAGATCATTGCCGATGCTGCCGGCCTGGAGGGCGAAGCAATAGCCGCCGGGGAACAGCCACATCCAGGTCCAGGCCGCGCGACCGCCGATGTTGAAGCGGCGCAGGGAGGAGAAGACGAGGCCGGGCAGGAGGGCGAAGCAGGCGAGATTGAGGAGGAACAGGGGGCGATCGCTGCGGAACACGGCGAGGAGGGGGGCGGTGACCCATTCGAATCCGCAGGCCCGGGTGTTGAGGCGTTGGTATGGCGCGGGGATCCAGTGCCATTGCCCCTCGGCGATCCAGTGGAGGACGCGCGGGGTGCGGTAGGCGAGGGCATCGATGTTGTTCGGGGCATGGATCAGGCCGCCGACCAGGGAGAGGAGGAACAGGGTGGCGAAGGCAAGGGCGGGCCAGCGGCGCCAGCGCCGCCGCCAACGGACCGTGCGGACCTGGGGAAGTCCGGTCCGGTGCAGGATGAAGAGCGAGGCGGCAAACCACAGTCCGAGGAAGACGCCGTAGGTGACGGGGTTGAGGGCGTCGATGGCGGACATGACCCAACCGACGACCACTGCGGAGGCGTTGAATCCGAGCCAGAGCCGGGTGGGTAAGGAAGGGATCTGCGGGGTCAACATTTCGGGAGGAGGGACCGGGGGGATGGGGTCCTGTCCCGGGCCGGGTCAGGCGTTGGACCTTCTGAAGACGAAGAGGTGGTTCAGGCCGAGTTGGAACGTTTCGTGGGTGACCAGTTGGAAATGGGGTGCGGGAAAGACGCCGAGGGTGTCATCGGGTTCGTAGCCGTGATGTTCCTCGAGGGATTGACCGTGGATGAGTTTCAGTTTGAGGAGGACGTCGAGGATGAGGTCGACGGCCACGGAAGGGACGGTGATGACGAGACGGCCGCCGGGTTTGAGGAGGCGGGCGCAGCCTTCGGCGAGGGCGTGATGAAGGTCTGCGGGGAAGTGCTCCAGGACGGCGAGCATGACGATGACATCGAAGGGGCCGGCGTTCGGGGGGACATCCTTGGGGAAATAACCGCGGACCATGCGGAAGCCCTGACGGCTGGTGTGGGAGGCGGGGAGATTGGGATCGATGCCGAGTGAACCGGGGCCGCACCGGCCGAGGGAATTGAAGAGGGCGCCGTCGAGGGTGCCGAGGTCGAGGACGCGGTCACCGGCCTGGACATGGGGCGAGGCCTTCCGGATGCGCCATTGCTGGAGGAGGGTATCGATCCGGGTCATGGGTCAATGGGAGGCGGTATCGACGGAAGGAGGGCGGCGACCGAGGGTTTTGAGGCCGAGAACGGAGAGGTGGAAACTGCTGAAGATGGTCTGGAGACCGAGGAGGGTGAGGGTGGCGCCGGGGATGAGGCGGCGGAGGTTGAGGGTGGGATCCAGGGGCCCGAAGTCGGCCTCGCGCCAGGACAAGATGGCGGAGGTGAGGATGCCGATGCCGGCGAGGGTGAGGAGGGTGCCGAGGACGCAGCCTTTCTCGAGGTTCCAGTGCCGGAACAGGCCGGCGAAGTGGGGGTCGTTGGGGAGGAGCCCTTCACCGACGGCGAAGACCTTGGCGTAGAAGGCCTGGGCGACGAGTTGATAGCCGAGGCCCATGGCCATGCTGGCGATGACCATGGTGCCGATGTCGAAGGTGACATTGCCGACGCGGAGGGGACCGGTGCAGGTGGCGAGCATGCCGGTGAGACCGATGAGGAAGAGGACCACGCCGGGCATGAGGAAGAGCCACTTGGGGGAGTAGATCAGCATGAACCGCAGGTGCCGCCAACCGTCGCGCCAAGGCTTCAGGTGTGGAGGGCGGGAACGTCCGTCCGGATGCAGGGTGATGGGAACTTCAGCCACGCGCAGGCCCTTGAGGGTGGCCTTCATCACCATCTCGGAGGCAAACTCCATGCCGGTGGTCTGCAGGTCCATGCGGCGATAGGCATCGGCGGAGAAACCGCGCATCCCGCAGTGGAAATCGTGGATGGGAGTGCGGAAGAGGAGGCGTCCGATGAAGGAGAGGGACGGGTTGCCGATCCAGCGGTTTTTCCAGGGCATGGCACCGGGGGCGATGGTTCCGCCGCCGCGCGGCATGCGGCAACCCATGACCAGGTCGTGACCTTCGCGGAGTTTGTCCACGAAACCGCGGATGTCGGAGAAATCGTAGGAATCGTCGGAATCACCCATGAGGATCCAGCGGCCGTGGGCCGCATTGAAGCCACCGCGCAGGGCGTTGCCGTAGCCCTTGGCCGGGACGCGTTCGACCCGGGCGCCGAGGCCTTCGGCGATCTCGATGGAGCCGTCGGTCGAGCCGTTGTCGGCGATGAGGACTTCGCCCTGAATGCCGGCCTTACGGATGCCTTCCTGGGCTTTGCGGATGCAGACGGCCAACGTCTCCGCCTCATTGAGGCAGGGCATGACGATGGTGAGATCGATGGGAGCTGACATGATGACGCCGGAAGGCGGGAAGGCTTGTATCGGGAAGGGAGCGGGAGATCAAGCCGGGTGCCCGGGC
>DITU01000165.1 GCA_002422905.1 Verrucomicrobia bacterium UBA6176
CGTCCGCCGTAGACGTACCAGCCGTTGAGCATCCGATAGTCCTGTTGATGCACCCAGGCCTTGTCATTGACGGTCTCGCGAAGGCGTTCGAAGTCGGACGGGGCGAGTTGATGGGGATTGGGTGAACCGATGAGGGCGGCGTCGAGAAGGCGTCCGATCTCGCGATCGCCGGCGAGGTTGAGGTGGGCGCCATTGACGGTGAACTGGAGGCCGGGTTCGCGGGTGAACAGGGCGAGGGTCGGGGCGTAGAGATCGATGAAGGCTAACCCCTTTTCTTCGGCGACGCGGCGTACGGCCTCGGTGTAGCGACGGAGGTTTTCGTTCTCGCGGGTGCCGGAAGGCAGGAGGGGATCGGCGGGGGGTTCGAAGGCGATGGGTGAGACGAGGATGAACCGGGCCTTGGCATCGCGACCGTACTTGGCGCCGGTTTCGTCGATGTACTTCGCGTATTCCTCGCGGAACCGGGCGATGCCTTCGGGGCCGGCGAAGGACTCGTTGAAGCCGAAGAAGCAGAGGAAGGTATCGGGGCTGAAGACCTTCAGGGGGTCATCGAGCTTGGTGTAGTCGTTGGGACGTTGGCGTCGGCCGACTTCATCGGCGGGCCAGCCGAAGTTGCGGAGGATGAGTTGGCGATCGGGGAGTCGGGCGTGGAGGAAGGTCTCGAAGTGACCGTAGAGGTTCATCCGTTCGGCGACGGATCCCCCGACGAGGGCGATGCGTTCGCCCTTCTGGAATTCAACCGGGGCGGCGAAGGCTTGGTTGGCGAGGAGTGACAGGCCGAGCAGCAGGGAGCGCGAAAGGCTTCGAACCAGGGGATTCATTCGAGGCGCCATTGACCGTGGGGCCAAGGGGTTGCTTCAAGCCCATATTGGGAGAATTGGGGTGGGCGGGCGGATCCTGAGACCGCCCCCGCAGGAGAACCTGGCGGTCGCCACGGTCGGTTGCGGTTCCAGGCGCCTGTTCCTTTCTATGCGCTACCGGCGACCGAACGTCGCCGCTCCGATCAAGGGGCAGTTTTCACCACAGAGGCCACAGAGTTCACAGAGGTGTGAAAAGCAGGGATTTGTAGCCGCATGGGACGCAGGGAACGTAAAGACGCTGTGGGCGTATCCTGATGCTGCCAGCGCAGGAGAACCTGACGGGCGCCAACGGTCGGTTGCGGTCCCGGGCGCCTGCTCCTTTTTACGCGTTACCGGCGACGTTCGGTCGCCGGACATTTCGAGGAACTACTCCTTCACCGACGCCATCTCTTCCTCGTGCTTACGGCGCGCCGCTTCGATGTCGTAGCGGTCGTTGTCGGGGTGCTCGGGATTGAGAGGGGAGATGTCGCGCAACCTCTGGATGATGCGGGGCAGGTGTTGGAGCAGGTAATCGACGTCTTCGCTGGTGTTGTAGATGCCGAGGCTGAAGCGGACGGAACCGCGGGCGCGCATGGGGACGACACCCATGGCACTGAGGACGTGGGAGGGGTCGAGGGAACCGGTGGTGCAGGCGGAACCGGAGCTGGCGCAGATACCGACCTGATCGAGGAGCATGAGGACGGCTTCGGCCTCGACGAAATCGAAGGCGATGTTGGCGGTGTTGGGAAGGCGGGGTTCGCGGGCCCCGTTGCGGATGGTGTTGGGGATGTGGGTGAGGATCCAGGATTCGAGACGGTCGCGCAGGGCACGGACGCGGGTGTTCTCGTCCTCAAGGGTGGCCATGGCGAGTTCGGCGGCACGGCCGAAGGCGACGATGTTGGCGACGCTTTCGGTTCCACCGCGGCGACCGCGTTCCTGATGTCCGCCGATGACGTACGGGGAGTAGCGGGTGCGGCGCTTGACGTAGAGCATGCCGATGCCTTTCGGGGCATGGAGCTTGTGGGCGCTGAGGGACAGGAAATCGACCCCGAGCGATTTCACCTGGATGGGGAGCTTGCCGGGGACCTGGACGGCATCGGTATGGGAGAGGACGCCCTTGCTGCGGCAGATGGCGGCGACTTCCTCGATGGGGAAAATGACGCCGGTCTCGTTGTTGGCGTACATGACCGAGACGATGGCGGTGTCGGGTCGGATGGATTGTTCGAGGACGTGGAGGTCGAGGGAGCCGTCGGATTCGACGGGGAGATAGGTGACTTCGAAGCCCTGTTTTTCGAGGTGTTCGCCGAAGTTGATATTGGCGGAGTGCTCGACCTTGGTGGTGACGACGTGGCGTTTGCCGGTGGTGACGAGGGCGGACTGGAGGGCGGAGTTGTTGGACTCGGTACCGCAGCTGGTGAAGAGGATCTCGCGGGGATCGGCACCGATGAGGGTGGCGACCTTTTCCCGGGCCTGTTCGACGTGACCGTGGACCTGGGCGCCGAAGGCGTAGGCGCTGGAGGGGTTACCCCAGTATTCGCGCAGGAAGGGGACCATGGCGTCGACCACTTCGGGGGCGACCCGGGTGGTGGCGTTGTTATCGAAATAATAGACCTTCTGCTGCTCCATAAGACTGGGATCCTGCAAACCGGACGAAATTGCTCCGCTATGCTACCGGGCATCCAACTGGTCGCAAGTTGCGAATTCGACCGGGTGCCGCAGCGCAGTGCGTCCAAAGGAAGTGCACTGGGGGTTCAGGGTTGAGGATGGGGACGTCGGTTTACACCCACTGGAGGCCGTGGGCCACGAAGGCCTTGAAGTCCTCCCGGTTGTTGGTGGCAAGACGTGCGTCGGACGCCATGGCGGTGGCAGCGATCATGGCATCCACGCGGACAGCCCGCTTTCGCCCGGAGGCCCGGAAGAGGTGGGCTGCCGTGGTCGCCTGCGGAACGCCAAAGGCAACAATCTCATCTTCCGGTCCGATTGAACCTCAGCCAGATAGTCCCGGGCGGGCGTTTCATGAAGGCCTTCGCCGGAACGATGCAAACGACGGAGGCGGTCGGCGGGATCGGTGGGTCAATCCGCCTCCCTGCGTGCTCTCGGACGGGCTCTAAATCAGGAACGCCACCGTCAGCGCAGCCAACAGGCCGTAGACCAGCATCGGGGTGACGGTCTTCCGCAGGATGGCGCCTTCCGCATTCTGGAGTCCCAGCACCGAGCACACGGCGATGATGTTGTGGATGGCCACCATGTTGCCCATTGCACCGCCCACGGATTGCAATGCGAGGAGGAGGGTACGGTCGAAGCCGAGTCGTGTGGCGATGGCGTCCTGGATGGGGCCGAAGGTGAGATTGGAAATGGTGCAGGAACCCGCGAAGAAAGCCCCGACCGCACCCAGGTAGGCGGCAAGATACGGCCACCAACTGCCCGTCGCTCCGGCGAGGGAGTTGCCGATCCGCATCACCGGCGAGCCTTCATCGCCCACCATCATCAGGCGTACAAACACCAGGGCACCCAACAGCGCGGGCA
>DITU01000025.1 GCA_002422905.1 Verrucomicrobia bacterium UBA6176
TTGGCTCGGGCGAGCCTGTCCCCAACGAGGGAGCCTGTCCCCAACGAGGGACCAAACCCGATGGATGACGGGTCAGGACGGTCGTTGTCGGACTGCTTCAAGGAGGGCGCGGCCTGCAGGATCTGGAGGTCCGGGCTGGAATCCGGCGGCCAGCAGGAGTTCCTGAAGGGAGATTGCGTTTTCAACCGTGACCACCTCAGGCAGCGAGGCTGCAGCATGAAGGGCGTCCGCGGCGGACTCGAACTGGACACAGTGAGCCCGGGCTTCGTTGGAGAGGGCGAGGTACAGATAGAAGTGCAGCCAGGTTCCGCGGCGCGTCAGGACAAAGGAGCAAGGACGCATCCGGGGATCGCCGGGATCGGATCCGTCCTGAGTGATGATGAACGGACCTCGGATTCCGTCCTGGCGAAGGAGTTGGGCAAGGTTATGGATGCGAAATTCCTGGTGGCAGTTGGTAATGGGGGATGCGGGATTCATGGAGGAGGAATGGGGGTTGTTGCGGTGAACCAAGTCCGCCAGGAACCCGAGAGGTTGCGGACAGTGAATCCGGCCTGGGCAAGGATGCGGGCGGCGAAATAGGAACGCTGACCGGTATGACAATGGACAACGATCTCGCGGTCCCGAGGGAGTTCGGCAACGCGACAACGCAGTTGGTCGAGGGGAATGTGAACGGAGCCCGGGATGGATCCATTGCGACGTTCGGTGTCACTTCGGACATCGAGCACCAGCGATCTGGCGGGATCAAGGGATGCGATCTGATCCCATGAGACGGTGTGGACGAGTTTGGCGAGAACGTTCTGGGCGATCATTCCGGCGAGGTTGACGGGATCCTTGGCAGAGCCAAACGGGGGGGCGTAAGCCAGTTCAAGGTCCACAAGATCTTCAACGCCCATCCCGGCTTGGATGGCCGTGGCGAGCACATCGATTCGTTTGTCGATCCCATCGCGTCCGACGGCCTGCGCGCCCAGGAGACGACCGGAGCCGGGATCGAAAAGGATCTTCAGGGCGATGGGTTCCGCTCCGGGAAAGTATCCGGCGTGGGACCCGGGGTGAAGTTGGACGGAATCGAAAGGAATACCGGCGCGGGCGAGGGCCCTGGAGTTGGCTCCGGTACATCCGGCGGCCAGGTTGAACAACCGAAGGATGGCGGTGCCCAGGGTGCCACGATATCGGGACGAACGACCAAAAACATTGTCCGCAGCGATGCGTCCCTGTCGGTTGGCTGGGCCGGCGAGTGGTATGATGGCCGGGGTCTGGGTGATCAGATCGCGGACTTCGATGGCATCGCCGACGGCCCAGATGGAAGGATCACTGGTGCGAAGTTGATCATCGACGTGGATGCCACCGGTGGTTCCGATGGTGAGACCGGTATCGCGGGCGAGGCTTGTTTCGGGACGGATACCGAGGCCAAGGATGACGAGATCGGCGGGGAGGCGTCGACCATTGCGGAGAACAACAACGGAGGCACGAGCCTGTTCGTGGGGTTGGGGGGCATCGAAGCTGGCAACGGCGCTGCCCAGGTGGAGGGTGACTCCCTGAGACACGAGTTCGGTGTGAAGCCAGGCGGCCATTTCTGGATCCAAGGGAGCCATTACCTGGGGAAGGGCTTCAACGACGCTGACGGAGAGGTTGCCGCGGCGTTGGAGTTGTTCGGCCATTTCAAGGCCGATGTAGCCCCCGCCAACGATCACCGTGTTTCGGGTGGGTCCGCTTCCGATCCATGCAGTGATGGCTTCGACGTCCGGAATGTTGCGCACGACAAAGTGGCCCTCGCGATCAATGCCAGGAATGGGAGGGCGCAGCGGAATTCCACCGGTGGAAAGGATCAGGGCGTCATACGGTTGTTCGACTTCGACTCCGGAATCGAGGTTGCGGGCCCGAACGATCCGGCGAACCCGGTCGATGGCGACAACCTCGGTACGTACACGGACGTCGAGGTTGAACCGGGCGCGAAGGGATTCAGGGGTTTGAATGAGGAGATCGTCCTGGTGAGCGATCTCACCGCCGACGAAATAGGGAAGGCCGCAGTTGGCGAAGGAAACGTGCGGGCCACGCTCAAAAACAATGATGTTGGCGGCTTCGGAAAGTCGCCGGGCCCGGGCGGCGGCACTGGCTCCACCGGCGACGCCACCGATAATGACAAGGTTCAATGGGCTCATGGGATTCGGACTGGTACGGGGAGTGTAGGCGGGATCAGGAAACTCTTCATGCCATCCTTTGTCCAAACCCAGTCCTGCAGAATGGCGAGGTTCATGGCGTGGAAGGCCTGAGACGAAGGCTGTCGTAGAGGGAGGGTCGGTTCGTACCCGGAACGGGGCGGGAAATGAGGAGGTCGGTGACAGCGACCGGCCGTGGACGGGACAGGTTTTCGAGGGCGGCGCGCGCTTTGCCGGCAATGTCTGTATTCCGGGACCGGGCTGCCTGTTCCAGGTGTAAACGGGCGGTCGCGCGATCCGAAGGTACCCCGGGAAGTCCATCCCGAAGGAACTCCGCGAGTTGGAGTCGTGCAGGTTCATCCTTCTGTTCAGTGGCCAGCGACAGGTGCTTCACGGCACCGGGGCCATCGACGGGCCCTCCAACCCCGAGACCGAGGTAGGTACCAAGGACACGATGGGCGATGGTGCTGCCGAGGCCGGCACCCTTGGCGGCCCATTCACGGGCGAGGGTGGAATCCTGGGCGCAACCAGTACCGGTGACATGGAACCAGGCGAGCATGCCGCAGGCATCCGGACTTTCGGCTTCAGCGGCCCGCTTCATCCATTCAAAGGCCCCGGCGGGATCGGCCTCCATGAACAGCGCTTCCAGCTTCATCATACCCAGCAGGTACTGGGCTCCACGTGCACCGGCCTCCGCCGCGCTTCGGATCCAGGGAACGGCATCAGGCCCCTGCTTCGGACCCCCGAGACCATCAAGAAGGATTGCGCCGTACAATTCCTCAGCCTCGGGCAACCCACTCCTGGCAGCCGCGGCGGCAAGGGATCGAACCCGGACTGGATCCACCGGAAACGCGGAGTCCCGGGCGACGAGAAACCGGGCGAGCTCAACAATCGCCGGGACGGACCCGCGAACGGCAGCCTCGGTATAGAGGCGGACGGTTTCGGAGGGGTTGCGTTCGACGCCCTTGCCGAGTTGATGTCGCACGGCGAGTTCGAGCATGGACCTGATGTGACCCAGCCTCGCTCCCTCGCGACGCCAGGAAAGGGATTCGGAATCGGACACGGCGAGATCGGCCATGCCGTGTCCGAAGGCTAGAGCGAGGGCGTCACACGCCCGGGCACTGCCGGCGCTGGCGGCGCGGCGCAGGAGATCGAGGGCATCGGCGGTCTGGACAGTTTCACCGCCGACCCCGTCGAACCGCGCGAGGCCAAGGGTCAGGAGGGCATCGCGTTGGTCTGGATCCTTCACCAGCGCAGCGCGGGCAAGGGTGACGGCCAGCTTCGGATCGGCGCGTAGTCCCGGTTGATCGTTGAGGCGAATGAGGGCGAGGCGGCCGGCGGCGGCGGGTTCGCGGGAGGCGGCCTGGTTGAGCCAATCGACGGCACGGGCGAAGGACTCCGGGCTTGGATCAGGCTGACGCAGCACGAGGAAGGCGGCATGGGTGAGGTGAGGAGCGCTGTCGACCTGAACTCCCAACCGGAGCAATCGGAGGGCCTCGGTCGGGTTGGCAGGCAGCCTTCCGGGGATGCCTTCCTCGGCGAGATCTGCGGCGGGCAGGATAGCTTCGGGACGTCCGCCTTCTGCGGCGCGGGTGTAGTAGCGGAGGGCATCGGCGGGCGAAGACGATGCGAGGAGGGAAGCGAGTTCCAGGGCGGCATCGGCGTGACCGCGGTCGGCTGCGAAACGGTACCAGGGCTTGGCCGGTTCATCCCCGGTCTTCTGCTCTGCGGGAAGCCTGCCCTCGCCCCAACGGATCAGGCGGGCGACGCGGTACGAGGTGTCGACATCGCCCTGGGCAGCCTGTTGGAGAAGGCCGCGCCAGCGTTCGAGGGTGGCGAGTCGGGCCTGTTCCTGGGCCTCACGCTGGCGTTCCTTGAGGATCCCGATGAGGACGAGATTGCGATTGGCCTGGTCGGCAGCGCGGTGCTGACGTTCCTCATCGATGCGTGCCGCCCATTGCGCGAGTTGGTTCTGGAGGGGGAGCAGCTGAACCGGGGAGCTGCGCGGGTTGGGATCGTACCGGTTGTAGTGATCGATGTTCCGGTTGGCCTGTCGGTGGGCCTCCCATTCCTGCCGGGCATAGAACTGGCCCCACTGGCTGGGGTCGGCGGAGCCTATCCCGGTGGCGATCATCCACAGGCAGGTGGAAACGAGGGTTCTCATGCCGGATCGAGTCTATTGGGGGAAACCATGAAATGCTGGCCATTGGTTGCCGGACCTTTTGCGTGGTCAGCGAAAGGGTTTGGCGACAGGCTTGGATCATGATTGCGCGTCCTGTCTCATTGATCTGCCGAAAGGGATTGGTGGCCATGCTGCTGTGTTCGTTGTCCGGCCACGCGGCGGAACGTTGGTGGTCGGATCCAGTGGAAGTCACGCTGTCGGGATCCGGAACCAACCGGGTCGAATTGCAGGGAGCGGTCGACAGGGTACGGGAGGATCGCCGGGAGGGGATGGCGTTCCTGCTGGAGCACATGCCTGAAATCGACCGGGGCCGGCTGCCGGGAGCGTTGTTGTTGACCCATGTGGACCTGGCGTATGAAGCGATGGCAACGGCGCCGTGGGGCAGGCAGGTGCCAAAAGAGATCTTCTTGAACGACGTGTTGCCCTACGCGTGTGTCAACGAACCGCGTGACGACTGGCGTCCGCGCCTGCGGGAAATTGCGATGCCATTGATCGAAGGCAGCAAGACGCCGGGCGAAGCGGCCCGCCGGTTGAACGAGCTGTTGTTTCCCCTGTTGAAGGTCAAGTATTCGACACAGCGGAAACGACCGGACCAGAGCCCGCTGGAAACCATGGAAAGCGGCATGGCGACGTGCACGGGCTTGTCGATCCTCTTGGCCGATGCGTGTCGTGCCGTGGGGATACCGGCGCGGATCGTGGGCACACCCTTGTGGGCCAACATGCGGGGGAACCACACCTGGGTGGAGGTCTGGGATGGCGACTGGCATTTCGTGGGGGCAGCGGAGCCGGATCCCCAGGGATTGGATCGCGGATGGTTTGTGCATGACGCCTCGCAGGCCAGGCGGGATGAACCGCGACACGCGATTTATGCGAGTTCGTTCCGGCCGACGGGGACGACTTTCCCGATGGTCTGGGCGCGGCGGATCGACTGGGTGCCGGCGGAGAATGTGACCGATCGTTACACCCCCAAGGCCAAGCCGGTGGCGGAAGGAAAGTCGCGGCTGTTGGTGAAGGTTCTGGACCGGTTGGCAGGTCAACGCGTGCCGGCGTCAGTGGAGGTGGTGGACCTGACGGATCCGACCCTGACCTGGACGGGGATCAGCCGGGGTGAACGGGTCGATTTGAACGACATCCTGCCGTTCGAGGTGGGAACGGGACGTGCCTACATCGTGACGGCCCGGCTGAACGGGTTGGAATCCCAGGTCCGGGTTGAGGTGGGGGAAGGGGCGGAACAGGTGGTGGTGTTGCCGCTTTCCCGGCAACGGTTCCTCGGGCTCCCCTCACAGGCCTGTTATCAGGTGACGCCCGTGGCGCCTGTCCGGCGTTGATCGGCTTCAGGTGAAGGATTCGGGCCGGCCGCCCCGCGTTGTTCGAGCAATCGGGCCAGGAGCGCGCCGGAATCGCCGCGCCGACGGGAAGCCCGGGCTTCGGAATAGGATCCCCAACAGTGGGCCATGCTCGCCTGGACATCCGACCAGCCAACACGCCGGAGGAGGGCGTATAGGGCGAGTTTGGCAACGCGGATGATCATCCCACCAAGCGTGGGCTGGTGGACCTGGAGATAACGATGGGTGACCTGGTAATCGACACGGCCCTTGTAGACGAATGCCGACCAGGACCGGCGGAAACGGTAGTAAACCTCGGCTGCATGGACGGCTGCCAGCGTGTGTCCAGCAACGATGGCCCACACGTACCATTCGCAATCCTCACCGCCGCCCAGGGTCTCATCGAAGTGATGTAGATTCCACACGTCACGCCGGTAGAGGCAGTTGGGGTTCCCGGCGCCGAACTCAAATCCGCGCAGGAAATCAGTCCCTTCATAAAGCGTGATTCCGCCGGTCATTCCCCTCTCGCCATCGTTTCGGACCAAGGGCCCGGCGGCAGCCACCACGGTGGAAGGGAACCGTTGGATGGCCGACCGATAGACTTCGAGGAAGTCGGCACGGACCGGGACCACGTGGGAGCTGAGGGCCAGGATCCACGGGTGTCGGGCCACCGCAAACCCGACATTGAGGGAGCGTCCGTAGGTGAAGCGGTCGGGTGCGATGGCAACAATTTGCGCTCCAGCCCTGCGGGCGAGTTCGAGCGTGGCATCGGTGGAACCCGAATCGACGATGATGAGCTGGTCATCGGGACCCCGACGGAGTGCCGCGAGCAACTCGGCGAGCTGGGGCGCGGCATTGAGGGTGCGGATGACCAGGCTGAGCGGTTGATCGGCCATGAACGGTGCGATGCAATCGATCCGGGATGCGCTTGGCAATCCGCCGGATGGAGCGAAGGACAAAGTCTCAGGCTCATCGGGAATCAACCCAGGGGGACTTGAAGCCTGTCCCCAGATGTGGCTGTTCGGCGCCTCACCGAAGACTTGTTGGCAAAGCAACACCCGAGTCCCCCGTTGAAGCTTCGCCCCGGAAATGGAAGCGGCCGTGGCATCCAAAAGCGCATCTTGGCTTCGGACTGGCAATATCCGCGGATCTCCCCACTTTTCTCCATGCCGTTCGCGACCGTCGTCGCGGACGGACACCCCGGTATGGCTGATCCCGTTTCCCCCTCTGCTTCCCCGCGTCGCAGCTTCCTCAAGGAGGCCGCCGCAGGCGCTGTCGGTGCCTGTTGCATCCTCATCCCCGCCGGCGCTGCCGTCGTTGCATGGCTCGATCCTCTCGCCCGTTCAGCCGATGGCGATGCCCTCGTCCCCGTCGGCAAACTGTCCAATCTGCCCGCCGATGGCAGCCCCCGGCGCGTCACCATCGTCACCAGTCGCAATGACGGATGGACCCGCGACAACGCTGTGCCGGTCGGCGCGGTGTACCTGCGACGCACCGCCGACCGGACGGTCGAAGCGCTGCATTCCATCTGTCCGCACGCGGGTTGTTTCGTGGATTACGTGCCGGCGCGCCGGATGTTTTTCTGTCCATGCCACGAAAGCACCTTTGCCGAGGACGGATCGATCAATGATCCCCAATCCCCCAGCCCCCGTCCCATGGACACCCTCGACGTCGAACTGCGGGGCGATGAGGTCTGGCTCCGCTTCCGCAATTACCGCTCCGGCATCCAACAGAAGCTGCCCATCGCATGAAAAAACTCCTTGGCTGGCTCGAAGAACGCACCGGAATCCAGGGGGTCGTCCATGAAGCCCTGTTCGAACGGATCCCCGGCGGCGCCCGTTGGCGTTACATCTGGGGCAGCACCCTCACCTTCTGCTTCGTCGTCCAGATCCTCACCGGCATCGCCCTGTGGATGGCCTACAGCCCCAGCGCCAATTCCGCCTGGGAAAGCGTCTATTACATCCAGCATGAGATGACCGGCGGCTGGTTCCTCCGCGGCCTGCATCATTACGTCGCCCAGGCCATGCACATCCTCCTCGTGCTGCACCTGCTCCAGGTCATCATCGATGGCGCCTACAAGGCCCCGCGCGAGGTCAATTACTGGTTCGGTCTCGTCCTCCTTGCCCTCACCCTCGGTCTCGGCCTCACCGGGTATCTCCTGCCCTGGGACCAAAAGGGCTACGGCGCCACCAAGGTCGCCACCAGCCTCGCCGGCATCGCCCCCTTCATCGGGCCCGCCCTCCAGAAACTCATCGTCGGCGGATCCGACTACGGGCATCACACCCTGACCCGCTTCTTCGCCCTCCACGCCGGCGTCCTCCCCGGCCTCATGATCGCCGCCATTGCCGCCCATGTGGCCCTCTTCCGCAAACACGGCATCACCGCCAAACAACCCTATCGGAAACCCGAGGCCAACTTCTGGCCCGATCAGGTCCTCATGGATGGCGTCGCGTGCCTCGCCGTCCTCGCCGCGGTCCTCTATTTCACCGTGCGACATCACGGCGCCGAACTCTTCGCCCCCGCCGACGTCACCCAACCCTTCAATGCCGCCCGGCCCGACTGGTATTTCCTGTTCCTGTTCGAGTTCCTGAAACTCGGCTTCCTCACCTCCTGGTTCGGTCACCATGGCGAACTCGTCGGAGCCATCCTCATCCCCGGTGCCGTCTTCGGCATCCTCGCCGCCATGCCGTTCATCGCCCGATGGAAACTCGGCCACCGGTTCAATCTCGGTTTCCTCGCCATCCTTCTGCTCGGCGCCAGCGCCCTCACCGTCCGTTCCCTGCGCAGCGACGCCACCAATCCAGAGTTCCAAGCCTCACTCCAGCAGGCCCGCGCCGATTCCGAACGCATCGTCGCCCTCATCAAGGCCAATGGCGGCATACCCCGCTCCGGTGCGTCCACCCTGCTCCAGCAGGATCCCGCCACTGCCGGACCCCGCCTCTTCGCCCAAAACTGCGCGTCCTGTCATCGCTACGACGGCCATGACGGCACTGGCGTCCTCTCCGCCGATGCCCCCTCGGCACCCGATCTCAAGGGTTTCGGTTCCCGCGCCTGGCTGGCCGGCCTGCTCGAAGCCGATCGCATCACCAACCACGTCTACTACGGCGGTACCCGTTTTAAAGAGGGCAAGATGGTGAAGTACGTCCGCGAAAAACTTCCCCGTCAACACGCCGCCGAACCCGGCGCCCTCGCCGCCATGATCGCCGCCGTCTCCGCCGAAGCCGCCCTCCCCGGCCAGGCCGCCGCCGAAGCCGCCGAAGCCGCCCTCATCGCCACCGGCCGGACCCATGTCGTCGACACCTTCGGCTGCACCGATTGCCACGCCTTCCGCAAACCCGACGAGGACGCCACCGCCCCCGATCTCACCGGATGGGGTTCCCGCGAATGGATCATCGGCATCATCAGTGATCCCACCCATCCGCGTTTCTACGGCAAGCGCAACGACCGCATGCCTTCCTACCTCAAGGACGGTCGTCTCCCCGAAGCCGAAATCGCCCTGCTCGCCGACTGGCTCCGCAACGACCTCGATCCCGCCCGCGTGATCCAGTCCATGAAATCCGCAGCTCCGACGAAATAACGGGGGCAGCACCTCGCACTCCAGGCTCTGGACCCATCATGCCCGCACCACCAGGCGATAACCCACCGCCGGTTCCGTCTGGATCAACTCCGGTGCCGAAGGATTCGCCTCAATCTTTTCCCGGAGATGGGCGATGTGGACCCGGAGACAATGCGACTGCCCAATCGCGTTCTCGCCCTACACGCTGGAAATCAACTGGCGATGGGTCAGCACTCGGCCCGAATGCGTCACCAGAAGTCGCAGCACTGTGAGTACTCGATGGGGGTGAGCCTCACCTCCACTCCGTCCTTCATCACCTGACGCCGCGCCAGGTCGACCCCAGGATGGCGGATGCGATGAAACTTCCTTGGGGACAGGCTAGGATGAAATACTTGGAGCCAGGCGCCCTGCGTCGCCCCGGTTCAATATTGCCGCGTGGATTCGTTCTCGCGGATGGGCAGTTCGAACTGGTCACTGCTGAGTTCCACCTGGAATCGGGCGTCATCGGCACTCGCCGCCCGAATCACCAACCGCCAGTTCGCGGAATCCTTTGCCGCCAATTCCTCAACCGGATCCATCAACAGCACCTGACCGTCCACCTTCACTTCCGTCGTCCCGCTTCCCGAGAGGTACTCCTGGCTGGGCGGCAGGACACAGCGGATGCGCACATTCGTCCCGACCGCGGATCCCTGATTCAACACCCGGATCTCATACACCACCGAGCCGCCCACCTCGACCGGATCCTCGACATCAACGATCTCCAGCAGGATCGCGGACACACCCCGTACCTCGGTCTGACAGGCGGTATCGGCCGGAGCGGAACGCGATCCACGCAACCGTGCGTTGAAGGCGAAGGTCCCGAGTTGTTCGGTGTTCAGGTACGCACACAACTCCCGGGTCTCCCCCGGCGCCAGGTCCTCGATCCGCCACAGCACACCGTCCGTCGTCAACTGCCCGCCATCCGACGCCTCGGCCAAGGTCAGCGGTGACGGCACGGGAAAGAGCAACTCGGACTGCGGCTCGGGGCCATCCCCGGAGTTCTTCACCGTGAAACACACCCGGAGTTTTCGCAGGGGAAAGGTAAAGACCGGCGCACTGCATTCCACCGACAAAGCCGGTCGCGGCTCCACACCGAGATCCTCCAGGTAAAAATTGCTGCACGCCGCCGGCGTCACACACCGATATCGACGCCCCAATGAATTGAACTGGAAGGCATAGGCGGGCGCCGGCTTGTCACCCACCCACAACACATCCTTCAAACACACCGGCCGCCCGTTCTTGCGCGAGGACATGAACGGCATGCGTCCCCCGATCGGGATATCCATCGGCAGGATCTCCGCCGTCTCCGCCGCGTGGAACAGATCCTCCAACCGACCCTTCCAGCCCCATTGGCGGAGAATTTCCACGATGTCCGGCTTCAACGCTGGATCCCGGAACCGCCATCGAAGGTCCTCCGCCGTCACCAGCGGATCGGCGAATCGTCCCGACGGATGTCCCAAGAAAGTGGCCCGATGTTCACCCCGCACCCCCGCCGTCACACAGAGCCAAAACACCAACCCCAGCACCCGAATCCAACCCGAAGCGTGCCTCATGACAGTAGCTTCCCGCAGTCCCCGGCTCCGGACCAGCCTAGACTCCACCCGATACTTTCGGAGTTCCAGCGTTCCTGGGGACAGGCTCATGG
>DITU01000163.1 GCA_002422905.1 Verrucomicrobia bacterium UBA6176
CCAGACCCACCCCCACCACCACCGCACCCGACACCATCGCCACGTACCATTCCGAACCCGCCTCGATCACCCCCAGCACCGCGCCCGGTTCCCCGCCCCACGCCGTCCCAGCCGTCAACATCAGCGCCCATCCCATCCCGATTCCGGTGCGCTGTTGATGACACTCCATAACGTTCCTGTGGGTCGGTCTACCCCAGTCCATTCCCCGGAGAAACCCCTTTCTGAAGTTTCCATCTCCACCACGCCGGGTTCAGAAATCACCCAAACGGTTGTAAAGAAATGTCCGACCTGTTAGATCGACACCCATTCGTGCCAAGGGCGTCCACCCGTCCGCGGTCCACGACCTGGCCTAACATGAGCCCCAAGTCATCCAAGTCCGCCCAACCCTCCAAGGCGCGTGTCTATATCGTCGAGGATCACCCCGTGGTGCATCAGTATCTCGCCGCGCACATCCGC
This sequence comes from Verrucomicrobia bacterium UBA6176, assembly GCA_002422905.1. Lineage (GTDB taxonomy): Bacteria > Verrucomicrobiota > Verrucomicrobiia > Limisphaerales > UBA9464 > UBA6176. The sequence goes on from DITU01000163.1 coordinate 457, forward strand.
GATGACCTCGGCCTCGAAGTCTGTGGCGCTTCCAACACCGCACGCCAGGCCCAGGCGGAAATCCTCCAGTTCAAACCCGACCTCATCATCATCGATCTCGGGCTGACCGATGGTCACGGATTCGAACTGATCAAGAGCTGCGCCCTGATGTCGCCCCCACCCCGCATGCTCGTCTTCTCCGCCCAGGATGAAGAGGTCTACGCCGAACGTGTCCTTGAAGCCGGCGCCCTCGGCTACCTCCGAAAGACCGCCACCGAATCCGAACTCCTCGACGCCATGCGCCGCGTCCTTTCCGGTCAGGTCTACCTCAGCGCCTCCATGACCTCCAAGGTCCTCCTCCGGCGCATCACTCCACCCCGCGGAGATCACCGTTCCCCCATCCAGGCCCTCAGCGACCGCGAACTCCAGGTCTTCGAACTCATCGGCAACGGCCAAAGCACCAAACAGATCGCCTCCACCCTCGGCGTCGATGCCAAGACCATCGAAACCTACCGCGCCCGCATCAAGGACAAGCTCGGTCTCGACTCCGCCCCCTCCCTCATGCGCGCCGCCTTCCAGTGGGTCAACCACGCCAGCGTTCCCGACGGCCAGTCCGATCCCATTCAGTAGGGAGTGCCAGGGACGCAGCAGATCCTTTCGCGATGCCTCCTGGATCACCGCTTCGTCCCCGCCCCCGTCAACACTTCCAACCCCACTTCCCGCCGCACCCGGTCCACGAACTCGGGTATCCGTAACGGAAGTTCCCTCTGCACCAATACTTCCCGGATCTGTTCCTCCACCCGGTCCAAAGGAATCCGTCGGGGCGGAATCCGTTCCAGGATCCGCACCACGTGCAGCCCCTGCGCACTCTCGATCACCCCACTGGTCTTGCCCGGCTCCAACCGGAACACCTCCGTCTCCAACTCGAACGGCAATTCTCCCCGGACCACCTGGTACTCACCGCCCCGGGACCGCGAGGCCGCATCCTCCGAATGTTCCCGCACCAATGCCGCAAAATCCGTTCCCCGCTCCAACTGCTTCAACAACCCATCCATCCGGGCCCTCCCCTTCAACCGCTCTTCCACCGTCGGTTCCCCTCCGCCCGCACCCCGCATCATCAGCTGCAGATTCAGGAATCGAACCGCCGCCGGATCCATCCAGCGATCCGGATTCCGGTCGTAGTATTCCTGGATGTCCGCCGATGGAATCCGGATCGCCGACTTCACCTCACGGTCGATGACCACGGCCACGATCGCCTCGGACAGCTTGTCCGCCTCGAACGTCTGGACCGTGTAGCCCGCCATCTTCAACAACCGCGCAAACCCTTCCTCGCCCCGGTCCTTCTTCAATCCGTCGATGAACGCCCCCGACTCCTGATACGCCCGCCTCTTGTCGGCCGGCGTGGCCCGCACCTCGCACAGGCGCACCAACAACAACCGTTCCAGCAACTGCACCCGCAACGCCGCCCGTTGTTCTTCCGTCAGGATCTGTCCGTGATGCACCGCCTCCGTGTTCGCCCGTTCCAACATCGCGTCCACCTCGCGACCCCGGATCTCCACACCCTTGCCCCGCACCAACACCTCGTCCGGATCCGCCGCCACCAGTGCGCAGGCCATGCCCACGCCCACACACCACGCCCAACACTGCCGCAACTTCATCCTCAAACCATACCCACCCACCTCTCCCCATGGCAACGCGCCTCCCCATCCGCTCCCGCCTTGGCCATCCCCTCCGAAACCGCTAACCAACTCCCGTGAACTCCGTCGAACAGGCCATCCTCCACTCCCTCCTCGAACTCGAATCCACCGCCGCCGCCCGCGGCTCCATCGGTCCCGTCCTCGCCCAACTCGATCTCCTGACCCGCCAACTTCCCCAGGGCACCAGTCCCGACCTCCTCCACTACCTCCACAAACGCAGTTACGAAAAGGCCCGTCTGCTCCTCACCGGCTTCGATCCCGAGGCCGGCGCCTGTCCCCGCTGACCAAGCCCACCTCCCAGCCCGCATGATCCCCTCCGATACCATCGCCGCCGTCGCCACCCCGCCCGGAACCGGCGGACTGGCGGTGATCCGCGTCTCCGGCCCTCGCGCACTCGCCATCGCCGACCGCTGCTTCCAACCCGGTCGTCCTTCGTCCCCGCTTCCCTCCGTTGCCCCCACCCACACCGTCCATCACGGCTACATCCACTCCGAAAACCGTCGCATCGACGAAGTCCTCCTCACCGTCCTCCGCGCCCCACGCACCTACACCCGCGAGGATACCGTCGAGATCGGTTGCCACGGCGGTCCCCTCGTCACCCGACAGGTCCTCGACACCTTCCTCCGCGCCGGTGCATCCCTCGCCGAACCCGGCGAATTCACCCGGCGCGCCTTCCTCAACGGCAGACTCGACCTCACCCAGGCCGAAGCCGTGGTCGACCTCATCCACGCCCGCACCCAACTCGCCCTCCACGCCGCCCATGCCCAACTCGCCGGCCATCTCTCCCAACACATCCATGCCCTCCGCGACGATCTCCTCCTCGTCCTCGCCCATGTCGAGGCCCACATCGATTTCCCCGACGAAGACATCGATCCGGAAACCGGTGTCGCCCTGCTCAGACGCCTGGATTCATCGCGCGATCTCGCCCTGCGCCTGACCCGGTCCGCCCCCGAAGGCCGACTCCTCCGCGAAGGCGCCCGCACCGTCCTCCTCGGCCGTCCCAATGCCGGCAAGTCCAGCTTGCTCAACCAATTGCTCGGAATCGACCGCGCCATCGTCTCGCCCATCCCCGGCACCACCCGCGATACCATCGAGGAATCCGCCAACATCCGCGGCCTGCCCGTCGTCTTCATCGACACCGCCGGACTCCGCGACGCCTCCGATCTCATCGAGTCCGAAGGCATCCGACGCAGTCACGAGGCCGCCCAGGGCGCCGATCTCGTCCTTTGCCTGCTCGATCTCTCCGCCCCCCCCGATCCCGCCGACACCGCCCTCTTCTCCAGCGCTCCACCCCACAAGACGCTCTGGATCGGGAACAAATCCGATCTCCCAACCCATCCCGGACACGATCAACGCCCGGATCTCATCCGGATCAGTTGCCGCACCGGTGAAGGAATGGAAACGCTGCGCGACCGGATCCGTGACCAACTCTGCGCCGGAGGCCTGGGATCCGATGAAGCCGCCCTGGCCATCAATGCACGGCATCTCGATGCCCTGGAACGGACCCTGACCTCGATTGGCCATACCCGGGAGGCACTGGCCTCGGGCATGCCCCTCGATCTGGTCGCCGTTGATCTCCGGGCCGCCGTCCAGGCGGTGGGAGAAATCGTGGGGAAAACCACCACCGAAGACCTGCTCGACCGGATCTTCAGCACGTTCTGTCTCGGCAAATGAAAAGGCGCCCTTCGCACAGGCGAAGGGCGCCCTTCTTCAATCTGGTTCACTGTCCCGACATCCCGGTCGGATTGTCAGCGAGTCGATGCCGGACAGGTCCGGATCAGCCGTTGTTACCGATCGCCTCCACCGGGCAACCTTCCATGGCTTCCTTGCAGGAGGCTTCTTCCTCGGGCGATTCCGGCTGCTTGAAAACGAACGAATAACCGCCGTCATCGTACCGGGTGAAGTTCTTCGGTGCCGTCTCACGGCACAGGTCGCAGTCGATGCACTGATTGTCGACGTAGTACTTCCCTCCAATGTTTTCCGCGTAACGGTTTGCCTGATCAGCCATAAAAACGAGTCGATTTGACCTGCGGTTTATGCGGTCGGTTCACAGGCGTCGCAAGCGGCATTTTCCCAACCCCCGCCCGGACCAGCGACGTTCGGTCGCCGGAAGTGCGTCGAGGGGAAGGCCACCGCACAAGACCCAACGTTCCCGATGCCCCACTCGATTCGCAGATCGTACTCGTACTCGTACCCGCACTCCTTCCTGTACTCGAGATGGCCAGCGTCTCCACCCGGAAGATTGGGAGCAGGTAGCCAATACGGGGTCGCGAACCGCACCTCGGGAATGGATGAGAAATGCATATCTATCCTGGCGGGGTGGAAGAGGGTTCTCACCCACCGGGTAGGACCCATTCGGACGTATGCTCAGTATCCCGGCAGAAGGCGAATCACCTTGCCGCTACTTGAAATCTCCAAGGTCACAAAGCCACCCGGTTTTGCGGGCAATTCCCAAATCATGACCATCCACCGGCCTTCTTCAAACACAGCACCCTCAACCTTGAATTCTTTCCAACCCTTGCTGATGACCTCTTGCCTGGCGATCGCGATCGCCTGTTTCTTCCCGACGTGTGGATCTGAACTGCATCCACTCAAAAGAAGACAGACACCGCACAGGTAGCCCAAAGCCGACAGATTCAGCTGCCGACAGAGATCCCGGAAATCGCCGACGGTGGGTTCGCGGGACTCCGGCGTGTCCGGGTGATCATTTTCATCAACCATGCATCGGCCTCCTGGTGACTGGCAAAGCGGTACACCCCACGCGGAACGGAGGGAACAGGAAACGCCCGCTACCAGGCTCACGCATCGTTGGATTGGAACGCCAACGAGCCTTGCCCATCCGCCAGGAACGGTGCCCCACCCCAATGTCGACTATTTGGACGCGACCCCATTGCTTTGGTGTGTGGCCGCCCAGGTCATCGTTTTGGCCCCGGGAGTCCCTTCTCGCACCTCCGATCCGCACATTACGTTCTCCGGCATGAATTCGTCCTGTTCAGGCCGCATGGCACTGTTGACCCTTGTGATCGTCCTCCTTGGTACCGGTTGCGCCAGGATCGCCGTGGGTCTGGCTCCCCGGCGAGCCGCCCAGGTACCCACCGAAGCCACCCGTCGGGGGGAAGCCCTGATGTCGGAGGCGCTCCTCGACGGAGCCTACGACCGACTGCCTTCCCTGATCGAGGAGTTGACCCGACTTGCCGTCGACAACCCACGCGACGGCCGTCTCCACACGATGCTGGGCATGGCCCATCTGTGGCGCGTGTCGGAACGGGAACGGGATCCGCATCCGTCACCCAGGCTGACGGAGCACGTCGTCCTCGCACGCCATTACCTTGCCTCGGCGCGGGCGCTGCTTCCCGAGGACGCCCGCGTCCATGCGTGGAGCGCCGGGACGGAACTGGCAACCGCGACGCTGCTCGATGACCAGCGCGCACGTCGAAGGGCCTACTTCGACATGAAGGGCTCGATACCGCGCTATCCGGTGTTCAACCTCTTCTCTGCCAGCTTCGTCTTCTCCCGACTCCCCGCCACCGATCCGAAGTACCTGTCCGAGGTCGTCGATCCCATGTTCAAGGCGGTCCGTCTCTGCTACGGGAAAGCCGATGACTGGAAGTCACGACGCGCGGCCGTGGCTGCTGCGATGGCGAACCCCATCGTGACCAATGGGCCTGAACGCGTCTGCTATCCAAGTCCCGCCGCACCTCACAACATAGAGGGCTTCTTCCTCCACTTCGGCGATGCACTTTCAAAGGCAGGCCGGCTGGATGATGCACGTGAGGCCTGGGGATTGGCCTCGCTCGCACCGGCCTATGCGACATGGCCCTACCGTTCCGATCTGGAGGCGCGGATCGCGGATCCCGCAGGTCATTCCCGTGTCGCGCGAGCCGGCCAGCGGGGTGAGGGCATGATGATCACGTCGCGGGTTTCCTGCTCCGGTTGCCACCAGCGATGACCGTCCACACCCGGCACCCTCACCCGGTGGATCTGAACCCGTCGTTCACGTGTCGGACGGGTCTTGGGAGAGGAGTCCCGGAAGCGCGACGCGGCGATACTCACCAGGCGTGACTCCGGTCCAACGACGGAAGGCACGGTGGAATGCCCTGACTTCGGAGAAGCCCAGAACGAAGGCCACTTCCGCGATGGACTGCCGCCGATCAGCGAGGCGCTCGTGGGCGATCGCAACGAGCGCCCCGTCGCGGACCCGGTCGAAGGTCAGACCCTCCGCGGCCAGTCGTCGTCGGAGTGTGCGCGGTGAGGTCGCGAGTGCGCGGGCCACCGTGTCCATGGTCGGGAAACCACGCGGCAGGGAACCCACGATGGCCTCGTGCACCCTCGCCTGCAGCGTCGGCACCGATGGCATGGCCGACAGGACCATGGCAGCGTTGCGGGCCAGCAGCGAAGCCACCAGCGGATCGGCGCGCCGACTCGCCGCACCGAGTACTCCTTCGTGGAGCAGGACAGCCGCCCGGGACGCGCCAAATCGGGTCGGGTGCGGATAGCTCATTGCCCATGACGGTGATGCCCATGGCACCTCGATCCCCCGTACCGCCGCGCCTCCGACCAACTCATCCAGTCGGGCAGCCGTGTAGTGCAACCCGAACTCAAAACTCGCGATCCTGAACCAGTCCGGGAGAGCCGGAGCGGGGAGGAGTTCGAGCGCGTCTCCCTCCAGCCGGAACCGGCCATTGGGAGTCACCAGGCACGAGTAGCGGGTCAATGCCTCGATGGCCTCTCCGAGCGTGGCGCACGCAGCCGTGGTGCAGTCAAGAAGGGGGAAGGTGCCGAAGGGGCAGCGTCGGCCCGACATCACCGCAAAGTCAGGGCGCCGGGTGATGACCCTCCGAAGCAGCTGCGCATAAGCACTCCTCGACACAAGGTTGGCGGGACTTTCGTCGATGGACTTCAGGGAAAGCCCGGTTTCGCCAAGCTCCTCATCGGGGTCGAGACCCAACGCGCGAAGGCCCTGGAAGATCCATCGGAGCGCCGATGCCGGAATCTCGGTTTCGGCGGATGCGGGTGTCACGGGTCGGCCTGGAGCAATTCCTGCCTGCGCCTGCCCGGTTCGCGTTGCCCCATCCCGGATGTCCATGGAAAAGGAAGACCATGGAGACACCTCCATGAAGTGTACAGTTGAAGTCCGCAGAGGGCCGGGTGGAGGCAAATATAAACTATTTAAATGCGCCCCAATGTCTTCATGTGACCCCGATGCAAGCCCACCAAGGATTGCGTCCGGGAATCGTGGCCAAACAACAGGCGAAAATGGCCTCCCAGCGCCGCCGGCGACGGGAGGCTAATCAAAAACAGGAATCCGGCGTGCCATCAAAACCACGAACCACTAAACACTGACCTCCAGCCTTGCAGCATAATCAACCGCCCTTTGAGGACGTTGGTTCAGAAACGCATCGCTATCCTCCCGACGGCGATGCGAATCTACCGAGTCAAACCTTGAAACACAGCCCCGAAAGCCGATAACCAAACCCAGTCGGGGGTGGTACAGTTTAACCTGACCCGAGGTGGCACACTTTGACCCGACCGCTGACAACTCCATGACCCGGATGCATTCGTTTCTGAAGAGGCCCATTGCGATCGGATTGGTGTGTCAGATCCTCGTGTGCATCTCGTTCCGGCTTCAAGCCGACGCGGGGCCCGGCCAGGAGTTTTCCGTCGCGGGCACCTACAGTTGTACGACATACGGGAAGACGACCAATGTGGTCATGAGGGTCCAAACAGGTGGATTCCGGGTTCATGTCCGGGACTGCCACTGGAACATCCTGATGCAGGGAACGGGCGAGAAGGCAGTGATTGAGGTCGGCAACGACGACCGTGGCGATGTGATGATGGTGATCCGCGTTGATCCGAGCGTTCCGCAGGCGACCGGTTCAAAGATCAATCAGGAGATCGGGTTGATGGAGCCCTTCATCCACCCGTTCGGAAGGGGATATCCGCAGCTTCCAACGATCTGGTGGGCCTTTGCCTCGGCCTGTCACCTCCAGACGAACGGTACCAGCCGGGTTCGTCCGCTCCTTCTCCATGATGGGGAAGCCCTGGAATCGTTCTACTGGGATCATCAGGTGAAGGCGGATGTTCAGCTGCTTTCATTGCCGCCAGGCCTGCCCGGAGTGAGTCACTTCGTGGAGGACGGCTTTGTCCGGAAGTGGGATCGGAGGGAAGCGGCAGAGGCTGGTTTCCCTCCCGATCGGAAGCCACGGCCGGGCCGCTTCGCCAAGGGCTTCACCAACGTCGTGTATGAGACGCAGTGGGTGACGAACCTGAACGGTTTCGAGCTTCCATTGTCGGCGACCCTGAAGGAATTCGGGCACAAGCCCCTCATGGTTCTCGGAGCTGATCTCTCCCTCCGTCAGTTCATTCAACTGTCCGTCACGAACGTGACGCTCAGCGTGCCTCGGGGCTCCATGATTCCCGCAATCACTCGCTTGATTGCGATTACGGACAACCGATTTGCCTTGGCACCGGACCGCGTGCCCTCGGTCCAGTTCGGGACAGGCCCCCATGGCCAGCAATGGCCTGGTCGCACGGAATCCAAGAACTCGCCCGCCTACCAGCAGGCGATGATGGAGGTCGATGTCAGGCGAAGGATGGTACGTCCGGATCTGGAGAAACAGGCCCGCGAGAGGGCGCGAGGCTTCCGGATTCTGGCGGCGACCATTACCCCGATCATTGTCTACCTGGTTTTCGTTGGCATCGGATTGGCTGTGCGGGCAAGGCGGAGGGAAGGGAGACGATGAGTGGCATGACGTGACCAAGCCTCACGGGGGCCAAAAGGGATCCAGCAGGGCGAGGGGAAGTTGCCAGTGAACCAACCCTTATGCCCACCATTCGGACGAGAACGGGAATGTGGCGACTGTGTCGAACAAGTCAGAAAAAGTTCGTTTGGCTGGAGTTCGAGCGTGAAGTAGGATTTTCAAAATGAAGGCTGTCCCCAAATCCAACGCCGTCTGGTTCACCACCAAGGGGCAGGTCGTCATCCCCATGTGGCTCCGGAAGCAGTTCCACATCGAGGATGGCACCAAGGCCATCGTTGAGGCCACCCCCGAGGGGATTCTCCTGAAACCCGTGACCGCCGTGACGATCCGGCGCCTGCGGGGCATCCTCAAACGCAAACCAGGGGATAAGCCGTTTGCCGAGGAATGGGCCGAGCACAAACGTGAGGAAATCGAAGTGGAGGAGGCCAAACATGCCCGCTGCACAGGTGGTGCTCGATAGCCACGCGCTGCTCAAGCTGCTCCGCGACGAACCGGGCGCAGGCACTGTGGCACAACTCCTCGAACGGGCGGGCGAACGCGACGAGCCTGTCCACATGACCGAGGTCAATTACGCCGAGCTGCAATACATTATCCGACGTAAGGATGGCGATGGCATGTGGGCCGCCATCGCTGCTGAATTGAAGGCTGCACCGGTTCAATTTCATCCCGCCACCCGGCCCCTGGCCGATCAGGCCGCCATCTACAAGGCCGCGCACAAGATGAGCCTCGCTGACGCCTTTGCCGCCGCGCTGGCGAAGGAAAGGAAGGCCGAGCTCGTCACCGGCGATCCCGAGTTCAAGCCGCTTGACAAGGAGATCAGGATCCGTTGGCTCAAGTGAAAGTTGAGGCAACGGGGTTGAGGCAAC
>DITU01000114.1 GCA_002422905.1 Verrucomicrobia bacterium UBA6176
ACCGTGTTCGGCACCGAGAAGGCCAACGACACCGTCAAGCTCGCCAAGATGAACCTCGCGGTGCATGGCCTCTCGGGGGACATCCGCGAATCGAACACCTATTACGAAGACCCGCACAAGGCCGTGGTTGGCAACACTGGCAAGTTCGACTTCGTGATGGCGAATCCGCCGTTCAACGTCTCAGGTGTGGACAAAGAGCGGTTGAAGGACGACCCCCGGTTCCCCTTCGGCATCCCGACCACCGACAACGCCAACTACCTCTGGATTCAGCACTTCTACACAGCGCTGAACGAGAGGGGCCGCGCCGGTTTCGTCATGGCCAACTCGGCGGGCGATGCGCGTGGCACTGAGTTGGAGATCCGTAAGAAGCTGATCCAGACCGGTGGCGTGGATGTGATCGTCTCGGTCGGATCCAACTTCTTCTACACCGTCACCCTCCCGTGCACCCTGTGGTTCTTCGATAGGGCCAAGTCGAAGGGCGAGCGCCGCGACAAGGTGCTGTTCATCGATGCGCGGGGCTACTACCGGCAGGTGAGCCGAGCGATCCGCGACTTCCTGCCCGAGCAGATCGAGTTCCTGGCCAATGTCGTACGGCTATGGCGCGGCGAGGCCGTTGAGTCCGAGGCGGGAAGCCAGGAAATGCTCCAGCAGCAGTTCCCGGAAGGGCGCTATCGGGACATCGCAGGGGTTTGCAAGGTAGCGACGCTGGCGGAAGTTGAGGCGCAGGGGTGGAGTCTGAATCCGGGGCGGTATGTTGGCGTGGCGGATCGTGCGGGTGAGGATTTTGATTTCACTGAACGCTTGGAGGCTCTGGCAGAGGAGCTTGAACTCCTGAACTCCGAAGCATCCGAACTCCAGACAGCCATCTCGGAATCTGTGACCAAGCTGTTAGCAGGTACGCCGCATGATGCTCAATGAACTGACACTTGGAGAAATTTGCGACCAAGGCGGCGGGATTATCAGGACCGGTCCCTTCGGTTCTCAACTGCATGAGTCCGATTACTCGGAGATCGGCACCCCGGTAGTGATGCCCAAGGACATTATCGAGGGGAAGGTGGCAGAATCAACAATCGCACGGGTGAGTCAAGAACACGTAGACAGGCTGGGACAGCATCGCCTTGTCCCTGGAGACATCGTCTATGGCCGTAGAGGTGACATTGGGCGGCAAGCCCTGATTACCCAGCGGGAGTCGGGCTGGTTGTGTGGAACTGGATGCCTACGCATCACCCCCGGAAAATCGGTAGTCGATTCCAAGTGGTTACATTACTACCTGAGAGACAGCCAGGTTATTGCCTTCATCGCCCAGCAAGCGGTGGGGGCAACAATGCCCAATCTGAATACTTCAATTCTCCGAAGCATACCCATCCGATTCCCCGCTCTCGCCATCCAGCGCCGCATCGCCTCTGTCCTGTCCGCCTACGATGACCTGATCGAAAACAACACGCGACGGATCGCCATCCTTGAGGAAATGGCCCGGAGAATCTACGAGGAGTGGTTCGTCCGCTTCCGTTTTCCGGGGCATGAAGAGGTGAAGATGGTGGAGTCGGAACTGGGGTTGATCCCAGAGGGGTGGCGAAGAGGTTCCATTAGCGAGTTATACGAGGGCCTTTATGATGGTCCCCACGCAACTCCCAAACCATCCACAGGCGGTCCGGTGTTCCTTGGTATTGGCAACCTAACAGAAACCGGCCGCATGGATTTTTCCAGCGTTCGTCATATCGCCGAGGAGGATTTCGGCAAGTGGACCAAGAGAGTTTGCCCACAACCCGGTGACATCGTCTTCACCTACGAGGCGACACTGAACCGATACGCCTTGATCCCAAACGGTTTCAGAGGATGCCTTGGCCGCCGTCTTGCCCTCATCCGTACCAACCCAGAAACTCATTCCAACTTGTATCTGTTCTGTATGTTCTTCAGTGAGGGGTGGCGGCAAGTAGTGGCACAGAACACATTATCTGGAGCGACGGTAGATCGCATCCCGCTCTCCAAATTCCCATCCTTTCCAATCATGGTTCCGTCGATGCCGATCATGGCTGTGTTCGATGGGATAGTCAGGCCAATGTTTGCAGAGATCGAGGTTCTGGGTCGCAAAAGCAAAAACCTCCGAGCCACCCGAGACCTCCTGCTCCCCAAGCTGATCTCCGGCGAACTGGACGTTTCCACGTTGCCCGAACCTGAGGAGGCCCTCGCGGCATGACTACCGTTCTCACCGCCAGGGAAGTGACTGCCGCTTACGGCGAACTCGTTCTTGTCGAGTTGCCCGCGATGGACTGTTTCGCTTCCCTGGGGTGGGAGGTCGCCAACCTCTACGACGAGAGCTTCGGCGTCGACGGCACGGAAGGCCGCAAGTCCTCCGCAGAGGTCATCCTGGTGCCGCGCTTGCGGCGGGCGCTCGAGCGTATCAACCCCGGCTACCCGGCCACCGCCTACGATCAGGCCATCGAGCAGCTCACCGAGGACCGCTCCAAGCAGATCCCGGTGAATGCCAACCAGGCCTTCTACAAGCTGCTGCGCGACCGGGTGAAGGTGGAGATCACCGACGACGAGGGTAACCCGCAGACGGTCGAGCTGTCGGTGATCGACTGGAACGACCCGGACAACAACGACTACTTCCTCGCCCAGCAGATGTGGGTGTCGGGGGAGATGTACAAACGCCGCTGCGATCTGCTCGGCTTCGTCAATGGCATCCCGCTGGTCTTCGTCGAACTGAAGGGGCCGCATGTGCCGCTGAAGTCGGCCTATGACGACAACCTGAAGGACTACAAGGGCCAGAGCATCCCGCA
>DITU01000175.1:0-5404 GCA_002422905.1 Verrucomicrobia bacterium UBA6176
GCCGCGCCGTGGGTGGTGGGCGGTTGCGAAGTGGGCGGGGTGGGGACAGGATGCACGGGTGAAAGCGTTGGCGTGGTGGGTGGGCCGGGGTGGGGGATGGGTGCTGTCGATGTGGCTGGGTTGGGGCCTGGCTGCGCGAAGTGAAGTGCCCGAGAGCCTGGTGGCGGATGGCATCCCCGAATTGCCGGTGGAATTGAGGGAACGGGCCGGGCCGTACCTCGAGTTCAGGACGGCTTTCCATCAAGGGTGGCATCCGGTCCGACGCGAGATGGTGGTGCTGACCCGGTTTGCCGAGAGCGCGCAGTTGCATCGGGTGGAATTCCCCGGGGGCGCCCGGCGCCAGTTGACGTTTTTGTCGGAACCGGTGTCGGAGGCGCAGTATCGGCCGGTGACAGGGGACAGCATCCTGTTCCGCCAGGACCGGGGCGGCGGGGAGTTCTTCCAGTTGTACCGATATGACGTGGCGGATGGGCGGGTGACGATGTTGACGGATGGGAAGAGTCGGAACACGGGGGCGCTCTGGTCGGAATCGGGTGGGAGTGTGGCGTGGAGTTCGACCCGGAGAAACGGTCGGGACACGGACATCTGGGTGATGGATCCGAATCGACCGGCGGGGGCGCGCATGGTGTTGGAATGTCGCGGAGGCGGTTGGGGAGTGAGCGACTGGTCCTCTGACGAGAAGACGCTGTTGGTGGGGGAATATGTGTCGATCAACGAGGCGGGCCTTCACCTGCTGGATGTGGAGAGTGGGAAGCTCAGGCCGCTGACCCCGAAGGCGACCCGGCGGGTGAGCTATGCCGAGGCACGGTTCAGTCGGGATGGACGGAGCGTGTTCTGCACGACGGATCGGGATGGGGAATTTCATCGGTTGGTCCGGATCGACATCGCGACCGGGCAGATGACGTCGATGCTGACGGAGGTTCCGTGGGACGTGGATTTCGTGGAGGTATCGCCGGATGGAAAACGGGTGGCGGCGGTGACGAATGAGGATGGGGCGTCGGTATTGAGGTTGGTGGATGCGAAGTCGGGGAAGGTGAAACGGCTCATCGATTTGCCGCGCGGGGTGATCGGCGGGTTGGAGTGGCATGGGAACGGTCGGGACCTGGGATTCACCCTGGCCCATGCGCGGTCACCGGCGGATGCCTATTCGGTGGATGTCCGGAACGGGAAGGTGACGCGATGGACGGAGAGTGAGACGGGAGGGCTGGATGCGGGCCGGTTCCCGGAACCGGAATGGGTCCGGGTGAAGAGCTTCGATGGGCGGATGGTGAGCGGGATGTTGTATCGGCCGGATCCGAAGCGGCATCCGGGTCGACGCCCGGTCCTGGTGAGCATCCATGGCGGGCCGGAATCGCAATCGCGACCGGTGTTCCAGGGGCGGAACAATTACCTGTTGGAGCAGATGGGGGTGGCGATCCTGTTTCCGAACGTGCGTGGGTCGGATGGGTACGGGAAGACGTACCTGACGTTGGACAACGGATTGCGGCGGGAGGATTCGGTGCGGGACATCGAGCCGTTCCTGGATTGGGTGGGGCGGGATCCGGGGTTGGATGGTGGCCGGATGGCGGTGTCGGGAGGCAGTTATGGGGGATACATGAGCCTGGCGTGCCTGACGCGTTATCCGGAGCGGTTCCGATGCGGGATCGACATCGTGGGCATTTCGAACTTTGTGACGTTCCTGGAGCGGACGCAGGAGTATCGGCGAGACCTGAGACGGGTGGAGTACGGGGATGAACGGGATCCGAAGATGCGGGAGTTTCTGGAGTCGATCTCGCCGTTGACGCAGGTGGGGAAGATCCGGGTGCCGTTGCTGGTGGTGCAGGGGTTCAATGATCCGCGGGTGCCGGTGGGTGAGGCGGAACAGATGGTGAAGGCGGTGCGGGATGGAGGGGGGAGCTGTTGGTATCTGTTGGCGCGGGATGAGGGGCATGGGTTTGCGAAGAAGCGGAACGTGGATTTCCAGTTCCACACCACGATCCGGTTTCTGGAGGAGTACCTGTTGAAATGAGGGGGAGGGAGCGGGGTGATCGGTGGTGGGGAGGTGATTCGCCGGTTGCCGCGGTGGGCGGTGTCCGACAGGTTGGTGGGCGTTTGAGCGATGTGGCGTACCAATGGCGGGCGGAGGATCCGGAAGGAGGCGGGCCGGGCCGTGTCCTGAGGTGGCTCGCGGTGTCGTTGATCCTGCATGTGCTGGCGTTGGGGATTGGAGAAGGGGCGCGACGCTGGGTGGAGGACAATCCGGAGCGGGCACCCGAATGGTTGAAGACGGCAGTGGCGCCCCGGCCGGAGGATCCCGCGCTCCAGAGGTCGGCCCAGCGTCCGGACGAAGAGCAGGATGTGGAGATCCCGTTGACGTTTCTGGAAGTGGATCCTGAACGGGCCACGGACGAGACCCCGCCGGACACGCGGTACATGTCGACGGTGAACACCCTGGCAGCGAACCCGAATCCGCCGAAGCCGGATGCGGTCCAGCCGCGTGTGGATGGTGCGCAGGAGGATTCGGTACGGATCCTGGACGTGACGCGGCGCAATCCGGTGCCGCCCCAACCGGTGTCGGAGCCGGTGGAGGAACGGCCCGGGGTGAAGGTGGCGGAACGGGCGCAGACAGCGCAGGAGCTGCGGGAAGCCAGGCCGAAGGTGGAACCGTTGACCCAACCGGTGGTGGCGGCCGGGGAGACGCAATTGGCCAAGGTGACAACGCGGCCGGTGCCGGTGCGGCCGGAGGAGATCCGACCGGTGCCACCGACGACGCGGCCCGAGCGGGTGGCGCGACCGGAGCAACAGGAGCAGCAGGCGCAGGCGCCCCAGGAAGAGACCCTGCCGAATCGGCGCCCGATCAAGCGGCTGGCCGAAGCCCGGCAACAGAAGGGGATCCTGGTGGGGGAACAGATGAAGCAGGACGGCGGAGTCTCGCGGCTCCACATCGAGTCATCCCTGGATGTGAAGGCATCGCCGTTTGCGAACTACGACCAGCAGTTCATCTACGCGGTGCAGCAGCGCTGGTATGCGTTGCTGGATCAGCATCGCTATTCGTTGGATCGCACGGGCAAGGTGAAGCTCAAGTTTGAATTGCGCTCGGACGGAACGGTGGCGGAGATGAACCAGTTGGAGTCCGAGGTGGGCGACATCTGGTCGTTGCTGTGTGAGAACGCGATCCTGACCCAGGCCCCGTATGCGCGGTGGCCGGAGACCATGCGCCGGTTGATCGGCAAGGACACCCGCGAGATCACCTTTACCTTTCACTATCGATGAGACACTGCACCGCATTGGATCTGGGCGGATACCCGGGAGACTTAAGAACATGACGGAAATACTGAGGGACGGAGGAATCTTCAGCTGGTTGTTGCTGGGCATGTCGGTGGTATCGCTGACGTTTGTGCTGGAGCGGGGATGGTCGCTGCGCCGGGGGATGGTGTTGCCGGAATCGCTGGAGAAGATGGTGGGTGGAACGGACCCGGAGGCGTTGCGCGGAGCGTGCACGGCGCAGCCCTCGTCACTGGGCCGGTTGCTGCTCTCGGTGCTGGATCACCTGCAGTGGTCCAAGGCGGAGAATCTCGCGGCATTGCAGGTTCAGGCCCGGCGCGAGGTCCTGCGGCTTGAACGCGGACTGGTGGTGCTGGAGATCATCGTGGGGATCGCGCCGTTGCTGGGCCTGGTGGGGACGATCTACGGGATCATCCCGCTGTTCGGTGAGTTCGGAAAGGCGGTGTCGGGGGACAACACGCTCATGGCAAAGGGAATCGGGGCGGCGTTGAACAAGACGTTGTTGGGATTGCTGGTGGCGATGCCTTCGCTGGTGGCGTGGAGTTACTTCAACAAGAAGGTCGAGGTCCTCTCGGTGGAACTGGAGACGGTGTGCGACGTCCTGTTGCGGCGCCATTATCTCGGTTCGCAGGACAAGGCCGGACTCCGGGACAACCCATGAGCTTTTATCCGCGGCGCCGGCGCGCGGCCCCGGCGATCATCATCATCGCGTTGATCGACGTGTTGATCGTCATGCTGACGTTTCTGTTGGTGACGACGACCTTCCGCAACCAGCCGTCGGTGAAACTCGCCTTGCCGGAAGTGGGCGATGCCCCGAAGCCGGGGACGTCGGCGGATCCGGTCCCCATGATTGTCACCATTGCGGCAGGTGAACCGGTGTATTTCATCGGGAGCCGTGCGGTGACCGAAGACAAGTTGGGACAGGAACTGAGGAGTGCGGCGGCCGGGGATGCGAACCTGCATCTGGTATTGAGCGCGGACCGGAATGCGCCGTGGGAACGGGTGGCGAAGGCGTTGCAGATGGCGCGGGCGGCGAACGTGCGACATGTGCGGGCGTTCACGAAGGGGACGGGTGTTCGGTGATGGGGATGGAGCGGCGACGTTTGGTCGCCGATGAAGGGAAAACGGCGAGGGGCCCTCGCCGCCCCGTGGAAAAATCCTCAAAGGGGGATGCGCGGGATGGACTGATGGAATCGGCGCAGGTCGAAGTCGTCGGAGCGGACGGTCTGGTTCTGGATCCAGGGGGGCATCATGGCGATGCGGCGGGAAGCGACCGACTGGAGTTTCCAGGCTTCGGCATGGCCGTCGGCGAAGGAGAGGGTGAGGCCATTGTTGTGACGGGCACCGGGGAAATCGATCCAGCGGAAGTCGCCGGGTTGGGTGATGACGAATCGGGCGTTCTCGATGCTGTTCTCGTGTTCATCGATGAAGACGAAGGCGAGGGAGGGGGCGGGATTGATGATCTGGCTGAGCTTGTGCCAGCAGGTGCGGTCGGCGGGGTTGGGGGTGTCGTTCATGTAGGCGCTCATGGAAACGCTGCGGAAGCGTCTGATGCGGCCTTCATCGCGGACGGTGGAGCGGTCGGAGGGACACCGGTAGATGGGGATGGAACGGTTGTAGGGAAAGAGCATTCCACGCTGGATGTTGGTGGGCGAGGTGTCGGTGAAGGCGTTGCCGGTGACCCAGGTCCGGGCGGTGGCATTGGCCCCGGTACGTCCGCCGCTGAGGATGGTTTCGTTCGGGGGCAATTCATCGCGGGCATCGTCGATGTACATGAGCCAGGCGAGATTGAGTTGGCGGTAATTGGAGAGGCATTGGATCTGGGTGGCCTTGGCCTTGGACTTGGACAGCGCGGGCAACAGCAGGCCGGCGAGGATGGCGATGATGGCGNNCGAGGAGTTCGATGAGGGTGAAGGCCCGGCGCGCGGGTTGAAGGCAGCAAGAAGGGTTCATGGGGAAAGGGGTGGGGGCGGTTGGAGGATGGCGACGCCGAGGCCGACCAGGTTGAAGGTGGCGTGGGCAATGATGCAGGTGAGGAGATTGCCGGTGCGTTGATAGGCCCAGCAGAGGCTGGCACCGAAGAGGGTGAGGGGAATGAAGGCGGCGGCGTTGGCGTGGACGGCGCCGAACAGGATGGAAG
>DITU01000175.1:5463-5981 GCA_002422905.1 Verrucomicrobia bacterium UBA6176
GTGGCGAGGAACTGGACGGCCTTCTGGGTCTCAGGTTGGTACCCGTAGGATTCCAGCAGGTGAACCATGCCGGCGAGGATCGGGTAGCCGATGACAACGGCAGCGACGCCGAGCCCGATTCCCCAGGCGACGGCGGAAGGATTCCAGGCAAGACCGAAAGCGGTGTTCCATCCGAGTTGATGGATGCGGAGTGAACCGTGAGTCAGGATGAGGATCGGAAGTTGGAGTGCGATCAACCCGACCAGCAGATTCCAGAACGGGCCGTGGGGGGAGTCGGCCAGACCGCTGGCCTGGAGCCCGAGCTGGATGAGGACGATGATGCCGAGGAAGAACACCAGGATCCCCGCCACCAGTGGGATCACCGATTCCCGTCGCCATGATTGCGCTTCCAGCACGGGGCAAGCGTACGGCGGAAGGAATGGGATCAACAGGGAAGAAACCCGATGGGACAGGGAGGATTGAAGCGGGTTGAACAACAAGGGGGCGAAGGGATGAAGGCGGAGGCGGGATGAACAACA
>DITU01000154.1:0-2518 GCA_002422905.1 Verrucomicrobia bacterium UBA6176
TGCTTTCATAGATTATACCGAAATGGGAAAGGAAGAATGTTGTGGTAGGGAAAGGGATGTCACCTATTGGGACGGGGGAGCTCCGGGATGCAGCCCTCGCAAAGATTCTCGGGCTTCAAGCTCAAACGTCACATCCACCCTGGATCGCAGGCGTTCCTCCGGGGTGGGTATGAACCGGGGAAACCAGGAACGAACTTCTTCGATGCGCCTCAGGTATTCATCGAGTGGCATCCGCGACGCCAAACGGCGCGATGGCGCGTCATCAGGGAGATCCCAGGATTCATCGGACGGCACGGGACCTGGATCAGTCATGGCGCAGGCAGGCAGGCCTCTCACGCCCGATGCACCTGCCCGGGTCGACTCGGCATGCCGGAAAGGACATTGCGGGTGTCGATGATGAGCGGCGCCCACTCCAACAGCTGCCGGTAATCCACCGACCGATGCGCGGTGGAGATCAGTACGGCGTCGAAACCCCGCAGCACCGATTCATCCCACGCCACCGAAGGGGTGCCGGCCCATTGGGCGTGCTCGCGTGTGGGTCGGATCACCGGGATGTGGGGATCGTAATAGGCCACTTCCGCGCCGCGTTGCCTCAACTTCTGCATCAGGACATAGCTGGGCGATTCGCGGTCGTCGTCGACATCGGATTTATAGGCGAGACCCAACACCAGGACGCGGGAACCGCGCACAGCCTTGGACCGATCGTTGAGGGCATCGGCTACCTTCTGGACCACCCACTCCGGCATGGCGGTGTTGATCTCGCCGGCCAACTCAATGAAACGGGTGGCCTGTCCGAATTCACGGGCTTTCCACGACAGATAGAAGGGATCAATGGGGATGCAGTGGCCACCCAAACCGGGTCCGGGATGGAACGGCATGAAACCGAAGGGCTTGGTCTTTGCGGCGTGGATGACTTCCCAGATGTCGATCCCCATGGCGCCGTAGACGACCTTGAGTTCGTTGACCAGTGCGATATTGACGCTGCGAAAGATGTTCTCGAGGAGCTTGGTGGCCTCGGCCACGCGACAGGACGAGACGGGAACCAAGGTCCGGATGGCAGGCCGATACAGTTCCATTGCCCGCTGGAGGCAATCGGGAGTGAGACCTCCCACCACCCGGGGGATCTCCGAAACACGGCTCTCAGGATTCCCCGGATCTTCCCGTTCCGGGGAATAGGCGAGATGAAACTCCTTGCCTGCCGTCATGCCGGAGCCGCGCTCAAGAACCTCGCGCAGCAACTCTTCTGTCGTGCCGGGATAAGTGGTGGATTCCAGGACCACCAACGTACCAGGTTTGAGATGCGGAGCGATGCTCGCACCCGTCGCCAGGATATAGGAGGTGTCGGGTTCACGATTCCTATTCAGGGGCGTCGGGACGCACAGGATGACGGCCTGCACCTCCCGCACCCGCGAGAAGTCGGTACTGGCGGAAAAGCGCCCCTCCCGAAGCGGCCCGGCGATGACCTCCGCGGCAATGTGCCCGATATAGCTGCGACCCGCATTGAGCGCGTCGACCTTGACGGGATCAATGTCGAGGCCCAGAACCGAAACGCCGCTCCGGGCGAACTGCAGCGACAGGGGAAGGCCGACATAGCCGAGTCCTATGACTGCCACAGATTGTTGTTCCACCGATTTCACGGATTGGATTCAGGATTGGAGTGGATTCATCCGCAGATGGCGCAGATGGCGCAGATGAGGGGGTTTTGAAGAACGGTCTTCTTGGCCCCTTCGCCCCTTTGTTGTTAACCCCTCCCCGCCTTGGCCCCTTCATTCTTCCGCGGCCGCAAGAGTCATTTCGCGAATCAGATCGGGAAATGCCGTGGAATCGATCCACCCCAGGCGTTCACGGGCGCGCTGTGGATCCCCGACAGTAGGCGGAGGCTCAATCGGACGCAGCAGGGCGGGATCGTGTTTCACCCATTGCCGCCAATCGAGTCCCAGCGTGTCGAACGCTATCTCAATGACTTCCTGAACCCCATGCAGTGTGCCCGTCGCAAAAACATAATCAGCAGGTTGATCCGCACGCAGCGCCGCATGAAATCCGCGGATGAAACATCGGGCATCGCCCCAGTCACGCCGCGCACTGATGTCGCCCAACAGAAGCGGAGACTTCGATCCGGCGGCAATGGCTGCGGCGGCGCGGCAGATCTTGCCGGTCACAAACTCGGGTCCGCGTCGCGGGGATTCGTGATTGTAACAGATGCCATTGACCGCAAAGAGGCCATGGGTATCGCGATAGATTCGGACCAGGTCGGACGCCATGGCCTTGGACGCCCCATAAGGATTGGTGGGCCGGAACGGAGTGGATTCGTTCTGGGGCGATGTCTCGGCATTCCCGAAAACCTGGCTGGACGCGGCATGAAACATCCGGGCGGTTGGACGATGCCGTCGGATGGCTTCCAGAAGTCGCACCGTTCCCAACACGTTCTGTTCACAGGTATCGACCGGATCGGCATAGCTCCGCGCGACATGGGTCTGCGCAGCCAGATGATAGATCTCATCGAAGGAATGGGCGCGGA
>DITU01000154.1:2594-13190 GCA_002422905.1 Verrucomicrobia bacterium UBA6176
GGGCATGAGCCAGGAAGGGAGGAATGCGCTGCGTGAGATCGGGATGGGGGTTGCTATTACTTTGGAGCCTGTCCACGGAGTGCGGAAGCAATTGAAGGCGACCAGTTAAACCCTCGCCACAAGAAGGCCCATAACGGGCAAGAATCCCCATCAATCGCGGAAGCTTGACCTTTATGTGGCCTTTGACCGTCTGGTGGTGACCCGATTTGGTTCCCGCCGTCTTCTTCAACCCGAAGGGTTGGGAGCCGGTAGCCCGGGGTCGCGAAGCGCACCCCGGGAATGGATTCGAAATGTATCTCTACCCCGGAGGGGTTGCAGAGGGTTCTCAAACCCCTCCGGGGTAGGGACCCATTCGGACGCATGACCCGGGGTGTCGCTTCGCTCACGCCCGGGCTACCGGCTGAAACGCCTTCGGCGTAAGGATCACACCGTTGTCTCGGAGTTCTAAAATGGAGTCGTCTGTCGCACGGGGATCACCCAGATGTGACCAATGGGCCACCTCCAATCCGCCATTCCTGAGCACCGGACACCACGCTGGGCTCAGGTTCATGTCAATCAACACCTTCATCCAGGAACCTGGACCGAACGTTCATCAGCCAGAAGCGCTGCATATTCGAGACAGGCGTCAATGTCCGAAACCTCCAGGTACGGATAAGCCTCCAGTATCCGCTCACGTGTATGATGCACGGCGAGCAGTCGCAGGACGTTGCTCACGGTTACCCGCATTCCGCGGATGCAGGGATGTCCAGACATGACCAGTGGATCGAGTGTGATCCGATTCAACAATTCAGTGCTCATGGCGAGAGTGATGTCAGGCTTCCGTAGATCATGGGCGACAGCAAGTGGAAGCGGCCTCACAGCCCGTAGTACTGACGGAACCATTCCACGAACCTTACCACGCCGCTCTCCATCGGTGTCGACGGAGCAAAACCGGTGTCCTGCCTCAGATCATCCGTGTCAGCATAGGTGGCGGGGACATCGCCGGGTTGCATGGGGAGGAAACGCTTCACCGCTTCACGGCCCAACGCCCGCTCCAGACACGCGATCAGATCGAGCAACTCAACCGGTTGATGATTCCCGATGTTGTACAATCGATAGGGCGCCTGGCTGGAGGCGGGATTGGGATCCGCCGGGTCCCATCCCGGGTTCCCGGTGGCTGCCCGTGCGCTCACCCGGATCACGCCCTCGACGATGTCATCCACATAGGTGAAATCGCGTTGCATCCGACCTTCATTGAAGACGTCGATGGGACGTCCTTCGAGAATGGCCTTCGTGAACAGGAACAGGGCCATGTCCGGACGCCCCCAGGGGCCATAGACGGTAAAGAACCGCAGGCCCGTAGTCGGCAATCCGTAGAGATGGCTGTAGGTGTGGGCCATCAGTTCGTTGGCCTTCTTCGTGGCGGCATACAACGAATAGGGATGATCCACCGGGTCATGCGTAGAGAACGGCATCCGGGTCGATCCCCCATAGACCGAGCTGGACGAGGCATAGGTCAGGTGCTTCACCCCGTTGTGTCTGCAGCCCTCGAGGATGTTCACAAACCCAACCAGGTTGCTGTCCACATAGGCGTGCGGGTTTTGCAGTGAGTATCGGACCCCCGCCTGCGCCGCCAGATGGATCACACGCTCCGGTTTCACTGATCCGAACAAGCCTTCCATCGCAGGTCGGTCGGCGATGTCCAATCGATGGAACTGAAAGAGGGGATGGGAAGTGAGCAGGGCCAGCCGGGATTCCTTGAGCCGGACATCATAGTAGTCGTTGAGATTGTCAATCCCGACCACGGCCTGCCCCGCGTCCAGCAATCGTTGAGCGACGTGAAAGCCGATGAAGCCGGCCGCACCGGTCACGAGGATGGGTCGGCTGGACGGGTTGGGGGTTGTAGGAATGGAGCTCACGGATTTCACCGATTCGATTCAAGAGGGTTATCCGCAGATGGCGCAGATGGCGCAGATGAGGGGGTTTTGAAACGCGGTCTTCTTTGCACCCTTAGCCCCTTTGCTTTTCCACCGATTCCACCGATTCAATACAGGAGCAGGGGAAGCCGCAGATTTCGCAGAGGATTCAGGACCTTGAAGGACGGTCTTCTTTGCACCCTTAGTCCCTTTGTTGTTCAACCCCTCCCCGACTTGGCCCCTTAGCCCCTTTGTTGTTCAACCTCTCCCCGCCTTTGCACCCTTCGTTGGTCCACCGATATCATCAGCGGCTGATCAGCCCGAGATGACACCATGGCCGCGGCCCTCAGCCAGTGCGGCCTCAAGGCGGTCTGCGCCGGGTTGCTGGTGACGGATCCACGACACCAATTCCAAGAGTCCGTTTTCAAACTGGTGTTCAGGGGAATAGCCCAGCAGACGCCTGGCCTTCGAGATGTCGGCAATGCAATGACGGATGTCACCGGATCGGAACTGTCCGCGTGCCTCGGGTTCCACTTCGCGACCGCACACCGCCCGGCTGAGGTGCCGAGCTACATCCCGCACGGTGATGGGGTGGCCTGAAGCGATGTTGAACACCTGATGATCCGCAGCGGGACTGGTCAGGCAAAGGTGAAGTGCCCGCGCAACATCTTCGGCATGGACGAAGTCACGGAGTTGGTTGCCGTCCTCGAAAACGACGGGCGCGAGTCCCTGGAGCAAACGCGAACAAAAGATGGCAGCCACCCCGGTATAGGGATTCGCCAGGGATTGTCGGCTTCCGTAGGCATTGAAGAGCCGGCAGGCGACGCTCGGGATGTCGTAGGTACGACCGATCATCAGGCCAAGCTCCTCCTGATAACGTTTGCTGGCCGCATAGACCGAGGCAGAGGCCAGTGGGCGCTCTTCCGCAGTCGGAGCGGGCTGGAGCGGTTGACCGCTGATCGGATGCCTTACCTCCCACTCATGCCTCTTCAGTTGTTCATCGGATCGCAGACCCGGATAGACGGAATTGCCGTCAGCATCCACATAGGATCCCTCCCCATAAATGCTCATGGAACTGGCCACCACCAGCTTCCGGATGCGGGCCCGGACCCGGACCACCTCTTCCAGCAGGACGGCGGTGACATCGCAGTTGCCGTGGGTATACCGTTCGATCTCATACATCGACTGACCCACTCCAACGAGGGCGGCCAGATGGACCACGGCATCCACCGTCTCCAGGATGGGCCGGATCAGGTTGCGATCCGAGCAGTCTCCCCAGACATAGGTTGCGCCGGGATTCAGATAGGCCGGCTGGCGACCGCCATGCACTTGGAACTCCAGACTGTCCACGACCACCACGCGGTATCCTTCGGTGATCAGTAGATCGACCAGGAAGCTGCCGAGAAACCCGGCACCACCGGTCACGAGGATGGAGTTCATGTTGGGGGAACGGACAACAAACGGAGCCTCCTGACGTCGGCTGCTACGGATTCAACGCCCGACGCCCTTGTAGATGAAACCCAGCAATTCCATTTCGGTCCGGTCAAACAGGTTGCGACCATCGAACAGGATGGGGGTGGTCATCACCTTTCGCGCATGGGCGAGGTCGAGTTTGGTGAACTCAGGCCATTCCGTCGCGATCACCAGGGCATCGCAATCCACCGGCACCTGATTGAGGTCATCGACATACTCCACATCGGGGCCTTCAGGAAGAAGCGCCCGGGCCTTCTCCATGGCTTTGGGATCATTCACCCGCAACCGGGCGCCTTCCTTCAACAGGCGTTGGCAAAGGTCGATGGCCGGTGAGGTCCGGACGTCATCGGTGTTCTGCTTGAACGCCAGACCGAGGACACCGATGCGCTTGTCCTTCAGCACCCACAGGGTGTCGGTGATCTTCTTGAGGAACCGTTCCATCTGCGCGGTATTGATGCGCTGGACTTCCTTGAGAAGTTGGAAGTCATAGCCGAGTTGCTCGGCGATCTTGATGAAGGCGGAGAGATCCTTGGGAAAGCAGGAGCCACCAAAACCGATGCCGGCATTGAGGAAGCGGCGTCCGATCCGTTCATCGAGTCCGATGCCATTGGCGACCTCCAGGACATTGGCACCGGCCGCCTCGCAGATGGCGGAGATGGCGTTGATATAGGAGATCTTGAGGGCGAGGAACGAGTTGGCTGCGTGCTTGATCAACTCCGCCGAGTTGGTGTCGGTGACGATGATGGGCGCGTTGAAAGGGGTATAGATGTCCCGCATCAACGCCACCGGCCGGGGACTGGATGTTCCGATGACGATCCGGTCTGGATGCATCAGGTCATCCACCGCAAATCCCTCCCGAAGGAATTCGGGATTGGATACGACATCGAAGTCGACCTTGGTCTTGGCATAACGCCGGATGGTTTCAGCAACCTTCTCGCCGGTCTTAACGGGAACCGTGCTCTTGTCGACGATCACCCGGTATGCGGTGAGGTTGCCGGCGATCTCGCGGGCCACCCCTTCGATATAGGATAGATCGACGGATCCATCGGGTTGGGGTGGGGTGGGGACGCAGATGAAGATGACGTCCGCCTCGGCTACCGCCTCGGCCGTGGATGTCGTGAACCGGAGACGGCCGGATTCGACGTTGGACCGTACCAGATCCTCAAGGCCGGGTTCGTAGATGGGAATGCCGCCGGCACGCAGGGTCTCGACTTTCTTCGCGTCGTTGTCGACGCAGAGGACCTGGTGGCCGACCTGGGCAAAACAGGCTCCGGTGACCAGACCGACGTAGCCGGTTCCGATGATGGCTAGGGATGACATAGAGCGATGGGTGGGATGATTGGAAAGGGGGGCATCCGCATATGGCCTGATCGAAGGGAAGAGGTGGTTATCCGCAGATGGCGCAGATGGCGAAGATGGAGTAGCAAAGGGCGGATATCGGCCGATGGTTAGCGAACCAATGGTTGTCCACCGAGATCAGGGGGATGCATACGTCTATGCTTCCACAAATCCATTGCTGAAGCGACGGATCTGGGGATCAGTCCATTGCCATCCCTCGGTCAATGTTGGGATAAGACGATCCGCTTGTACTGGAGACGGGGGAGGCCGANNCCTCCACCGAGGTCAGGTCGCTCAAGGCCTTCAATTCGACGATGACTTTATCAAAGCAGATGAAGTCCACCCTGTAATGGGTCCTGAGTTGCCTGCCGCGGTAGTTGAGTTGCAGGTCGACTTCCCTTTGGTGCGCGATCCCACGATCAGAGAGTTCAAGGCTGAAGGCTTCCTGGTACACAGCCTCGAGAAACCCATTACCCAGTTCTGTGTGAACCGACATCGCGGCTCCGATGATGGCGTAGGTTTCAGGGTCTCTCGGTGATTCCTCCTCCAGGATCTGCGCCATCTGCGTCATCTGCGGATAGTCTCCCTGCATGGTTGTTATTATCTGCGGAGGACCGATTGGATCCACGGCTGGTTTTCCAGGTACCATTTCGCGGTCTTGCGGATGCCTTCTTCGAAGCGGTGGGCGGGTTTCCAGCCCAGTTCGCGTTCGATCTTCCCGGCATCAATGGCATAGCGGCGGTCGTGCCCGGGTCGATCCTTCACATAGGTGATCAGGCCACGGCTGTTCCCCCCGAGATCGGGTCGGAGTTCGTCAATGAGGTCGCACAGGTGCTGTACGATGTGGATGTTGGCCCATTCGTTGTGACCGCCAATGTTATAGGTCTCTCCATTACGGCCGCGCTGGATCACCTGCCATAGGGCTTCGCAATGGTCCTCCACATAAAGCCAGTCCCGGATGTTCATGCCGTCGCCATAGACCGGCAGGGGACGCCGATGAAGGATGTTCTGAAGGATGACGGGAATCAGCTTTTCCGGGAACTGGTATGGGCCGTAGTTGTTGGAACAATTGGTGACCACGGTGTTGAGCCCATAGGTATGGTGATAGGCCCGGACCAGAAGATCGCTCGACGCCTTGCTGGCTGAGTACGGCGAGTTTGGGGCGTAGGGTGTGGCTTCGGTGAAAAGTCCGGTGTCGCCCAAAGTGCCATAGACCTCGTCGGTGCTCACATGATGGAAGCGCAATCCAACAGGTCCCGCCGCCGCCTTCAGTTCGGCCGTCGGATTCACCAACCAAAGTTCCCGACAGGCCTCAAGCAGGTGAAAGGTGCCGTTGATGTTGGTGGTGACGAAATCACCCGGGCCGGAGATGGACCGGTCGACATGGGATTCGGCGGCGAGATGCAGGATCGCAGTGATGGCATGGTCGCGGACGACACGGAGGACTTCGCCCTTGTCGCGGAGGTCGACATGTTCAAAGGCATAGCGCGGATCCGATTCGATGTCCGACAGGGATCCCCGATGCCCGGCATAGGTCAGGGCATCGAGGTTGACGAGACGTTGGATGCCGGGTTCACGGATGAGATGCCGGACAAGGTTGGATCCGATGAAGCCACAGCCACCGGTGATGAGGAGGTTCATAGTGGGGGGTTAACAACAAAGGGGCAAAGGGGCGAAGGTGGGGAGGGGATTAACAACAAAGGGGCTAAGGAAACGAGAGCAAGGCGGGGTTGAACAACAAAGGGGCGAAGGGACCAAGGTGGGGAGGGGACTAACAACAAAGGGGCAAAGGGGCGAAGGAAATGTGATCAGGAGAGGCGGCGAGGGACGTTCAGGATCCTTTCAATGCCGTCCTTGATGAGGACGCTGTTGAAATTGATGAGCAGGCCCAGTGGTAGCTTCAGCAGCTTCAGGTAGGTGATGACCTGCGCCCGGTGGATCGGCAGGATTGTGTCGGCGGTTTTGAGTTCTATCAACAACTGTGAGTCCAGCAACAGATCGGCTCTGAAGCTGGCTTCAATCTGAACTCCACGGTATTCCAACGGAATCGGCACCTGACGTAGGACCTGTATTCCCCGCAGTAGCAACTCATGGGTGAGACACGCTTCGTAAACACTCTCCAACAATCCGGGACCAAACTCACGATGGACCGCCAGAGCGGCATCCACAGCCTCTCTCGCCAGAGCTTCGACCGCGGGTGAAGTGGTGACCCTGCGCCCATCCGGCAGCTCAAATCCTGAACCTGGCGCGCTTGTCCCTTCGTTGCTCATTCACGTTTGTTGGGAGGAGGCTCACAACAAAGGGACAAAGGGTGCGAAGAGGGAAATCGCACTTCGACCATCCGGTTCCGTCTTTGTCTTCGTCCCTTGGCCCCTTTGTTGTTCAAAACAGTCCCACTCCCCCCCTTAGCCCCTTTCGCCCCTTCGTTGTTCAACCCACTCCCGCTCACCCCTTCGCCTCCCAGTTGCGCAACGATTCCTCCAGGGCGTCCTCGACGGATCGGAGCTGGACACCGGCCGCGATCAGCTTGCCCGGATTCATGATGCAGTTGGAACGCGGAGTCTTGGCGGCGACCCGATAGAACTCCTCGTCACTGTCCCAGAACTCAAAGCGGTGACTGCCGGGAAAGCGTTTCTGGATCAGGGCGATCACCTGACGCGAGGAGACAAAGCCCGGATTGGTCACGTTATAGGTTCCGAAAGGAATCTGCTTTTCCCAGGATTCGATGCAGGCGCGTGCGAAGTCGCCGCGATGCGATATCGAGTTGAAGTTGTCATAGACCTTGGGATAGGCCTGCAGCTTGGTGAGGTAGTTCCTGGGGCTGGCGACATGGTCGAAGGGGATTCGAAGGCGCCAGACGTAGCCTTGTCCGGCATGGGCAATGGCCTCCTCGCCCAAGGCCTTGGTTCCGCTGTAGAAGCTGCAGGGTCCGTCGCGGAAGCTGAAGTTCGGCGCATCCTCCTCGGTGAAGCCAACCACCCGTTCCGGGGAGTTCTCGACAATGTCGCGGAGGTGCAGCGGGGTCAGATCCTTTTCAGATTGCAGGGATCCATTGAGCTGTCGGATCCGGGCTCCGGAATAGATGCAACCGCTGGAGACATGTCCCCAGGGAATGCCGTTGGCGGCGCAGGCCTGGGCGATTGTCTGGGGCAGGACGACGTTGCCAATCAGGGTGCCGGCGCGGTCGTTTTCGCAGGCATCCACATTGGGTTTGCCGGTATAACCTGCGCAGGAAATGACGAACCGGGGCTTGTGTTCCCGCAGCCACGATTGAAGTGAATCAAACCGGGTGGCGTCGAGTTCGCGACTTCGCGGGGCGAGATAATCATGCCCGCGCAACACCAGTTGACGGGCAAACTCACTGCCGACATAGCCATGGGCGCCAAGAAGGAGAATCATTGTGTGAGGTTGTGGAAACAGTGTGGATTGGAAGATCAGGACTGGCCGGCCTCGCGCACGACTCCTTCCAGGTATTCCCTGTATTCACACCGGGGCAACTTCTGGACGAGATCCGAGAGTTGTTGGGCGGAGATGAATCCGCGATGAAACGCCGCTTCCTCCGGGCAGCCCACCTTGATTCCCTGCCTTTTTTCGATGGTCTGTACGAATGCGCCGGCATCATGCAGTGAGGAACTGGTCCCGGCATCCAGCCAGGCGAAGCCCCTTGCGAGCCGATGCACATGCAGCGTGCCGCGCTGGAGGTACTCGACATTGACGTCGGTGATCTCCAGTTCGCCGCGGGCGCTGGGCTTTAGGTCGCGGGCTATGCCCACGATCTCATTGTCGTATAGGTAAAGGCCCGGGACGGCATAGTTGCTCCTGGGTTGTTTTGGCTTTTCCTCGATCGAGAGCGCCCGTCCTTCCTTGGAAAACTCCACCACGCCATACCGTTCAGGGTCATTGACGTGATAACCGAAGATCGTCGCGCCCTGGCTGAACTCCGAGAAGGCCCGGGCGAACACGTCGCCGCCATAGAAGATGTTGTCTCCAAGGATCAGCGCGACGGGGTCGGATCCGATGAAGGTATCCGCAATGCGGAAGGCCTGGGCGATGCCTTCAGGCTTGGCCTGTTCCCGGTACTCAATGCGCAGTCCCCATTGGGAGCCGTCGCCGAGCAATTGCCGGAACCGCGGGAGATCGTGGGGCGTGGAGATCAGGCAGATTTCCCGGACCCCGCCCTCAATGAGGGTGGTGAGCGGGTAATAGACCATCGGTTTGTCGTAGACCGGCTGGAGCTGTTTTGAAGCGACCAGGGTGAGGGGGTAGAGGCGTGAACCGGCGCCGCCGGCGAGTAGGATGCCTTTCATGGGATCTGTTGGGATGGGGAGGGGCGTTTTGAAAAGGGGGCGAAGGGGCAGGGCGGTGTCCTTTCCGACCGCTACGGTCGGGATCCGCGAGCCTGTGGTTCAGAGAAGTTTTTCGGCGAAGGGCAGGACTTTCTGGATGCGGGAATGCATGCGGGCGATGGATTGGAGCCGCTCACGGCCGACGGTGTGTTCTTCGTTCTGGATGGCACCGGACTGGAGGTCGGCATCCAGGAGTTCCTGAAGGACGACGAGTTTGCGGCTGGCGGCGTCGAGTTTGGGTTTGAAGAAGCCCAGGTAGTTGGCGCGGAGGACATCGCCGAGATCCGCCTGGACCTCGTAGTAGTCCTTGCGGTCGCCGGGCTTCCAGACCTGGCGGATGGCGTGCCAACCGATGAGATGCCGGGTGCCGGTGGAGGCACTGGCCTTGGAGAGGCCAAGCGCTTCGGCGATTTCCTCCAGGGACAAGGGATGGACGGAGAGGAAGAGCAGGCCGTAGATCTGCCCGGTGGACTTGGGCATGCCAAGCCGCTGACAGAGGCGCGCGGTGACTTCGACCATCTCGAATCGGGACCTCGGCAGGGCTTGGGAGGAAGGCGCCGTGGAGGCCTTGGAGGCGCTGGACATGGTGGAAAGGGGTGGGGAAGGGACCGCTTGGGCACACTTCGTGCCGGTCAATTCGCATCAGCGAACCGACTCCAGGGAACCGGATGTGCCAGTTCGTTCAATTTGCACTGAACAGATAGTACGACGGCGATTCGCAAGGCAATCCAGGATTCAGGCAGGTGTCCAACCCGGTTCATTCCCCTTGCGAAACGCGCCACCAATTCATCCGCAAGAGCAAGGAATGGACCGGATGAAGGGATTCTCATCAACACGACCAAGGGGGACGGGCTTCGGCCGCGCTGGGGTCGGGTGGAGCCTGTCCCCATCGGTTTCGAGGGCGAGTACGAGTACGAGTGCCGTCCTGGGAGCCTGTCCCCAATTGGCGGCATGGAGGGGCTGGACATGGAACCGGTGGAGCCTGTCCCCATCGGTTTCGAGTGCGAGTACGAGTACGAGTGCCGTCCTGGGAGCCTGTCCCCAATTGGCGGCATGGAGGGGCTGGACATGGAACCGGTGGAGCCTGTCCCCATCGGTTTCGGTCCTCATCGGTTTCGAGCCGGAACCGATGGAGCCTGTCCCCAATCAATCCGTCCCCAATCAATCCGTCGTCACGACCGAGGGGGGGGTATCGGCCGGGCCGGGGTCGGGTGGAGCCTGTCCCTACCGGTTTCGAGTGCGAGTACGAGTACGGGTGCCGTCCTGGGAGCCTGTCCCTGGGGAACACTCTCAATCAATCCGTCGTCACGACCGAGGGTGGGGCGGGGTCGGGTGGAGCCTGTTCCCATCGGTTTCGTCCCCATCGGTTTCGAGTGCGAGTACGAGTACGAGTGCCGTCTGGGGAGCCTGTCCCCAATTGGCGCCTGTCCCCAATGGCGGCATGGGGGCGCGGGACATGAAACTGGTGGAGCCGGAATCAATGGAGCCTGTCCCCAATCAATTCGTCGTCACGACCGAGGGGGGGGTATCGGCCGGGCCGGGGT
>DITU01000020.1 GCA_002422905.1 Verrucomicrobia bacterium UBA6176
TCCCGCTTAGGGGCGATTGGGAACCCGTGTTGGAGGAACTCAAGGGGTTTGCTGCAACGTGGCTCCATCTGGAACGAACTACCGCAGAGAATGCCCCCTGATCGGGGGTTGCCCTGAAACACGGGGTTCCTTGTTGGAGAGAGGCGATCTCCACTGATGCGGACGGGGAATGATCGTGCTCCGGGAGCGACGGGAGTCACTCCCCGATGCCATGCCCCACGGCGACTGACAGTCGCCACTTCATCGTTTTTTCCCCCGGTTTGGTGGGCTGTTCCAACCGAACCCACAGGTTCCATTCCGCACAGACGGCCATGCCTTTCGCCCAACTCCGCAATCCAGTCGTCCGGCGCGTGTCCATCAATGTCGCTGCGCTGGGAGTGGAGCGGCTCGCCCGGTTGGTGGTCGCCCTCCTGGTCACAGCGGCCGTCGGACGTCATCTCGGGGTCGACCAGTTCGGTCTCTACAATGCCATCTTCAGCCTGTGCACGCTGTTCGCGGTCAGTTCGGATCTGGGAATCAGCCGGGTGGTGGTACGGGATCTGGTATCGGGACACGACAATCCAGGAACCTTGCTGGGCACGGCAATCGCAATGCGTCTTGGGTCTTCCCTGATCCTGTGCGGGGTCACGGTGGCGGCGGTGGCGATCTCATATCGTTCCCAGGGTTCGGAACCCTTGATCCTGGGGATGCTGTTCGGGATGGGGTATGTGTTTCGGGCATCCGACGCAATTGACCTTGGGTTTCAGGCGGTGACGCAGGGTCAGGTTCCGGCCTTGGCCAGGATGATCAGCCTGGGGATCGGGGCGGGGATTCAACTGTGGTTGATCCGTCGTGGGTCAGGTATGCAGGCCTTTGCCTGGGCCTTTGCGATCGAGGGATTCCTGATGGCTCTCAGTCTGGCCTGGGTCTGGTGGCGGTTTGGTCCGCCGGAGTTTCGCCGGTGGCGATTTGAGTTCGGGACGGGGTTCCGGGTATTGCGGGAGAGTTGGCCGATGTTCGTGGCCTTCCTTTATACCCAGGTCTATTACCGCCTGGATACAATCCTTCTTGAGAAGATGAGGGGTGGTACGGAAGCGGGCATCTATTCGGCGTCGGCCAAGTTTTATGACATTCTGATCGGAGTGATGCCGTTAATCGGGGTGTCGCTGTTTCCGACCTTGGCACGATGGTATAAGGATGACCGTGAGGGATTCAGCCGACTTTATACACAGTTGACCCGTTGGATCACCTGGTTGGGCTTGTTCGGGGTGGTTGTTCTATATCTGCTGCGTGATCAGGTCGTCGACCTGATCTTCGGACAGGAATACGCCGAAGCGGCCAGGGTATTGCCGTGGCACCTGGCGAGTGCGGCAATCATGTTCAACGCAATCTTCCGGGCCGCTTACCTGACCCTGGCGCATCGCCAGATCATACTCCTGTGGACGAGCCTGATCGGCGCCGTGGTCAACGTCGGGCTCAATCTCCTGCTCATTCCGAGACTGGGAGCCGAAGGATCCGCCATGGCCGGCTTTGTGACCCAGTTGGTGGCGTTGCACCTGACCAACGGATTGTTCAAGGAGACACGTTGGCTGTTCCGTGTGTCGCTGCAGACCTTTCTACCCTTTGGCACACCCGCCCGATGCTCATGATTCCCGGAAGTATCCAACCTTGACCCCTATGGAGCCCTCCCCAGCAACCCAAAAGGCGTCGGAACCGTGTCCCGCCTGCGCCAATCCAGCCCATATCCCCGTGGGTGTCACCAGTCGGGGATATCACGGCCTGAAGTGTATCGGTTGCGGCCTGGTGCGTACCCACCCGATGCCAGATGACGCCACCTTGAACGAATTCTACCAGGGTTTTGATTTCCAGAAGCCTGATAC
Organism: Verrucomicrobia bacterium UBA6176; assembly: GCA_002422905.1. Lineage (GTDB taxonomy): Bacteria > Verrucomicrobiota > Verrucomicrobiia > Limisphaerales > UBA9464 > UBA6176. Next base: position 1,860 of record DITU01000020.1, read on the forward strand.
GGTGGAGATTCCGAGGCTCCTGCCGCGGATCGAGCGGAGCCTGGAACATTTCATCGGACGTGCGCAACCCGGTGCCCGCTTCCTCGATTTCGGCGGTGCCAGCGGGATCTATTGCCTGGCTGCACGCAATCTCGGTTATGATCCGTTCCTGTTCGATTTCGATTCCAACATGATCGATTTCGCGCGGACCCAGTTGAAGCTGGAGAACTCAACGACCCGGCTCGACGAGGTTCCGCGGGAAGCCTTCGATGTGATCTTCTGTTATCACGTGATCGAGCATTCCAACGATCTGGGGTCCTTCCTTGGGACGCTGCGAAGATTCCTCAAACCAGGTGGCAGGCTGGTGTTGGCGACGCCCTCGGCGGAGAACGCCGAAAAGTACGTTCGTGTGCAGCACCTGGCCCGATACTGGTTGCGCCTGACCCGGGCAAGGGTGTCGGCGATGGCGGCACTCGGCTTGGTGCTGCGGCGCAATTCCATCTTTTGCTGGGATCCGCCAAGACACCTGTTTGCCTTCACCGGGGCCGGCATGAAATCCCTGTTGGAGCGTCACGGGTGGGATGCGTTGGTCCAGCATGGCTATTCCTGTGATCCCCTGTTCGAGCCACGCCAGTATATCACTCCGCCGCTTTCCTCCATTTTTGCCGGTCCGGGCCGGCGCGTTGTGCGAAACGCGATCACCTGGGCGGAGGGTGTGGCCTTAAAGCCGGTCTCATGGGTCCTGCCCGAAGGTGGAGAACAGCTTTACTGCACGGCCCGGTTGAAGAACTGACCACGGTGCCGATTGATCTGATCCGACCATTGTCCGCACTGATTCCGATGAGGGCGCTTCTGCTCATCAACAACTCGATTTCTGCCGACCTCGCGGAGCTCGCGCTTGATTCGGATGAAATCCGGCCGGAAGAGGCTGCGCTCATCACCTTGAGAAAGCTGCATCGGCCCTGGTTCGACCGCTGTACACCGAGGTTGGATTATCCGGCTGCACCCCGACTGGACCTAAAGGGGCAATGGCGGTTCACGGCCTATTATTGGCGGGGTGCCCGACTGCTTTCCCGGGTCCTCCGTCATCCCGGACTGCGCGAGATCTATCTCGTCAACAACGACAACCTCCTGACCAATCACCTTCTCGCATCCGCCTCCCGCCTGCCCCGGGTCCGGATCACGGTGCTGGCGGAAGGGTTGATGAATTACCAGGACATCCAGGCGAAGAACCGGGCCGCGTGGAGGAACCGGCTGAAACCGTTGCTTGCTGGTTGCTTTGGACTCCGCAATCAACCGGTCACCGGCCATCTGAGTGGAGCCTTCGACCCCGCCGTATCGCGGGTCATCAGCTTTGAGGCGAAGGGCCTTCATGCGCCCCCCGAAAAGGTCACGATCCTTCCATTCAAGGCGGTTGCTCCACGGGTGTCGCCCCGGGGCGACACCTTGCTCTACATCGAGACGGCGTTGTGGCAGTGGATGCCGGCCGAGGAGTGGGAGCCGATCGCGAGGGGTTTTGCCCGTTGGATCCACACGCAGGGGTTTGCCCGGTTGCGGGTCAAGGCACATCCCAATTACCCGCCCTGTCCATTGCTTCGGTCGCTTCTGCCCCCGTTTGAACTGGTCCATGAAGGGAAGAGCCTGGAACAGGTCGCATCGGAGATTGAAGCGAGCGCCGTGGTGGGGACGTGCTGCACGGGGTTGGTAACCCTGAGGTTGCTTCGACCGGATCTGCGTTGTGTCGATTACGGGTCCAACCGCTACATCCATGCAGCGTACCATGGTGATAGGTCGGTGATCCGGCTCATGGAGTCGTTGGGGGTCGAATTGATCGATTTTAACGATGGCGAAGCCGCGGGGAAGGAAGGTCTCGCCGTTTGACATTCCAAATGCAGTGCGCGTCTCATGGATCCATCCCCCCTTCAGGCATAGTCCATGAATTCTGCTTATCCATTTCCTCATGAAGCACGTCCCCGGTTCCGAGATGCGGACCGCGCTACCAACGGTCTGGGATGGCGCCATTCGTTCCTTCGGTTGCTGCTCACCATAGTGGCGTTGCTGGGCCTTTACAGTTCCATCGGTTGGACCCTGCCATCGGGGCTTCGGATTCCGGGGATTGTAGTGATCGGAGCCAGCCAGCTGTTGCTGTTGCTGAATTTTGGGCGGCTCAGGATCCATCATCTGACTACCTTTGTCCTTCTGGTCGGCATCCCGGCATTCACCGCCATCCCGGCAGGCATCTATCGGTCATTGGGCGGCGAGTTTCTGAAGTCATGGATCCAGTTCATGAGCTCGGTCGTAGTCTTTCTTTCATTGGGGCTAGAGTTTTCCCAGTGGTCAGCCGAGCGGATCTCCCGCTTCTTCGGGGTGGCGGCGGCCTTGATCCTGGTGGGTTGCGCACTTGAAAACACCACGCCGTTGCGAGGCATTTCGGACGCCTTCCGACAACGGGTGTTTGCAGATGTATTCCTGTATGAATCGGAGTTGCGCGATGAAATGTACTTTGGCGGGCGACGGCCGTGTCTCTTCACGCAGGAGCCTTCCCATGTGGCCAAGTTCTTCGCCATTTCGTTTGCGATCTGGTTCTCGACTGGAGCCCACAACATTGCCCGGATCATGGTGGCCTGTGCAGGTCTCCTACTGGGGATCCTGCTGATCGGCAGTGTTTCGATCCTGGCCGCGATGCCATTGGCGGCGCTGGGCTTCGTCTTTTCGAGGCGGACGCTGGAGTTCATGAGGCGGAACCTGGTGGGGTTTGGATTCACGGTGATCCTTGGGGGACTGGTGTTGGGTGGACTCTATCGTGCGTCCTCCAGCGCCTTCGAATCCCGAATTGAAGCGGCGTTGTCGGGAGCCGATTTCAGCACGTACACCAGGCTGATTGCTCCAACGCGGCTCGTGACGCATGTGCTTTCAGCGGACCCCCTGTTTGGAGTTGGGCTTGGCGGGAAGGAGTTGGTGGAAAGCTCGATGCTTTCCATTCTGGTGGAAGGCACGACGGCGTCCTCCGGCTACCTGGCCTCGCGAATCGATGCCTATTGGAACAACGCCTTTGCCGAGTTGCTGATTTTCCAGGGCATCCTCGGAACCGCGCTCATGCTGGCGGCCTTGATCCTGGTTGTCCGCAAGGCCTTCAACGGACATTGGTTCGTCACCCTCGCTGCCCTGTTTGTCATCGCCAACATGGACTCCGGATTCGTCAGTTTCCGGGTCTGGGCCTATCTCGGCTGCTTTCTGGGAGCTGCCTGCGTGTTGAAGCGGGAGAGTCCGCAGCAGTCCGGGGTTGATCCGGTACCAGAAGACGCGACGGACCTTTTCGCCCGCCTCAAGTCATCAGCAGGACATCCGGAGACGGAGATCAACGATGCCCCACCGGCCTCGGGAACCAATCCGGCCCGGGATTTCTGAAAAGATTCGGCTATTCGGCAATCCAACCGCACTGGCCGGGTGGCTGGTGCAGCTGCACGACCGTGGATCAGGATCCTTCCCGTCGTTGAAGAGGGACCGATTCCGACAGTACCCCGGCAGCCAACCCGATAAGGAAGAGGCGCGGACACCGCTCCGGCAAGAGGCGATGTCAGGATGCGCCCGTTGAGTGGTCAGGCCTGTGGAAGCCGTGGACATCCGCAGGATTGGGTAGAAGAATTGAAAGCAATGGAGCCCACTGCAACCATCCTCCCGGTTCTCTGTAATCAGCGTTCCTTTCGGTCCAAAGTAGAACTTTGTCGGAACCCGCTTCTGTGAAACTGGAATACCTGATCTATGCGTCGTTCACGCTGTTGATCCATCTCGGAATCTCGATCTGGTATGTGCGTCAGCTCAACCGGGATTCCCGGTGGTGGTGGATGATGCCGATTTACTTCGGGATGTCGTGGAACGTGGTGTCGTTGGTGGTCATCGAATACGGGTTCTACATCACCGAACAGGGGACGTTCTCGAGTCAGACCGGAGCGGCTCTGCGCTACCTTCTGTTTGTCTTGCCGGTGGGATTGGTCTTCCGGGCCATCGGGTCCAGACCGGCACGGGATCCGGCGGTGCCGAACGGGATCCCGGAGAAGTCCGGTGCGGTCGAGGTTCTGGCTTTGGGGGCCTGCGGGGTGGTGGTGGCGCTGTTGACGGTGAATTCGGTACTCTCGCCGTCGGGTTGGAGCGGAGGGGTCGACCGGTTCAACTGGTGGGAGAACTCACGATTCCCGAGGCTTCAACTGATCACCGGGACGGTCTGTTGGCCGGTGGTGTACGGACTGGGGATCCTTCTGGCGAATTTCACGCGGAGGAAGGAGACGACCCTGAGGTTGGCGGTGATGGTGGTGGCGGCCTTCTACCTGTTCTTTCTCGTGCGGATGGGGCAGAAGTTCAACGGCCTGACGGTACCGGTTTTTGCGTTGTTCCTCCCCATCGCCTGCGTGCAGGGATTCCAGCTTCGGGCGACCTTCCGGTCCCTGTTCGAAAGTCAGTTTCGACAACGACTCATCCTGGGGACCCTATTTTTCACCATGGTGGTGACCGGACTTGGATTTCTTGTCTATCGCTGGTTCGATCTCAATGCGCAGTCGGCTTCTGTGGGATTGGATGTGATCGATACGTTGCTGTACCGGGCCTTCGTGATTCAGGCGCACTCGTATTTCGGCGCCGATTACCTGCATTTCCGAGACAATTTCACGCCTGAAGAGGGGTTGCGGGTGTTTGACCAGCTGCAGTTCTCCTCCATCCAGACTGTCATGGGTCTGGTGGGTGATCTGGCGCTGGTGGAATCCTACAATGAACGCGGCGTCCGTTACGCAACCATCCATCCCTCCTTTGCGGTGTTGGTGGGGGGCATTCCAGGTGCTCTCATCCTGTCCACGGTTATTGGCGCGATCATGGCGGTGGCTGCACGATGGTTCCAATCAGGTCTGAACCAAAGATCCCCGCTCCTTCAGTTCTGTGCCGGCAATCTGGTCTTTTGCGCCTACGGACTCTTCATGATGGGCGAAGTCACCCTGTTGCTGTCGGTGAAGTTTCTAGCGCCATTTGCGATTGGCTGCGCGATGGTCCTCATGGGAAGCAAACGATGATGGGGCGGGTCCCCCTGCCCGAAAGCTTGTTCAGAGGTCCATCCCGCTCCAGTCTCGTGTCGGGGGATCGGGCCTGCGCTAATCTTGCTGACCCGGGGACCCGCCGCAGGGTTGGCCTGGTGTGGACCCTGCCAAGGAGGGTCCGTTCCGAGCGTTTCATAACCTGATGTCCTTCGACTACGTCATCTACTCCACCGCCATCCTTGCAGCCCTGACTGGTGCATCAATGGGCTACCTGAGATCGATCAACGCAAATTCATCATGGTGGTGGCTGCTGCCGGTGTTCATCGGGATGGCGTGGAATCTCGTGTCGTTGGTGGTGATCGAATACGGGTTCTTCATCACGGAACAGTCGGCCTATTCGATGCAGACGGGTGCGGCATTGCGATACCTGCTGTTCCTGATTCCGGGGGTGATCGCGTTTCGATTGATGGCCGGCGATTCACGAAAGTTGATGATAGAACGGGGCGGAGGGTTGGGGGTACGGGTGGGGCCGATGGATCTCTGGGTGCTGGCGGGGACAGGACTGGTGGTGGCGGTGTTGATGTTGAACGCGGCATTGTCGCCCGCGGGTTGGAGTGGAGGGATCGACCGGTTCAATTGGTGGGAGAATTCGCGGTATCCCTGGCTCCAGAGGATCACCGGCACCGTGTGCTGGCCCCTGGCATTCAGCCTGGGAATCCTTCTGGCGCGATTCACAGCGGTCAGGGCGCATTCGCTCCGAACGATCGTCCTGATCCTCTACGTGGGTTACCTGGGGTTCCTGATCTGGATGGGGCAGAAATTCAACGGACTGACCGTGCCGTTCCTTGCCCTGTTTCTACCGATGGTGACCATGCGGGGCGCGCATTTGAGGCTGTCGATCCGGGGCCTTTTCGAAAGCCGGAGCCGCCAGGAGTTGATGGCGTTTGCCGGTGCCGGTTCCATTGCTGCGTCCCTGCTGGGCTTCCTGGTGTATCGATGGTTCGAGATGAACTCACAGACCGCGGCGATCGGGTTGAACACCCTTGAAACCCTCTTCTATCGGGCCTTCATCCTGCAGGGTCATTCCTATTACGGCGCGGATTACATCCACTTCCGTGACCATTTCCCAACCGACGAAGTTCTGAGGTTGTTCGCGGAGTTGGACTATTCGGGGATCCTGACGGTAATGAACCTCGTGGGGGATACTTCGCTGGTGGAATCCTATACGGAACGCGGGGTGCGCTATGCGACGATCCATCCGTCGTTCGCGCTGATGGCTGGAGGACCGGTGGGCGCGCTGGCAGTCTCGACGGTGATCGGAGGGATAGTTGGCTTGGCGGCCCGTTGGTTCCGCATCGGGCAACTCCGCAATTCGATGATCCTCCAGTTCTGTGCGGCCAATCTGGTTTTCCGCGGATACGGCCTCTTCATGATGAGCGATGTTTCCATGCTGGTCTCCCTGAAGTTTCTCGGCCCGATCCTGATTGGAACCGGAGCGTTGTTCATCAGGCCATCCCAATCGGTCCTTGGTCCAGAACTGGACCAGCGGCCGATCGCCTGATCTGACGCATCCGGTTGGTCCAGACTGCGCATCCGCGCCCTCTTTGCATGATTCGTACCGACCCCCAATTCATCGTTTCCGTCATCATCGTCACCTATAAATCCCGGGACGAGATCCGGGCCTGCCTGGATTCCATCCCGCGGACTCTGGCCGGGGGGAAGGTCGAGGTCATCGTGGTCGAGAATGCGTCGGGCGATGGGATAGGTGAATTGATCCGACGCGATTACGGGTGGGTGAATTATATCGAGCCGGGTGAGAACCTCGGGTTTGGGAAGGCGAACAACCTCGGATTCGAGGCGGCGCGCGGTGAGTACATCCTGTTCCTCAATCCGGACACGATATCGAATCGGGAATCGTGGGAGCATTGTTTGCGACGGCTTGAGGCTGAACCGGACATCGGGGTGATCACG
>DITU01000079.1 GCA_002422905.1 Verrucomicrobia bacterium UBA6176
GCGATGAGGTGAAGGAAGGTGGTCTTGCCGGAACCGGAGGGCCCCGCCAATGCCATCTCCGCCCCGGCATCGAGCGAGAACGCCGGGATATCGATGACCGGGAGGATGGAGCCGTCCGGCGATCGGAAAGTTTTCTTGAGGGCCAGGATGTCGAGAACGGCCATGACGCCCTTGGGAATACCGGAGTGCGGTTCCGGGGCCAACGCTGGAATCGGTTGTGTGGAGGAACGACCGCACGCAACGGGTCACCGGGATGTCCTGAAGTTAAACCACGGATTTAACGCGGGGACGAAGTGAACACTGGGGAGGGATTCGGGGAGGTTTTCACGCAACGGCGCAACGCTCCCAACGTTTCCGAGGACAGGGATGGGAATGTTCACCACAGATTGCACAGAGGGGGACCGATTTTTGCCGGGTGGGGAGAGCCGCAGATTTCGCAGATAATGGAAGGGATGCGGTCACCCCTGCATGGATGAGGGTGGTGGGGGTGGAAAGGAGGAAGGATGGCCTGGCCGTGTCCATGCAGCAGGATCGGTCTTCCCGGGTGGAAGCGTGGGGTGGGAATGGGCTCGCCGGGGAAATCGGGCTGAACCAATTTGATCCCACACATTCCCCGTTGCGCCAGCAACCCCGTCCAGAAACCGCCCATCCATGACAACCCTTCAACGGATCATCTTCGCCCTGTTGCCGAGGACCTGGGCCGAGAGCGCACGGTAGCATTCGCAGCAGTGGAAAATGCGGTGCCTGACCTGTGGTCATTCGCAATCGATCTGGGATTCCGGCGGGATCCGGTGGCGGTCCGGCTCGGTCCACAAACGAACGGTGTTCCGGTGCCCCACCTGCGCCTGCGTCCGGCAAGCTGCCGTGGAATGGAAGCCGGATTCCGAAAGTGACCGAGGAGCAGCGTGAGGCGGCGAAGGCGCGGGTGGCGGAGGTGGGTGTTTCGTCCAAGGGAAGACATAGAGGTGCGTTGAGGTGCGGACTGGGAGACGACCTGTTGCCGCTGGAGAGGCAATTCGTGGATCCCCCTCAGACTGCCCGAGACAGGGTATTTCGTCCCAAATCGGGATCGGTATCGGCTGAATGTGATTGCGGTGTGGCAATGCGCCTTGTGCCGGGCATTGGAATGCTGGCAAGGGTGGCCTGGACATGACCCACGAATTTCTGAAAGCGGATGCTGCGGGATGTCTGTTGGCTTTGAAGATCGTTCCGCGGGCGAGTCGGACGGAATGGGCGGATTTGGCGGGGCCGGAGGCGAAGTTGCGGGTGAATGCGCCACCGGTGGACGGGGCGGCAAATGAGGCGGTGCTGGAGTTCGTGGCATTGACGTTGGGGTGTCATCGACGGCAGGTGCAACTGGTCCGGGGCGGGGCATCGCGCCACAAGTTGATCCGGGTGAATGGAGTGACGCCGGAATGGGTGATGGAGCGATTGCCAGGAAGAGGTTGAGGAGCAGCGCGTCTGCATGAAGCACTTCCACGTGTTCCGCTGAGTGGCGCTTCTTTCAACCTCCGGCCAATCGCCACGCCTTCAGGATCCCGTTCGCCCAGAAACCGCCTGCTCGAACCCGGAAGACTCCACGCGATCAACCGGGGGCATGCGGATCCACTCAAATGTCGAATATTTAGACGCGACCCCTTTGACTCTTCTGGGGTAGCGATGTGGATGGCATTGCCGGCCACAACCGCCTTGCGGTTGGAATTCATGGGGATGGTTTTCCCAGGGTAGGTCCTCGTTCCCCGGACCAACCCTGGGCTCAGTGCCAGAACGCCGTTGGCGTTCGTAGCCGGTGGTCGAGGAGCGAAACAACGATGCCAGCCAATGCCTGCTGCGATTTCCTCTGTGCCCTCGGTGTACTCTGTGGTGACCTTTTTGCCTGTTTTCCCCCGGCCAAGAACCGAATTCAACGCGGTCATCCAGGCCCCAGGCGAATCTCATGCAGAGGCGTTGGTGGAGGAGGGTGGATCAGGACGGATGCTTGCCTTCAGGCGCGGCTGCGTGGCAACTTCCCACCTTCGTTGTCATGCCAGTCCACGTACGCATCCCCACACCGCTCCGTAAGCTCACGGGCGACGAGGAACTCATTGAAGTGCAGCCCGGAACGATCGCCACGGCGCTCGTCGAGTTGCAGCGCCGGTTTCCGGGCATCCGGGAACGGTTGATGGATGAGGCTGGGGAAGTGCGGCGGTTCGTGAACGTGTATGTGAACGAGGAGGACATCCGGTTCCTCCAGAACCAGGAGACGCCGCTGAAGGATGGCGATGAGGTGAGCATCATTCCGGCGATTGCCGGGGGGTGAGGGAGGCGGGATCGGTTGAGGAGGAGCATGCATCATGGCTGAGAAGAAAACCCCGCTGAAGCCTGTCCGGCGCAAGAGTCCGGTCCCCGGCGCGTCGGTTCCGGCAGCGCCCGTTGCCCCGGCGAAGGGCAAGGCGGGAGGGAAGGTCAGGGGCACCAAGGCCCAACCGGAGAGTGGAGCTGCGGTGAAGCGGCGGTTCTGGCTCACCTATCCGCCCAAGCGGATCCAGACGGCGGTGATCTGGGAGTTGGGGCATCGTTTTCCGATCATGACCAACATCCGTCAGGCGAGCGTGACGGACGAGGTGGGGATAGTGTGCCTGGAGGTGGACGGGCCCGGGGATCAGGTGGAAGCGGGAATCCGATGGCTGAAGCGGTTGGGGTTGAGCGTGGAACCGGTGGAGCTGTCCGCGGTCGCTTCCTGATCCGCATCCAGGTGGTCGAAACGGTCGTTCTTGCCGGAGCGCTTCCGAAGGGAATTGGGGTTCCGCCGGGCATTTCGTGGCTGCCGAGGGTGTAGGGTGGGTGGTGGGACGAGGAGTGTGGTGGAACGCCTTACGAGGGCCAGTCGTTGCTTGACCAAGAGCATCACTCCCTCCTATCACGCCTCCTGTCAGACCCCCCTAACCTCAACGAATTGGTAACCATGACGAAGCGCGATATCGTCGTAAGAATCGGACAGGAGTTGGAAGAAGAAGACCCTGAGAGTCTCGAACAACGAGTGAATCAGGAGATGGTCTTGAAGATTGTGCAGAAGACCCTCGACATCATTTCTGATGTGTTGGCAAAGGGAGACACCATTGAACTCCGCAATTTCGGTGTGTTCGAGGTGAAGCTGCGAAAGGCCCGGATTGGCAGGAATCCGAATGCGCCAGAGAACGATGTGCCCATTCCGCCGCGGGCAGTGGTGAAGTTCAAGCCGGGCAAGGAGATGCGGGAGCGGGTGTTGAACCTGACTCCCAAGGCCTGAGGATCGATCAGAAGGCGAGGACGTTCGATGTCGGGTGGCGAGGACCGGGCAAGGATCAGGGGATCCGCCGGTCCTTTTGTTTTTGTTGGGGGGACATCCAGGGGGGGCGCATCTGGAAACTGTCCCCTGTTGGTTGCGTTCCTGGCGGCTTCGCATGAAACCCACGGAGCGGCGATCTCCGGTCGCCGTCCCATCCAGACGGCAAGCAACCCTTGCCGCTCCGACCCTCCCTCCACACCCGAATCCGGGTCGGGTTCGCTCTCGTTGTTTCCTTCGTGAAGGGGGGTCCATAGGATGCGGGCCTCATATGCAACGATTGAAGGGTTTCCGAGAGTTCTTTCCGGAACCGCTGCCGCCCGGACAGGAATGGAGCTGTGACCTGCGACAGCACATCCAGGATTGCTGGCGTCGGACGGCGCGGCGTTATGGATTCCGTGAGTATGATGGGCCGCCGCTGGAACCGTTGGAACTCTACACCGCGAAGTCCGGGGATGAGATCGTGGGGCAGTTGTTCAATTTCGAGGACAAGGGGAAGGATGCGGTGGCGTTGCGACCGGAGATGACCCCGACGGTGGCGCGGATGGTGGCGGCGACGGAGCGGGCGTATCGGAAGCCGATCAAGTGGTTTTCGATGCCGCAACTCTTCCGGTACGAGATGCCGCAGAAGGGGCGGTTGCGGGAGCATTACCAACTCAACTGCGATCTGTTTGGGGAGACGGATCCTGGGGCGGACGCGGAGGTGATCGCCTTGATGATCGATGTGTTGAGGTCCTTGGGATTGGGTGAGGAAGACTTCGTGATCCGGTTGAGCAGTCGGAAGGCGTGGCAGGAGTTTTTTGAACGGGAAGGGGGAAAGGTGGAGGCTGCCTATGCTTTCTTCCAGGCGGTGGACAAGATGGAGCGGGACGATGCCGAGACCTTTGCGCGGCGTCTGGAGCCGACGGGGATCCGGCCGGAAGCGGTGCGGGCGTTTGTGTCGGAGGGCAAACCGACGGTGGAGTTGCAGGGGATCCTGGACAACCTGACGGCGCGGGGTCTGGGGGGGTATGTGCGCCTGGACTATGGGGTCATCCGTGGGTTGGCGTATTATACCGGGGTGGTCTTCGAAGCGTTCGACCGCAAGGGCGAGTTTCGGGCGATAGCGGGTGGGGGGCGTTATGACGGGTTGGTGGAGATGTTGAGTGGGGGGAAGGTGCGGATGCCGGCGCTGGGGTTTGGGATGGGCGACGTGGTATTGGCGTTGCTGTTGCGGGAGCGGGGATTGGTGCCGTCGTTCGAGTCGACGATCGACGTGGTGGTCCTGGTGGAGGACGAGACGTTGCGGGGGGAATCGCTGGGCTTGGTGCAGCGGTTGAGGGAGGCAGGGCGTGCCGTGGACTACACCCTGACGCCGTTGAAGGCGGACAAGCAGTTCAAGCGGGCGCTGGAACTGGGGGCAGGGCACTGGGCGCGCCTGGAACGGGGAGAGGACGGCGGGTTGGTGGTCCGGGTGAAGGACCTGAAGACGCGCGTGGAGCGGGTGGGGAAACCGGGGGAAGAGCCGGCACTGCTGGCGGAGTGAAGGCGGGCGGACCGNNAGCCGTCCGGTCGGGGGGGGGGGGATCAGGAAGAGGCGAGCAGGCGTTCCCAGAGGCGCTCGTTGGTCATGGCGCGGACGAGGAATTCCTCGCCCTGATCGGCATTGCTGGGGGCCTGGGGTTGGATGGGGATGCGGATGTTGAAGGTGAGGCCCTGGTTTTCGGCGGGGCGGACATCGATGCGGCCGCCGTGATGATGGACGATGAAGTAGCAGGCCATGAGGAGGACACCGAACTCCTGGGGCATCTGTTTGCGCATCAGGAAGGGGTCGAACATGGAGAGGATGGCGTGGTGGGGCATGCCGGGCCCGTTGTCATTGATGAGGAGCTGGATTTCGGGGCGGCCGCCGGGTTCGTCGATGAGGGAAGCCTCGACGCGGATGATGGAGTTTTCGGGGAGATGCGAGAGTTCATCGCGCAGGAGCAACGGGAAAAATTTGCGGAACCTTGGGGCATCGACATGGATGGCGGGGAGGGAATCCGGAATGAGGTTGGTGACGGTGATGTGGCGTCGGGTGAGTTCCGGTGAGAGTTCGGCGATGGCGGATTCGAGGGTATCGCGGAGTTGGACCGGGGTTTCGAAGGAGGCGTTGGCGTCGGGCCCGGTGGTGAGGTGTTCGAGGACGTCGAGGACCTGTTTGACGCGGGTCTGGACGTTGCGATGGAAGTCCTGCCAGAAGGTGGGGTTGCGGAGTTCGGTGAGGTCGATGTTTTCGCGATGGAGCATCTCGGGGGTGAGTTCGAGAAAGGCGCGCACGGCGGTCATGGCATCGCGCACCTGATGTCCGATGCCGGCGGCGAGGACGCCGAGGCTGAGGACGCGGTCGGTGATGACCATCTTGTGGAGGACGGAGAGTTTCTCGCGGAGGAGATAATCGCGTTCGGTCTGGACGATATAGAACTCGAGGCTGCGTTTGAGGGTGGTTTCGAGCTGGGGAACGTCCCAGGGCTTGGTGACGTATTTGTAGATCGCGCCGGTATTGACGGCATCGATGGCGGCATCGAGGTCGGAATAGGCGGTGGCGAGGATGCGGATGATGCGTGGGCGGAGGCGACGGGCGCGTTCGAGGAACTGGACGCCCTTTTCGCCGGGCATGCGTTGATCGGACATGATGACGCCGATTTCCTCCTGATGATCGCTGAGGATCTGGAAACCCTCCTCGGCATTGGACGCGGTGAAGATGCGGAAGGTGGAGCCGAAGGCGCGGGAGAAGTACTTGAGGGACATCTCCTCATCGTCCACGTAAAGCACCGCATAGCGTTTGTAATCGTAGATGTTGTCCATGGGATTCAGTGGGTGAGGATTCTGGATCAGGCAGAGTTGGGATCTGGAACGGGGAATTCGAGGGTAAATTCGGTGAACTTGCCGGGGACGCTCTGGGCGGCAATGCGGCCGCCGGCGTCGGTGACGATGCGATGGCAGATGCTCAGGCCCAAGCCTGTTCCGCTGCCGACGTCCTTGGTGGTGAAGAAGGGGTCAAAGACCTTGCCGATGACCTCGGTGGGAATGCCGCTGCCGTTGTCGCGGACGCGGACCCGGTGGAAGCGGGTGGAGATTTCGGCGGTGATGTTGATCTCGGGATGTTCGCCCTCGGGATAGATTTTCTGGCGGACGGCATCGGCGGCGTTCTGGAGGAGGTTGACGAAGACCTGGATGAGTTTGTTGCGGTTGGCGCGGACGATGAAGCCATCAGGAATGACGGTGACGAGTTGGATGTCATCGCGCAGTTCCGCGGCGAGGAAACGGGTGGCGGAGGAGACGGCATGCTGGAGGTCGACATCGTCCTCGGCGGCGCCTGGATGGGTGAAGGAACGGAGATCGCTGACGATGGTGGCGACGCGACCGAGTCCGTCGACGATGTCCTTGAGGGTTTCCTGGAATTCGGGGCGGATGGAATCGGGGAGATGTCGGCCATGGGAGGCGATCATGTGGAGGCCGGTGTTGGCGAAATTGAGGGGGTTGTTGATCTCGTGGATGATTCCGGCGGAGAGACGGCCGAGGGAGGCGAGTTTCTCGGACTGGACGAGCTGGGTCTCGGTTTCCTGCAACTGGTCGAGGGTGGCCTTGAGTTTCTGGTTCTGCCAGTCGAGGGACTTCTGGAGGCGGAAGGTGTCGACGAGGTTCTTGAGCCGGAGCCGGAGTTCGGCGGTGCTGAAGGGTTTGCTGAGGTAATCCGAGGCACCGGCATCGAGTGCGGTCAGCTTGGTCTGGTCATCGGCCCGGGCGGTGAGCATGAGGAAGGGGATCGCCCGGGTGGAACGGCGTCGACGCACTTCCCGGCACACTTCCAGGCCGTCCTTTTCCGGCATCATCATGTCGCAAAGGATGATGTCGGGGAGGTATTGCCGGATGAGGGTGACCGCCTGTTCGCCATCGACAGCCTCGACGAGGTCGTAGTCGTCCTGGAGGGACAGCCGGAGGAAGCCCAGCATGTCGGGTTCGTCCTCGGCGATGAGGAGGCGTGGTTTTCTGGTGCCACCGTGGGTGGGCAGGGGGCGGACGCTGTCGCGGAGCGAAGGGATGCCGGCGAAGAGTTCGGCACGGCGATAGAGGTCGGAGAGCCAGCCGGCAGGGTCGGAATCGGAATGGGGAATGAGCGTGGTGGGAGGGGCGTCGACGGCGGAGGCGGGAGCCGGGACAGGAGCCGGGGAAGGAAGAACGGTGATGGAAGGTGGGGAGATGAGGGATGCGGGAGTGGGGGTGAGAGGGGTGGCGGGCAGTCGGACATTCATGGTGGTGCCGGAGCCGGGACGGCTTTCGACCACGACGGATCCCTGATGGGCCTCGACGAGTTCCTTGACGAGGGCGAGGCCGATGCCGGCGCCCTGGTATTTGCGTTGGGCGGAGGTATCGCCCTGCCAGAAGCGGTCGAAGACATTGGGGAGTTGTTCCTTGGTGATGCCCACTCCGGAGTCGATCACCTGGAAGTGGACCTGGTCGCCATCGCGGAGGGCGCGGACCTCGACCCTGCCGCCGGCGGGGGTGAATTTGACGGCATTGAAGAGGAGGTTGAGGAAGACCTTTTCGAGTTTGTCGGGGTCAGCGAAGACGCCCTGGACATCCGGGGCGATGGAATGGGTGAGGTGAATGCCCTTGCCTTCGCCGAGGGAGCGGACGGAGCGCAGCATGCCGGGGATGAAGACGGAGACATCGATGGGTGACCGGTGGAGTTGGAGGCCGCCGGCGTCGAGGCGGACGAGGTCGAGGAGGTCATTGATGAGCTTGAGGAGGCGCAAGCCATTGGCGTGCATGGTGTCGAGCAGATCATGGATGCGGGGATCGTTCCCGAATGTGTTTTCGGTGCGGATGGTTTCGAGCGGGGCGATGAGGAGGGTGAGTGGGGTGCGGAGTTCGTGGGAGATGTTGGCGAAGAAGCGGCCCTTGAGTTCGTCGAGTTCGCGGAGGCGGCGGTTGGTGTGCTCGAGTTTGCCGTTGCTGATCCCGAGTTGTTCGTTGATCTCGCCGAGTTTGTGGTTGGCCTCGGCGAGTTCGACGCGGCTGCGTTCGACGAGGTAACGGGAGTGGAACTCGCTTTTGCGGAGACGGGTCTGGATGGAGTTGCCGATGGTGACGATGATTCCGGTGAGGAAGATGAAGTAGAAATTGTTGAGGAAAGCGCTCCAGGTGGCGGCGACGACATGGGGTGCACCGGCGAGGACGTAGACGGCGATGACCCCGATGACGGCGGCGATGCTCTGCAGGGTGTTCCACTGCAGGACAAGGCCGACGGCGAGCAGGACGAGATTGAGGCCGGCGTAGTAGGGGGAGGAGGCGGCATCGGGGGTGAAGGCGATGATCCAGGCCATGCAGGAGGCGGGGATCATGGCGAGGGCGACCCCGACGGAGCGGTGGTGCCGGCGTCCGGCGGGCAGATGGACAAACCCCAGCAGGGGGAGCATGGCCAGGGATCCGACCAGGCGGTATTTCAGGAACCGACCGGTCTGGTCGGGATAGACCTGGAGATCCACGAGGGAACCCAGTGGCAGCAGGATCATGGCGATGACACATCCGATCCGGATGCGGCGGATGGCGATTTCGCGATCAGCCTCCTCGAAGGCGTGAAGGATTTCTGGGGACTCCCGGCTCATGGATCAGGAGACCGGACGCCGGATTTCGAGGAAGAGGTTCACTCCGGTCGGATCGGTGGTGATCGACGTGGGGGAGTCAGTGGCATGAGGCGGGATGAGTTGGCGCATGGCCTCGGCATCGCGGTAGATGAGGTGCCATTCCAGGAGGAAATCCATGGATTCACGGAAGGGCTTGGAGTCATCGACATTGGTGACGATGAGCAGGCCGCCGGGGGCGAGGAATTCGTAGAAGAGTTCGGTGAGACGCCGGCAGACGCGGTCGGAGACGTAGTCGAAGAGTCCGGCGCAATAGACCAGGTCGAACTGGCCGCGGTGCGCGGCCATTTCGGGACGGGAAGCGTCCTTGAGGAGTTGGTTGATGGATTTTTCCTCGAACTTGATCGAGCAGGTGCGCTGGTGTTGATCCCGGCAACGCAGGATGGATTCCTCGGCGTATTCGAGGGTCTCGTTGTTGAAATCGAGGAGGAGGAAATCGGCGAGATCCGAGGCGGGATCCGATGCCAGGAACTGTTGGATCTCCATGGCGGGGCCGCATCCGAGGTTGAGGATGCGGCAGCGTCGGCCGAGGGCATGGACCCGATGGACTTCTTCGGCGAGGCGTTGCTGCAGGTGGATGATCCGGTTGCGATGGGCGAGGGCGGGAGGGTTCTGGAGGAAGACGACGTTGACGAGTTTGGCAAAGAGGGTGGAGCCCTCGTGGGGATCCCGGAGGATCATGTTGACCATCTCATAATCGCCGGCGTAGCCGAGGGGCTTTTGGAAAGTCCGATAGACGAAGGGGGAACAGAGGACGAGCGGGTGCAACTGGCGCCGGGCGTAGGCGCGATGGGCGGCCCGGGATTCGGAGGCGATGCCGCCGGCGACGGAATCGAAGCGGTCCATCCATTCGCCGACCTCGGGGAGGATGCGGCCTTCGAGTTGGCCGAGGACGGTCCGTTCCATTTCCGATCGGATTCCCTGGGGTTCGGAGCGGACGCCGAGTTCGACCTGGTCGAGCCAACGGCGGAGGTCCATGAGGAGCATCTGGAAGTCGGAGACGGCGACCTTGAAGTCGGGAGTGACGGCGCGGTTCTTGCGCCATTCCTCCATGAAGGCATCGAACTCCGCCTGCAACCGCTGGGGTTGGGCGATGGGGGAGAAGATGTCTACGTCGAGCCACGATTCGTCGAGGGTGGCCTCGCACAGCAGCATGATGCCGGTGTTGACGAGGTTGGAGACGACGGCGCGACCGGCGAAGACGCAGCGTTCGCCGATGGTGATGCGGAACTCGGACAGCACCTCGGACAACTGGAGGAGGCTGAAGGGATTATAGACTTCGAACACCACCGAGAACCGGGTCAACCGGACGGGGGTTGCGCGGATCTCGGCACCTTGACTGTTGCGGCACGACACGTGGGCTTCGCGCTCTGAGAACAGGGGCGTTGCGGATTTGCTGGCCATGGTGATGCGGTGAGGGGGGGCTCTGGATCGCATCCGGGCTTGAACAGATCCCGGAGGGCGAAGGGGTCACCAGCGGATGGGGCCGCTGGTGCGGTGACGGGGCTGGCGGTGAGTAAAGCGTCGGGCGGGGTAGGTGAGAAGCAACAATCCGGCGGGGTTGAGTATTTTATTGCCGTACAGGTGAACACTTGCGCGGGCGTCGGGAATTCCCGCATAACCGCTCCGCCATGAGCTCCATTCGCCTTCCCGGTACCTCTGCGGCAGCGGTCCTTGCCCTGTGTTGCCTGGGCCTGCCCGGCCTGGGGGAAGGGTTTAGAAGTCCGACCACGGGCGCCGCAGGATTGGGAATGTCAGGTGGACGACTTGCCTTCATCGATGACGCGTCGGCCACGTGGCACAACCCGGCGAACCTGGTGGATCTGAAGGCTTGGGAAGCGTCGGCGGAGCCGACCTTCGTGCATCATTCGGTGCGGTATCGGTCGGCCTATGATGGGTCGACGACGCGGACGGAGGACCCCTGGAAGTTCCTGCCGGCGATCTTTGCGGGTGGACCGCTGAACGACCGGGTGGCGGCGGGGATCGGGGTGACGGTGCCTTATGGGCTTTCGATCAAGTGGGATGAGGCCGGGGCATTCCGGTATACGGCACCGCACTATGTGGATCTGAAGACGTTCAATGTGAACCCGACCCTGGCATTCCGGTTGGGTGACCGGGTGCGTCTGGGATTGGGAGTGGACGCGATGTGGTCCGAGTTGCATCTGAAGCAGATCTATCCGTGGGGGCTCGCCTTCGGGAATCCAGGATTGGCGGATGGCGAGTTGCGGGCGCGCGGTGACGGGATGGGTTACAGCGGGAATCTGGGTTTGACGGTGGAACCGATCGACGGACATCGGATTGCGTTCACGGCGCGGTTGCCGATGCAGGTGGACTATGAGGGGCATTTCACGGGGACCGGGTTTCCGCTGAGCCCGGATTCCAGTCTGCGGACGGATTTCCGGAGTCAGATCAAGTTCCCGACGGTGCTGGCATTGGGCTATGGGGTTCGGGTGACGGATACGGTGCGGTTGGAAGCGAATGCGGAATGGGTGCAGTTCTCGCGATTCGAGACCTTGAACCTGGAGGTGCCGGCTTCATTGCCGGGGTTGGCGACCCAGTATCCGCAGGATTGGAAGGACACGTTCACCTTCGGGGCGGGCGGTGAGTGGGCGTTCTCTGAGGGATGGCGGGCGCGGTTGAGTTATCAGCATTATCAAAGCCCGGTGCCGGAGCGGACCTTTTCTCCGACGATCCCGGATGCCTCGCAGAACGTGGTGACGGTCGGGGTGGGGTACCGAAACGGGCGGCATCGGTTGGACCTGGCCTATTCCCGGGTTTTCTATGACGACCGCCGCATCACGGTGAACCAGAACCCGGCCTATCTGGGCGTGTATGAGATCGCGGTGCATCTTATATCGGTGGGCTATGGATTCAGTTTCTGACCGGGCGACGCGACCGACTCCCTGAGGTGAACATGGATCCCAAGATCAGAATCCGATCGGCACCGGCCCAGTCGAGCCGGCCTGGCGGGGTTAGAGTTTTGTTGGGGGACATGCCGCCGGGGGTGATCGGGGCGAACGAGACCGGGGATCTGATGGTGATCCGTGGGATGCTGTCGGGTGAAGGCGAGCCCACCCTGTTGGCGGCGTTGAACGGGCAGATGGTGGCCTGGAATGGGGGGTTTGAGGAATTGGGTGGGGTTGAGGCACTGGCGCGGAACGACAATGTGCTGGATCTGGTGCCGGGATCGGTGCAGGCGACCTGGCATGGTTGGTTGTTGCGGTTGGTGAACGGGGAGTCGGTGGCCACGACCCGGACATTGTTCTGCAAGCCGGGCGCCCCGGAGTTTCCGGTGGAGGTGTCGATGGTTCCGGTGACGCTGGGCGAGGATCAGGTGTTGGCGCGGATCCGGATCCGGGATCGGTCGCGGGAAACCCGGGAAGAGACGGCGCGACGGGTGAGTGATGAACGGTTCCGGGTCCTGTGTGCGCTGGCGCCGGTGGGGGTGTTCCAGACGGATGCCCACGGGCGTCTGACTTATACCAACGACCGGTGGCGGCGTCTGGCCGGATTGAATCATGTGACCGATCCGCGCGGGGTCTGGTGGCAGGCGGTGCATCCGGAAGACCGCCCCCGGGTGTCGGAGTTGTGGAAGAGTTCGGTGCAGCACGGGCATGAGTTCCTTGCCGAGTTCCGTTTCATGATGGCACGGGGCCAGGTGCGCTGGGGGCGCACGCGCATTTCCCAGCAGAGCGGGATGGATGGCCGGGTGGAAAGCTGCATTGGGACCAGCGAAGACATCACGGATCTCAAACGGATCGAGGCGGAGTTGGGACGGGCGCGGGATGCAGCGATGGAGTCGGCCCGGCTCAAGACCCAGTTTCTTTCCAACATCAGCCATGAGATCCGGACACCGATGAACGGGGTATTGGGGATGCTGGAGTTGTTGATGGCGTCCGATCTCACCCCGCAGCAGAAGGGGTTCGCGGGGATTGCGCGGGAGAGTGCGGAGCAGTTGATGGGGGTGATGGGGGACCTGCTGGATTTCTCGCGGTTGGAGGCGGGCCGGATGGTGCTGTCGCCCGTGGTGTTTGAGCCCGCGGCAGTGCTGGAGGGAATCCGACGGCAATTCGAATCGCGGGCGGGAGGGTTGGGACTGGAGTTGGACTGCCAGTTGGACGCGTATGTGCCGTCCCGATTGAGCGGGGATCCGATCCGATTGCACCAGGTGTTGGCGAAGTTGGTGGACAACGGGTTGAAGTTTACCCGCGAGGGCCGGGTGACGGTGCGGATCCTTCTGTTGTCGGCGGATGATCGCCGGTGTGTGGTGCGATTCGAGGTGACGGACACGGGGCCGGGGATTGAGTCGGAGGCGATGCCGCGGTTGTTCCAGCCCTTTGTGCAGTTGGACGGGGGACCGACCCGTCAGCATGGCGGGGCGGGGTTGGGGTTGGCGTTGGCGCGTCAGTTGGTGGAACTGATGGGGGGAACGATCCGGGTGGAGAGTTCACCGGGCGATGGTGCGACCTTCTGGTTTCATGTGGCGTTGCATCTGCCGACGGTCTGAAGCGGGCGATGGACGATGAGGGAGGATCAGGGATGAAGGGCATGCAACTGGGCAAGGCGGGGGAGCGGTGGGTGGAGATGCTGCTTTCGATGGCCACGCGGCACGGGTTGATTGCAGGGGCGACGGGCACGGGGAAGACGGTGACGTTCCGATTGCTCGGGGGCGGAACGCGTCGCCGCCGCTGACCGATGCAGGCGTGGGCATCCAGGATCCGGGGTGGGGGTTGGTGGAACGGGGAAACCCGGCGATATCCGTGGGCGCTGTTGGCGGGGGTGCTGTTGGGGTTGGCGCATCCGACGCCGGGGTTGGCGGGTCTGGCGTGGGTGGCGCCGGGAATCCTGTTGTTTGCAGGACTGGGCTTGTCGGGTGGTTCGGCATTCCGGGTGGGTTTGGTGGCGGGATTGGGGATGGGACTGATTTCCCTGCGGTGGTTGTTGTTCATCCCGGACGCGGTGGGGTCGGTGGCGGGTTGGTTGGCGTTGTCGGGGTATGTGGGGGTTTACCCGGGGATCTGGCTGGCGTTGGTGGTGCAGGTGATGGGCGGGCGTGCGGCGGGTTGGCGTGATGCGGTGAACGGGTATGCGGGGATCCCGTGGCGACGCCGGGTGCTGCTGCCGATGGTGGCGGCGGCGATGTGGGTCGGGTTGGAGATGGTGCGGGCGCGATTGATGGGGGGGTTTCCGTGGAGTCCGCTGGGGGTGACGCAATGGCGGCAGGTTCCCCTGTTGCAGATGGCGGCCTGGACGGGGGTGTACGGGATTTCGTTTGTGGTGTGTTGGGCGAGCGTGGCGTTGACGGGGGCCGGNNGGATGGCTGGCCGAGGCGCGCCTGCCGCTGTTCGCCGTCCTGATCTGTGTGGGCCTTGGATTCTTCCGGGTGTTGGAACGGCGTCGGGCCGATGCGGCGCAACCGCCGGAAGAAGTGCGGTTGGCGCTGATCCAACCGGCGATCCCACAGACGGTGTTGTGGGATGAGGACGCCTGGGGGGAATCGTTCGGGGTGATGGATCGGTTGACCCGTGCGGCGTTGGTGACCGGCCCGGAGATGGTGATCTGGCCGGAGGGAAGTTTTGGGTTGGTCCGGACGAATTTCGAGGCGATGAGCGGGTTGTTGTTGGGGCAGGGGGTGGGTTGGATCTTTTGTGAGACGGATTTCGAGATCGGGGATGGGGGCGGTCGGAAGAGCTACAACGCCGCCTTCATGACCGGGGCGGATGGCCGGGTGACGGAGGTGTACAGGAAGCGGCGGTTGGTTCCGTTCGGCGAGTTTGTGCCGCTGGTCCGATGGCTGCCGTTCATGCGGTATCTGACTCCGATCGGGGACGGATTCACGGCCGGGGATGGGGTGGTGCGGTTTGAGTGGGAGCGGCGGGATGGACTGGGAAGGGTGAGGATGTCGCCGATCATCTGTTTCGAGGATGTGTTTCCCCATGGGATCCGGGAACACACCGTGGGTGGGGTGGATTTCCTGCTGGAATTGACCAACAACGCCTGGTTCGGGGAGAGCGGAGCGCATTGGCAACACCTGGCCAATGCCGTGTTGCGGGCGGTGGAGAACCAGGTGGCGGTGGTGCGGTGCACGAACAATGGCGTGACCTGTTGGGTGGACGAACTCGGAGCGGTCCGTGAGGTGTTGGGCGAGGGCGGGGCGAGGGTCTATCGGGAAGGATTCCTCACGGTGGGCATCCCGGTGGGACAGGGGCGGGCGGGCAGTACGTGGTACGCGAAGAATGGCGATGTCTTCGGCTGGGTCTGTGGGGTGATCGGTCTGGGCTGGGTGCTGCGGGGATGGCGCGGGAAAGCGGTCCCGATGCAGGAAACGGTCGTGCGGTGATGACTGGGTGGCAGAGCCTGCTGCAACCCTTCGGAATAAAGACAGGCTTGGGCGCGGCGTTGCGCGGAGGTGACCCGCGTGGTTTCATCCGCGGCTCGTTATGGACGATACGAATTCGCTGATTGAACAACGCCGGACCAAGCTGGCGGCACTTCTTGAGGGGGGCATCAACCCTTTCATGAACAAGTTCACCCCGGACATCGGGTGTGGGGAATCACGGGCGAAATTCGAGGCCAAGACCCTTTCCGACGGGAGCCCGGTGAAGATCGCGGGACGGATCACGGCGCATCGGGACATGGGCAAGAGCCAGTTCATTGACCTTCGCGACGTGAGCGGGCGGGTGCAGGTGTATGCGCAGAAGCAGGCGTTGGGGGATGCGGCCTTTGATCAGTTCAAACACCTCGACCTGGGGGATTTCATCGGGGTGGAAGGGACACTGTTTTTGACCCGGACGGGTGAACCGAGCGTGAAGGCGGAGCGGTTCACGATCCTGTCGAAGGCGTTGCGTCCGCCGCCGGCCACGTGGCACGGGTTGGAAGATACCGAGATCCGGTATCGGCAACGGTACCTGGACCTGATCGCGAATGATGACGTGAGGAAGGTGTTCCTGATGCGGTCAGCGATCGTGCGTGAGATCCGGAGTTTCTTTCATGGCCGGGGTTATGTGGAGGTGGAGACGCCGATGATGCAGGCGATCCCGGGCGGAGCGGCGGCGGCGCCGTTCAAGACGTGGCACAATGCGTTGGGCTGCGAGTTCTTCATGCGCATTGCACTGGAGCTATACCTGAAGCGGTTGTTGGTGGGTGGGATCGACAAGGTGTTCGAGATCGGACGCAACTTCCGCAACGAGGGATTGTCCCGGCGGCACAACCCGGAGTTCACCATGCTGGAGGCGTATGAGGCGTACGGGGATTACGAGACCATGATGGAGACGGTGGAATCAGTGATCCGTCACGTGGCCCAGACCGTTCTCGGGACGCTGGTGATCGAGCATCGGAATGCCCAGGGCGAGATCTACAAGACCATCGATCTGAGCCAGTGGCGTCGGGTCCGGTACAAGGATCTGGTGCGGGAAAAGGCGGGTGACGACTGGTTCCGGATCACGCCGGAGGAACGGCGTCGTCGGGCTTCGGAGGAGTTGAAGCTGGGCGGTGATATTGCGGCCGGGTACGAGGATTTCGAGGTGACGGGTGCGGTGTTCGAGAAGTTGGTGGAACCGACCCTGATCCAGCCGACCTTTGTCACCCATCTGCCGAGACAACTGGTTCCGCTGGCGAAGCTCTCGCCGGACGACCCGACCACGGTCGAGGTGTTTGAATGCTGCATCAACGGCCAGGAGATCTCGCCGGGTTATACCGAGCAGAACGACCCGGTGGAACAGCGCAACAGCCTCGAGCATCAGGCGGGGGGCGAGCAGCAGAAGTTGGATGAGGATTTCCTGGTGGCGTTGGAGCATGGGATGCCGCCGGCGGGCGGGATCGGGATCGGGATCGATCGCCTGTGCATGATGCTGCTGGGGCAGGAAAGCATCCGGGACGTCATCCTGTTCCCGCAGTTGAAGCCGCGGGGATAGGGGAGTTGCCGGGGAAATGAACAACGAAGGGACGAAGGGAGGACGGCGAAGGAGAGGGGTTGAACAACGAAGGGACAAAGGGACGAAGGTGGGGGCGGGAAGGTCAGGTGTTCTTTGCCCCTTGGACCCTTTGTTGTGAACCTTTCCCCTATCGCAGGTGAATGAACAACAAAGGGGCGAAGGGACGAAGATGGGGGCGGCGAAGGAGAGGGGTTGAGCAACGAAGGGGCGAAGGGACGAAGGTGGGG
>DITU01000010.1 GCA_002422905.1 Verrucomicrobia bacterium UBA6176
GCGCCCTGAAGGGGCGCCGGAGATTTGATTCGCCAGTCGGAGCAGGGGTAGATGGGACGGTTCTGGTGCCCCTTCGGGGCACGTATCCGGGGGGGTGGGACAACCCAGGGCATCGGTCGCCGAGCTCCCTCAGCCCTGGGCTGAATTCCGGGTCCCCGTTGGGGACTCAGCCAGGTTTGAGCAACTCCGGGAGCCTCCACCCACCAAGCCTCACCGCCACGAACACCACCGCGTCACGCGTCCTGTCCCCGTGTCGGACCAGCTCCTTCTGCCATTCCAATTCCGGTGAGTTCGGAGTGGCTGCCGGGACAGCGGTGCCGGTCGTCGTCGGTGGGGAAGATATGTTCGCCGCGGTTGCCCCGGTTGACGACAGATTGATAGCCGTCGCGTATCCCCATGAGAAACGGTCAAGCCATGCCGTTGAAAGGAAGAGCGCTCGCCGGTGACAGGCTCCCGGTCCCAGGTGGATGAACAACAAAGGGACGAAGGGACAAAGGCCAAGGCAGAGCCTTTTCGCGCCCTTGGTCCCTTTTGTTGTTGATCCCTCCTTCCCTCGCACGACTCCGCCAGGAATCGGGTCCTGCCCACCGCGCTTGCGACGAGCAGGTGGGCCCGATAGCGTGCCGAGATGAAAGACGGGCCGGCAACTTTGCAGGATTCTCCCGCCCCGACTCCAGCGCCTCCCGAATTGATCGAGCACGCATGGTCGCTGGTGCGGCAGCATCCGGAATGCTTTTGGTTCTGGCATCCGGAAGCCCGGATCCGACACCTCGAAGACGTGCGGTTGGTGGTTGAGCACCTCCGGGAATACGGCGGTCACCAAGCGTGGCGGGAAGCCCAGGAATTGAATCGATGCCTCTCACCGCTTTTCAAAAGGAAGTACTAGCCTTGCTGGCAGCCCAGCGCAGCGAAGTGAGCCACTTTGCCGGAGGGACCGTGCTCAATGCCGACGATGAATCGGCCCGTTATTCCCACGACTTCGACATCTTCCATGAATTGGCCGAGGAAGTGACCAGTGCGAGCGCGCAGGATGTGGTGGTTTTGCGGGCCGCCGGCTTTGAAGTCCAGACCCTCTCGCGTGATGGCGAATGGGAGAAAACCTGCACGTTCCGCAAGGCCAGGGTCATCCGCGGGACGGAGAGTGTTGAAATCGATTGGGCGGCCGACTCCGCATTCCGGTTCTTTCCGATCGAACAGGATCCGCAATTCGGCTGGCGTCTGCACCTGTTCGATCTCGCCACCAACAAGGCCCTGACCTTGTCGGCCCGCACGGAGACACGGGACTACGTGGACATCCTCGAATTGCACCAACGATTTCCCCTCTCCGCGATCTGCTGGGCGGCCTGCGGCAAGGATCCCGGGTTCACCCCGCTCTCCCTGCTCAAGATGATGCGGCGGTTCGCGCGGGTGAGCCCGACCGAACTCGACAAGATACGTGCCCGCGCCCTGGATGCGGTGGTTCTCAAAAATACCTGGATCGCCATCAGCGACGAGGCCGAGGCCAGGATGACCCATCTGGCAGACGAACAACCCGACCTCCCCATCGGCGTTGCGTTCGTGGATCAGCAAGGTCGTCCCTGCTGGCCCGGCGATGACAACGCCCTGCGGATCCATGCCCCCTCCATCCGAGGTTGCTGGCCAAGTGTGCACGCGATCGGGGAACGGTAGTGAAGCGCAATGAGGTCGGTCCCATAAGCTGACAGAGCGCCGGCCTGGCGATTGCACCTGGGATGGAGACTGGTGGATGTGGCCCAGGAAGTGCCCGACGTGGCCTACGATACCTTGGCGCAGGGGGTGACGCGTCTTCGGTGACTGTCAGCGAGCCGACCCGAAATGGAGCGGTTCGCTGTGAGCCTGAGCGGCAAACTGTCGAAAATACGGGACTGACCGATTGGCTCCCCATTGCTCGTTGGCGGCTCTAGTTGCCCAGCCACGGGCGGTTTTCGATGCGTTTCCATGCGAGCCATGCGGCGAATCCGGCGACGGCACCGCCGAGGTGGGCGGTGGCGGCGACGTTGCTGAGCCCGGTCTGTTGCTGGACAAGGCCGATGGACTGGATCAGCAACCAGAGCAGCAGGGCGCCCCATGCCGGGATCTGCACCCAACGGAAGTGCAGGAAGTAACGCATCAGGAATCCCAGTCGTGCGTGCGGGAACTGCAGGGCGTAGAAAACGATCACCCCCGAGATGCCGCCGCTGGCACCGATGCAAGGGACGGTTGAGTGGGAGTTCATGAGGACATGGACGGCGTCGCCCGCGAGGGTCGAGACCAGCAGCAGCAGGGCGAAGCGCAGGTGTCCAAGGAAGTCCTCCACGTTGTCGCCGAAGATCAGCAGGAAATACAGGTTGCCCAGCAGGTGGAACACGCCGCCGTGAAGGAAGAACGATGTCACCCACGTCAGACCTCCCCATCGCCAGGCTTCCGCGGGGACCAGGCCGAAGGTGTCCACTGCGGTGTCGTACCGGGTGAACACGGCTGCGCTCACGAGGAAGAGGACCATGGACAGTCCCCAGGTCACCCAAGGGCGGAGGTTCAGCGGGTTGGTTTCCGATTCAACAGGCAACCCGAGAAAAGCGGGGATGGTTTTCCATTCCAGATCCAGATCTTCGTCGGAGATGCCCCGTTCGCGCAGGTTCTCGAGTTTGCGCACGGCCATCGTCTCGATGCCGCGCAGGCGGACGGCATCGGGTGATTCCAGGGCACCCGATGGCACGGCCTCGAACTCATGGGGATCGAACCAGACGACAGTGCAGCGTTTGCAGGCGTTCAGGGCAAGCGGTGGATCCTCGGAGGCAAAGCTGCGCATCGGGGATCGGCAGAACGGGCAGGGGAGTTCGGTGAAGTTCTCGCTGCGGTTGATCTGCCGGAGGATGGAGGTGGTCCAGCGATCACCGGCGACGCGTAGCAGTTGGGGGAACGTGACGGCGCGTCCGTGGCAATCCGGGCAGAGGAAGAACAGACCCTCGCGATAACGCGTGGTGTGCAGCGCAGCCGAGCAGCGTGGGCAGGGTGTCACCGGGCCGGAGGCTTTCACGGCGTGATCGGGTGAACCAGAAAACAACGCGGACGGGTTCAAGGGGGGGGGAACTGGGATCGCGTCCAGATAATCGACAAGGGGATCGAGCTCCCATCATCCGCTGCGTGCATCCTCCAATCCTGCGCCATCATTCAATCGAGCAAGGGGGAGGGGTCAGTCCGATAAAGTTGACAGAGCGCTGGCCTGTCGATTGCACCTGGGATGGAGACGGGTGGGCGTGGTACTGGAGATGCCCGACGTGGCCTACGATACACTGGCGCAATGGGTGAGGCGTTTCCGGCGACTTTCGGCGAGGCGACCCGAGATGGAAGGCTTCGCTGTCAGCCTGAGGGACAAACTGTCAAAAGTGCGGGACTGACCCCTCCGGCCCTATCAGGTCCGGATTCCATCGATCCGGAAGAGCTCTTTTGCGCCTTTGCCCTTGAG
>DITU01000065.1 GCA_002422905.1 Verrucomicrobia bacterium UBA6176
TGTCCGCGTTCATCTGCGTAATCGGTGAAATCTGCGGCTGCCCTCCGCCTGAATCGAATCGGTGGAATCGGTGGGGGGAAAGGAGCCTGTCCATCCGGATCCCTGAACCTGGGAGTGGCTTCGGGAATCCTTCGAAGTCGGGGTCGGAATCGGAATCGTTTCTGGGGTGAAGCAGTCCCCCGGTGAACAGGCGTTTCCGGACCGAGAACCCATCAACCTTTTGTTGCAGGTGCAACAGGAAGTTGAAGTGATCGGAATCGTTTCTGGGGGAAGAAAGCCGGGTTCCCCCACGCCGAAGACGTTCCAGCAATCAGCCCGGGGTGTGCGAAGCGCTGGACCGGATCAGAAGGCCTGCAGCTTGACCTCGATGATGTCGCCGGGTTCCAGCGGTACCCGGTTGGTCATGGCGGCATCGAGGTCGAACTGCTTCACGTCCTGGCCGCGTCGGAGGACGATGCGTTTGCGGTTGGCGGTCCGGGTGAGCCCGCCGGAAGCCGCGATCACCTGCACCAGGTCCATCGGTTTTCCGGGAGCCAGTTCGATGTTGCCGGGGCGTTGGACCTCGCCCAATACGGTGACCCAACCGGTTCCCTTCGGAGCGACCATCGAGGACGGCCTGCGCGTGGGTTTCACCGACTTTTCCCGCGCTTTGAAGGGGACATAGATCTGGGTGAATCCATCCGATGGAATCTCGACATCCTTTGCCGGGTCTCCGGACGCCAGGATCGCGAGCACGTCGTTGGTGGTGATGAGGAGGGGTTCGGATTCCTGTTGCTCGAGCCGTCCGGTCGCAGGATTCAGGGCCATGCTGATGCTGATGTTTCGCGGCACCCCCTGACGCATAAGGAGGTTAGTCCGCACGGTTACCACCACCCGCGAAAGGTCCGGGGAAAACCCGGTCACGTTGGTGTCGGCCTGGATAAGGGGTTGGAGAATCTGTGACAGACGCAGCGGAGGCGATTCTGCTCCCACGTTGCCTAGAATATGGTAGGCCAAAGCTCCGTTGATCATCCCCAGCCCGCGTCCCGGTTCAGGGTAAGGCACTGATCGCCCCCCTTTGGAGATCAACAGGGCGCGCATCTCCGGTGAGGTGGCCCTGTCGAGCGGAGTTTGGCCATTAACATCTCCTGCATTCACGTAGGCACCGGCATCCAGCAACAGGTTCATTGCCTCCAACGCCCCCGATTGTTTGCTGGCCACGATTAGATGCAGGGGGGTGTTGTATTTCGGTGGCATGGGGCTGTCATAACTTTCTTCAACCACTCGGTTCGGGTCCGCCCCGGCATCCAGCAGAGCCCGGACCATCGTTGGCCGGAAGTTGCAGGCGATGTGCAATGCGTACCCGATATCTGGATCGGCCCCCGCTTCCAGCAAACGATAGCTTCCTTCGTCCCATGTCCGACTTCCAAAGAGGGCCGATCCCAAGGCAGTGGTGCCGGCGGCATCCATCGCGTTGAGATTGGCGCCGCGTTGAAGGAGGAGTTCCATCACTGCCAAGCGTTTGCCAGAGGCGGCCATCCCAATCGCGGTTGCTCCCCGCGGGACAAGCGCTCCGGGAAGAAGATTGCTGGTACTCTCAGGAAGACTCCCATCCACCTGCGCTCCGCGGTCCAACAGCAGTTCCACAATCGCCCGATGTCCGGCGTATGCGGCCCGCAGCAGGGGCAGCCCTCCACCTTGATCCAATTCGTTTGGATCAGCCCCGGCATCCAGAAGCATCCGGCACGCCTCCAATTGTCCTCTTTCCGCGGCCCGACGGAGCCCGCCTTGAAGCGCGTCCGCCGACCGCGAGGGCATCCCGTCACCGAGGAGGTAGGCGAGGATCCGGGTCTTCCCTTCGCTTGCAGCCTTTTCCAATGCAGTTCCACTCGGTCCTGGGGTGTTCAGCAGGTCGGGACTGTTCCGGTATAGGCCCTTGAGCCGGGCGATTTCCTTTTCTTCCTCATCCACTGCTGGTGGCGATTTCTCCGGGGTCTCGGTCTTGGAGTTCCCGGCCGAAGGCACGACATCGAGCAGGTCCCGACGTTGGCGCTTCTCGGCCAACTGGCGTTTGAGGTTCAGCACCTCGCGTTGGGCCTTGAGGACTTCCTCGGTTGAGCCGCGGCCGGCTTCGAACTTTCGTTGTTCGATCACGAGTTGTTGTTCCGCCACGCGGATCTCGTCTTCGAGCAACCGTTCGGCCTCGTTCAAGGGTCCTGCGCCCAAACCTGCCCCCTGGGCGCCGGGTGCTCCCGGTGCGGCGGCGGCTTGTTTTTCCAATTCGCGCACCTGCTCGCTGAGGCCTGCCACCCGGCCCTTGTGGAAGGTCATTTCGGATTGGAGGGCTTCCCGGGCGGAACTGGTCTCTTGATGAACCTGGTCTTCGATTGCCCTTAAAAGGCTCTCCGCTGCCTCCCGATCCGGATGTCCGCGTCCGACCTTGGTCATCAGGATGGTCAACTCCTGCTGACTCGTCGCGGTTTTCTCCAACAGCATCCGTGCCCGAGAGGTCGGCACTTCGCGGGCCAGCCATTGGAGTCGTTGGTCATCATTGAGACGCTGGTAGTGATCGAATCGATCCTGCGCGAGGGCCAGGTCGCGCTCGGCTTGCAGGAGATCCTGCTCCCGCATCCGCAGTCGCTGAACAGTCAGGGAATTGCCGGAAAGGCTCGCGACAGGTCCGGCCCCGCCCGTGTGGCGTCGCGACGCTGCCACCATTTCGGACTGTTCCGGAAACTCGGCCAGCACCCTCCGATACAGTTCCGTGGCTTCGTTGGTCCTGCCTTGTCGTCGCTGGACTTCGGCCAGTCGGAACAGCGCGGTCGCGTGGGTGGAACGTCGTGCATCCGCGGCGGCGACGGCATCGGTATAGGCTTTGGTCGCGCCGGTGAGATCCTGTCCGGATTCCTCCGCGGCCAATCCCCGTTCGAGCGCCTCGCGCACCGGGTCGGGCGATTGGGCCAGGGTCAACCACGCGCATCCGAGCAGCACCGCCATCGTTGTCTTGATCCTCATGATTCTTCCTTTCTGCCGCCCACATTGCCGTTCCAAGCCCAGCCAATTGTCATGCTTTTGAAAAGGTTCAGACATCCTTCGCCTCCCAGGCATATCCGATGCCGTGAACGGTCCGGATACGGCTTCCGGCGGCGGGGCCCAGCTTGGAACGAAGGCTTGCCAGATGGGTGTCCACGGTCCGGGTCGTGGGAAAGGCGGTGACGCCCCAGACCCGGTCGAGACATTGCTCCCGTGAAACGGCTTCACCGGCCGATTCCACCAACAGGCGAAGCAACGCGAACTCCTTCGCCGTCAGATGAACCGCCTTGTCGGCGCGTCGAACTTCGAGCCGTGCGAAGTCCACGCGGACATCGGCCCACTCCACGACGGTCAGTGTGGTTCCCCGGGCCCGATGAAATCGCCGGAGCAATGCCCGGACCCGCGCCAGGAGTTCGCCGGTGCTGAACGGCTTGATCAGGTAATCATCCGCCCCGCGATCGAGTCCCCGGACCCGATCCTCGATCTGACCCTTTGCGGTCAGCATCAGGATGGGCAGGTCGCGGCCGAGCCGCCGCAACTCGGCTGCTACGGCGAACCCATCGAGACGTGGCATCATCACATCGAGCAGGACCAGATCCGGTTGTTCATCGAGGGCGCGTTTCAGGCCGGCCTCGCCATCGGCCGCGGTGAGCACGCGGAAACCGGCGGAGCCCAGGGCATCGGCCAGAGCGGTCCGCATGGGGGTTTCATCCTCGATCACCAGGATCCGTGGAGTTGGGGCAGTCATGGGAAACACGGCAGCTCAGGGAGCGGCAGATTTCGCAGAGGGAGAGACGGAAGGGACGGAAGAGACTGAAGCGACCCGTGCCGGGGGTTTGGCTCTTCGAGATGCGCCCGCCCCTGAATCTGTGGATCAAACTGTCTTGGCGGGATCATGAGTTCGTAGCTCGGCTGTCCATGGGCAGGTCGACGAAGAAGGTCGCGCCCTGACCCGGTTCGCTTTCCACCCAGACCCGGCCGTCGTGGCCTTCGACCACATGCCGGACGATGGCCAGTCCCAGACCGACACCCTGGGTGTCGCGACGAAGTTCCGAGCCGCGTCGGAAGAAGCGGTCGAAGATCCGCTCGTGATCTTCGGCGGGTATTCCGGGGCCGGCATCGCGGACCATCATCCGGACCGGGCGTTCGTGATCGGGTCCCGGTTCCAATCGCACGTCGACCACGGAGCGCGGCGGCGCGTGTTTCAACGCATTGTCCACCAGGTTCAGGAGCATCTGCTGCAACGCCGGTGCATCGGCGGCGACCTCGAATGTTTCGGCTTCACGGCTCACCTCCACCCGCAGCGTCACGTCCCGTTCCTCCGCCACCGGGACGAGGATCCGTGCCGTCTCGCGGACCAGGCGGGGCAGGTCGATGGGTTCCCGTACGTACACTTTCCGGCCCTGTTCGATCCGGGAGAAATCGAGGACGTTTTCGACGAGCGTACCGAGTCGGCGGGTTTCCTGGACGAGGAACGCGGCGTATTCGCGTCGTTTGGCCGGGTCTTCGGCGCGTCCTTCCGCCAACGCCTCCGCCAGCAGACGCAGCGACGCCAGTGGGGATCGCAGTTCATGGGAGACGGCAGACACGAAATTGGTCTTCTCCTCGTTCAAGGCCAACTGGCGGAGGAATGCCCGTCGCGTTTGCCAGAGACCGACCCCGGCGACGCCCACCACGCCGGCGAGCAATCCCGCGAAGAGTCGTTGTTGGCGGACCTGCGCACCGAACAGCGCCTGCGGTTCGTGCAATTCCGCGCGGAACCGGGCTTCCAACATCAGGTCGCCCTCGACGCCCGAATTGCCGTTCCCGATCTGGCGAATCACCTCGGCGAAGGCCGGGCCATCAGGGGAGATCTCCGATGCGAGGGACTCGCCGGAGAGACTGACACCGATCCGGATTCCAGCCGGCAGCCCCACGCTCCCGATGGCTTGCCGTGCGGCCACCACCGACTGCTCGACTGTCTCCCGTAGGTACAAGCGCACCGTCAACCCCGATTCACCGATCCGGCACACGGCCAGCCAGTGGCGACGGTTCGCATCCACCCAGAACGGTTTTGCGGGAAGTGTGCCCGAAGACAGGAACTCCCGCAGTTGACGGGCCACTGCGCGCCGTTTTTCCAGCACCCACCATTCCCGGGTCAGGGCTTCGATGCGCTCCTGGTCAGCCGATTCGCCCGGAATGGTCCGCAGGGCGGCCAGAAGGCGGGGTGTCAGGATCGAAGGTTGTTCCCGGACGAGGACCTCCGCGATCGACATGCCTTCCGCTGAGCGCATGGCCGCCGGATCCTTCACGATCAACCACAGCGCTGCTGACATTGCCACCGGGATACCGGCTTCGTTCACCCACTGTTCCTCCAGAGCGCGCTGCGCCAGGGCCAGCATGGCCGCGCTCGGCTCGTTGGTGATCGCTCCTGTCCGGAGCAGCGACAACTCGGCCAGGGATTGAATCACGGGTGGAGAGGCACCCGGCGCTTGCAGGATCGCGGCCTGTTCGCGAATACGTTCGATGTTTCCCGAAGCCTCGGCTTGCCGCAGTTCTTCGAGGGCGGCCCGGGTGGAGTCGGACAGGATGCGTCGCCATGCCGGGGGAGTCGGTGCGTCGGGGGATTCGATGGGCTGTATCAAGCGCAACACCGGATCGAAACGCAGTTCCATGGAGCGTTCGCCCAATCCATCCCCCTCCACCGCCGCCGCAGCCAACGTTTTCTGGAATGCGACCGGCCACTCGGCTGCGAACCGTTCGACGAACTGGCCCGTTGCTGCCGAGGCGCGGTCGCGGGCTTCGGTTTCGAGTGCCGAACGGTCGCGTCGCAGGCCCAAGGCACCGAACACCGCCAGCGCCAGGATCGGGAGCAGGACCAGCAGCAGTTGTCGGTGGAGGAAGGCTTGGCCCATGGACATGCGGAGACTTGGGAACTCAACGCCGAACGGGTCGTCGGCACAATGCCGGAACCCGGGCAGGAAACGGTGGGTGGCAGGAGTTGGATCTCCCGCATCCCCGGTCGATGTCCCTTTGCGCATTGCGCCCGGAGGCGTTGCCTGGGTTGTCAGGGAATTGTCAAAACGCGTCGGGGTTCGAGCCCGGAGGGATGGGTCCCCCGTGCACGTGGCAGTGCTTGACACTCAGGGATGTGCTCCAAGTCGAGCATCATGAAGACGGCAACCGTCCGAGACCTGAGGAATCGCTATACCAGCCTGCTGAGCTGGATTGACGCGGGGGAGGAGATTGTCATCACCCAGCGCGGAAAGGCCATTGCCCGGCTCATCCCTGAGCAGGATCGATCCACGCAAACGGTTGATTGGTCCCGAAGCCCGGCGGTGAAGCGGGATCGTTCCAAGGCCCGGGTGCTTTCAGGGGCGGAATCACGGGAGATTGTCCACGAAGCTTCCGGAGAATGGTGATCTGCGCGGACACGAGCTTTCTGTTTTCCCTCTATGGGAACGACGTCCATTCGACCCGGGCTGTGGGATGGTTGAAGCGGCAGCGGACGGTGCTGACCCTCACCCCGTTGAATGAGTATGAATTGGGCAATGCCCTTCGGTTCGCCGAGTTCCGCAAGGGGATCGCACCGGGAGAAGCCGCCCTTTTCTGGGCTCAATTTGAGGCGGATCGGGTCAAAGGCCGGATCCGCATCCAGGTGTGCAACCTTGCGACGGTGGTGGATGAAGCCAGAAGACTGTCAGCGATGCACACCCTGGCTGGGGGACATCGGGGAACCCTTCAAGGAATTCCCCGGATCACGGATAGAAGAACTGAAGGTTTCCGTCGTCGGTTTCCGTGGCGAGATCGTAGCCCAGCAGGGTTTGAACGAGCTGTGGATCGTTCAGTTGCTGGGCTGAGCCGTCGCCCAGGATCACATTGCCCGCGTTCGCACCGTGGCAGACGTCGCGCCGCCACTTCGCCGTGCGGGCGGCGGTGTCGGGTGACGACAGGACGAAGCAGTTGACGTTGTTCGGGAGGCCGGTGAAGTCGAAGCCGCTGATGCCACGGTCGCTTGCGAGGATGACCCGTGGTCGCCTGTCATCCGCCTCCAGGCACAGGGCGTAGCTGATGTTGGTCAGTGCCAGGGATGCGAAGTTGGTGGCCTGAACCTTTCTGACATCGCTTGGACAAAGAAGGATCCGGGTGGCGGCGAGCTCGTTGGAAGCGAGCGAAAGCTGGAAGTTGACCCGGACATTGCTGGCTCCGCTCGGTTTACCGCCACCCAGGGCCTGATCAACTTTCCAAGGGTACTTGCTGTCGTTGTTGTCGGCCCAAAGCCGCAGTCCGAGTCCGACCTGACGGAGATTGTTGATGCAGGTGATCCGCTGCGCCTTGCTCTTCGCCCGGGCGAGTGCGGGGAGGAGCATCCCGGCGAGGATGGCAATGATCGCGATGACCACCAGCAACTCGATCAGGGTGAAGGCCCGGCGGAACGGGCGGCGGGATGGCAGTGGGTTTTGCCGCCCCGCCCGGACCGGTGCTTCAGGGATTGAGGGATGAGGAAACACGGAAGAATTTCTGCGCATCGGTGGGTGCGTTGGTGCTGGCGATGGAGGCTTCAAGAGCCAGGGCGCTGGTGCCCGCCGTGTAGGGTCCGTCCACGGTCGCCGCACTGTGGACTTTGTAGAAGAGGCCCCGAACCGCGTTGAATCGCAATTCCACGGAGCCCCCGTCCAGTGGACGGGTGGCGAGGTTGATCTCCGTTTCGTCGACCGTGCCATCAAAGAACTTCCGGGCGAGTGCCCAGGCAGTTTGTCCAACCTGCGCCCCGACGTGGCGCCCGGCTATGTCATCGGCCGGCGGGTGGATACCGCCCCAGATGCGGGAGAGTCCGACCTGATCGGCGGCATCGTAGTAGGAAGCCCATTGCAGGGTGACGGGCTGGGTGGGGCCGGCTTCGTTGACGAGCGCGGGAAGGGTATAAGTGCCGAGACCGTTCGGGAACCATCGGGAGCCGGTGATGGCGGTCATGACTTCGGCTGCGGCGCGGCTGAAGGTGCTGTGTCCCGACACGTAGCCGGGGAAGCCGGGCGTAACGAAGGTCTTCTTCTGATAAGTCATCCAGTCCTCGGCGTGCAGCCATTTCACGCCACTGGTCTGTTCGGCAGGAAACTCGGGTTGTCCCGGCCAGGAAAGCACCGCGATCTTGCCGGGAGTGAGTCCGGCATGACGCCCGGAGTTCACCGTCTCTTCCGTGACCAGTTCGATCAGGTCGGGGACCAAGGGAAGGCCGTTGGTGTGATAGGAAGTTCCGGCGGGATTGCTGGACTGACCGAGGCCACCGCAATAGCGGATGGCGCTGAGGGGGCGCCAGGCGTTGTAGTGACGCTTGATGCTCCAGGCCGCACACCCGGCATCGAAGACGGCGGCGTTCAGGGAAAAGTAGAGCTTCACGTCCCATTCGAGCCGATCCATTTCAGGGCCGGTGCCACCGATCCGGTATGAGGTCAGGTCATCGGAAACATGGTTGGCGATTGAATTCCAGTGGCCCGGCGGGGTTTCGGAGGAAGGACCATCCGCCCAGAACTCCGTGAGCGCGCGGGTGAAGTCGCCGCGCAGGACGTTGGCGGGCACATAGGGTTGGCCGGTGACGGGATTGGTGGCGTAGCCGAGTCCGTCATTCGCCCCGAGCGTGTTGTTGCCGATGGTCGCCGGCGAGATGTCCACCAGGACCCCATCATCGGTGGTGAGCTCGCTGCTCGCGCGGATGACTGCCACCAGGTTCTCCTTGAATTCCGCATCCCTGTCCGTGCCCAGGAATGGCGGCGGACCGGGATCGATCCAGGGCTGGTTCTCATCCGTACGACTGAGCGAGAAGGCCCTGACCCACGTCCATTGGGCACCCAGGTAGCCCTGGAGCGGATTCTGCGGAAAGCCGTTCTGATCGATGGAACCGACGACGATCATCCGCTGCCACAGGTTGACGTCCACGACCGTGTTGTTGGTTCCGTCATTGATGCCGGGCAGGAACGGATTGATGGGCGGATTGGAAAAGACGTAACGGCGCGGGTGTCCGGGGGGATAGTCGGGATAGGCAACCGGCGGATTGGCGGTGGGGAAGGGTGTTCCGGCGGTTTGTCTGGAACCGTCCTCCAGGAAATAGGCGGAGACGGCATCGTAGACCTGATTGCCGATCCCGGCCGGCGTGGATGGATCGCGCGAAAGGTTCTCCGGATCGTATCCGAGGGCCGTCATGAAGGCCGGGTTGGCGGCGGCCTGGTTGGTCGCAGTGCGGGAGAAGGCATGACGCTCCAGCATCATCCGGTACATCGCATAGCTGATCGCCTCGCGACGTGCGGCGGGCACGTCTGGCGCGGTGTGCTTGGCCCGATAGACGAAGCCCACGGCGTTCGTGTCGAAGGCGGCCCAGGCGTCGTACATGGCGACCGAAAAGGAGAACAGGTTCCGGGCCTGTCCCGGAGGATGCGGCGTGTCCATCCGGATGCCTTCCAGCACCCGCTCGTTCCAATTGCGCGCGATCGAGTATTCGGGTTTCGGCACATACCAATCGATGGCGAGGGATTGAGGGCTGAGGGCGGCTAGGAGTGTGCCGCCCGCGGCGAGGTGACGGAGCCGGGTCGAGAGGAGTCCGGCATGGAGGATTGGCAAAAGGCGTTTGGACATGGGTGGGAGTTGTGGACGGTGACTTTGATGACGGCGGTGTGGACTCTCTATCATCGCGGGCCGCTTCCCTGGCCCGACGTGGGACGGGTTGGTGTGTCATGGGGGCCAATGGGCGGGTTCCGGGGGCTGAGTTGGGGGGAGGTGGCAGCGGGCGACATGGTCGCAGCGATTGAACGAGTGGCCTTCCTGCCGTGGCCGGGAATTGGGAAAGGACGGCAAAGGGGCACGTCTAAATATTCGAGATCTGGATGGATGCGCGGCCCGTTCAGGGGCTGCGAACCAAGGTGCAGGAGCGCGGCCCAAACCATCGGGCCGGGCTCAATTGTCAAATATATAGACGCGACCCCATTGCCTCCTCTTGCCTCCCATTTTTCTTGCCGGGTTTGCGGCAGGAAGGTTGGCGCTGTATTTGCCGGGAGGATCCGTAGGCTTTGGCCTGTGAAGCCGCTTTCCTCGCCATTCTGGCCCGCACTTCTGGCGTTGGGTGCACTGCTGTCCCTGGCTCACGGCGGGGCCATTGCTGAAACCGTGCCGGTCCGGATGCTCGTTCCGGGGTTCACGGTTCGGGAGCTTCCCGTCCAGCTCAGCAACCAGAACAACCTGCGTTTCGCCCCGGACGGCACCCTGACCTCGCTGGGTTATGATGGTCGGGTCTGGCGGCTCATCGACACCGACGGCGACGGGTTGGAGGATCGGGCCGAGGTCTGGTGGGATCGCAGTCCGCTGACTGTTCCGTTGGGGATGTGTTGGTCGACGGACGGCCTGTACGTATCGAGCAGCGGGAAGGTTTCACGACTGCGGGACACGGATGGGGACAACCGTGCTGACGAGGAGTTGGTGGTGTCCAGGGACTGGCCGGCCAAGGACACTGCTTCCGGCAATGTCGATGCGACGGCGGTCACCCTGGATGCGGAGGGCCGTGTGTATTTCGGGTTGGTGGTGCAGAACTACGCCAATGCGTTCCGGTTGAAGCGACGTGGCGATCTTACCCCGGTTGAGACCGACTGGTTGAAGTCGGTCGGTCGCTGGCGGGAAGCCGGGGGTGCTGACGACGAATTCTCGCTCTACGACCTTTCGTCGCGTCGGGGGACCATCCAGCGATTCGATCCCCGGACGGGTGCGTTGACCACGCTGGCGACGGGGATCCGGGTTCCGGTGGGTCTGGCCTTCAATGCCGCAGGTGACCTGTTCAACACGGATCAGGAAGGGGAGACCTGGATGCCGGACGGCAATCCGCTCGACGAGTTGAACCACATCCAGATGGGGAAGCATTATGGATTTCCGCCCCGGCACGAGCGTTGGCTGCCGGGTGTCACCGATGAACCCCCCGTGCTCGGGCTCGGGCCCCAGCATCAGAGCGCCTGCGGCCTGGTGTTCAACGAACCGCGCGGTCCCCTGAATCCCGACCCTGCCCCGGGGTCGGGCATCCCGTTGCCTTCGGCCCCGGCGCAGGGCCGGTTTGGACCGGCGCACTGGGCTGGTGAAGTCCTCATCGCCGGCCAATCCCGCGGCCGGATCTGGAGTGCGTCACTGGCCCGGACTCCGACGGGCTACTTCGGACGTTCCCGGACCATTGCCCGGCTTTCGCTGCTGACCGTGGATCTGGCGATCTCGCCGAAAGGCGCGTTGTATGTCTGTTGCCACAGCGGGCCGCCCGACTGGGGCACCGGTCCCCAGGGCCCGGGACGGATCTTCCAGATCACCCATGATCGTCCCGACGCCCCGCAACCGATCGCGATCTGGCCCGAAAGCGCGACACAGGTCCGGGTCCGATTTGACCGCCCCATCCATCCACCGGCATTGGCGGAGCTGGGGATTGGATTCGGCGAGTATGTGAGCGCCGGGGATCGACATGAGGTCCTCCGGCCGCCGTACGCGGTGGTGGAGCAGCAGGCGGCCGTGCCGCGGGCGCGCCTGGCGGTGGTTTCGCGACGACTCGAGGACGGCGGAAGACTCCTGGTTTTGGAAACGGATCCCCACCCGCTTCCGGTTCAATACGTTTTCACGATGCAAGGCCTTCGGTCCGCGGCCGGATCCAATGGGTCGGGGGACGAGGTGGAGTTGGAGTACGACCTGACGGAAGGATGCCGGAGCCTGGCCCATGGCACGGTCCCGGGCTCTCCTGAGGTTGGAGCAGCACTCGTCGCGTGGGCGCCTCCAGCCCGGGCCTCGTCAGGCACCAGCAGCCGGCCCCCGGAGAAGCCGGATGGCGATTGGGAGAACGGCCGCGAGCTGTTCTTTGGCCGGTTGCA
Organism: Verrucomicrobia bacterium UBA6176; assembly: GCA_002422905.1. Classification (GTDB taxonomy): domain Bacteria; phylum Verrucomicrobiota; class Verrucomicrobiia; order Limisphaerales; family UBA9464; genus UBA6176. The sequence goes on from DITU01000065.1 coordinate 11,871, forward strand.
ATGCGCGAAGTGTCATCGGATCCAGGGAGAGGGCGGCAGCGCGGGACCGGACCTTTCCAACCTGATCCACCGGGACATCCCCAGCATTGTGAGGGATATCCGCGAGCCCTCCGCGACGCTTCATCCGGAGTACGTCACCCACCTGGTGGAGACGCGATCCGGCGAGTCGCACGCCGGTTTCCTCCGGCCTTCGTCGACCCCGGCGGAGGTGGTGTTGGCCGACGTCGAGGGTCGGGTACAGCGTTGGTCGAGGGAGGATGTCCTCCGGGTTGTGCCGGCGGAAGGCAGCCTGATGCCCACCGGCCTGCTCGACACCCTGGAACCCGCGCAACTCCGCGACCTGCTCACGTTTCTCGCCTGGGCCAGACCGGTGCGTACCCGCGACGAGGTTGCGCGCCTGCCACAGGTTCCGAAGGGGACGGAGGATGGCCGGCCCATCCATTTGATCCTGGTGGCTTCCAAGCAGGATCACGGTCCCGGACAACATGATTATCCGGCGTGGCAGACCAAGTGGCAGCGACTGCTGGACAGGGCGGCGCGGAAGACGGTGGTTGAAAAGGCCTGGGAATGGCCGACCGCCGAGCAATGGGCCCGGGCCGACGCCGTGGTCTTCTATACGTGGAACCACGATTGGAGTGCTTCCCGTTATGCAGCGCTGGACGCCTTCCAGGCCCGCGGCGGAGGGGTGGTCGTCCTGCATTCCGCCGTCATTGCCGACAAGGAACCGTTGCCCCTGGCCGAACGCCTCGGGTTGTCGGCTCATCCCGGCATTTCCTATCGGCACATGCCGTTTGAACTTGAGCTGACGGAAGAACCCTCGCCGCTGACCCGCGGCCTGCCCCGGCGGATGCGATTCCTCGACGAACCGTATTGGCCGCTGGTGGGTGATCCGACGAAGATCCGGCTTCTGGGTTGGGCCCGGGTGGATGGGGAACGTCGACCGTTGGTCTGGACCCATGAACGGGGGCCGGGTCGGGTGTTTGGCAGCATCCTTGGCCATTACTTCTGGACGCTCGACGATCCTTACTACCGCCTGCTGGTGCTCCGTGGGATTGCGTGGGCAGCGAAGGCGGATCCGGAGGCGCTGGTCGACCTGACGGCCTTGGAAGCAGCGGTTGAGTGAGGCCCCGTGGAGCGTATGCAGGAAATTGGCTTGAGACCTGGATGATGGCGTTGGATTCGGTTTTCGGGATGGATCAGAGGAACCTTCTCGGCTTAGCCGTCTCCATGCAGTTGGATCGGTCGTCTCGGCTGGATCTT
>DITU01000061.1 GCA_002422905.1 Verrucomicrobia bacterium UBA6176
AGGGACGAAGGCAGAGGCGGAGCCGGAGGGGCGCGTGGAGGAACAACAAAGGGGCGAAGGGACGAAGGCGGAACCGACTGGAAGGGCCGCGAGGTCAGTGTCTTCATTGCACCCTTGGCCCCTTTGTTGTGAATCCTTCCTCCCATCGCACGGCTGCGCGGGATGTGGTTGAGCTGCCTTTCAGGTGCCGGTTGGGTTTGGATCGGGGGGAGCGACTTCGATGAGGGAGGCGAGGGAATCGGGGATGGGCACGGCTTCGATGCCGCCGTCGGGCTTGCGGGCGACGCAGACAACGACAAGGCGGCCGACGGCGACCTCTTCGACGGGGCCGGGTTCGATGCGGCGGATATGGATGCGGTAGGTGAGGGTGCGGGGACGTTTTTCCTGAACGATCAGGTGGAGTTCCATGACTTCCTCGAAGCGCAGGGGACGACGGTAATCGCAGGAGGCATGGACCCGGGGGAATCCGAGCGGGGGTTGATGACCGGGCAGGATGACGGAGAAGCCGAGGGAACGGAGGAAGGCGTGTTCGACCGATTCCATGTACCGGAAGAACTGGGTGAAGTGGACGATGCCGGCCATGTCGGTCTCGTTGAACTCGACGCGGCGGGTGGTCTTGAACTCGAAGGGCATGGAGAAGGGGGTTGGGTGGGATGGGGATCAACGACCGGCGAGTTCCGGCAGGAGGGAATGGACGGCATCCATTGTCCCCCGGGCCATGGCGTCGTCGGAGTACCGGCTGAAGACCGATTGTCGACCGGCCTCGCCGAGTTGGCGGAGTCGGGCGGGATTGTCGAGCAACGGGCGGAGGGCATCGGCGAGGGCTTCGGGAGAGTTCTCGCCGCACAGGTTGCCTCCGCCGGTATCACCGAGGATTTCGGGATAGGTGATGGAGGAGGGTTGGACCAGGGGAGTGCCGGCGGCCATGGACTCGATCTGGTAAAGGCCGAAGGCTTCAGGATGGCGGCCCGGGACCGAGATGACATCGCAGGCGGCGTAGAAGGCGATCTTCTCCTCGCGCGACACATTGGGATGGAAGGCGACCCCTTGGAGGAGATCGGCTTTCCGGAGCTTCAATTTCTGTTCCGCCACAAACGGTTCGTCCGACGGGCCGCAACCGCCGCCGACCCGCAGGAACAGGTTGGGGAAGGCGCCATCGCGTTTGAGCCGGATGTAGGCATCGATGACGATGTCGAGGCCCTTCTCTGGGCATTGCCGGGCGAAGAAGCCGAGGGTGAGGGGAGCTCCCGGGGCGGGGATGGGCCGGGCCGGGATCCGGTCGTAGCCTTCGAGGCTGATGCCGTTGGGAACCACGCGGAGCCGGGCGGGATCGAGTCCGAGCCGTTGCTGCATGCGATCGGCGAAATAGCGGCTGGGGGAGATCCAGCCATCGACGTCATGGGCACGGGAGGCGAGGGTTTTCCAGGCTTCGCTGCGCCAGGGATCGGGGATGGAATCGAGGAAGGCTTCCTCGCTTTGCAGGAAGACGATGACCCGGGTCTTGAGGGTTTCGCGGAGGCGCCGTGCGAAACCGACGAGGAGGGCATTGGAGAGGAACACGACATCCGGGCGCGGCAGGTTGCCGAGCCAGGCGACGAGATCATTGAGTTCCCGGGTCTGATGACCTTCCTCGCCCCGGAGCATGGAGAGGTTGAGTTCGCCGACATCGGAGGCGCGGGTCTTGGCGGCCTTGCCGGAAGCCCACTTGAGAAGGCGGGGAGAATCGAAGAGGGAGCGGAACCAGGCGGGGGCGGCGTGGTAGCCGGGAATCTTCTGGGAGAGGAAGACGTTGATGCCGCCGAAGAAGGTGGGCGTGTTGGTGTGGGAGGCGGTTTCGTCGAGGGTCATGGGCAGGTAAAGCGGCACCATGACCGTGTCATGACCCTGTCGGCGTAGAGCGGCCACCAAGGCATTGTCGCGGAAACAGTTTCCGCAATACATGCCGCCGGCCCCCGGGGTGATCTGGACGAGATTCATCCTGTGCGGATCAGGGTGCCCCGGACACCGGGAACGCTCAAGCCGTCGCCATCGCCGGCTTCGTTTCAAACCCCTTGGGCATTCCGAAGGGCAGGGGCTCAGGAATCTGGGTAATCTCGGCAAAGGCCGCGAACATCCGGCTGAAATCCTTGTCGACGTCGCCTGAAAGACAGTCGGTGAGATCGTCGGCCACGCTCGGATGACGGTCCGCCACCGTGCGGAAACTGACCTCGGGATCGTAGAAGGCGTACACCAGCTTGCGCATGTTCTCCATGCTGGAAGACATGGCTGCACCGTATCCGGAGAATCGTGCGGCCGAGACATCACCGGCGCTCAAAGCCTCATGGATGGTGTCGGCGGCCATCACCCCGCTCTTGAGGGCCAGCATCACGCCGCTGGAAAAGACAGGGTCGAGGAATCCGAAGGCGTCCCCCACCAACAGCAGGCCGTCGGTGGCGCAGTACTGGGAGCGGAAGGTGTACTCCGCCGTGAGCCAGTACTCGCCGAGACAACGACCGGGCGCGAGGTGTTCCTCGATCCATCGGTTCTCCTTCACCTCCCGATGGAAGATGGTTTCGGGATCCTTGACGCCGTCGCGGGCGAGGTACTTGCCATCGGCGACGACGCCAACGGACACCCGGTTGTTGTGTTGGGGGATGTACCAGAACCAGCCCTTGTCGGGGATGAACGCCACGGTGGTGCCGCCTTCATCGATGCCGGGATCGCGCAGTGCTCCTTCGTAATAGGTCCATACGGCGACCTTGTTCAGCTTGGGATCGCGTCGACGCCAGGCGTTGTGGGTGGCGGCGATGGCCTCGCGTCCGGTGGCATCGATGGTGACGGGGGCGTGGACGGTGTATTCCTGGCCGTCGCGGGTACGGGCACGGACACCGACATGACGGTCACCGTCGCGGAGGAGTTCGACGACCTCGACTTCTTCCCGGACTTCGACGCCGTGTTCGCGGGCGTTGTCGACGAGCATCTGGTCGAAGTCGCTACGGAGCACCTGCCAGGTCTGGGCGACGGTTTCGCGGTCGTAGCGGTTGTAGAAGTAGAAGGGTTGGGAGGCGCGGCCGGAAGGGGAGACGAACTGGACGGAATACTTGCGGGTGAAGGCGGATTGACGGAGGCGGGGGATCATCCCGATGCGTTCGAGGGCGTGGTAGGTGAAGGGGATGAGGGATTCGCCGATGTGATAGCGCGGGAATTTTTCGCGTTCGAGAACGAGGACACGACGGCCGTGCTGGGCGAGGGCGGTGGCGGCGGAGGAACCGGCGGGACCGGCCCCGACGACGACGACATCGAAGTTCTCGGGCGATTTCATACGCAGACGTACTAATGCGGATCAGGAAATCCGCCAAGCCGGATTCCGGATGGATTCCGGCAATGGGGCGGGTTGCGGGTTGCGTGGGGCGGAGAACCCGATGCACGGGGTGTAGGGCGCCGACTGGAGCGGCGACAGCCTGTCGCCGGTATCGCGTGGAGAGGGAAGGACCCTGGGACGTCAGTCAACTGTGACTGCGCGCCCATCGGGTTGGTGGTCAATACGGTGCAGTGTCCGGCTGCGCCCCTGCGGTTCCCGGTGTTCAGAACACCCGGACCAACTGTGGATCGCGGGTCAGGCTGACCGGGGTGACCATCAGACGGTCGAGGGGAAGCCGGCCGTTTTCCATGGAACGGATGAAGGATTCGTGGGGGCGCCAATCGGAGCCGGTCACCCCCTCGATGGCATCAACGAGTTCACCGCGGGGAAGGGATTGGAAGAGGATGTCGCCTTCCTGTTTTCCGGAGAGTGCATAGGCGGCGACGCGATCGATCCTGAAATGGGCGGCAACGAGCAGCAGCAGGACAAGGAGGGTGGCGAGGCGGATGCGGCCGGGGATGGATTTTGGGAGGGTTTTCACGGCAATGCCTGGAGTGGAGGGTGAAGGTTATCAATGAGACCGGGCCGGTTGCGGGATCTCACGGGCCTGGTGTCGGCCGGTTTGGTGGTCGGGGCGATGGGACGGGGACGGTTTCGCGCGGAGGCGCCGAGAACGCGGAGTGTGGGAAGGGAGAAGTGCAAGATGCGTTGCCGAAATCGTCAGGAACCAAAAATGGCCTTGAACCGATTGGTCAGCTCCATAGATTGTCGGCCTTCCGATTTCCGGATGCGCGGTTAGCTCAGTGGTAGAGCATCACCTTG
>DITU01000005.1 GCA_002422905.1 Verrucomicrobia bacterium UBA6176
TTGGCAACAGCCCTAGATATCTGTGTCATCGGTGAAATCTGTGGATGACCCACTCTGCTCTTTTCCCAGTCCACAGCACCGCCGCCGGTCTCCCCGCCAACGACGCCAACAACTCCTCATTCGACGAACCTTCCAACGCCTGCACGATACCCCGCTCCTCAAAACATCCTGGGTCGGTTGTACCATAGGTTGGAGCGTTACGGAACAGCGCGGTCGGACCTTCCTTGGGGGAGGCGTGCCGAGTTGGAATTTCGCTGATCCTTCCAACTCTTCCGCCCGCAGGCTCTGCCCAACCGCGTGCTCGCTCCGACACAATCTGGTGGGGAAACGGCCAGGTTTCTTCTGAGGGGGCGGGGGAGAGACAGGGACGAAATGTCAACAATACGGGACTGACCCCATTACTTTACCCGGGCTGCTTCGATCTCGTTGATAGGGTCAGGATTGCCCATGGGAAGTCCTTGGCGGATGGACTCAGTGTCGGCGTCTCGGATTCCGCGAGGCACGAGTGGATTCACCATGGTTCCTTCCCTCAAGCCCCCAGCGCCTTCAACAACGCATCCCTCGCATCGAGGTAGTAGTGGAGGGTGATCTTGGCGGCGATCTCATCGGGGAGGTCGTTGAGTTGCCGGCGGCTGGAGATGGGCATGAGGATGTTGGCTGCGCCTTTTTCCACGGCCACCTCGACGACGGAGATCGGGTTGTAGATCGGTTCGATGGAGCCGCCCAGGTTGAGCCCGCCAGTGACGACTGTGCCACCCTTCAAGCTCTTCTGAAGAAGTGACGAGCACAGGGCCAGTAGGACTCCCACTCCGACGGAGGTGCCGCTTTTGGCGGCGTCGAAGGCCCGGAGTTGGATGGAGAACTCGTGCTGGCGGGGGTCGCGATCTCCCACCAATTCACGGGCGCGGACATACAGGTTTTGCTCGGCACAACGAACGCTCTCCTTGAAGGCGGGTGGTGCCGGTTGGTTGAGGATCCTTACCCCGCCGCCGGGGCCCTCGGTGACGTCCACCCGATACAGGCCGCATCCTTCTTCGCCACCGCCGGGAGACAGCACCCAAGCCTGGCCGGGAGGAAGCGGATCGCTGCCGACGCTGTCCTCGCTGTATAGCTCCGGCGTCGAAACGAACTTCTCAACACCCTCATCCCCCATGGAATAGCTGAACTGGGTGTTCCGAAATTCTGTGGCGACGATGCGTTTCTGCTGCTCCTTGACCCGACGGCGGCACTCCAGTGCGAGGCGCACAGCCCATTCGAGCAGTTCGTCCGACACCAAGGCCTCCGGATCCGGCGACATCAGCTTGATGAGACCACTGACGGTTCGTTGAACGGCGGTGGTATCGCGTCCGCTGAGGGCTCCCCCGAGGTGGACGCGCCCGGCCAGGATATTCTGCCGGCTCTGGCGGCGAAGCTGGTTCCAGCATTCGGACAGAAAGTCGCTGACGAGACCGAAATGGTTGGTGAGTTCCTGCTTGCTGATCTTGGGAATGTCCCAGCCGGGGATGTAGGCGTGGATACGATCCATGAAGGCCGTATCCATCCGCATCTCGGGTGGCAACGGGCCGAAGAGATGGCCGACCCGCTGCTGATGCTGGACGTCCACGTCGAAGTTGCCCACAAGCACGATGCCGCCCTCGGCTCGGATGCTTTCCTTGCCGCGGCTGAACTCCCCGGACTCCATGTAGCCCTTCATGATGTTCACGCCGTCCTTCTGGTCGAAGGAGATGCCGGAGACTTCATCGAAGCAGACGACATCGTATTGGCAGACCAATCCCCTCTGGCCGCTGGAGTTGTTCACGAACATCCGGGCGACGGAAGATTTCCCACCCGAGACCAAGTGCGCGTAGGGAGAGACCTGTTGGAAGAGGTGGCTCTTGCCGGTTCCCCGGGGACCGAGTTCGACGACGTTGTAGTTGCGCTCCACGAACGGAACCATCCGAAGCACGGCCAGATCCTGGGCACGAGGAGTGAGCTTCTCCGGCTCCATGCCGGCGGACCGGATGAGGAAGTGTTTCCATTCCTCGGTCGCGAAGGCGGCGCGTCCCTTGTAGAGGACGGGCAGGACTTCGCGCTTGGCCAGTTGGATCTCCCGCAGGTGGGTGATGCCGAAGGGTCGACCATTGCGTTCCTGGGCGATGGTGGGGTCGTAGGTGACCTCCACTTCGGCGTAGAAACCGCCCGTGAGCATCCGTTCGTTGTCGTGGACCATCTCCGAGGCGATGCGGACGTCCTTGAGCTGGAGGCTGGGCAGGGTGGCGACAAACGAGTCCGTGGCGGCGTCCAGCCGGGCGGTGATGATGTCGATGAGCTTGACCTGCCCCTTGTCCTTGGCCCGGGCCTTGAACAGTTCGTGTTCGCCCGCCCGAACCGTCTTCTCGCTGAGTTGGCGCTCCACGATTTTCAGGCCCTCGGCGATTTCCGCCTCGTCGGTGGAGGCGCAGTAGCGCCCGAGGAGGAACTCCGCGACGTAGGTCGGGACGGGATACTGCCCCTTGAAACGGCGCACGAGGTCCTTGCGGACGACATATCCCTCGAAGGCCTTGGTCGCGAGGGAATCTATGGAATCGAAGGTATCGCTCATGGGTTAGGTTCCGAGGGTGGTTGGAAGGGAGTGGATGACTTGCTTGTTGGACGACAACAGGACGATTTCGGCTCGTTGGCCGATATCGGCGTCGGTTTCCAGAAAGAGGGTAGCCTTGCCTTCGGCGGTCAGTTCCCTCGGCTGTTTGTCGGCCAAGAGAGAGGTGCCCGGGTCGCCCAGGGATGTCCGCAGGTCGAGGAGGAAACCGGCAGCTTCCCCGGAGACCGTCACCCGACACGTGGCCTGGTTCCATTTGGCCTCTGCAATCCGGGTGCCTCCTTTTGAGGCGGCTCCCGAAGTTACGGTGACGTAGGGGATGACCGTCTCCTGGAGGCTGATGCCTCCGTGGGAATATTCGGTGCCGGCCCGGTAGGAGCCGGCCCCGGGAGGGCAGACAATTCCCACCTGCTCGTTCCAGTGCCAATGGTAGGTCTGCTGATGGGACTGAGCCCCCGGCTTGAGGGAAGCGCAGCGACCCCATCGGTCTTCGGTCAGGAACGCCTTGAGTTCGACCTTGGGAAGTCCCAGTGGCATGAGCAACCATCCATGGTCGGTGACCACGATGACCTCCTTCCAACCGGCTGCGATGAGTTGGTTGATCCGGACGATCAGGTCGCGTCGTTCGTCTGCCAGGCTCCGGGCCAGCTTCCAGCCCTCGTTGTGTCCCCGCTTGTCGATGGCACCCGCCTCCGTCCAGGCGCTCCCTTCGGGATTCCCTGCCTCCGTTGGTTCGAGGATCTGCCAGCCGGCTGCCGCCAGAGCACTCTTGAAACGCTCATGGGTGAGAGTCTGGCCGGTCGCGATCAGCCGGGTCTGAAATCCTTCTCCCGTTTCGCTGCCCATGACGTTTGCGGAGATGGGTGAGGCCGCCGGCTTTGCGGTGGCGGTCACGGAAGGGAGGGTGGACCACTCCCAATCGCGATTCGCCGTATGCCCCTCCGACTCCAACTCGGATTGGAGCAGGGCGGCGATGTCCATGCGCAGGCCGTCGGCAAACAGGACGACTCTTCCCCGTTGCGGCTCGATGGCCGGTGTCCTCTTGCTGGTCTTGGCTCCATTGGCTTCGAGTTGAGCCTGCAAGTGGCGGGCGGTTGAATCGACCCATGGGAGGTAAAGCGCCCGAACGACTTTCAGGATCGGGTTTGGATCGTCCAGGACCTTGGAAGTTTCCAGGGTGGCAATGGCATCGGCATCCACCCTCCATCCGGTCGTCGCGTAGGCGGTGGCGAATGCCTCCGGGTTGGGGGCGCCCGGCGTTGTCCCGCAGGCCAGGGCCAGCCGATGTAACGGTTCGAGGACCATGGCCCACGGACTCATCCCCAGCCTGGCCCAGGGATAGGCGCGCCGTTTCGCACCCGCTGATTCCAAGCTCTTGAGCCGTTCGATGACCTCGTCCTGCGATCGATCCCCCAAGGCCGTGATGGCAGCGGCAAGCGCCAACTCCGCCTGGTCGTTGTGATCGGGCCACACTTCGGCCGCTCGATCCGAATCGAACAGCGACATCTCCCTCGGGGCGGCCTTCCGCAGCCAATGAACCACCCCGGAAAAATTCGACGGCGAGTCGGCGAAGCGCGTCCAGACCTTCTCCCAGGCGCCGTTGCGTCCCGCGAGTTGTCTCGCCGCCTTCAATGGGCCGTCCTTGATCACATCCAGGCCGAAATCGCTGCGGGTCTGATGGCAGAAGGCCTCCCATTCCGCCGGTGTTTGCTGCTTCTGGAAGGCCTCGGGGTTGCTCAACCAGCGGAGGAGGAGTCCGACGCCGTCCGGAGCGAGCAGACCGTTGAGGAAGTCGGCATCGATGTGACGGCCGCGGAGGGATTCGACGGACTCTTCCAGCAGCTTGGGCAGCGCACGGATCACCGCCTCCCGGGTGGCCTGGTCGTTGGCGAGGTCGAGGGACAAACCGCCGTGCTTGGAGACCAGGAAGGCCGCCGGGGTCCACTCCTTGCCGTTGGTGTGGAGCCAGACGTTTCCCCGGAACTGCAGTTCCACCAGGGCCGCGACTTCCATTGAGCAGTCTTCCACCGCCCGCAGCGTTTCCTTGCCGACGCCGGGCAGGTAGAAAATGGGAGTCACCTCCGGAGCGGGTGCGCCTTCGATGGTCCTGCCCTCGATGCAGCGTAGCCACAGCGCGGGTCCGATCCTCTGGGCGGGTGCATAGGCGCCGAGTTGGTAGAGCTCGGGGAGGGCTTCCCTCAGCTGTGGAAGGACTCCGGACCAGAGATTTTCCGGGTCCAGCCACAGGACGACGCAGGGAGGCGTCTGGTCGCCCGGCGTGAACGCGCGGGCGGCCGTGCGCAGGGCGGAGACGAGGTGATCAGCGACAGTGAGGGACATGGGTCAGGATGCGGGGAGGGCCTTGCGCGCTGCCAGCAGGCGTTGGCGCAGCTCCTCGCCGGCCGGGGTCAGACGGTAGCGTTGCAGTGGGCTGCTGATGGATTGGGGCAGGGTCCGTAAGATCAGGTTCTCGGCCAGAGCCGGAGCAAGATACAACCTCCGGAAGTTGACACGGTCCTTCAATTCGAGTGCCTCCTGAATCTGGCTGCGCGACATGACCCCGGTCATGGCTAGCATCAAAGCCACCACTTCAGGGGTAGCTTGGTGGGTGACTTGGTGGGTAGCCTGGTGGGTAGCCTGGTGGGTGACTTCGGGGGTGACCACCTTGGGCCGCCACAAGACTTGGATGAACTGCCCGTGCTCAAACCGAAACTGGGGTTCGGCCAACCCTGCCTCCTTGGAAAGCGAAGCCATGTCCAAGGTCCCGGTCCCCGCCCGCTCAATGTAGCGCGCGAGGAACATCGGCTCCGCCAGTAGCGGATTGCGGGGGATCGAAGGATGCGGACCCCGCAAGGCCTCGAAGGTCAGCGGTGGGATCAGGCCGCCCGGGTTCCAGATTTCAAGGCGGTCGGCGAACAACATCACCTGAACGGAGGCATTGGAGGCGTAGTCGCGGTGCACCACGGCATTGACGATGCCCTCGGCGACCGCGTCCCGGGGAATCTCATACTCCACCGGCGCTTGAGGACCTTCGGACCGCGTCCCCACTCGCCGGTTGATCTTGGACATCACGAAGTCCAAAGCCTGATCTACCAGGGCGAAGACGGTGCCTTTGTACACCTGATGCGATGGGATCGGCTTGCGGATCTCGGTCCCATGGAAGTGGAGGCACTTGACCTCGGAGGTGGGCAGGAACCTTTGGGGTGCCTTCCCGAAGAGCAGCACGGCGGCGTGGCTCGGGCGACCGTCGTCGAGCAGGTTGAGATGCATCAGGGCGGAGCGGAGCGGCGTCCCCGGGCCGACGGCATAGCCACGATTCTTCTGGGCTCGGGCGAGGAACTCGTCCACCGCCTCCTCCGACAGATCCTCCAACGTGGCCCGGGGACAGGCCGCGGCATCGAAGGGCAACAAGCGGATGTCGCCCTGCCGCTCCAGGAACTCAACCAAGCTGGCGTACAGGCCGGTGGTCAATTGGGGGAGGTCGGTGAACCGACGGCGGATGAGTTGACTTCCCGCCCTGGCGATCAAGGCCGCCATGCGGGGATCGCGTCCCGTGTCGGAGCCCTTGATGAAGATCAGGCGCTCTGTTCTCGCAGCGGTCGCCCGGTCAAACTCACGCTCGGTGGGCGAGTGACCGGTGGCGTCGGTGGAACCGTACTCATGGCCGAACAACCCGACATAAATGGCCGCCCGATCGACTTCCTCCAGGTAGGCGTCCTCGGGTCGCCGCCCCGAAGCGGGCAAATCCTCAAACAGGAAAACGTCGAAGAACCGGCGCAGCAAAGGGTCCGCCCCGACGAAATCCTTCACTGCCCGACGCTCCGCCGCCAGCTCGCGCTGGACGCTGCTGATGAAGAGGCAATGACGGGTGTGGTGGCCAAGCGTGGGCATGTCGAAATCCTAGTGGGTCCGCGCCTTCCTCTTGAACTCGTTCGTGAAGTGGCAGGCGTTCCAGCGGTCGCCGGTGAAATCGCGGCCGCCGGCGAAATCCTGCTTCTCCTCGTCCCAGCCCCAGAACCACGGATACTCCGCCTTGTCGCGCTGGGGTTCTTTGCCGCGGTCTTTGTCCCACTTGATTTTCACCTTCTTGCGGAGAACGCCGGCCTCGACGAAGGGGCGGATGTTCATGCGCACACCGTCGTTGAGATCGGGATGCCAGCCGATGGCCTGTTGGGAGAGAGGTTTCCAGCGGACGAAAATGTCGTACGGAGGATCGCCCGCGAGGATGAGCTGGAGTCGGGCCTGGAGTTCCCGGGCGGCCTGGAGTCGGGCGTCGCTGCCGGATTCACCGGCCTCGACGGCGGCTTGCTGGCGGCGAATCCAATCGCCGAGGTAGGCGAAGGTGAGCTTCTCCAGATGGGCGTGGGTCAGTTGGTGGTAGTTCACCAACGCGCTGAAGCCGTTCTTGAGGCCGTCCCAGATGTGCCACACGAAAGGGCGATGGTGGAACAG
>DITU01000170.1 GCA_002422905.1 Verrucomicrobia bacterium UBA6176
CCTGTTTGGCCTAGCACGGGATTGGCAGCTTTTGGCATTTTTGGACGTAGCTTGCGGGCAACAACTTATGCAAAACCCGCGCAGCTCGGTTGGTCATAGCATGGCGGACGGCACCGGCAAGGTAGATCTTGCCCCCCTGTGGGTGCGACCGGCAAGGGGCAGGAGAGGGTGATGGGTGGCGATGGGTCCGGAGCGGGATCCGAGGGGCGGCCTGCCCGCGGAGTGACGACGGGTTCGTCACCGATTGAAGGGTCTCAAACCGTGTCCGAGTGATCGATTGCCAGATCAATGTCGTGAGGTGCTCCGTTTCCATCCTCTTCCCTACCGGACCGAGCTCCTGCGCACTGGATCCGGCGTTACAGGGTAGGATCCCGTTTGCCGCAATACGATCTGCACGAACCCGGAGGGTTCACAGCCATTAGCCGGCGGTTGAGGAGCGAAGCGACGATACCACCGGACCAACGTCCCCAATCCATCCGCATCCCGGAGGGATGCCAGCCAATCCCTGCTGCGATCCCTCCGGGATCGGCTTTGATCTCCGCCCCGTACCAGGGGTGTCGCTCCGCTCAACCCCTGGCTAATGGCTGGCATCCCTCCGGGATGTTGGAACCCGACGCCGACTACCGGACCGCCCTGGATTCACGATCCCCTCTGTGCTCTCTGTGTCCTCTGTGGTGACCCTTTTGCCGGTTGCCACTGGGCAACAACGCCTCGCTCACTCCTCGGCCTGCGAAAGAATCTGCTGCGCCGCCACTTCCCTCACTACTGCATGGATGCGTATAGGGATCACCGCGTTGTCTCGGACATCAGGACGTGCCTGAGTTGGGGTGGAAATTCCAAAAGCAGGGTGGTTTGGGGACAGGCTCTATCTGGATTTGAATCCCTTCAATCGCCGTCTCCCAACAGACCGCGCACCCGTCGCGCCGCGCCGCTCCCCAACGGTTCCCCATGCGCCATCAGCATCCGTTCCCATCCGCCTGCCACCACCACCCCCAACGACTCCCGCAACCGCTTCGGATCCGTGCAGTATTTGTCCGGCAACAACTCCAGACCGCGCCCCGCCAGGTTGACCACTGCATCTCCCACCACCACCAGGTTCCGTTTCGCCAATCCCCACGCGGACTCACCCGGCGCGCCTCCCGCCAGATCCAGTCGCTCCCAACCCATCGGCCCCGTTCCATCGGTCGGCCACCGTCGATCCACTTTCACCCCCGGATCCACATCCGTCGCCGCCCACACCGGGCAACCCGCCCACGCACGCCACGCCTCTGAATCCCGTCCGTGATTTTCATTGGTCAGGACAATCGCCACCGGACGAATCCCCTTCCCGAACGGTTCCCCCAACACCCCCGGCCATCCGATCGGATCAAACACCACCCAACCGTGCGTGCCTTCCACCGCGCACGACATCAGGTCCACCTTGTGTCGCGGACTGTATCCCCACCAACGCACGACTCCCGGCCACTCCTCGCGCCAGTCCGTCGCCATCATCCGGCCGCCATCGGCGGTCCCGGTCCCGCTCATTTCCGATTGCCCCCGACCGGCCCCACGTCCTTGTCGGTCAATCCCGGGCTCTGGAACACAGTGCTGAAGGAACGGCTCGTCGCCGCATATTCGAATCCGGTCCCCGTCCCCGCCGCGCCGAACCGGCCCTTGCGATCGATCGCGATGAAATTGATGGCGAGATCGAAGCCCTTGGGATCGAGCCGCGCGATGCGGCGGATGGTCTCGATGCAGGCGTCCTGCGGATGCAATCCCTGTCGCATGAACTCCACCACCAGGAACGAGCCGCAGTAGCGCATCACGTTCTCACCGATGCCGGTCGCCCCGGCCGCTCCCACCTCGTTGTCCACGTACAGACCCGAACCCAGGATCGGCGAGTCGCCCACCCGCCCCGGGATCTTGTAGCCCCAGCCACTGGTCGAACAGCCGCCGAACAGGTTGCCGTCCGGCAACAACGCCACCAACGCGATGGTGTCGTGGTTGGGAATCCTGGAGTCCTTCGCACCCTTCTCCTTCGCCGCCTTCTCCTGACCGGCCTTCCACTTCTTCCACGCCGCCAATTGCCCCGGTGAAACCTTCGGCCCGGCCTCGAACCCGTGCTCGCGGGCGAACGCATTCGCGCCTTCCCCCACCAGGAACACATGCCGCGTCGTCTCCATCACCCGACGCGCAATCGAGATCGGATGCCGGAATCCCTCGACTGCACCCACCGCTCCCGCCCGATGCCCCGGCCCGCTCATGATGCAGGCGTCGAGTTGCACCACGCCGTCCGCATTGGGAATCCCACCCAAGCCTACGCTCGGATTGCCCGGATCCGATTCCGTCACCTGGATGCCCTGCTCGATCGCATCGAGTCCGCTGCCGCCTGCTTCAATGACCGCCAAGGCCTTCTCATTCGCCGGCTTCCCAAACGGCCAGGTCGAGACAATCAACGGGGCGGTGGCCTTCAGTTGGGAAAGCTCGGGTCGCGGTGCGGCTTTGACGGAGCTGATGGCTGATCCCGCGGCAAGGGTGGCGGCGGTGGCGGTGAGGAATCGCCGGCGTGGCATGGTCGACATGCGCAAACCCTGCCGCCGTTCCGGTGCGCCGGCAATTCTCAGAAGTGCATCTGGCCTGCCCAATGCAGTCCTCATCCCATCCGTCCATCGGTTGAGTCGCCGAACTTCCCCTCCCGCACGCCATGAAAAACTGCCTCGGGTCCCTTCCCGGTCCGGTCCGGCTCCTGTTCCTGATCTTCGCCCTTTCCCTCGGCTCCCTCGCGCCCGGCGTCGCCCTCGGCCAATCCGCCCGCTACGCCCGAACTGCCGCCGAAGCCCCACCCATCGACGTCAAGATCGTCGTCACCAACCGGATCGACGTCACCAATGTCGTCGTGTACCCCGTCCCTTCCATCCTCCTCCCTGCGCCGGTCAATCGCGATGCCGGTTTTGCCGCGATCCCATTGGTGTTCTCTGGCCCTGTTCCAACCCCAGTCACCGTGTCCTTCGAGCCCCTGGGCGGCTCCGGCGTTCTTGGAACCGATTTCGAATCTCCCCTTCCCGGTCCCATCGTTTATCCGATCGGCACCATCTCCGTTCCCCTGTCCATTCCCATCCTCAATCCCCCGGAGACCGATCCCGAAACGGACATCCAGTTCGCCATCCGCGTCCAGTTTCCCGGCCAGTTTCCCATCGTCCTCTCCCCTCTAGTCGTCCTCATCAACGCCGAACCGGAAGACCTCGCCGACATCCGCATCACCCAGGCCGCCGTCCCCACCCAGGTGATGATCGACAAGAAGATCACCGTAACCGTCACCGCCGCCAACCTGGGTCCCAAGGCCGCTCGCGACATCCGGATCCAGGATCTCGTTCCTGCCGGGCTTACCCTCGATGCCCACGCCGCCGCCACCGGTGCCTACGTTCCGGCCACGGGTCTGTGGAGCATTCCCGCCCTCGCCAACGGTGCCAGCACCACCCTGACCCTCACCTTGAAACCCACCACCGTCGGCGGCACGTTCACCAACGTTGCCACCCGCCAGGCCTCGGCCCCGCGCGATCCCGACGCCACCAACAACCGCGCCGAACAGGTCATTCAGTTCCAGGGTGTTGGTGCCTGCGGTGTCGCCCGGCTCTGCGCCATCTTCGGTGGCCCGCCCAATACCAATGCCATCGTCTCTCTCGTCGGCCCGGTCCGCGTCAATGGTCGCGCCAATGATCTCGGCTTCTTCTGCTTCACCAACCTTCCCGCCGGCGAATACGACCTCACCGTTGCCCCCGCCAACGCCGCTTCCGGCATCAAGACCGTCACCCAGAAGGTCACCGTTGATGCCACCGGCGCGCCCATCGATGTCGTCTCGCCCTGGCTTGTCATTGTCGGGCGCCTGAGGCTGTCCACCACCAACGGCGTGCCTCTCCCCGGCATCACCGTCGAAGCCGTTGCCGGTGCCGAAAAGAAGCAGGCGGTCACCGATGCCCAGGGCGAATACCGCATCACCGGCCTGGGCGAAAAGGCCTACACCCTCAAACCCATCAACCTGCCCGCCGGCCTCGCCAGCGCCCCTCCTTCCATCGACATCGATCTCTCCCTCGGCACCGATCCCTGCCCGGCCCGCGCCGATTTCGTTCTGCGCGGCCGGTTCACCCTCACCGGCATCGTCCGCGCGTGCTTCGCCCGGGGTGCGCCTCTGCCTTCAACCACCCTGACCCTCGTGGGGGTCGACGTGACCTTCACCCAGACGATCCGGACCGGCGTTGACGGTCGATACCGTTTCACCGGACTTCCCCCGGGCCGCTACACCCTCACCGCTTCCCACCCCACCCACACCTTCGCCAATTCGCCGGTCAACCTCACTGTTGTCCGTGCTGACCTCACCCAGAACCTCGTTGGCACTCCCGGCATGCACCTCGGCGGCCGGGTCGTCACCCCGACCGGTCAACCGTTTCCCGGAATCGAGGTCGTCGTGCTCGAAGCCCGGCATAACCTGCCGCCCGTCCGACGCACCGCGACCACCGATGCCCAGGGCGAATGGCTCCTCCCCAATCTCCCCGCCGCCCTCTACGAAATCACCCCCACCCCGCCCCAGGCCGGCTTCACCTTCAACCCGACCTTCCTCCGCTTCGTCCTCGGCGGACCCGCTGGCAATTGCGGCAACTACTTCACCTTCCGCGCTTCCCGCAACGCCGCTGAAATCGTCGCCATCGAAGCCGTCCAGGTCATCCAGGACTGGCAAAACAACGTCCCGCTCGTCGAAGGCAAATCCACCCTTATCCGCGCCTTCGTCAAACCCACCGGCACCAACCAGACCCCCGTGCCCATCGCCAATCCCATCCTCAAGGTCTTCCGCAACGGCACCCTGCTCGCCAATTATCGTCCCACCGCCAGCCCCCATTCGGCCCGCGCCGATTACGCCTCACGTCGCAATGGCCGCGACACCAGCATCCCGTTCCGACTCGAAACCCGGCATCTCTCCGGTACCAACACCCTCCGACTCGAATGGCCCGGCGGCCTGCTCACCACCTTCGCCACCAACGGCCAGACCGCCGTCCGCAACAACGAAACCGAGATCCGTTTCACCAAGCTCAACGAACTCCCCGTCCGCTTCGTCCTGGTCAACTGGCGTTCCGGCACCAACTCCGTCACCACCCCCGCTTCCCTCGCCGAAACCCATCGCTCCCGTCTCCTCGCCGGTCTCCCCGTCGCCGCCATCACCGCACTGTCTTCCGGCACCCGCACCCTCGACTGGCGTCCTGCCTCCGATCCCACCGATCCGCTCAATGACGCCGACCTGAGCCTGTCCGGCGATCTCCTGGCCAAGCTCAAGCGCCTCAAGCGCGACGATCTTGCCGATGAACGACGCAACATCATCTATTACGGCGTCATCACCGGAACTTCCCTCCGCAGTGCCGGCGATATCTCCGGTGGCGTCGCCTGCTTCGCTGATATCAGCCCCGATACCACCGCCCGACGTAATCTCCCGATCCATGAAATGGGCCATGCACTCGGCCGACATCATGCCGTCCATTCCGCCTTCGGCCTTCAACTGCGCCGCGGTCAACTCCTCAAACAGGGCATGTGCGATGAGGAAGCTCTCGGTGTCGCCCCCGATTTCCCCATGGATTCCCTGGGCTCCGACATCCTCGCTCCGGTGCTCGGACCCATGCGCCTCGGCAATTACCGTTACGCCTATGGCTGGGATCGGATCGGCGATGTCTATGTCTCCCCGTTCCAGACCCCCGACGTCATGAGCTACTGCAACAGCCGCGGCAACTTCACCACCGCGTGGGTCTGGCCCGGCGTGTTCTCCTACATCGGCATGATGGATGCCATCCGCGACCGGTTCGGCCCACGCTTGGCGCCCCGTGCCGGTGCCCCCGCCAACCTCCCCATTCCCGTCCTCCGCATCAGCGGCGTCCTCGACCACGAAGGCCAACTCGTCACCCTCGATCCCGTCACCGTTGCAGAAACCGAATGGACCGAGCCCGCCCCCGGCGATCTCATGCTGCAATTGCGCGATGCCCAGGGCCTGCTCCTCGATGAAGTCTCGTTCGCCAGCCAACCGCTCGGAGCCGAGACCCTCGCTTCGGACCTCCGTTCCTTCAGCAGCTTCGATGTCGAGATCCCGCTCCCCGACCAACTCGCCCACATCGAGATCCGGCGCGCCGGCATCCTCGTTGCCCACCAACCCGTCTCCCCCAATCCCCCCGCCTTCACCGACCTTCAACCCAGCCAGGATGAATCGGTGAGCATCCCCGCCGAAGGCCTCAACCTGGTCTGGACCGTCCAGGATCCGGATGGCGACATCCTCCGCACCCGCGTCGAAGTCGCCAGTGAACCTGACCTGCTCTGGTCACCCATCGCCTTCGACCTTACCGAGACCGGGTTCATGCTTGAACCACGGCACTTCCATCGCGCCGGCATCCATCGGGTGCGCCTTGTCACCTCCGACGGCTTCCATACCACCCACGCCATTGTTCCCACCCGGGTTCTGGTCCCCGACCAACCGCCGATCCTCCGTATCGACGACCCCGCGCTCCCCGCCCGGTTCTCCCCGGCCGATCCCATCCGTCTCGCCGCCTCGGCCGATGACCCCGAGGACGGTGTACTGGATCAGATCCAATGGAGCACGGACACCATCGATGAACTCGGTCAGGGAACTGAACTCGATCTCGAACCCGGCACACTCGCCGTCGGTGTCCATCAGGTGACCGCCACCGTCACCGATTCCTCCGGGCAATCCGTCACGGAAACCTTCGCCATCGAAATCACCGATCATCTCGCCCTCGACCTCACCTTTCGCATCGTGGGCGACTCGGTAGAACTCCGTTGGCCCGCCGCGACTCCCGGCCACCCGATCCAGGCCGCCTACGATCTCGAACCGGACGCGTGGTTCACACTCGAAGTGGAGCCTGAACTCATCGACGACGAATGGGTCCTCACCCTCCCCATCGTGGACGATTCCCCCCAATTCTTCCGTCTCCAACCCTGAGATCCCGCTGCCTGGAGCGGCGACGTTCGGTCGCCGTCCCACTCCGCACGGAGCGCGGCTTTCATTCCGCATCTCAATCCTCCCCCCAAGGGCGCGGTCCCCCCCCTATTCATCTGGCAAACCGACGGAAACCCGGATAAGCGGAATCGTCGCATGCACAGCCCATCAACCTCCCTTACGACTTCGCTTTGTCCCGCCTGGATTGCCCTGTGCCTCGCCCTGTTCGGATTCATCCCCTGCGGGTCAGCGGTCGACCTTGTAGTTCCCCCGTTTGACCCAGGATTCCGACCCGCTGCGCCGGCCGGGTTCCCCATCCAACAATCCCCGCTGGTCAATGACCTGTTCGAGAATCGTCTGACGCTCACCGGCAACCTTATAGCCCTGACATCGAACAATTCCGGGGCGCGAACCGAACCCGAAGAACCCGTTGCCGGTGGTCAATTGGTGGAGACGTTGTGGTGGAGTTGGACAGCAACGGAGACGGGCGCAGTCCGTATAAGTCTGAGTCATGTCCAGGCCGGAGCACTTCCCAATCTCGGCGTGTTCCGTGGCGAAAGCCTGGCCACCCTGGAAAGCGTCCCGGCGGCCGGCGACATCTTTGTATCCGCCGGCGATACCCTTCACGTGGCTGTCGGAGCGCCGGGCGGTCCGTTCCAATTGAATGTGGTTTTCCGGGTGCCACCCCCGCCCGCCATCAACGATCACTTCACCAACCGCCTGACCATCACCCACCCCGATTACCAATACTCGGCCAACATGGCCCATGCCACGCTCGAACCCGATGAAACCTACCGCATCCCTGGCGGGCCGGCGTCGGTCTGGTGGCAATTCGATCCACCCCAGAACGGCCTCCTGGTGGTGACCCGATTGGAATCCCTGTTCAGTCCCTTTCTGGAGTTGTTCGAGACCAACTCCCTCGCGGGCGCCTCCTCACCCCATCCCGTCGCGAAGGAAGGGCACTCGGTCTGGGCGGTCCGCGCAGGGCAATCCTATGTCCTGCGCATGAGCAGCAGTTGGCTCATGCCCAGCGATTTTGACCTGGCCACCCGTTTCTTCACGGCACCCGCCAACGACCATTTCGCGGACCGTCAGCAATTGGGGGCATCCAATCAGGTGATCCGATTGTGGATGTTCAACGCCTCGATGGAACCGGGGGAACCCCGTCCCCGCGCCGACGCCCGTGAATCCATCTGGTGGTCCTGGGCCGCGCCCGAGGACGGACAACTGATCATCCCCAATCTCAGCCTCGAGAACATTGTCTTCGGCCTATACCAGGGTCCGGCGGTCAACCAACTCCAGCGGATCCAACACCGCGAATACTTCGATGACCTCAACACCGGCATGCAATGGCCGGTGCGACGCGGCCAGGTCTATCACCTGCAATTCGCCGTTCCCCCAGGCCTCCATACCCCCGTTCACTTCACCCTCCAGTTTCAACCCTACGGAGTCGCCGTCACCGATCATTTCCATGGGGCACGGTTGCTTGAAGGCCCGGCCGCCCGTTCAACCGAATCGGTGATCGGTGCCACCCGTGAACCCGGTGAACCGGAACATCGGTCCCCCTCCAATGAAGCCCATAAAAGCATCTGGTGGCGCTGGATCCAGCCTCACTCCGGTCGGGCCACCTTCCGCAACCTCTATGGCAGCCTCCGCGGCGTCACCCTCGTCGCCTATCGGGGCAATCGACTGGAAGCCCTGCAAAGGGTGGGGTCAGGCACCGACTTCCTCGTCGTCGACGGTCTCGCGGGCGACATCTACCACGTCGCCGCCGAAGTCCCGGTATCCCAGGACGGCACTGTCGAATTGCGTCTCTCGATGCCGGACCCGTCCTTCACCCTTCGGCCGGTCCCCGGCAATCTCGTCCTCAATCCCAGTTTCGAACATTCCGGAATTGGTGCGATGGCCACGAACTGGACCGAAGGACCCGGGTTCGGCGGCGTTGTGACGCCGGGCGGCGTCGATGGCCACCATCGCCTCACCCTCGTCACCGGCACGGTCGAGCAGGACATTCCGACCGAGCCCGGACAAACCTATCGGATCCGTCTCGCCGTGGCCGGAACCGAGTACGGAGACGGTGACGTGGACGTCAGTGTGGCGTTCGGCGATCTCGAACTCGGGGTGATCCAATACACCCTGGATCATACCCGGCGATTCTGGCACTGGCGCGAATACACCGCGGTGGCCGCAACGAACTCCACCCGGCTCGCCATCTCCAGTCGCGGAATCTATGTCGGCCTCGACCAGGTCAGTGTGGTCTCGGACCAGAGACCACCGGTCCTGACGACTCCACCGCATCCGGTCACCACCTTTGCAGGCGGTTCAGTGGTCCTGGTGGCGGGCTTCTCCGGGACGGAACCCATGGGCATCCAGTGGTTCCATGACAATGTCCCGCTGGGCTGGGCGCGGGATGGATTGATCCGCTGGGAAGAGATCGCTCCCACCAACGCCGGGGCGTATCACGCGGTCGCCAGCAACGCCTGGGGAACCGCGGTCACCCAACCCGTATCCCTCACGGTCGAGGTGGCCGACAGCCCCCAGATCATCCTTCAACCCGAAAGCGCCACCGTCGTTCCCGGCCAATATCACCAACTCACCGTCGCGGCCGTCGGTACGCCACCACTCCGTTACCAATGGTGGCGCAACGGCGTCGCACAACCCGGTGCCACCAATCGCTCCCTCGCCATGGCCCAGGTCAGTGACTCCGATTTCGGATCGTGGGTCGTGGTGGTCCGGAACGGTGCCGAAAGCGTCACCAGCCTCCCGGCCAACCTGGTCCCCGCACCGCACCCGCCCACCGGTGGCGCCACCCTGAACTTCTCCGCGTGGATGCCCGTCGGCACCGTCTCGGTTGATACGCCTGTGTTCGATATCGATGGCCGGACCTTGTTGATGGGCTCCCGATATCTCGCCCAACTCTACGCAGGGTCCGACGCCGACTCCCTCCGCCCCGTGGGTCAGCCACGCACCTTCCTCGAAGGATTCAACGCCGGGTATTGGCACCCCGACTTCATCACACTCCCGCACGTGGCTCCGGGCGAATCCTATGTCGCACAGGTCCGGGCATGGGATGGCCAGGCCGGTACCAGCTATGAGGAAGCGCGGGCGTTGGGGGGACGCTTTGGCCGGTCAGAACTGATCTCCATGACCGGAGCGGAAATGTTCTCCGATCCGGAGGCCTTCCTGCAGGAGCTTCCCCGATTCCAGCTTCGGTCCGGGTTGCCCAGCTTCAGCGTGGGACGCATCGATGCCGAGCCTTCCGCCCAACCGGGATGGATCCGGTTCCGACTCACCGGCGCCGCCGGCTTCCGATACCTGCTGGAACGTCGGGTCGATGGCGCCAACTGGGTGCCGGTGGAGGTATTCGACCCGTTCGATGGTGAAGTCGTCTTCGAGATTCCCGCCAATGAAGCGTCCAGCGTCCTGTTCCGTGCCCGGATCCTGAACTGATCCCGAACCTCGAACGGCGACGTCCGAGCCCTCCCCCGGGCGATCGACCCTCGCCGCTCCAATGATCGGAGCGGCGCACGATGCCGTGGAGGGTGTGGATGAACCGCCATTCCAAGACGCCAGAGGACGGGTGCACTCCAGGACCTTGCGGACACGCGGCTGCAAAACCGGTCATCCACCAATTGCCAACCCTTCACGTGCGATCCCATCCCGACCGGGGACTTTGACCTCGTCTCCCGCCTCAACCCTGGATTCGCCGGTACAGTTCATGCATTACGCGCTGCCAGGCGACAGGCGAGTACGTCGCGCTTCCCCTGCGCCCCGGTTCCGCGCAGCATCCCGCCGTCCCATGGCATTCTCCGTTCCGCTGCGCTGTCTGCTGTTGCTGACGACCTTCCTCGGCTTCCGATCCGTCGGTGCCGAGGCCTGATCCATCCCCACCCGTTACACCCGCTCCACTTACCCCCACCCAATTCCGCCATCCCCTCCATGGAAACCCCCTCGTCCGCCTGGGTCGCGCGCCAGGTCCAACCGCTCCTCATCCGCGACATCCTCACCCACGTCCGCACCTGGACCCCGGGCCAGAAAATCGTCTACCGCGATCAACGCGAACTCTCCTATGCCGAGTTCATGGACCGGGTGGAACAGCTCGCCCACGTCCTCACCAAAATCGGGGTGCGCCCCGGTGACCGGATCGGGGTGATGGATTGGGACAGCCACCGCTACCTCGAACTCTTCTTTGCAGTGCCGATGCTGGGCGCGGTGCTCCACACCGTGAACGTCCGACTCACCCCCGAGCAGATCGCCTACACCATCCTCCATGCAGAAGATTCCGTGGTCCTGTTCCACCCGGATTTCCTTCCCATCGCCGAGGGTCTGGCACCGCGATTGGGCTGTGTGCGGAAGTGGGTTTCACTGAGTGACCAAGGCGAATCACCCCGCACGACCCTTCCCTTGGCGGGCGATTACGAAACCCTGCTCGCCGCCGCTCCGAAGGGATTCACCTTCCCGGATCTCGACGAGAACACCGTCGCCACCCTGTTCTACACCACCGGCACGACCGGTGAACCCAAGGGCGTGTTCTTCACCCATCGCCAGATCATGCTCCACACCCTCACGGTGGGCATGACCTTCGCCGCCCATGACAAACCCGTGTCCCTCCGGGCCTCGGATGTCTACCTGCCCCTCACCCCGATGTTCCATGTCCATGCCTGGGGCATCCCGTACCTCGCCACCCTGCTGGGTCTCAAGCAGGTCTATCCCGGCCGGTATGAACCCCAGATGCTCCTCGATCTCATCCAACGGCATCAGACGACCTTCTCCCATTGCGTGCCCACCATCCTCCAGATGCTGCTGCACCATCCCAACTCCGGTGCCGTGGATCTTTCCTGCATGAAGATCGTCATCGGAGGAGCCGCACTGCCCAAGGGTCTCGCACTCCAGGCCCAGGCCCGCGGCATCCGCATCCTCGGCGGATACGGCATGTCCGAAACCTGCCCCGTCGTCGCCGTCTCCCTCCTCAAACCCGAAAACCAGACCTCGGACCCCACCACCCAGCTCGAAATCGTGACCCGAACCGGCTTCCCCATCCCGCTCGTCCAGGTCGGCATCTGGGGATCAGACGACCAACTCCTCCCGCCCGGCAAGGATCACGTCGGCGAACTCGTCCTCCGCTGTCCCTGGCTGACTGCCGGTTACCATCGGGACCCCGAACGCAGCGCCCAACTCTGGCAGGGCGGCTGGCTTCACACCGGCGACATCGCCTACGTCGATCCCGAGGGCTACATCCGCATCACCGACCGCCTCAAGGACGTCGTGAAGATCGGCGGCGAATGGATTTCCTCCATCGAACTCGAAAATGCCCTCAGCCAGCACGAAGCCGTGCGCGAAGTCGCCGTTGTTGGGCGTCCCGATCCCAAATGGGATGAGCGACCCCATGCTGAAGTCGTCCTCAAGGAGGGATTCAACGGGCAGATCACCGAACGCGATCTCGGCAAGTTCCTGCATCAGTTCATCGACTCCGGCGCCCTCCACAAACGGGCTGTCCTGACCGGCATCCGCTTCGCCCCAGCCCTCCCCCGCACCAGCGTCGGCAAGGTCGACAAGAAAGCCCTCCGCGCCGAACTGGCCCGCATCTGAGCCCACCTCACTTGAACGGTACCCCCATCAAGAGAAAGGTCAGGACCACCACCGCACCTCCGTAAGCCACATCGGCCCAAAAATATCTCAGAAACGCCCCCAGATAGACCCCTCCCACCACCGGAACCGAGACCAGGCGACTCAGGACCGATGCCTCGGGACTCCAAGCCAGTTCCCACATGCTTTCCGCGTCCGACAGCGACGGGAATCCCCCGGCTCCCACCGCGACCGCAACCCAAACCAACATCAGGAAGGGCACCGACGGCTGCCCTTCAGGCCGATGAAACGGCACCGCCAAAGCCGCCACCCCCATCGCAACCAGTGTATTGAGGAAGATGGGAGCCAAGCCGATGACGAACTGTTGCCAGGGACTTTCCGGATCGTCATGCACCACATAACCGGCCGGGGAATCCAACTGAAACCAACAGACCTCGTGGACCGCCGCCCCGGTCAGCTTGCAGCACATGATCTTGGACCATTGATGGACCAACACCCCCGGCATGGTGAAATACGTCAACAGAGACATGGGCTTGACTGGATTTGAGTCGGCCTTCCGAACCGGATCGCCACAGATCCAGTCGGCTTGCCTGGATGAAATCGGAGGGCTTTCCCAAAGGCAAGCGACCCTCCCCGACGGAATGATTGACTTGAATGCCCCGCATTGCCGATGTGCCCTGAAAGGGCTCAAGAGGTAAGGAGACTCCAATCATCCCTGCATCTTCGAGTACGCGTACGAGTACGAGCACGAGTACGCGTACGATGGCCGGACTCGAAGTTCGCACTCCCTTCGTACTCGTACTCGTACTCGTACTCGTACGCGTACTCG
>DITU01000106.1 GCA_002422905.1 Verrucomicrobia bacterium UBA6176
CTCATGGTGTGCGGTTGCCGAACGATCAGCTCAGGGACGCCGGGCCATGCGTGGGAGAATCCGAGCAGAGGCCGATCCCGGCGTTCCCTGGAGCGGCCTGTTCGGCGATTGTCCCGTTCTGGGTCTGCGGCTCAAAATCCTCAACATAGTGCGGTATCCCTGTCGTCTCCAACTCAACGGATGTACCCGAGATTGTGGGCTCACAGCCTGGATAGAAAAGCAGGCGAAGGGAAATCGCCCCATGCTGGCTCAGCGGCATCGGGATCGCACCATCGTGAACCACATTTCCAATCGTGAGCTTGCCGTCCATCACGTTGCAGGGAAGTTCTGGCAAAGCGCCCTCAAGCAATGCGCATTCGAACGACAACCTGCAGTTCTGAACCCAGCCGGTGCCGATGTCGTGTCCCGGTCGTCCTTCGGACTGGTGGATGTATGCCGGTTCGAAGACCAACACAATCCGACCGCCTTCGGATGTAAGGCTAGACACGCAAGAGTCGTGCAGTTCGATAATCCTGTTCACTTTGGATGCATCTCTGCCGAACAACAATTGGGCCAAACGTACCGATCACCGGTTTGGCCTAGTACCCCTGAATGGGGGTGCAAAGCCAAACGTGTTTGGCCTAACAAGGCCAAATTCCGGACAAAAGCCAAACCTGTTAGGCCTAGCACGGGATTGGTAACTTTTGGCATTTTTGGACGTAGCTTGCGGGCAACAACTTATGGAAAACCCGCGCAACCCGGTTGGTCATAGCATGGCGGACGGCACCGGCAAGGTAGATCTTGCCCCCCCTGTGGGGGCGTCCGGCAAGGAGCAGGAGAGGGTGATGGGTGGCGATGGGTCCAGAGCGGGTGCCGAGGGCGGCCTTCCGGCGGAGCGACGACGGGTTCGTCGCCGATTGGAGGGTTTCAAACCGAATCCGGGTGCTCGTTTGCTGGATCAATGTCGTGAGGTGCTCCGTTTCCATCATCTTTCCTACCGGACCGAGCTGACTTATGTGCACTGGATCCGCCGTTACATCGTGTTCCACGGGAAGCGACATCCGCGGGAGATGGGCAAGGTCGAGATCAACGTCTTTCTGTCGCACCTGGCGGTCGAGGGGAAGGTATCTGCATCGACCCAGAATCAGGCTTTGCACGCACTTTTGTTCCTTTATCAGGATGTCCTCGGAACCGAGCCGGGCTGGCTGGATGACTTCGTCCGGGCAAAGCGTCCGGTCCGGTTACCCGAGGTGTTGAGCCGGGAAGAGGTGCGGGCCGTGTTGGATCGGATGTCGCCGCCGTTTTCCCTGGTGGCCGGACTTCTGTATGGGGGCGGGCTTCGGTTGATGGAAGGACTGCGGTTGCGGGTGAAGGACCTGGATTTCAACCGGGGACAGGTGGTGATTCATGACGGGAAGGGCGCCAAGGATCGAATGACCGTTTTGCCGGAGCGATTGGTTCCCGGGTTGCGCATCCATCTGGAGGTGGTCCGCCGGTTGTGGGTGTCGGATCGGGCGGCGGGGGTGCCGGGAGTGTGGATGCCGGATGCATTGGGCCGGAAGTTTCCCCGGTACGGACAGGAATGGATCTGGCAGTGGGTGTTTCCGTCGTCCGAGCTGAGTGTTGATCCCCGAACGGCGATCCGGCGGCGGCATCATTTGTCGGATGCGGCGGTTCAGCGGGCGGTGCGGGCGGCGGCGGGGCTTGCCGGGGTGGCGAGGCGGGTGACGCCGCATACGTTCCGTCATTCTTTTGCGACCCATTTGCTGGAGTCGGGGACGGACATCCGGACGTTGCAGGAGTTGTTGGGGCATCAGGACGTTTCGACGACGCAGATCTATACCCACGTGATGAAGCGTCCGGGGATGGGAGTTAAGAGCCCATTGGATGGGGGGTGACGAGACTGGAAGTCTTCGGGGGTAGGGACCCGATCAGAGGCAGCACCCTGTGTTTCGCCTGGCGATCCCGCGATTCCTGAAACGCCCCAGGTTTGAAGGGTGCACTGAATGAACCCTGGTCGAGGTATGCAAGGATGCGGCGTTCCTACAGAACGCATCGTGGTTCGTGCCTCATTACCCGGGGATGCACCCCGGGCTGATATGCGGTCGCCCCTTCGGGGCTGGGGTGGCAATGGAGTCCAACCCATGCAGATGTGCTGCGGAGTTCGCGGAGGGGAATCTTGAGCTTTTCTGGGGGCGTGGATCGGGCATGTTGGGGCGATGAAATTCCTGACGAGATGGATGGGTTTGGCGGCGCTGTGTCTGGGCATGGGTCTGGGAGCGGTTCGGGCGGATGACAGCGGGGTGCGGGCGGACAGCAAGCCGGCGTTTGTGAACATCGATGTGGGCCAGTTCGAGAAGTTGCGGGCGGACACCAATCATGTGGTCCTGGATGTCCGGACGAAGGGTGAGTTCGACAAGGGCCACATTCCCGGCGCGATCCTGATCGATGTGAACCAGGCGGGCTTCGAGAAGGCGGTGGCCAGGCTGGATCGGTCGAAGACTTACCTGGTCCATTGCGCCGCGGGGATCCGGAGCATGAAGGCGTGCAATTCCATGCGCGGCCTGGAGTTCACCAACCTCTACAACCTCAAGGGCGGATATCGCGCCTGGGAGAAGGAAGCGAAACCGGCCACCAAGAAGTAGTCGGTGTATGGCTCGGGGTGAAGACGGGTGGATCGGCTTTCTGACACAGCCCCCAAGGGAGGCGGCGACAGTCTGTCGCGGGCAGTGAGTGGTTGGGCGGAGAGGCTGTGGGACTTCAATGAATTGAGCCCCTGACAATCTGCGCAACCTGCGTCATCTGCGGCCAAACCAACTCACTATTTCGGGTTTACGGGACCGCCTTCGGCCGGGCTGGGCACGGGAGCGGTGGCGGGTTCCCGGAATGGTGTTTTCCACATGCCGGCCCAGTTCTGGAACTCCGGATTGTCCATGCCATCCAGGCCCAAACGGATGTTTTCGGGGTCGGATCGGAGGCGGAAGGTCCTGAACAGGCGATCCCAGAACGAGAACAACGACGCGTAGTTGGAGTCGGTCTCGGGTTGGTGTCGGGAATGATGGATCTTGTGGAGGATGGGGGTGACGAAGAGGAGGCGGGTGAGCCGTTCGACGGGACGGGGCAGGGCGATGTTGGCGTGCTGCAACTGGACGAAGAACTGGAGCAGGGTTTCGTAGATCACCACCTCGATGAAGTGGATCCCGAGCAGGGGAATGAGCAGGACGCGCAACACCGATGAAATCAGGATCTCGACGAGGTGAAATCGGTTGGAGGTGGTGACGTCCATGTGGGGATCGGAGTGGTGCATCCGATGGAACTTCCAGAGGTGGGGCAGGCGGTGGCCGGCGCGATGCCACCAATAGGTCCAGACATCAAACAGCAGGATGGCGGCAATGCCGTGGAGCAGGGGTGAAAGCGGGAGCCAATTGAGCAGGCCGAACCGGTACTGCTCGGCGAGGTGCGCGACTTCCCTCCACACCCAGGCGAAGGCGAGGGCGGTGACGATGCCATTGACCCAGGCCATGGCGACGTTGCGCAGGCCATGGATCCCGCGGGCTTTCCATCCGGCAAAGGCGTGGAAGAAGGGGCGAAAGCTTTCCCAGGCCAGCAGGGCCGCCAGCCAACCCAGGCTGAAGACGCCGCGCCATCGGCTCAGTTCGACGGGATCCATGGTGTTCAGGGAGAGGCGCGGCGTTCGGGCTTCAGGAGTTTGCCGAAGGTGCGGTTGTAGGGATGGACGAGTTCGACGGGCCGGCCGTCGGCTTCGAGCGGCCGATCCTCGTTGGCCCAGGCGAAGATGGATCCTTCGAGGTTCACCACGTTGGTGCGACCGGCGGCCCGGAGCCGTTGCGCCAAGGCTGAGGAACGCCATCCGACGGAACAGTAAACCACCACGTCGTTGGTCTGGCCGGCCAGGAGTCGGTCCACCTCGGCGGGTTTTGCGTCGGGATCCAGGTGTCGGGCGGAGGGCAGATGGGAACGGTCGAACTCCTTGCGGGTGCGCACATCGAGCAGGATCGGAGCTGGACGGTTGGTATCGCCGAGGCGCGCAACGAGGTCGGCGGTGGTCATCTGGGGGACGCCGGGGAACTTGGCGCGGACCGCGGCTTTCCAGTGATCCATGCCCTCGGCGGGGGCATCGGCTCCATGGACAACACTGAAAAGGGCGCGCAACAGGGCGAGGATCATGACGGGACGAAGGAGGCGCGGAGGCACGGAGAAGGTTTACCCCGGATGACCGGTACCGGCAACGAACGAGAGGGCATCTGCTGAGATGGTAAGGAGCCTGTCCCGTGGGGTTCGATCATGAATGCACAACAAAGGGGCGAAGGGACGAAGGCGAAGGTGGATCAAACCGGCGCGGTCCTCTTCGCACCCTTGGTCCCTTTGTTGTGAATCCTGCCGACTATGAAACACACGAAAGGGGAGATGTCCTTCAACGGCGACCGAACGTCGTCGCTCCGCCCGGGTTCGCGCGGAGCCGGTCCCTGGCATCGGGACCGATTCAGGCGGCGCCGAAGCGCAGTTCGAAGCCAGCGCCCGGATTGGGGATCTCGATCAGTGCGATTCCGTCTTCAGGCGAGTGGAGGACTTCTGCGACCCGGCCATCGAGTTGGACGTGGGCCCGGGGATTGATGTCGTGAAGAAGGATCCGCCAGGTCTGCACCCGGGAACCGTAGGCGCCGGTGGGTGCATCGGCTTGCAGGATGCATTGCCGGTTGTTGCGTCGAAGGGTGAATCGGCGTCGATGCCAGTCGCCGCGTTCGCAGGCCATCGATTGGCCGTCGTCTTCGTACCAGTCGAGGCCGGGATGACTTCCAGGCCAGACATGGAGGGTGATGATCGAGAGATCCTGGGCTTCGGAATGGGAGGCGTCTGGCGCGAAGGGCACGAGCGCACCGGCGCGGACGAACAGGGGGATGTGTTCGAGGGGTGCGTTGGCGACGTGATGGGTTCCGCCGTCGAATTGTTGGCCGGTCCAGAAGTCGTACCAATGGTCGTTGGGCAGGTAGACAACCCGGGCGGTCGAGCCCTGTTCGAGGATCGGCGCAACCAGGAGATCGCGTCCGACGAGGAACTGATCGCCACGGGCGGCGGCGACGGGATCGTTGGGATAATGCCAGAAGAGGGGGCGCATGAGCGGGGCACCGGTTCGGCAAGCTTCGGCGGTGAGCGAATAGAGGAGCGGCAGCAGTTGGTATCGGAGTTGGAGGGTGGAACGGCACATGGCCTCGACATCCGATCCGAATGCCCACGGTTCCTGTGCGATGGTTCCGAGGTTGGAATGGTTGCGGAAGAACGGGGTCAAGGCGGCCAGTTGCATCCAACGCACCAGGAGTTCCGGCGTGGTGTTGTCCATGAACCCGCCGGCATCGGCGCCGCAGATCGGGAATCCGCTGAGGCCCAGATTGAGGAGCATCTGGATGGAATCGCGGAGGTGATCCCAGTGGGAGGAGTTGTCGCCGGTCCAGACGATGGCATGGCGTTGGCCGCCGGCGTAGGTGGCGCGGGTGATGATGAAGGGGCGTTGCCCGGGTTTGGCGATGAGTGCGCCTTCGCGGGAGGCGCGGGACATCTGCATGCCGTAGAGGTTGTGGACGGCGGCATGGGTGGCCGGGCCGAAATCGGTGTGGTGCCGGGCGTCGGGAGGCAACGTCTTGTCCGGGCGCGCGAAGTTCGACGGCTCGTTCATGTCATTCCAGAACCCGGCCACTCCGTCGCGACTGAGTGTACCCTGTTCCTTCGCCCACCATTTGCGGGTCGAAGTCTTGAGGAAATCGGGGAACCGCGAACGTCCCGGCCAAACCTCTCCGAGAAAATCCGACTCGTCATCGGGGGACCGGACGAATGCCTCGGCCTGAATGCCCCGGCGCAGGACCGGGAACCGCGGATCATCCTTCACCCCGGGATCCACGATGGTCACCACCTTGAACCCGTCATGGGCCAGGTCCCGGATCAGGCGACGCGGCTGGGGAAAGCTCTTTCCGAAGGTGAACACCCGGTATTGATCCATGTGATGGATGTCCAGGTGGAGGACATCGCAGGGGAGTTGCCGTTGCCGGAACTCCTTCGCGACGGCGCGGATCTGCGCGGCGGATTCATAGCCGTACCGGGATTGGTGGTATCCGAGGGCCCAGCGCGGCGGCATGGGAATCCGCCCGGTCAACCGTGTGTAGAGCCCGACGACATCCGTGGCATCGGGTCCGGTGAACAGATAGAGATCGATGGGGCCACCCGCGGCGGACAGTTGCCAGAGGTCGGGCTGGGTCTGGCCCATGTCCCAGGATTGGCGCTGTGGATTGTCCCAGAACAGACCGGCGAACCGTCCGTCCCGGCGGGAGAGTGCGAAGGGGACGGAGACGTAGAGTTGGCGCAGGGACGGATGGATGGTGGGGGCGTGACCCAGGACGTCGATGTTCCAGAAGTCGCGGATGAGACCGCGCTTGTTGAACGTGCCGGTGGATTCGCCGAGGCCATACAGGGCTTCGCGTTCGGCAAGGCGGAGGTTGAACCGGGGTTGGTCTGCGGTGAATCCGATGGAGTCGGGAACGGATTCGAACAGGGTCAGCCCATTGTGTTTCAGGGACCAGGCGTGGGTCTTGAGAGACCAGTTCAATTCGCCATGAGCGGTCTGGAGCGAGACGTGGTGCGGGTCCCGGTGCAGGGTGCAATCCGGGACAGGAGTGTCGAGGGGCAGGACCGCCCACGACGTTGAAGCCGGAAGCGAAGCGCCGGGATGGACGCGGATGCGGAACAGGCCCGGGGCCACCACCGAGAGTTCGACGGTGGCGCGCGGGCTGTTGAGTAGGATGGAACTCGGACCGGCGATGCCCGGACGAAGCCGGGGCAGGGGTCGGAACCGCGGAGAGGGACGGGTCACGTGGTGGTGGCGGGTTTGCGGCAGAGTGAGATCAGGGTTTCGAGACGGCGTCCGTACTCGACGTAATTGGCCCGGAGCGCGTCGTCCTGGGCGGCGGCCTGGGCGTCATGGAACACGGCAACCATGTGAGGTTCGATGGAGATGCCGGCGTCATAGCCGCGGCGGAAGGCGTCGGTGAGGATCCGTTGCACCGCACCGTCGCCTTCCCCCGGGAAGGTGTAGTCGGCGTCATTGCGGGCGTCGTTCCAACGGGCGTCCTTGATGTGGATGTGGACGGAGGCATCGCGGACGTGGGTCCAGAACTCCCACGGATCCTGCCGGGGCCGGGGTTCGGGTTTGGATCGGTCGAGATTGAAGACGGGGTTGGCGGTGTCGAAGACCCATTGGAGACCGGGGACATTTTCGAGCAAGCGCAGGGCGTGTTGCCAGCTCATGCCGCCATAGTTCATGCAGTTTTCATGAACGGGTTGGAGGCCGGCGTCCTTGAACCGCTTCACCACCTCGCGCAGGCGCCTGAACCGTTCCTCCTCCATCTGATCATCGGTGTCGCGGACC
This sequence comes from Verrucomicrobia bacterium UBA6176, assembly GCA_002422905.1. GTDB lineage: Bacteria > Verrucomicrobiota > Verrucomicrobiia > Limisphaerales > UBA9464 > UBA6176. The sequence goes on from DITU01000106.1 coordinate 7,415, forward strand.
TTGTAGCTCATGATCCGAACGAATCGGGCACCGACCCGTTGCATGCGGGGAATGGCGCGTTCGACCTCGGCCAGGGTGATGTCGAAGGGATCTTCGATGCGCTTGGCCCAGTTGCCGATGGTGGACGCGAAGCAATGGACCCGGATACCGGCCTCGGCGAGTCGGGCGACGGCGAGATCGAAGGCGGGTTCGGGCAGGTCGTGGAAGTTGGTCTTCGGATAACCCTCCAGGGCGACATTCCGCATCTCGATATGGGACCAGCCCAGTTCCCGGGTGGCCTGGATCTGGGATTCAAGGGAATTGCCCGCTTCATCACTGATACCGCAAAGGATCATGGACCAAGGCTAACCCGGCGTACGGATGCGGCGCGAGCAGAAGCCGGATGGGGAATGGGCCGTGGGCGCATCGTGAAATCGCCCCCGAACGGGATGGATGGCCGGGCGAATCCATCCAGGACGGCGGGATCGATTCCAACCCCGGAGGGGTTCAACAAGGTTAGCCCGGGGTGCGAAGCGACCCCGGGACAAGGGCCGAAAAAATGCCGCCAACCCCGGAGGGGTTGAACAGGCTGTGGTGCGCCGGATTGCGGATCACAACCGGGACACCGCGCACTGACGAAGAATCGGAATCGGGATCGAACGGACGACGGAACCGATGCCGATGCCGATGCCGATGGGAGGACGGGGGTGGAATCACGACTGCCATTTGGCGGCCGGGTTCAGCTTGTTCAACCCCTCCGGGGTTGGCGGATCTTGTGGGGGGCCGTTGACCCGGGGTCGCTTCGCACCCCGGGCTAAAGTTGTGTAACCACTCCGGGGTTGGGGGCGGTGTCAGGAGTCGCCCCGTTGTCGCGGGCGGCTAGATCTCCCTTGCCGGTATGGCCTGCCCTGTTATGAAAAGGCGTGCGCCGCGGGTGATCCATAAGTCGTTGCCTGCTGGCTGCATCTTAATATGCGCCAGATGAATGGGAACCTATTAGGCCACACAGGTATCGCCCTCCGCTGGGAATCCCCCGTGGCAAGGGAATCAGCTATGGCTTTGCGCTCCGGCTCCGGGATGCTGGGCCAGACTGCGAATCGGAAACTTTGGACCAATTGATGTTAGGTGCTGCCATGCGACTGCTTTCCCTCATTGCCTCGATTTTACTTTGCTCGTGCAGGCAGTCACCGCAGGCAGTCAATAGAGATGCCATTGACGACGCTATCTCGAAAACAAACTTTGCTGCCGCCAAGACTTTGCTTGGAGACCCTGACGCACGTTTTCTCAAGGCGAAGCAGAATTTTCAGCTTGGTATGCGGTACGCAGCAACAAGCACTCTGGGCCAAGCCTCTCGCGATGCAGTACAAGGCAATTTCACCAATGAGGTGCTACGAATCACCATAGTGCTCGACAAGACCGGGGATCATCAAAAGGCGAAGGAGTTTCAGAGTGAGGCACAGGGGTTATTGAACAGCACAAACTTTGCGAATGGCATCACTCCCTAAAGTAAGCTGCCAGAGTGCGCCAACGAATCGCCGGCCCAGCTCTACTATCGACCATGGCTGACAATTTGAACATTTTCACTGCATCCAAGCTTCACGGTCCGGCGATCACTAAGGCTGGTTGCTCGGTAACCAATGGTATGTGCATATCAGTCATCAGCCTCTGCCTCTTGATTTCGGGATGCGCTATATCACCCGGTCCGTCCAAGAGTAATGAGGATGGCGATTTGAGCACGGCGGATCGACTTGCTGCCATCGAGATTCGCCTCGGATCAATCGATGCCAAGTTGGCAATAATTCAAGCATATGAGACCGGGATCTACGTTGTCAGGGCTGGCGACACGGCGATCAAGATAGGCCAGCTGTTTGGCATTCAGTCAGCTGATCTGAAGCGGCTGAATCCGGCCGTTCAGTGGAATCGCCTGCGAATCGGCCAGCAAATAAGGATCCGAGAGAACTTGCCGAACAAAATCGCCACACACGAATCACCGGTCCCCGCTTCGAGCCCGGGGGCGCCAGCTCATCGGACGCTGGATCCCCTGCCAGCGGCGGTGGGTGAGCCTGATTGTCGGTAGCAACGGCGACTGAATTCCTATGGCCAAACCAAAGCGCAAACTTACGCCCGCACAGAAGAGAGCCCGACGAAAGCGTCGGGAGAATTCCATGATCATCTTCGTCAACGGGAAGCAGAAGCGGGTGAAACGTCCGCCAACAGTGGATGGCATCCCTGTTGACGAGTTCATCAGCCGGAACGCGGATCCGATCTGGCTTCATCAAAACGGGATGTGGGAATAGATGGGCGACAAAGGGGCGGCTGAAACACCCAAGAAGGGGATGCACACAAACGGCCGTCCCGCTGAAGAGGGGAAAGGTTGGGTGTTTGGGCTGTGACTGTTGGGGCTTTGAGTTAGCCGCCGATGCACTACCGATGAATGCAGGCAGGAGTCACCACAGAGGACACAGAGAGCACAGAGGCGGCGAAAGGGGGTTCGTAGATTCTGAGGGGTCAGTTTGTCGGCGTCGTGTTCCCTCATCCCGGAGGGATGGCAGCCATTAGCCAGGGGTTGAGCGGAGCGACACCCGTGCTGCCGGGAGGAATTGAAGATTGATCCCGGAGGGATCGCTACAGGTCACGGATTTCATCCCTCCGGGAAGCGGGTGGGGTTGGGACGATGGTCCGCTTTGAATCCTCCGGTTTCGGGGAGATTGTTTCAGGGCGATGTTTCAGGGCGAAATGCATTCCCAAGGTGGAGCAAGGGGTCGGAAGCTGAGGGTGGCGAGATTCCCATAAGCACGGGAGATCGCTTCGTGGATACGCTTTGCAGAGCTTGGTTGGTCACCAGATCAAGATTGCAGCGCACGGTGACGGGCGTAGCGTTCCCTGATGACAACAAGCGAATTGCAGGGGATGTCGCGCGAGGACAAGCTGCGAATGATGCACGCGTTGTGGGAAGACTTGGCGAGAGACGAGGAAGCCACTGCTTCCCCCGCTTGGCATGGGCAGGCGCTCCGCGAGACCGAGCAGCGGATTCAGGCGGGCACGGAGGGGATTCATGACTGGGATGATGCCAAGACTGAACTTCGCAGGCGGGCGGAATGAAACTGCGGCTGCTTGATTCGGCGTTGGAGGACCTTGACCGCGGGAGGCGCTTCTATGATCGGCAGGGCCAAGGTTTGGGTTCATACTTTTTGGACAGCATGTTTGGGGAGATTGATTCGCTTGTGCTGTATGGGGGCACCCACCGGAAAGTCTTCGGATTTCATCGACTCCTCGCCCAGCGCTTCCCGTACGGCGTTTACTATCGGGTGCCGGAGGGTGGGGTGATCGAGGTCTGGCGGGTATTGGACCTGAGAGGTTCGCCTTCGGTCATCCGGAAGGCATTGGAATGAAGGCGAAACACCTGAGCCAGGCGGGGAGCGGACCCTCTACTTCGCCCGACAGCGGTAGTTAGATATGTCTGCGGTTCTGGCGATGGCACTTCCGACGGCCCTTGCCTTCCTGCTCATCATTCTGATGGCGCGCCGGATCGAGCGGAGTTCAGGCATTGCCTGTCCGCGTTGCACCAAGGCCTTGGCAGCCCACAAGGCCATCGTCATTGCCAGTCGCAACTGCTCCTATTGTGGCAAGAAGGTAATCAAAGATGAGAACTGAATGGGCTGGAGCGTCACCTTACCCATCACAAGTTGCCCATCACCACCGCGCATTGACGTAGTTCCACCTTGCAGCCATGAGAGAACAAGTCGTGCACATCCAATGCCGGTCATATTGCTGCCTGTGCGATGGCTCATCCCGGAGGGATGGTGGCCATCAGCCAGGGGGTGAGGGCAGCGACACCCTTGGTGCTCTGGTGAGAGGCTGAGTCAATATACCATTCTATGACCCCATACGAACAAGATTTGATCGAAAGGATACGCGCTGCTTTTGCTGGTGTTGAGCTGGAGGACGGGATCTCGCTCAATATGACCGAGTACAATGACTCCGGGGGTGTATGCCTGAGTTCAAGGTGAGGGCATTGACCGATGAAAGGAAACATTGGGACGCCATCACGGATGAGACGCTTGAGGAGTTCACGGAGACGTTCCACTTCACTGATCTGAAGGGGTTTCGATTTTACATTCCCGCCTACATGATCTGGACGATCCGCAATCATAGGACATCCGGTTCGATTATCTCAGACTTCACGATCTATGCGATCAGTCCATCCCACTACTTGTTCCAGAGTGTGCCCTTTCTTCGCTGGTTCACTTCTGAGCAGGTCGAGGTGATGTCCGCCTTTTTGGAGTACGCTTCCCGCAGCATGGATGGCCTGGATCATCAGGCCGCTTTGGCGAATCTCGCAGAGCTAAGAAGGGCGCAAGATATCGCGCCATGACCAGCGCTACCAGGCGTCCAGTTTCGGGGAGACCAATGGGGTTGGCGGTCGTCGCCTTCCAGGAGTCACACACCTGCCGGCCCAAGGGATTTGGCATAGACACCATACGGTGCGGGTTGCTGGCCTGCGTCGATTTGGACTTGATGGAGTTGACCCAGTTGGTGGGATCGAGGCGGGGGTGGAGGGTCGTGGTTCTTCGCCTTGATGCCCTCCTTTGCCGTCGATGGGCCTGACCGGATTTTTCGAGTGCGAGTACGAGTACGATGAGTGGATGGAGGGCTGGTTGTCGGGTAGGTTGCAGCCGTTGGGGCGTGGTGGGGGAGGGCAGGCGGGCGCGATGGGAATGTTTCCCTTGTCAAAAGGTTGGCCAGCGACGGGTGGACGGAGCATAAAAAGGAAACCGCTGAATCTGTGCTCCCATGAAAGTTCCCTTCCGCAACCGGCTTGGCTTCACGCTCATCGAACTGCTGGTGGTGATCGCCATCATCGCCATCCTGGCGGGGATGCTCCTGCCGGCGTTGTCCCGGGCGAAGGCGAAGGCGTTGAAGACGCTGTGCACTTCCAACGGCAAGCAATGGATGATCGCCGTCAACATGTACGCCGGGGACAACAACGATTCCTTCCCGGACAACAGTGGCGGTGCAGGGTTCTCCTGGATGGTTCCTTCGATGAGCAATTTCTGGAACAATTACCTCATCCGGAACCGGCGCACCGCGGTCAACCGTCAACGGCCCCAGAACGATGTCCTGTTCTGTCCGGACGACCTGTGGCATCGCGCTGCGGAGAGGGGGATGATCGCCAACGACAATCAGGCGCAGTTGATCGGGTATTTCTATCTGCCGGGACGGCGTACGGGGGATAGCGACGTGACTGGGGGAGCTCAGGGCACGGCGGATTGGTTTTTCCGGAGGAAACTGGGTGGACCGCATTCATTGGCGCCGGTGTTGATCGACCGGTTGCAGGCGGTCGGATCGAGGACCACGAACATGTATGATGCGCGCCTGAGCTGGACCACGGATTTTGAAGGCAAGAAGGTGGCGACTTCGGTGCATCGGATCGCCCGGGGCGCGCCCGAAGGTGGCAACTTTTCGTTCGAGGATGG
>DITU01000035.1 GCA_002422905.1 Verrucomicrobia bacterium UBA6176
GTTCACTCCGTTTCCTTCTGTGGAAGTCGGTTCAGCGGGGCTCGGGATTCACGGGGCGACCGGCGGGATCGATCAGGGTTGGGGTGATCATCAGGATGCGGTAGCGTTGGGTGCCGTTGGGGAGCTTGGTGCCCTTGCCCATCATCAAGACGGCGGTGTGCTGGTCGGGGATGCCTTCCCAGGTGGGATTGACGACGTGCGGGGCCTCCCCGGCTGAGGGCTTTGGGTTCTTTTGCCCTCCTTCATTCACAGGTCCATAGCCGCCCACCGTAAGGGTGATGTGGCCTGTGTCCGCCTGGACGGCCGGAAGAAGGTCGAGCACCACGTCTTCTGCAGCTGAAGCCGCGTTGGGCGGGTGGATCCGGATGGAGACCTGACGCGCGCTCAGTGTGGTGATTCTCGGGGCGGCTATCTGGGTCACTTGGGGCATGGCGTCGAGCCCGGCCATCAGCTTCCGGGCGTCTACCGGACGCAGAATGAACGAACCAATCGAACCTGCCTGACTGCTCCCGATGCTCACGGTCTCGCTCGTCAGGCGGAGTCCGCCAGAGGCATCGGCGGAGACATCGAGAATCCTGGTCTCCAGCAGGATTTGCTGTGGCGCTGATTCGTTGATGCGGGCCAGCAGGGTTTCCAATTTCTGGAGATTGGGCTCGGTCATGCGGACGAACAGGATGCCGGTCCGGTCGTTGTAGAACATGGCCGACTGGTCCAAGGGAGGCGTGGCATCGGGCGGGGTGGCCGAGAAGTGCAGGCCATGCTGGTTGAGGTAGGTGCGGAGGGCGACACCGGCATCCGGGGGATTGGTGCCGATTGGTTTGCCGAGTTCCCGCTCCAGGTTGGGGACCACCGCATTGCGTGAAATCCGGTAACGGCGGTTCAACAGCGGGGGAGCGTTTGAAGTGGTTGGATTGCGAAAGACAACCGCGTAGTCCTCGACCGCGAATTCCAGCGGGCTGTCTGCGCTGCGGACGACGCGGTTCAGGATCTCGGCAAGGGGAAGTTCGCCGATGGGCTGCTGCCAGGTGATGCGGGGCACATCGCCTGGGGCGTTGGGACTGATGTCCACGATGTAGTTGAATGTCCAGCCGTTGGGATCGGCGGCCCGGCAGCGCAAGGCAAGTTCCTCGATCGCTTCGGTTAGCGGCGTGCCTGCGAAGTGCAGTCCGGACAACCGGACCGACTCCAGCCTGGCGCTGATCTGTTCGCGGTTGCGGTATGGAGCGAATCCTTCCGGCACCGGCTTCCCGGCCTCGGGTTGGGCCGGGGACGAAGTTGTCTGGATGCTGATGCGGGTGATGCCGGCGGATTGGGCGGCTTTGACCGCATCGAGGACGCCGGTCATCGGTGCGTCGGGACGGGATTCCAGGAAGAGGGTGAGTTCGCGGGCTGACTGGGATCGTCGCTTCAGTTCNNTCCGTGAGCGGAGCGAGTTGGAAGACCTGGTCCCCCAGTTGAAATCGGCCGTCGGGCAGGCATTCGACCTTCAAGTGGTGGGTGGCATTGGGCGTGTCGGTCGCTGCGGGGTTGTTGGCGGCGACGAGAAGGACGCGGCGGGAGAAGCCCATGGGAACCACGAGCAATGCGAGCGCGAGGATGGTGATCCAGCCNNCCCGCCGAGTTGTGGACGGGTGGGAGTGGGGCGGGCGAGGAGACGTTCGACGCGTTGCTTGAGGGATCGGCTGGTTTCCAGGATCCCGACAAAGCTGAGGGCGAGCATGGGTTGGGAGGAACAATGACGGGCCACCGCGAGCAGGGCTGCGGGATAGGCGGTCGGGTTCTGCGGTCCGTGCAGGTGCTGGACCTGTTCGTCAACGGCGAGTTCGCGCAGGGCCCGGACCCGGGCGTTGGCGAACCAGGCGACGGGATTCCACCACCACAGTACCTGCACGCCGACCTGAAGGGCGTTCGTCCAGAGGTCGCGTCGTCGGATGTGGATCAGTTCGTGGAGGAGCACATCGCGGAGGACTTCTGGTGGGACGGATTCGACGAGCGTCCGGGGCAGGAGGAGGGTGGGGTGGATGAGGCCGCACACGGCTGGGCTGTGGTTTTCCGTGGTGAGGAGCAGCCGGGGGCGGGTGGAGATTCCGGCCTCCGTGCTGGCCTGGGCGAGGATGGACTCCAGTTCAGGGGTGGGGGACGAAGCGGTGCGGAGGAGACGTTGGACCCGACGTTGACGGTTGAAGAGGACGACGGCGAGGGCGACGGAACCGGCGAGCCAGAGGAGCAGGAGCAGGCTGGCGGGATCGGTGGATTTCCGGAGCCCATAGCTGTGCACCGGGGCGATGGGTGGGGGTTCGGCAGGATCCATCTCCCAGGCCGCGGACAGGTTGGGAGGCAGGCCGGTGACGGCGCGGATCTCGCGGGGTTTCAGGGCGAGACGTCCGATCCAGTAAGCGGCGCTGGTGGGGAGTTCGAGGGTGGGTGGCAGGATCAGTTTGAAGACGACGAGCAGCCAGAGGGCCTGGCGGAGGCTGGCACGGAGACGTCGGCCGATGGCGAGGTCGATGGTCCCGATGAAGAGCGCGAGCACACCGGCCTGGACGAGTGTCGAGAGCGCGAACGGCAGGGTGGCGTGGGCGAGTTCGAGGAGGTGCGGGAGCATGGGAAGGGTGGGGTTCGGCGTCTGGACTCAGCGTTTGGACCTGGGGACTTTGGTGGAGTCCTTCCGGCGTGCGTCGATGAGCGACTGGAGTTCGTCGAGGTCGGCCGGGGAGAGTTTCTCGGAGGCGAGGAGGGTCTCGACCATGGGTTTGAGCGCGCCGTCGAAGGCGTGCTTGAGGGCGTACCGGAGTTCGCCGAGCTGGGCCTGCTGGCGGGTGACGGCGGCGCGGTAGAGGGTGAGGTTGCGGATCTTTTCTGCGGAGAGCAGGCCCTTGGCGACCATGCGATCCATGAGGGTGCGGACGGTGGAGTAGGTCCAGTTCATGGTGGGATGGAGGTGTTCCTGAATGGAGGGGGCGGCGCAGGGTTGGAGGTCCCAGACGGCCTTGATGATGGCCCATTCGGTCTCGGTGAGTTCGGGGAGAGGAGCGCTCATGGTGGTTACTCGTGTCGTTCTATATTTACAAATGTAAATATGTCACGTGAAATGTGGATGTCGTTTGAGGGAGGGGCGGTGGGGGATCCGCTGGGGTGGTTCATCCCCGGATTCTTGTCCTGAAGGGGCACCGGAAGGGTCCCTTCTCCCCCCGCAAGCGAATCGAATCTCCGGCGCCCCTTCAGGGCGCATGGGTTTTTCCAACGCATCACCCGGGGCATCGGTCGTCAGACTTCCTCAGCCCCGGGCTTTGATCTTCCGGCCCGTTGGGCCGGTGGGGCCTGGCTGTGTCCCCAACGGCGACCGGGATTCCAGCCCAGGGCTGAGGGAGCCTGCGACCGATGTCCTGGGTTGTGCCACGCCCGGATCCGTGCCCCGAAGGGGCACCGGAAGGCTCCCTTCTCCCCCCAAAAACAAATCGAATCTCCGGCGCCCCTTCAGGGCGCATGGGATTTCCCATGCAACACCCGGGACATCGGTCGTCAGACTCCCTCAGCCCCGGGCTTTGATCTTCCGGCCCGTTGGGCCGGCGGGGGCCTGGCTGTGTCCCCAACGGGGACCAGGATTCCAGCCCAGGGCTGAGGGAGCCTGCGACCGATGCCCTGGGTTGTGCCACGCCCGGATCCGTGCCCTGAAGGGGCACCGGAAGGCTCCCTTCTTCCCCCGCAAACAAATCGAATCTCTGGCGCCCCTTCAGGGCGCATGGGAT
>DITU01000063.1 GCA_002422905.1 Verrucomicrobia bacterium UBA6176
ACGAGTACGCGTACGAGCACGAGCACGCGTACGATGGCCGGCCTCGAAGTTCGCACTCCCTTCGTACTCGTACTCGTACTCGGGCCCGGCCGACGAACTCCCCCAACCCAGGGCTGTGATCTTCCGGCACGTCCCGCTGTTCCGTCGGATTGACTTGCCCCACCCCGACCATAGTCTGCGCGGCTGTGAATCGTTGGCTCTTCTGCCTCCTCGCCGTCCTTGGCATCTGCATGGGTGCACGGCGTTGTCCGGCACCCATCATCTTCCGTCCCGGTGAGGGCTGGACCTATGAACCCGTGGGCGAAACGGGCAAATGGCAGCGCAACCGGGCCAAGGACCAGTTGGCCGTCGCCCAGGAAGCATTCGACAAGAAGGAATATCGACTCGCCTTCAAGTCCGCCCGACGCGTCGTCAAGGTCTGGCCCCTCTCCGATCACGCCGGCCCCGCCCAATACCTCATCGGCCGCACCTGGGAAGAACGCGGATACGACGAAAAGGCGTTCAAGGAATACCAGCGCGCCATCACCAAGTATCCCCGCATCACCAACTACAAGGAGGTCGTCGAGCGTCAGATGGTCATCGCCCAACGCTTTCTCGGCGGACAATGGTTCCGGCTCTGGGGCTACATCCCGTTCTTCCCCTCCATGGAAAAGACCTCCGGCCTCTTCGAACAGGTCGTCCGCAACGGCCCCTTCCATCCCACCGGTCCCGCCTCCCAGATGTCCATCGGGGCCGCCCGCGAAAAGCAGAAGAACTACCCCCTCGCCGTCCGCGCCTACGAAAAGGCCGCCGACCGCTACTTCGACCGGCCCGACATCGCCTCGGACGCCCTCTACAAGGCCGGCGAAGCATGGAACCAACAGTCCCGCCGGGCCGAGTACGATCAATCCTCCTCCACCAAGGCCATCGAGACCCTCAACGATTTCAAGGCCCTTTACCCGAATGACAAACGGGTCCCCGAAGCCACCGAGGTCATCATCGAACTCAAGACCGAACAGGCACGGGGCGCCTTCGAGACCGGCCGTTTCTACGAGCGCTACCAGCGTTACCAGGGCGCCCTCGTCTATTACAACGAGGTGCTCGTGAAGGATCCCAAGTCGCCCTACGCGGAAAAAGCCCGGGCCCGGATCGAAGCCCTCCGCCCCCTCGCCGCCGAACAGGCCCGCAAACGCGAAGAAACCGAGGCCGAACGCCGCGAGGAAACACGCCGGGCCGCCACTTCAGCTCCGAAGAAATGATCCGCGGCTTCCACCTTTGCTTCCTCGCCGCACTTCTCCTCTTCACGGGTTGTGCCGGCTACCGGCTCGGCCCCACCAATGGCCAGACCGCCGGTGCACGTTCCATTGAATTCAAACCGTTCACCGACCGCACCTACGAACCACGCCTCCTCGAACCCGTCGCCTCCGCCCTCCGCAAATCCATCCAGCGCGATGGCACCTATCGGCTCGCCACCTCGCATCCCGGCGATGTCGTCGTGTCCGGTTCCCTCAGGGAATACACCCGCGAACCGCTCACCCTCCAACCCAACGACGTCTTCTCCACCCGCGACTACGAGGTCCGCCTCACCGCACGGGTCAGCGCCCTCGACCGTTCCACCGGTCGTCCCCTCTTCGATCGCGATGTCACCGCCCGCACCACCATCCGGTCCGTCCCCGACCTCAATTCCGCCGAGCGCCAGGCCGCTCCACTCCTTGCAGATGACCTCGCACGCATCGTCACCGCCCTCCTCGTCGACGGCAATTGGTAGGCTGGCCCGGGCCGCCTTCCTGTTCCTGTCCGTTTCCACCCTCGTCCAGGGCGCCGACTGGCCCGGTTGGCGCGGTCCGGATCGCACCGGCCACACCCGCGCCGCCATCCCCGCCACCCTGCCGGACAACCCCAAGGCCGCCTGGAAGATCCCCCTCGGTCACGGCTACGCCAGTCCGATCCTCGCCGGCAAGACCGTCATCATCTGTGATGACTTCAACAACTCGGAGACGGCCCGCGCCCTCGATCTCGATTCCGGTCGCGAACTCTGGAAGACCGCCTATGCCCCGGCCTGGTCGGATGAATTCGAACCCGGTCCCCGTTGCACCCCGCTCATCCACGGGGACCACGTCTTTGTCCAGTCCGCCCAGGGTCGTCTCGCCTGTCTCCGCCTCGCCGATGGCCGCACCGTGTGGTCCGTGGATTTCAAGGATCTCGGAACGGTGTGGTCCAATGAACGCAGCTCCAATGTCGGCGCTGCCGTCCGTCGCGGTCACACCGGCTCTCCCATCGTCGAAGGCGACCACCTCTTTGTTCAGGTCGGTTCACTCCTCGGCAGTTCCATCGTCGCCTTCAACCGCCACTCCGGTCAGGTCGTCTGGAAATCCCTCGACGACGCCACCGCCTATTCCTCCCCGGTCATCGGCACCGTGGCCGGCACCCGCCAATTCATCACCGCCACCTGCGAAGGCCTGGTGGGCCTCGCGGTCACCGACGGAAAGCTTCTCTGGCGCGTCCCTTTCAAGACCGCCGCCAACCGGAACGTCCTGACCCCCATCCTCCTCGGCGACGACGTCCTGTTCGCCTCCCATTCCACCGGTTTCCAATCCCAGCACATCACCCGCACCGACTCCGGTTTCCAACCCGTCCAACGCTGGTTCAACCGCCAACTCCGCCTCAACCTTCCCACCCCCGTCCTCTCCGGTTCCCACCTCTACGGCATCGGCGCCGCCAAGGACTTCATCTGCATCGACGCCCGTTCCGGTCAGGTGGCCTGGTCCGAGAAGGGGTTCGGTGATGTCGGTCACGTCATCTCGGACGGCGCGCGCCAACTCGTCCTGCTCGAATCCGGCGAAGTCCGTCTGCTCGCCGTGAACCCGGAACGGTACGAGGAACTCGGCCGCTTCCAGGCCTGCGGCAAGACCTACTCCCAACCCGCCTGGACCGGCTCCCTCCTCCTCGTCCGCGATCCCTCCTCCCTCAGCGCCTGGCCCATCGCCCGTCCAGGATCATGAAACCCATCCTCTTCGACATCGCCGGCTTCCCCATCCGCACCTTCGGTCTCCTCGTCGGACTCGGCTTCCTCGCCGGCATCTGGATCGCCACCCGCCTCGCACGCCGTTCCTTCATCGGAGCGGATGCCATCCAGGATCTGGTCGTTCCCTGGATCCTCCTCGGCAGCATCGTCGGCGCCCGCTTCGTCTACGTCGTCACCTATTGGGAAAAGGATTTTGCCGGACGCCCCTTCACCGAGGTCTTCCAGGTCTGGAACGGCGGCCTCGTCTTCTACGGCGGTCTCGCCGGTGCCGTCCTCGCTGCCCTCATCCGCATCCACTCCCGCAAACTACCCCTGTGGACCGTCGCCGATTGCCTCGCGCCCGGCATCGCCATCGGTCACACCCTCGGCCGGCTCGGCTGTTTCCTGAACGGCTGCTGCTATGGCCATGCCGCCAGTGTCCCCTGGGCCGTCCGTTTCCCCACGGGAACCATCCCGGGAAATCCTTCCGTCCACCCCGCCCAACTCTACGAGGCCGCCCTCAACCTCGCCCTCTGCATTGGCCTCGTCCTCCTCCACAACCGGCGCCGGTTCAACGGCCAGATCTTCGCCACCTACCTCATCGCCTACGCCTTCATCCGCTCGTTCACCGAATGGTTCCGGGGCGATTACGGATTCCTCTCCAATCCCGCCGCAGGCACCTTCACCCCGGGCCAGGTCACCAGCGTCATCATCCTCCTCGCCGGCATCACCCTGGTCGCCGTCCTCCGTCGCTCCCAATCCCTCGACAGCCCCACCCGCTGATCCGTCCCCAGCCCTGCATGTCCCAGCCCGATACCCTCGTCCTCGACCAGACGCTCCCCTCCGAACGTCTCGACCGCCATCTCACCCAACTCCTCCCCGGCGTCTCCCGCGCCTCCCTCCAACGCCTCATCATCGACGGCCGCATCAAGGTCAACGGCATCCTCGTCAAACCCACCCATCCGCCCCGGGCCGGCGACGTCATCACCATCCATTGGCCCGCCCCACGCTCTTCCCAGGCCCAACCCCAGGACATCCCCCTCGATGTCCTCCACGAGGACGAGGACCTCATCGTCATCAACAAACCCGCCGACCTCGTCGTCCATCCCAGCGCCGGTCATGAGGACGGCACCATCGTCAACGCCCTGCTCCATCACTGCCGCGGTTCCCTCAGCGGCGTCGGCGGATTCGAACGCCCCGGGATCGTCCATCGCCTGGACCTCGGCACCTCCGGATGCCTCGTCGTCGCCAAGAACGACCGCACCCACATCGCCCTCACCGAACGCTTCCAGCAACGCCTCGTCGAAAAATTCTATCACTGCATCGTCTGCGGCGATTTCGAACCTGCCAATGGCGATATCCGCGCCCCCATCGGACGTCATCCCACCCAGCGCAAACGCATGACCGTCATCGATGGCGGCCGCTTCGCCCGCACCAGCTTCCAACGACTCGAACGTTTCCCCGGCTCCGCCTATGTCGAAGCCCAACTCCACACCGGGCGCACCCACCAGATCCGTGTCCATTTCCTCCACCTCGGCTTTCCCATCTTCGGCGACGAAACCTACGGCAAGGCCCCCTCGAAGAAGCTGACAACCCTCACCGGTGTGGTGGCCACCCGTCAGATGCTCCATGCCCGACGCCTCGCCTTCCGTCATCCGCACTCCGGCCGCTATTGCGAGTTCGATGCCCCGTTGCCCCCCGACTTCAGGCTCGTGCTGACCGGCCTGCGCGAATGGGCCGCCCGATCCAGTCCGACGCAATGAACCCGCTCGCGACCCGACCCGGTTGGCCGTACGGTCCGGGGCGTGATCCGGAACGTGATCTTTGACTGGTCGGGAACCCTGGTGGATGACCTCCCCGCGGTGTGGCACGCGTCGAACCACATCTTCCGCCAGGCGGGCCTCGCGGAGATGACCCTCGAAACCTTCCGCACCGAGTTCCAGCTCCCCTTCAAGTCCTTCTATGGGCGCTACCTTTCACACGTGCCCGACCGGCAGTTGGAAGGCTGGTTCTTCGAACGGTTCTCCGAAATGCAGCACACCGTCGTGGCCCTGCCCCACGCCCTCGAATTCCTCGAGTTCTGCCGCACCCACCAACTGCGCACCTTCCTCCTCAGCGCCGTCCATCCCCGCCTCTTCGACGCCCAGCAACGCTCCACCGGCTTCGGTCCCTTCCTCGATCACCCCTACCTCGGCGTCCATGACAAGCGCGACCGCATCCGCTCCATCGTCGAAGACCACGGCCTGACCTCCGAAGACACCGTGTTCATCGGCGACATGGAACACGACATCGAGACCGCCCGCCACGGCGGCATCCAGAGCGTCGCCGTCCTCACCGGCTACAACCGCCTCGACCAACTCCGCCGCGCCCGCCCCGATCTCATCGTCGAACACCTCGGCGAACTCCGCTCCCTCCTCCACCGCAACGGTCTCCAACTCCGCATCCCCGCCCTCACCCGACAAACCCCCGTCGCCACCGTCGGTGGACTGATCTTCAATCAGGAGGGTCGCATGCTCCTCGTCCGCACCGCCAAATGGTCCGATCTCTGGGGCATCCCCGGCGGCAAGATCGAGTGGGGTGAACCCTCCGAGACCGCCCTCGTCCGTGAACTCCGCGAGGAAACCGGTCTCGAAGTCCACGACGTCCGTTTCGTTCTGGTCCAGGACGCCATCCACCCTCCCGAGTTCTACAGGGACGCCCATTTCCTCCTCCTCAATTACACCTGCTCCGTCACCGGCCATCCCGAGGTCCGGCTCAACGACGAAGCCCAGGAATTCCGTTGGGTGGACTGGGCCGAAGCCCGCCAACTCCCCCTCAACTCACCCACCCGGATCCTTCTCGATGCCGTCCAGACCGCCAAGATACCCGCCTGATCATGGCGCGCCTCGATATCCATTTCGGCGACAACCTTCCCATCCTGAGCTCCCTGCCATCCGGCTCGATCGATCTCATCTACATCGATCCCCCCTTCAACACCGGCCAGATCCAGTCCAGGGATCAGATTGCCGTCGTCCGCGATGCCCAGGGTCCCAAGGCCGGCTTTCACGGCCTCCGCTATCGCCACATCAAGATCGGTTCCAAGGAATACCCCGATCTCTTCGACGATTACCTCGCCTTCCTCGAACCACGCCTCGTCGAAGCCCGTCGTCTGCTCCGACCCGATGGCAGCCTCTTCTTCCACATCGACTATCGCGAGGTCCATTACTGCAAGGTCCTCCTCGACCTGATCTTCGGTCGCGACTCCTTCATCAATGAGATCGTCTGGGCCTACGATTACGGCGCCCGTTCCCGCTCACGCTGGCCCACCAAACACGACAACATCCTTTGGTACGCCCGTAATCCCGCCGATTACCAGTTCCACCTCGCCCAGTGCGACCGCATCCCGTACATGGCGCCCGATCTCGTCGGTGAAGAAAAGGCGGCCCGCGGCAAGACCCCCACCGACACCTGGTGGCACACCATCGTCAGCCCCAATGGCCGCGAGAAGACCGGGTATCCCAACCAGAAACCCCGCGGCATCCTCGACCGCATCGTCAAGGTCCACTCCCGGCGCGACGATCAACTCCTCGACTTCTTCGCCGGCAGCGGATCCTTCGGCGAATCCGCCGTTGCCCTCGGTCGCAACTGCATCCTGATCGACGACCACATCGAGGCCATGCAGGTCATGGCCCGCCGATTCATTCGCCGTCGCGTGACATGGCATGGCTGGAACCCGCCACCACGCCGTTCCCTCAGGGATTCCCCGTCGTCGGCCGCAGCACCGCCAGTCCCTTCAACAGATCCAACGCCCGTCCCAGCGCCGGATCCCGGATGACCGGTGCCTGCACCTTTGCGCCCACCGCATCCGGCAGCGCCAACCCTTCCGTAGCCGACCGTCGTTGGCGGACCAGATCCGCCTCGGTCACCCGACGCCGCACCGTCACCGACGACATCAACTGGTTCGTCCCCGTCGGTTGGGCATTGCTGTTCTGGATCAGGGTGTACGGATCCGCCAGGTAGGCGCGCTCCTGTTCCACGGTCACCCGCACCGCAATGTCAGGTTGAACCCCTTCCCTACCCAGCACCGCTCCGTCCCCCGTCCGGATCCGGGCCGTGGCCAACCGCAACCGGCGTCCATCCGCCAGCGGCACTTCCCGGAACACCGCCGCCGTTCCTGCCGTGGGATTGCCAATCACCAGGCCCACGTTCTGAGACCTCAATACCGCCGCCAAGGCTTCCGCCGCACCCCGGGTCTCCCGATTCACCAAGACCACCACCGGCAGGGTCCATCCGTCGACGTCCGTCACCGACTTCACCGCCCCTTCCCCCCAGTCGAGCAACGGCGACTCGTCACTCACCAACAGATCCGCCGCATTCGCCGCCGCCGCATAATCCACCCCGCCCGCAAACCGGAGGTCCAACACCAGACCCCGCGATCCCGTCACCAGGTTCGTGTCCCGCAACACCGCCGCCAGTTGCGGCGCCAACCCCAGGCTCACCCGTCCCACCCGCACATACAGACAGCCCGGATCCATCAACCGCTTCTCCGCCACCGCCGGCGCATCCAACTCTTCATTCACCGTCTCTCCCGCCTCCAACAACCTTCCCTGCACCCGATCCAGCAACGCCTGCGTCGCCACCGATTCCAACTCCGCTTCGGAAATGTCCTTCACCTCTTTCCTCAAAATCTCCCGCACCTCCGAGAGCGTCGGCAATTCCCGCGCAAACCCGCCCCAGGCCATCACTCCCATCAACGCCAATCCCGTCGTCACCGCTGAAAACCTCATGCAGATCCCTAGATGCCCCGGAACCTGATCCGCCGCAATCGTGCGATTGATCCGACTGCGAATGTCTCCCGGTCATCTTCTCTGCGTCTCTGCGTCCCTGCGGGAGAACTGCCCCTGTCCCTCCCCCACCGCTCGACACTCCTCCCACCATTGGGTACGGATCCCTGCGTGGACGATCTCGAGTATCCAGACCTGCATCATGCCCGGGCGGCCCAAGGGTGGCTCGAACTCGATCAGGCGGCCGAGGCCGTTCTCGAACTGGATCAGATCTCACTCCCCGGTCGATCCCGCCCCGAAGTCCTCGACCTCGCCTGGCGCGTCCATGTGGCTTCCCGCGACTGGCAGACCGCCTACGAGACCGCGGCCCGCATCGTCGAGATCGCGCCCTGGCTCGTCACTGGCTGGATTCATCGTAGCTATTCCCTTCACGAACTCCGCCGCACCCGCGAGGCCTGGGACCTTCTCCTGCCCGCCGCCGACCGTTTCCCCACCAACTCCCTCGTCCCCTACAACCTCGCCTGTTACGCCTGCCAGCTCGGCGACCTCGCCGCCGCCCGTCAATGGCTCCGACGAACCGCTGAACTCAAGGGCACCACCGAACTCCAACGCTTGGTCCACGACGACCCCGACCTCGAACCCCTCCGCGAAGAAGTCGCCGGTTGGTAGTTCACCGCTTCACCCGCTTCCTTCCCGCCGTCCGACACCCCACCATCCACACCCATGACGCCGCGTCTCTTCCCCCTTCTCGCCGCCTTCGCCGTCTGCGTCACCTGGGATTCCCTCGCCGATCCCGCACTCGAAGCCGTCACCCAGCGTTTCCGTACCGAGGAAGCCTCCCTCCACCAACTCTACCGTCATCTCCATCAGAACCCCGAGCTGTCCTGGCAGGAGATCGAAACCGCCAAACGCTTCGCCACCGAACTCAAAACCATCGGCGCCCAGGTCACCACCAGCGTCGGCACCAACGGAGTCGTCGCCCTCCTCCGCAACGGACCCGGCCCCGTCGTCCTCCTCCGATGCGACCTCGATGCCCTGCCGCTGGTCGAGGAAACCGGTCTACCCCACGCCAGCACCCGTCGAGTTGCCGCTCCCGGCGGTGGGACAACCGGGGTCATGCACGCCTGCGGTCATGACCTCCACATGACCGCCGCCGTCGGCGTCGCCCGCATCCTGTCCTCCCTCACCAACCTCTGGAAGGGCACCGTCATCGTCATCGGTCAACCCGCCGAGGAAATCGGCAGCGGCGCCCGCGCCATGCTGCGCGACGGACTCTATCAGCGGTTTCCCAAACCCGACTTCGCCCTCTCCCTCCATTGCCATGCCGGCCTCCCCGCCGGATCCGTCGGCGTCGTCGAAGGCTATGTCCTCGCCAATGTCGACAGCATCGACATCCGTCTCCGCGGCGTCGGCGGGCACGGTGCCTATCCCGAAACCACCCGAGATCCCATCGTTCTCGCCGCCCAATCCATCCTCGCCCTCCAGACCATCCGCTCCCGCGAGATCAGCGCCCTCGACGCCGTCGTCGTCACCGTGGGTTCCATCCACGGCGGATCCAAACACAACATCATCCCCGACGATGTCGCCCTCCAACTCACCGTCCGCTCCTATCGCGACGACGTCCGTCAACGCACCCTCGAATCCATCCGCCGCATCGTCCATGGACAGGCCCTCTCCGCCGGCATTTCCGAGGATCGCCTGCCGGAAGTCCGCATGAAGGATGAGTTCACCCCCGCCCTCTACAACGATCCCACCCTCACCCGCCGCCTCGCCGCCGCCCTCGGACGCTGGCTCGAAGCCGATCGGATCCGCCCCGTCCGACCCGCGATGGGTGGCGAAGACTTCAGCGAGTTCGGCCGCACGCCGGAAAAGGTTCCCCTCTTCGATCTCTGGGTCGGCACCGTTCCCGCCACCACCGATCCCGCCCAGGCCCCCTCGCTCCATTCCAGCAAGTTCAATCCCGACCTCCAACCCACCCTGGAAACCGCCGTCCTTGCCCTGACCGCAGAAGTCCTCGAACTCCTCCCCGCCACCCCCTGAACCGCCGGGTCTGCCGCCGGGTCTGCCATCTCCTCAACCCGGCACCTGCCCCTTCTCCTTCCCCAGCACCGCCGCCGCCATCGTTGCCACACTCCGCAACACCTGCTGCGCCACCTGCTGGTCCGTGATCTTCACGCCGTACTTCTTGTCCAGCGCCACCACCAACTGCAACGCATCCACCGAGTCCAACCCCAACCCCTCCGGCCCGAACAACGGCCTTTCATCCCCGATCTCCCCCGCCCCCATCGGCAACATCAGTGTCTCCACCAGCATTCCCCGGATCTCTTCCCGCAATTCCACCTCATTCATGCAATGTGCGGATCGGTATACCCGATCCAACGCCCGCATCAAAGGATCCCGCCATCGACCTTGATCTCCGCACCCGTCACATATCCAGCCCCCGGCCCCGCCAGGAACCGCACCACCTCCGCCACTTCCTCNNTCGGCCAAACCGTCGCATCGGCACCTTCATCAATGCCGCCTGCCGCTGCTCCGCCGTCATCGACGCCAACGCCTCGGTCTCCACATACCCGGGGCACACCGCGTTCACCGTGATTCCCAACCGCGCCACCTCCTTCGCCAACGAATGGGTCAACGCCACCACCCCCGCCTTCGATGCCGCATACCCCGTCTG
>DITU01000028.1:0-2924 GCA_002422905.1 Verrucomicrobia bacterium UBA6176
TGGTGAACCGGACGGATTGACGGCGGGAATCGGGGAGGGCGCGTCCGAGGAAGAACAGGGGCTTGCGGGCTTCGTTGGCGGCATCTTCGCCGAGATAGACCAGGTGGAGCGGAGTGGGCTGTGGGGGTTGGATGAAGAGGGTGTTGTCGAACGGGGCGACATCTCCGCGGAGAAGGATGCGTTGGAGACCGGCGCTGTTGGTGGGGATGGGGAGGGCGACGATGCGGCCCTGGCCGGGCGGGACGTAGACGGAGAGGGGCGGGAAGGCGAAGCCGGAATTGTCGGGATTGGCCCAGCCCACGGAGAGTTGTTCGCTGGTGGCATCGGAACTGTTGGCGATGCGGAGCCGGACGACGGGTTCTTCGGAGGCGCTGGAGTCGGGGGGATCGGGGAGGAGTTGAAGGGAGGCGTTGCCGGGTTGGGTGGGGCGGACGGGATCGGGGACAACCTCGATGCCGCGAGGCCATTCGAAGGACTGGAGGGGATCCAGCCGGGCACCGTCCTGGAGATCGCTGATGACGACGATGCGGCGTCGGGTATCGGGGTTGTCGTCGAGGATGGCGGAGAGTTCCTCGGCGGCGCGGATGAGAGCGGGGCCGAGGCGTGTGGAATGGGAGGAAGGTTGGACGGGATCGAGGGAAGCGGCGGCGAGGGAAGCCCGGAGGGTGGGGGCGGCCGCGGACCATTGATCGAAGGAGAAGCGGGAGGTGACTTCGCGATCGAAGGTGAAGAGGGCGAACTGTTCGCCGGGATCGGCGTTGCGGAGACGTTCAGCGACCTGTTTACGGGCGGCGTTGAAGAGGTCGGGACGAACCATGGACGCGCTGGTGTCGACGAGGAGGACGGTGCGGGAGGCTGGGCCGGAAGGAGGGGGAGGCGGGGTGGGTTGACGGAGGAACGGGCGTGCGAAGCCGAAGGCGACGAGGGCGAGGGCGAGGCAGCGGAGGAGGAGGAGGAGCCAGTGCTCGATGCGGCTGCGCCGGGTGATGCGCGGGGGAGTGGGTTCGAGGAAACGGAGTGAGGAGAAGGGGACGCGATTGCGCGGGGTGCGCCGGATCAGGTGGAACAGGATGGGACCGGCGATGGCGAGGGCGCCGAGGAGGAAGAGTGGGGTGAGGAAGCTCATGACCGGGAGCCTCCTGAGGGAGCGGATTGGAATCGGCGCCCGCGTCGGGAACGATCCTGGATGAAATCGCGAAGGGCGTTGCCGGGAGGTTGATCGGTGGCGATGGGATGCCAGGCGATGCCGAGCCGGTTGCAGAGGGCGCGGAGGGCGTCCTGATGTTGGTTGAACTTCTTCAGGTAGCCGTCGCGGGCGACGGAGGGATCGATGTGGAGCGTCTGCCCCGATTCGACGTCTTCGAAGAGCGAAGAGTCGTTGAAGGTGAAGCGGAGTTCAGCGGGATCGAGTACTTGAAAGGCGCAGAGTTCGTGACCGCCGGCGGCCAGTCGGGTGAGCGGGCGGACGAGGGCGGTGGGATCGACGAGGAAATCGGAGATGAGAATGATGAGACCGCGTTTGCGGACGAGGTCGGCGGTACGTTCGAGTGGGGCGACGAGGTCGGTGGTGCGACCCGGCGAAGGGGCCTCGATGGCGTGGTAGACGTGGCGGAGATGGCCGGGGCGATGTCGGGCGGGGAGGAGTTCGCGGACCTGGTCATCGAAGGTGACGAGACCGATGGCATCGCCCTGTTGATGGAGAAAGTGGGCGAAGGTGGCGGCGAGGGTGGCGGCGTAGCGGGCCTTGTTGTGGTTGAGGGAGCCGTACTCCATGGAACGGGAACGATCGAGGAGCAGGTGGCAGCGGAGGTTGGTTTCGTCCTCGAACTTCTTGATGTAATGGCGGTCGGACCGGGCGAAGACCCGCCAGTCGAGATGGCGCGGGTCATCGCCGGGGGTGTACTGGCGATACTCGGTGAACTCGACGGAGAAGCCGTGGTACGGGCTGCGATGGAGGCCGGACCAGAAACCCTGGACGACGGCGCGGGCGCGCAGTTCGAGGCTGCGGATGGCCATGAGCGCCTCGGCATGGACGAGGGAAGCGCCGGCGGGAAGTTGGACGGAGCCGTCGTTCACGTGCGGGCGGGTGCGGGGACGGTGTCGAGGAGGCGTTGGACGACGGATTCGATCCGGACGCCTTCGGCTTCAGCGCGGTAGTTGAGCAGGAGCCGATGCCGGAAAACGGGGAGGGCAAGGGCGCGGATGTCATCAAGGGCGACATGGGATCGGCCCTGGAGAAGTGCGCGAGCCTTGGCACCGAGGATGAGGCATTGGGGGGCGCGGGTACCGGCGCCCCAGGAGACGGACTCGGAGATGAAGTCGGGTGTGCCGGGCCGGTTGGGGCGGGAAGCGGCGGAGAGACGGACGGCGTAGCGGACCAGTTCCTCGGCGACGGGCACCTGCCGGACGAGCGAGTGGATCTGGACGACATCGGCGCCGGTGAAGAGGGCTTCGATGGGAGTGGAAACGCCGCCGGTGGTACGGGTGATGACCTGGACCTCGTCGTCTTCCGGGAGGTAATCCATGACGACATTGAAGATGAACCGGTCGAGCTGGGCTTCGGGCAGCGGATAGGTGCCTTCCATCTCGATGGGATTCTGGGTGGCGAGGACGAAGAAGGGTTCTTCGAGGGGATGCCGATGGCCGGCGGCGGTGACCTGATGTTCCTGCATGGCTTCGAGCAGGGCGGCCTGGGTCTTGGGCGGCGTCCGGTTGATTTCGTCGGCGAGCAGGAGGTTGGTGAAGATGGGGCCGCGAACGAATTCCAGGCGGCGGGTGGCGCCATCGGTCTGGAGGATCTCGGTGCCGGTGATGTCGGCCGGCATGAGATCGGGAGTGAACTGGATCCGTTGGAAGCGGAGGTGGAAGACCTGGGCGATGGATTTGACGAGGAGGGTCTTGGCCAGGCCGGGTGCGCCGGTGAT
>DITU01000028.1:2942-6606 GCA_002422905.1 Verrucomicrobia bacterium UBA6176
CCGACGATGACCTTGCCGAGTTCGGTCCGGATGCGGGTCCGACCGTGGTTGAAGCGGTCGAAAACGGATTGCTCGGGGGACGGGGGCGGTGGTGGTGGAGTGAACAGGGAGACGGCGGGCCGCGGCGGTGGGGGCGGTGGACCGGGAATGGGAGGCGGAATGGAAGCGGCGGGAGCGGCGGGGGGCAGGGGAGGCGCCGCGGTGGCGTCGGGTCCATCCGCTGGAACCCCGGCGGGGGCGGAAGGGGGCGGGATGGGAGGCGGCTGCGACGTCGTGGATTCTCGGTTGGGGAATGACATGGGAAGAGGGGGGATCAGTGGGTCATGACGTAGACGATGATGTTGATTCCAAGCGGATAGGCGATGGGTTCGGAGAAGGTTCGGAAGAAGTAGCCATCTTCACCCTCACGTTCCCAGCCGTCGCCATTGTCGGTGTTGTGGGTGGCGAGGACCATGAGCCGACCGCGTTCGTCGAACAGGGCGCGGTGATGGACTTCGGGATCATCCTCATCCTCCCAGGTGCGTTTTTCGGGATCGTACTGGCTGCGCATGCCGAGGCCCACGTTGGGGACCTGGCCCTTGGACTGGATGGTGAAGACGGAGGAGTAGAGCGGATGGGAAAGGGGAAGCTCGACGAACTTCTTGCCGGGCAGGACCTGGTTGATGACGTGTTCCGCATTGTCCCACTGTTCCTGGCCCCAGAAATCGTCCAGCAACAGGAATCCGCCATTTTCGAGGTAGGAACGAAGGGCGAGGATTTCCTCCTCATGCAGGAACAGGGAGCCGGGTTCGACGATGTAGATGAAGGGGTGCCGTTGGAGATCGGGATCGGTGACGCGGAGGAATCGGCCGTTGGGATCCACGCGCATGGAGGTCATCTGCTGGAGTCGGTAGGACAGATTGAGATCGCTGTCGGGAAGGTCGGTGGACCAACCGGCGCCGCGTCCCCGACCGAATCCGCGGCTGTGATCGTAGATGACGCGGGTGAAGGTGAAGGTATCGGCATCGAACCCGGTGGTGTTGGTCCACATGGGGGTCTCGGTGCTGTGCGACTGGACCTCACGGGCGGTGCGGGCGTCGGGCGGCACATAGCTTTCACCACCCCAACCCCGGCGACCGCGGCCTTGGGCGAAGGCGGAGGAAAACCCGATGACCAGGAGCAGCGCGAGGAAGGCGAGGATCATCGGCAGGCGGCCGTGCCGCTCCGCGCGCGGGCCGGCTGGGGGTGGGGGCCGGGTGTGGGAAGGATGATCCATGAAGGTGACGCGGTGGGTCAGTGCGACATGATGTAGTGGATGATGTTCACGCCGAGGGGGAAGGCGATCTTCTCGGAGAAGTTGTGGAAGTAGTAATCGCTTTCGCCCTCACGTTCCCAGCCATCGGCGGTGTCGGTGTTGTGCAACGCGAGGACCATGAGGCGTCCCTTGTCATCGGTGATGGCGCGGTGATGGACTTCCCGGCCGTCTGAGCGTTCCCAGGTGACGCCGGTGCGTTGGCTGGCGATGCCCATGCCGACGTTGGCGTTCTGGTACTTTTGGTCGATGGGAAAGACGGCCTGGTAAAGGGGATGGGACAAGGGGAGTTCGAAGAACTTCCGTCCGGGGAACACCTTTTTGAAGACGGCCTCGCAGTTCTCCCATTCTTCTTCACCCCAGAAATCATCCATGAGGATGAACGCGCCGTTCATCAGGTGTTTGCCCAGCGCCTCGGCTTCCTCATCGGTGAGGTACAGGGCGCCGGGAGCCGAAACAAAGAGGAACGGATAACGCACCAGTTCCGGATCGGTCAGGCGGATCAACCGGCCATCGGCATCCACCCGGATCGAAGTCATCTGCTGGACGCGGAACGAGAGGTTGAGGTCGGCATCCGGCAGGTCGGTGGTCCAACCGCCGCCACCCCGGCGGCCAGGGCGCCAGGGATCCTTGTCGTACCGGACCCGGGCGAAGGTGAAGACGTCCTTCTTGAAGGCGGGTGGATTGGTCCAGATCGCCTGGTCATCGGTGCGGGTCTGGATCTCCCGTGCGGTGGTGATTTCCTCCGGCACCCAGATCTCACCGCCACCGATGGGGCCGGGTCGACGACCGCTGCCGCCGGAGGGTTGGGCCAGGGTGNNGGGTGGGGTTCGATGCGTTGGCGCGGGCGTGCAACTGGAGAAGGAGTTGGAGGGCGGCGCGATGGCGGGGTGCTTCTTCGAGGGCTTGAAGGACGTGACGCCGCGCCTGTTGCGGATCGGTGGGATGCAACAGGCGCGCGAGTTGGTAGTGGGAGTTGGCGGGATTGGAGGTGTCGAGCTGGAGCAGGGCCTGGAAGGCATTGATGGCTTCGGCGGGTTTCCCGGAGGCTTCACTGGCCTGGGCCAGGTAACGGTAGGGAGGAGCCACGAGCGGGTTCACCGCGAGGAAACGTTGGGCGTTGAGCAGGACGTCGGGCCAATCTTCCCTGGTGGCGGCGAGTTCCATGAGGCGGAGATAGGCATCCGGCGATTCGTGATCCTGCGCGGCGAAGGTCGAAAGGACGCGACGTTCGGCGTCGATGTCATCCAGGGCGCGATGCACCTGGGCGAGGAGCGGATAGGCGCTGTCGGCCCCGGCCTGTTCGGGAAAGAGTTCGACGAGTTTCTGGAGGGGTGGAAGGGCGGCAGCCCAGTCCTTGGCGGCGATGGCGCGTTGGGCGGCCTGGGTGAGGGCGTAGAAATTGGTGGGACGGGCTGCGGCCCAGTCGGCGATGGAACGGAGGGGATCCGTGCCGGGCTTGGGAGCGGGCGGCTTTTCCCAATCGAGCCCGGGACCCACGCCGCGGGCGCGGTCGGTGGCGAAGAGGGCGAACTCCTTTTCAAGTTCCTTGATGGGCAGGGTGCGGTTGGCGAGGGCGGTGTTGATCTCGCGACCGTCGCGCAGGTCCTGGAGAAGCGAACGGACGGTCTCGATGCCGAAGCGGCGGGTGAGGAAGTCGACGACCAGGTAGGCCTGGAAGTAGGCGAACTGGAGGTGGAACGGGGATTTCGGGGTGAGGAAGGCGCTGCTGAGCTCGGACACCGGGGTGAGTTCTCCACCGACGATCATGGAGCGGTAACGCGGATTGAAGCGTTGGCCCCAGGCGGGATTGGCCTCGATCTCCTCATAGACGGAGATGCCTTCGCTGAGCCAGCGGGGCATGCGGTTCGCGGTGAGTTGCAGGGTGACGACGTGGGCGAACTCATGCCACAGGACGGCTTCCCAGTTGGAATCGCGACCGCGGGTGGCGGCGGGTCCGTTGGCGGTGATGACGCGGCCGAAGCAGACGCCGAGGAAGCCGGGGTTGTCGGGCATGCCAAAGGTGCGGACCCCGAAATCCTTCTGCTCGGCGAACACCTCGACCAGGGTGGGTTCCTGCAATGTCACCCCGTAACGGGTTGTCAGGCGTTGATGGGCGCGTTCCAGCAGTTCGAGGACGCGTGGGCCGTACACGGCGGCTTCGGCGGAGGAAAGGCGGACGATGAAGTGCTCGTTGGTGAGCGTGGTGTAGGCCTTCAGGGTGTCGCGCAGGGTGACGAGATTGTAGGCGGTGACGTCGTAGCCATCCTGGCGGTTCACTTCCTGGGCGAGACGCCATCCCTCGTCTTCGTCGCCGAGACGGAGGAGATCGGTGGCGAGTTGGGCCTTGGCGGGAAGATAGGAGGGATTGAA
>DITU01000117.1 GCA_002422905.1 Verrucomicrobia bacterium UBA6176
CGCACGTCCCGACGCCATCGCTTGTGATACACCCCTGCCACCCCCGGCCGCCCCATCCACCCCGCCACTGCTTCCCGCGTCGGTTCATCCTCCGACTGCATCAGGATCCATTCACCCAACCGTTCCACCACCAACCCCGGTCGACCCGACCCCGCCCCATGGACCCATCGATGGGCGTCGGTCTCCTCCGGGTCCAGCATCGCCTCGGCCAACGTCCCGGCCACCCCCGATTCACCCGGCAAGCCAGCCCGGTAAACCACCTTCTCTCCCGACATCGGATGCTCGAATCCGATCTCTTCCGCATGGAGCCACACCCGGTTCGCCCGCGTGCCCCCGTACGCCACATCGCCCAGGATCGGCATGCCCAACACCGCCGCATGCACCCGTATCTGATGCGTCCGCCCGGTTCGGGGCCGTGCCCGCCACCAACCCTCGAACACCGGTTCGAAATCCGTTACCGCTTCCCTTCCCACTTCGCCCGTTGGCCGGCTGCGCTGGATTTCCCCCAACCGATCCAGCCACGACGTCACCCGGTATCCGCCCCCGGTCCGCGCTTCAATCCGGGCCAGTCCTGAACCCGTGCGTGGCGGACGATCCGCCCGAAATCGGTACACCTTCTCCACCCCGCGCTCGGTGAACTGCGCCGTCAACGAACGGTTCGCCCGTTCCCCCTTCCCAAACACCAAGACCCCGCTCGTCTCCTTGTCCAGCCGATGCAGGATCGAGAGGGAAGCCCAGCGCGGTTCCCGATGCCGCAGCCAGTCGTAGATGCCTTCGCCCGCGTACGGCGAAGGCGCATGGGTGTTCCAACCCGCCGGCTTGTTCACCACCAACAGGTCGTCGTCCTCATGCAGGACACACGGAGGCAACCTGCTCGCCGGTATCGTCGGCATGCCCTCCATCAACTGAACTCCCAACGTCCCGTTCCGATCGCATAACCGCTGATCAACAGGTTCGTCACCGCATGCGCCACCATGGCATCCCCCAGCCGACCCTTGCGGATCACCAGCCATTGATACGCCGCCCCACACACAATCGCCTGCAACCAATGATCCGGGTGCGACAACCCGAACAGGGCCGACGTCGCCAACCAGGCCATCACGTGACGCGTTCCCAGGGCCACGCTCTCGAAATCCGGCTTGATCACGTACCGATACACAAAAGAGCGGTAGAAGACCTCCTCCATCGCCGGCACCACCAACGACCTGCCCAACACACGGACCAACACCATGCCCCAGCCCAACAGGGGTTGACCGGCGAAATACTCGACCGGGTTCCACCCCTTCACCGGCTTCTCCGGTGGTATCGGGGTGCCGTCCACCAACTGTCGCCCCAGATCCCAGAGCCGGCCCAGCGACGGAATCACGCCGGTCAATCCCACCCACAACACCGCAATCCCCACTCCCACCAACACCCCTTCCACACTGAACGCCCAACGCATCTCCCGGATCCGGTCCCGCCACCACCACAGCAACGCCCCCACCGCCACCGTCTTCACCACGTACATCCAGTACTCGGACCCCTCGAAGCCCTTGCCCGCCATCGCCCCGATCACCAGGAACAGGGCAAACGGAACCACCCGCGGTATCTCCGGCATCATCCCCGGGGATTTCCCCTTCGGCCCGGGTGCTGAAGTCGTATCCATCCCCGGATTGCAGGGGCAACCCACCCCGCACCGCAAGCCCTCAATGCAAAACCCCTCCCCCTCCCAACCAGACATCGAACCCAGTCTCCCAAGTGGACCGGCTCCCCAACCCTGAACGGATCGGGACCGCCGCATCGAAGAAGCCTCAAGCCACCAACCACATCCTGATGAATTGAATGATACCCCTCCAATTTCATGCACCCCGGTGGACCAGTAGCCTGTTCCTCGGTCCCGTTCCCCCGATGACATCCGCAATGCCCGATCCCACCAGCAACATCACCCCGACACTTTGTCAGCGGAGGCAGATTGTCGCTGCGGAAACCTGGGTAAACGGAAAAGGCCGATGGCGGAGATCCGCCATCGGCCGTGGGATGAGCTTTTCCGGTGCGGGGAAATCAGTTTCCGCCAATCACACGGAAGTAGGATTCACCCACTCCGGCCGGAGTGGTGAAGGTGCGGGTTTGGAGGTTGGCAGCGGCGTCCGTCCAGGTGCCGGTGAGGGTGCCGCGACGTTGCACGGTGAAGGGTGGGTTGCCACCGGACCAGGTGAACGTGAGGTTGCCATCGGTGAGTTGGGAAGCGCCGATGTTGATGGGATCCGGCACCACGGAGGCGTCGGTGTTGAAGATGCGGAGTGCCGCGATGTTGTTCGGTGTGACATCGCTGTTGCCACGCGATTCCCACACGACGGCGGCGAGATTGCCGCGCCAGGCGACGCGCGGGTGGCGGGAAAGGCCGAGGGCTTCGGGCGGGAACTCGCCGGCCTTCTCGCTGACCCGGAAGACCGGGCCGACAGCTTCGCCGGTGGCGCTGAACATCCGGCCCATGATCACCCGGCCCGAGCCCGAAGAATCGGGGTACTGGTTGTTGGCATCAAAGACCACGAGGACACGGCCATCGGGAGCGATGGCGGCATCGACACGATCGGTGTTGGGCGGGTTTTCGTCGCCTTCATCCGCCAGGGGACGGGACCAGCGAAGGCTCCCGTTGGCGTTGAGGACACTGATGTGGAGCAGCCCACCCGAGGTGGCGGCATAGACATAGGCATCAGCACCGTTGCCTTGGAATCCGACACCATCACCACGACCGCCGGCGGCCGCCTCGGGAACCTCGATGG
>DITU01000122.1 GCA_002422905.1 Verrucomicrobia bacterium UBA6176
ACGAAACACACGAACGACACGAAAACGGATCGGAGCGGCGACGTCTGGTCGCCGTGGGAAATGAGCCGGTCCCAACCGGGGGCAGTGGTTTGAGGCGCAGGGAAGGGGCGGTGTCGCGTTGTCTGAGCGCCGAGGGATCAGGGAGTTGGGCTGTGGGGCACTTTCTGGAGGCGCGAGACGTCGTAATCGACGGATTCGAGGAAGTGGACGAGGTCCTGGTATTGGGCGTCGGGAAGGGTTGGGGTGCGGGCCATGATCCAGACGTATTTGCGGCTGGGGACACCAATGACGGTGGTCTGGTAGTCGGGATCGAGATGAAGGATCAGGTACGCGGATTTGAACGGCCAAAGGAATTGCATGCGCCATTCGGCCTGGGTGACGGGGTCATGGATGAACCCGGTCGGATGATAGGTCTTCACCGGGCCATCAGGACCGCCGCGGTTGAATCGGAAGGTGGTGGCGATGGAACCGTCTGGATCCAGTTCATAGCTTTCCACGGAATTCCACGCGTCGCGTTCGATGAAGGTGGGGATGTTGGCGATGACGTACCAATCCCCCATGAAACGGGGGAGATCGACGTGGGGAACGAGAGGAAGGGATTTCACGGTGGAAGAGGAGGTGCGACATCCGGTGGCGATGAGGGCGAGACCCAGCAGGAGTGGGGCGAGGAATCGGTGGAGGGGGATCATGGGATTTCAGGGGAGACTGGAGACAAGCCGGGTTGGGCGAGACGTCGGATGAGGAGGCGCAGGGGGAGATGGATGAGGAAGAAGAGGAGGGGGGCGGTGACTGCCCAGGCGGAAAAGGCATGGATGCCGGCCCAGCCGAAGCGTTGGAGGAAATCGGCAAGGGACAGTTCGGTGAAGGCGGAGAGCATGCCGGTGATGGTGAAGGCTTCGGCGGGGTTGGCGGCCCAGAGTCGTTCGCCGAGTCGGACGTAGGCGAGGATGAGGATCAGTTGGAGGGGGCCAAGGAGTTGATTGAGGGTTTGGAGGATGGGTTGGTTCATGCGGAACCAGAGTCCGACCAGGAGGTTGAGGAGCGAGGTGGCGCCGAGGAACGGGAACAGGGAACAGACGGTGCCGGTGGCGAGGGTGGCGCTGATGCGGTTGGGGGAAATGCCCTGGGTGAGGAGGGCGAGGACGGGGTCCAGGAGGCGGCGCTTCCAGAAGGATGGGACTGGGGCTGGGGTTGGGACGGGATCAGGCATGGGCTGGGAACAGGAGGTTCCGCGCACCGAGCAGGTACACGAGGATGCCGAGGACGGTGAAGGTGGCGGGCAAGGCGAGGTTGCCGGGGCGACGTTGGGTGAAGACGGGATCGAGGGGGCTGTTGAGGGGGAGTTTGAAGAGTTCGACGAGCATGTAGGTGGCGATGGCGAAGTTGCCCCAGAGCAGGACGGTGATGACCCAGAGGATGCGGGCGGCGGTGCGTTGCTCCTTCCAGACGACCCAGACGGAGAAGGTCAGGAAGGCGAAGTAGGCGTCGAGCAGGGTGACCTGGAACCAGGGATTGCCGGTAACGGCCGGGGGGATGTCGAACAGGGCCTGGGCCATGGATGCGCGGACGGTGCCCCAGGACATGATGGCCAGCACGGTGATGAACAGGATGCGGAGGAAGAGGATCATGGGTGGGGCGGAGGTGTCATGGTTGGGCCGGGAACCGTGGGATCAGCGACCGAGCAGTTGGTCGCGGAGTGAAACGCTGATCGGGTCTTCGCCGAGCCAGATGCGGAAGTAGGCATTGGCGAAGTCTTCGCCTTCGATGGTCACCAGATCGGTGCCGTTGAGGCGCAGGACGGTTCCCTTGCCGGGCAGATAGGCGAGGACGTAGGTGTCGCCGGATTTGACGTCGCGATAGGCGCGGTTGAGTCGGTCGAGTCGGGCACGAAGCGCTTCAAGGGTGTCGGTCGGGACGTTGCGTTGGAGCAATGCATCGCCGCCCTTGGCGATTTCCGCGGCGGTGAAGTCGCGTCGGTAATGGATCGCGAGTCGGAGTGGGGCACCGGACAGGGGCTTGGAGGTGTCATGACCGGCGCCGATATGCAGGGCGGCGTCGTAGACATTCACGACACGCATCCAGCGGAAGGTGGCCTGGCCGAGACGTTCGAACTCGACGCCGTCCTCGGTGAGTCTGGGTGGGGGGAAGGTGGCGGCGGAGGTTGGTTGGCAGGCAAGGACCATGCCCAGCAGGGCGAGCACCCCGCCGATGAGGAAGGAGATGGGCAACCGCGTGGATCGGGCAATCATGGTTTTGGCTTCGGAAACGAGCCACGGATCAATGCTCTCAAACGGGTCCGGGTGCAAACGGGGAGATTCACGGAGCCTGATGCCCGGGGGTGTCGGGCGGGGGAATCGGTGGAGTTCCTGCCGGCCTGTTCGGGACTGGAGGAGGCGCCGAAGTGGGGTGTGATCGCTGGTGGAGCCGGGCGGGGGAGAAGCCGGAGTTGTTGGAGGTGGCCCATCAACTGAAGGCGAGGCCCCGTTGGGGCATTCCTAGCCCCGAACGGGGCGGGCGCATACCAGCCCGGGGTGCAACCCTGGGCACGGTTACGAACGACGATGCGTTCTGAAGGAACGCCGCATAGGTGGAGCCGACTTCCAGAGAGAAAAAATGAGGCCGAACCCAAGTCGTCGAGAACGGAGTGGAGCCAGCTGTTTCTCACGCAACGACGCCAAGAACGCAATGTCCCGGCAAGCCATTGTCAACTGTATGGGACTGACCCCATTGCTCCTATATAACATAGCGACCGGCCGCAAAATCCCCCAGACTGCGGAATGGGTTCTTGAGAGACTCCCCGCCATGACGGACCCGACACGGAGCCAGCGCAAGCTGTTAGATGACTGGTCTGATTGAAGGTTAGACAACCTTGCCGGACACCGTTGCTCTTACTACTTGAGATCAAGGCCAAACTCAGGGGTTGCTTGGAGTTCCCAAACCCATTGGCAGAAAACAAACCACAAGATTCCTCCAAGAAGCAGCAGCACAAGACCATCCATGCTCGCCCGATGCGCCCTTCGCCCTGTCAGCAGATAGGTTGATACCGAGATGGACACCACCAAGAACCAATGGTCAATCGCAATACACATCATCACCCCATCGATGATATGTTGAGTCTGAGGAAACGCATGAGTCACATTATAGTATTTGGCAGAGTTGATGAGTGTAGTCAGAAAGAAGATTAGGTTTCCAGCAATGAACAAGGCTATCCGGCGCAGGATCACTTTGCCCCCCCTCTTTTCTCCCAATCCTTGATACCATCCATGTAATGCGCTTGATTGTTTGGATTGGCTTGAGTCAACGTTCGATCCTTCTCGGAGAACTCGAAGTAGAATGTGCTCAACAGCTTGTCTGCGCATTTTGCCCTACAGACAGCAACTGCTGTCATTGTGTGAGTCTTGGCCCCCTCATACGCAGGGGAATCCTGATAAGAATGCAGCGCTGAACCCACGGGAGACATTTGAGGTGGCAACCTGCAGGAGTCCGATGGCATTTTTCCATCCACCCGCGGCTTGTAGGACGTGAATGGTGTGGTGCCCTTTATGCCCTTTATCTGATACAATACTATATCTCCATCCTCACACTCGCCTGGGTCAGGAGTATATACCACCTCAAAGCCTTTAGGTTTGCTGTACAATTGTGTCTTTGCTGAGAATTTCGGGTCGCTCAAGTCAATCTCAATGGGAGTCACTTTCCAATTACCGAGTCCTAAAAGGTCTACGAAGAGTACTGGTGAATTATACATGGCGCAGTACAGGTTGTACCCTCCCGCCTCCCCCGACGGATCCCGATTCAACCACCTCTGCGTCAGCGGATCATAGAAGCGGTAGCCGTAATAATACATCCCGGCGCTATCATCCACACCGGGCGCCATCCAGGGTTTGCTGCTGAATCGGATCCGGTTGGCCGAAGCGAGACTTCCTGAACTTTGCAACAGACGTCCGAAGGCGTCATATCGGTACCAGGCCACCTGCGAACCCGTCGACGTGCTGTACAGAGCAGTCACGTTGCCGATGCCGTCTGCGTGATATGCACTGTGGGTGCTCCATGCGCCAGTTCCGGTGTTGAATCCATGGCTGCGGGCCATCAATCCGCCAATCCCGCCCGCCCCACCCAGACTCTCGGAAAGATCCACACCGCGGGTGTAGGTGACGGCAGGGGTGTGGGAGATCCGTTCCTGCACCAGCAGCATGCCGTCGTACAGGTACCGTTCCGTCGATATCGGATACCATCCGCCATACTGCCAGGTGTAATACTTTCGTTCACGCAGTCGCGGTTTCCCGTCATACACATACTCCAGTTTGAAACGGTACGGCTCCCAGGTGGTACTCGTGTCCGTCTCCTGCCGGATCAGCTGATTCTCGTCGTCATAAACCATCAACACATATCCGCCTCCGCTTGCTGTCCGATACGTTCGATTGCCATTGCTGTCGTAGCTGTACGTGTACGTGCCGCCGTCCCCGGTCACCTGGTTTAGGTTGTTAACCCCGTAATTGACGGTGGCTCCATTGGTTCGCGCGGTCATGTTCTACGCAGTGTCGTAGGTCAGGCCCAGCAATTCTCCGGTGACGGGCAACCCAGTGGAGTTGTTGGTTGCGCGGGCGTGGGTCACCTGTCCCGCCGCATCGTACTGATAGCCCAGCGTATGACTGTGGCTGGCCGTACTGTTGGTACGAGTCTGGCGGATGCGTTGATGTGCGGCGTCCAGTTCATAGCCGTGGGCATTCAGTACCGTCCCGGAAGTGTTCTTCCACGCAGTCAGGGTCAATCGCCCCTGGCTGTCATGGAGATTGGTCACGCTGCCTCCCGGTGCGCTGTAGCCGGAGCGAAGGTTCCCCGCTCCCGTATAGCCATAAGTGAAGGTGCCTGCGGGACTCGTCACGGATGCCAACCGATGCGAGGCATCCCACGCATAGCTGTTGGTCCACCAATGGGTGGCGGTTTGTTGCAGGCGGAGGGCGCTGCGCATCCGGGCGTGATTGTA
>DITU01000158.1 GCA_002422905.1 Verrucomicrobia bacterium UBA6176
TGGGCGGCGGCATGGGCGGCGGCATCGGGTCTGGCCCCGGCATCGGTGGCGTTACCCGCACCCAGTTCATGGTCAGCATCCAGGATATCGTCCGGCAGTTCTTCATCGCTTGCGGTGTCAACTTCCCAATGAGCCCGCTCGCCATGATGGGCGGCATGGGTGGTGGAATGATGGGTGGTGGAATGGGCGGCATGGGTGGTGGAATGGGTGGTGGAATGGGCGGCATGGGTGGTGGTCTGGGCGGCGGCCTCGGTGGACTGGACGCAAATGGCCAGCCTACCGACACCAAGGCCATGTTCTTCAACGATCGAACCGGTATCCTGTTCGTCCGTGCGACCCTCACAGATCTCGATATCATCGAGGAAGCCATTCAGGTGCTCAATGTCGCGCCCCCTCAGGTGCAGATCGAAGCCAAGTTCGCGGAAGTCACCCAACAGGATGGGCGAGCCATCGGGTTTGATTGGTACCTCGGCAACTTCCTGATGAATAGCGGAGCCATGGGGGTTTCCGGCGGCACAGCCCCCACGTATGACGGTGGTCGAACCTCATTGGCCAATCCTGAGGGGGCCTTCCCCGGCAGCATCGTCGGCGGAACCGCCATCCCAAGCGCGCAAAGCGACGGATTGCTGACCTCGGCGGTTCGCAATCAGGACGCCAATCAATCCCAGATACCAGCCATTGGCACCTTCAGTGGTATACTTACCGATCCTCAGTTCCGAGTCGTCATTCGTGCCTTGGAACAACGGGATGGCGTCGACCTTCTGTCCGCGCCGAGGGTGACGACGCTGTCTGGTCGGCAGGCCCAGATCTCCGTGGTGGATGCCCGGCGTATCGTGCTCGACGTCAATCAGAACCAAGGTGGTGGTGCTCAGGGAGGTGGTGTTGCAACCCCGACAGGTGTCGGCCAAGTCATCCAGCAACCTCTGGCCGGCTTCGGATATACCACTGCCAGCCTGCCGTTCGGCCCAACCTTGGATGTCATTCCCTATGTGGATGCTGACGACGTCTCGATCCAGATGTCCATCATTCCGGCCTACACCGAATTCATTGGTTATGATAGCCCCGGTGACTTCGTTCCGGTCCAAACTGGTCCGAATGTTCCTCCGGTCCGGGCCCGCCTCCCGCTTCCGCGGATCCGCCTCCGTCAGGTCACGACTTCCGCCATCGTGTGGGATGGACAGACCGTGGTGTTGGGCGGGTTGATCGCCGAGGACGTCAAGAAGACCCGGGACAAGGTTCCGGTTCTGGGTGATATCCCGCTTCTTGGCCGTCTGTTCCGCAGTGAAGCGGCGCTCAATGCCAAGAAGAACCTCCTGATCTTCGTCACGCCCACCATCATTGATCCTGCCGGAAAACGGGTTCACTCCCCCGACAGCCTGCCGTTCGATCCGAACACCCTCCCCACTGCAAACAGCGGGTCCCGCTAAAGTCATAGGATTTCTGGTCCGCTTCTAGCTTTGTGCCATGGTAAGCGGGTTGGAGATCCGGTTCAGAGAAAGCGCTAAGGATATGATGAAGCAACCTACCCGACAGACGGCGGGCAAGCGGATCGCGATTCCGCTGGCGATACCAGTTTGGCTAATTGCCCTGAATCTCGCATCCGCTGCCTCCACCGTGCAGGGCCAGGTGGTACCGCAGGGAACCGAATACACGTTCGCCCGGATGGCGGGAGACCAGATCAAGCCGTCGATTACGTTTGCAGATGACGGGGGGGTGGTTGCGTGGCAGGACAACGCAACCGATGGCGACGGGACCGGAATCGCAGCCCGCAGGATTGGATTGGACGGGTCGCCCCGAGGTGAACGATTCCGGGTCAATATCGAAGGGATTGGTCAACAGGAGAACGTCTCGGTGGTCACGCTTGCAAATGGTGCCCGTTTGTTTGTGTGGCAAGGCGGGACTCTCGGAGCACAGGGGATTCGTGCCCGCATCATGAGCCCGGCGGGCATATTCGCCGAAGAAGTCGCCATAAGCCCGGCGGGTTTCTCCAATAACCTTGATCCTTGTGTCGCCGTTCTGTCCGATGGATCCGCTGCCGTCGTCTGGTCCGCTTTCGGGGTGGATGGAAGCGGCAGTGGCATCGTGGCTCGACGAATTTCCGGGTCAGGCGAGTTCCTTGGCGGCGTCGTTCAGGTCAATGAGTTCTCCCAAGGAAATCAGCGCAATCCCGCAGTGGCTCCTGTCGACGGTGGTTATGCAGTCGCATGGGTTTCCGATGAGCAGACTGGAGCCAATCGGACGGATGTCTTCCTTCGGAAACTTTCCAGTGGCAACAGTCCTTCCGGCTCGGAAGTTCGGGTCAACACAACCCTGGACACAGTCGCCGGTCCGAACCTGCTCAATATCGGATCCGAACTTTGGGTAGGTTGGTCCCGTCTTGTGGTTCCTTCCGCCAATCTGGTGGTGCAAACCCGTACCGCGCATTCTGCTTGGTCGGCCTATGTCCGCAGATTCAATTCCGATCTCCAACCTCTCGGCGTGGAGTGGGCGGTGTCGAATCAAGCGAAGGGCAATCAAATCGGGCTTCGTCTGGGTGCTGCGCTCGGTCATGTCCTGGCTGTATGGACCTCTGACCAGATAGATGACTCTCAATTGGGTGTTGCAGGCCGTTTCTTCGATTTCTCGGGCGCCCCACAAGGCGATACATTTGTGGTCAATACAATTACCCGGAACGACCAGTTGAACCCGGCCATTGGTTCGCAGACTTCAGGTCGCTTCTTGGTCGCTTGGTCTGACTGGCGTGGGATCAATGACGGGCTCGAGTTGGCAATGCAACGATTCGTGGTTGAAGGCCAGCCACTCGTGGCGCCTTCAGCGCCGATTCTCTATTCCGATTCATCGTGGCATGTGAAGGCCTCTTGGGCACCGGTGGAAGGCTTGGACATCCAACATTACGAGATTCTGTTCAATGGATCCGAGACCTTTACGACGACCGATGCATTCTGGACTTCTCCCGACGTCCTACCAAGCTCATCCCATACTGTTCAGGTCGCCTATATCCTGACCGATGGTCGGAGGTCGCCTTTCTCGCCGGTGGGCGTGGGAAGGGCGTGGGGCAAGGATAACAATGGAGATGGCCTGCCGGACGATTGGCAGGCCGAGGCCTTCGGCGCTGATGCCTCCGAATGGCCCTCCCCCCACTTCGATTCCGATGGAGATGGGGCATCCAATCGCGATGAGTTTTTGGCGGGAACCAATCCAAGATCTTCCGAAGACGTTCTCCAGGTCTCCATTGTGGGTAGCAGTCAGGGAACCCAGGTGATGTGGAAGACCAAGGCGGGTGGTATCTATGTCCTGCAGTCGTCGGTGAACCTCATTGCCTGGCAGGATGTCGGGGGATTTCGATTTGCTGCCTCCGAAGCCGAATCACTGATTGTTCCCAGCGTGCCTGAAAACGCCTACTTCCGAGTGAAGCGTATCCACTGACCTATGACCAAAGGAATCAATTCTTTAACCGCCCTCGCTGGCGTCAGCATGCTCGCCGTCACGGCCCATGCCTTTTCCCTGATCGGTACCGAGGATGCGTGGATGACCGTCGATCTGGGGTATCAGATTGGTGGGGACGTTGGTGGTCCGAAACCAATTGGTGAAGGGTATCGGTTCAATCAGCCTTTCATTGTGTACGGATATGATCCGAGCTTTGTAGAGTTCTTCGGTGCCGAAGGGGTTCAAGCGACCGAAGCCGCAGTAAAGATCGTCAATGACCTCCCCCCCGCTTCCCTTATCAACCCGGATGCCTATCCGTTGGCGACGGCGAGAATCAATCATACGGCGAGAAATCTTCGGATGTTTGATCTCAAATCCACGATGCTGTCAGAGTTGCTGCTGCAATTGGGTTTGGCAGGCCCCGAACGTTATGTCTGGACCCTTCGGAACGTCGAGAGACCTACCGACGTCGTTCGCCAATTCCTGACAATCAAACGGAACTATGATCCGATCACTTTACTTCCAAGTTCCTATGTCAATGGGACACTTTACACCTATCAGATCGGTTTGATTGGTGACGACGAGTGGGATGCGGGCGAAATCTCTTTGGATCCAGCTGAGCCCAATGTCTCGGTTGCGGGCTTTGCTACGGAGGCAAGCCTGATTGATAGCCGGGTTGCTCGCACCTACTCCGCCCGCGGGATGTTTTTCAGCGGACTTACCCGGGATGATGTGGGCGGACTGAGGTACCTTTACCATCCCGGGACCATGGCGGTAGAGCAGTTGACCTCTGGGACCGGCCTACGAAGCACATTGGCGGTGAGTTCTGTCGGTGGAGGCGGAGGCTCTCAGGGTGGATGGAATCCATTCCATGGCGTCGGATTGGTTACCGATCCTACCGGCGGTACGGGAGCAACCAATGGTGTGACGGCTGGGGTGGTCAATGCGGCGATTCGCGGCGGGATTGACAAGATTCAACTCGTCCGGGTCGATCTTGATCCTTTGCTCAACACCTACACACGACCGGTTGCCCTCAGGTATCCTGACCTGTTTTCAACAAATGGTCCGGTCGGGCAGTTTCGGTCCCAAAATGTAGAAAGAATCCTGACTCAACCAGATATCACCTTTGCAACGGCTGATTTTGGATCAGCTGGTGGTGGCGGCGGACCTGCGAGTCCGTTGGCACTGGAAAGGTCGTTGGGACTGGTAAACCTCGCAGCGCTCAACAGTCGATTCAACACTGGTGGTCCAGGCATTCAGGACCCGGGTAGTGCGACGATGGCCATAACCCTCAACCGGATTGGTCCGCAGGAGGTCAATAGCAATATCGGGGACAATCTGACCGAGGAACAGGGTTTCACATTCTTCATATGGGGATCCTACGATGGCAGCACCAATGCACCCATCGCTTACCCGGTGGGCCGAATGAACTTGCGGTTTCTCGAGAATATTGTCCGGGGCGGAAACTAACCAGTCACATCATGAAACGATTTCTTCTCAAGCTGATTGGAGTACTTGCGATGGGGTGTTCCCTGCATGCCCAGACCGCGCCGCTCTATCTGAATACCGGCATCGTCGCAGACGAGTTCCAGATTGATGCCCGGGTGTTCGACAATCGGGGATATATGTCCCTGACTCCGATTGTTGGTCCCTACGATACCCAAGGAACCGAATTCTATTACAATTCCGGATTGATCATAGCACAACCGGGCATCCGCTTTGGATACATCGGAGCAGATGGTGTGCGTCGGGCTTCCCAGGTGTTCTCCAATTCGGCATCCGGACGCATTGAATCCGTGGATACGTTGTATGCTGCCAGAAACGCCATTAACAACTTCTTCTTCAATCGAAGTCCTCGGGGCCTTCTGACTGCCGATGAGATCGATTCAAGTCTCGGGAACATCCGGAGCATTTACCGATCCCTCCCGGACAGCTACATGAGCATCTGGGCCGATTCCATTTACAACCGAGGATCGCTGTTCGGCTCATCAGGGGGTGAGTTGACCATACGGGGCGGTAATGTTGATCTCAGTCGATCCGCTATAGGCATCAACCCGCCGCCAGATCAGGACGATGACGGTCCCACCATCGATGGCGGATTCGATCCAATCCCCGGTACGACCGAAGTGCACTGGGGATACGGCGAGGCGGGGTTCAACTATCAGGGATTCCAGCCCCTGCTCAGGATCTCTCCGGGTACCGAGGTGATCATGGGTGTGACGAATTCGGTGACCAACATCACGGCTTTTGCCTCCTATTTGGTTGGCACGCCCAGACAACCGTTGACGACGGATGGAACTGCTACAACTGGTGGGGCCCGGCAGAGTCTCGACTGGGAATTGGATGCAGTTGATGGGGCGGCCCACCAACTCAATAGGAATGTAATTCCGTTCTTCTGGAACGGGGCCACGCCCTCAATGGCAGACGCCACGGCCGAAGCCCCCTCGACCAATCAAACGTTTACCATTGTCATGGTGCGTCGAGCCACGACCAATCTGCTGGTCGATGCCTCGGTTCAGGGAGGGAACGCGCCGGGCTCTCTCCCCACCGTTCATTTGCGCATTACCGGGGTCTCCACCAACAACATCACGGGCCGGGATGACGCTGTCAGCCTGGTGATCCGTAACACCTTTGGCTCCGATCCCCAGCTCATATATCTGACCAATCGGGATACTGGATTGGCCAGTCGGCCAACCAATCTTTCCATTTCGAGGGTTACCCGACCGGGTGTGCCTAATCCGTTTACCTTGGCAAACACCATCAGCACGGACGCCTTCAGCAATGCTCTCGGCAGATTCTTCACCGCCCTTGGACCACTTCCGGGCGGCGGCGGCAATCTGATTGCGACAAACGTTCTCAGGGCAGATCTCCTCACCCAATGGATAGGGCCTGGGGCCACAAACCCGGTTCCCTACGCGTTGAATTCCTCGACCAATCCTTACATGGCGTATGAGATCGAGTTGGGGGTGGTTCCGGGAAGACTGCCGATCAGTCCGTCGGTTCCGAATATATCGCCGACCAACGGACTGGGACGGTTGGTGATTGACGCGGATGTGCTGAACCTCGAGCGAACCCGCATTCGGGGTCAGGGTCCAGTCATCATCCATGCGCGGGACCTCGTTTCGCTGACCAATGCATCCATCGATGCCCCGTTCATTACCGCAAATCTAACCAGCAAATCCGGCAGGTTGGACATGAGCGGGGTTTTTCGGGCCCAGGTACAGCGCCTGTCGGGTAATGTGAGCATCCTCTCGACCTCGTTCACGAATACAGCAGAAGTAACAATCCCTGCGCCTCCCCCAGCGAATCCAGAAGATCCTCCCGGTGAGGATGTGGTCCTGCCCCTTGAGGCGGTGTTTCATGTGATGCTCGTGGATGCTGATATGACCACCGAGTTCCCTACGCCCGTTCTGGACATGACGATCACCAGCACCAACCTGGTCATCGGCGACTTCCTGACGGTTTCCCGCTTTGCGAAGTTGAACGTCGAGGATCTTACGATCAATGGACGGTTGGAGATCCGTGGCAGTGATGGGACCCAGTTGGGCGATTTCGGTTTGGGAGTTGGCAACGCGCCCCTGCTGAAAGTGTTGACCAACAATGGGACATTGCTGGTGTCCAACAGCATTGCTTTGGGAACCGATCGCCCAACACCCATGGATATTGTGGTCAACAATGGATCCATGCGGGCCGCTACCTTGGGAATTCGAACCACAGTCCTTGAGTTCGGCACCAACGCATTTGTTGAGGCAGCCTCGGGTTTGCTGACTTTGGAAGCAGAGCGCACCATCATCCGAGCGGGCGGGCGGGTGGCTGATTCGCTCATCAGTATTCCTACCAATCCTGAGGTCGCACCTGTCGTTCTCCCGGGGAATGTTCAATCCTATGCTCAGTTGAGTCTCACCTCGGAGGAGTTGACTTTGGGTGGTGGTACGATTTTGGCCGCGCCCGTGGTGGATCTCGGAGTGACGGACTCATTGGTCGTAGAAGCTGAGGGTGCGGCTGTAAATACCGCCTATCGATTCTCGTTGGCGGCTATGCCCCCGGTTGTTGATCTGAACAATCTCCGGATTTCACTGGTCGCCCAGCCATTCCAAGAGGTGGAATTGTACTGGCCCGGCGAAGACAAGGGGCCTGCTACCAGCGCATTTGATGGTGCCTCGATTGCTTCGCTTGATCTCGATGCGGGTCGCTTCTCGGGCATCCGTTTTGTTGGAACAGGGGCTCAGAATGCGCTTTATGCCCGGTCGCTCAATCTGACCACCAATGTGGTCGCAACCAATGGAGCCACCGTAGTCCTGCTGGTGGATCTTGCGATTCCCCCTGGGTTCACCATCTACTTTGGTTCGGCCAACGTGAATGCGGCGGGTCTGGAGTTGGCCAGCGGCGGGCGGTTCAAGTCTGTCGATTTCAGGGATGCGGCTTTGTCGCCAATGGTTGCCGTGCCTGGCAGGGCTGGGATGGTTCCGAGGAGTCTCCGTTATAGCACAACAATCGATTCTGATGGCGATGGAATCATGAATGCGTTTGATTCCGATCCATTTGAGGGGGTTGTTCAAAGCGCTCAGGTGATTGACGATGGTTCCACCGGATTTCGTGTGACTTGGGAGGCTGCACCATGGCAGTCCTACACCGTCCAATACACATCAGAACTGTCCGCTGGCTGGGAAACTCTGAAGCAGATGAGCAATCCGACGAGCGTAAACCAGACCCTTTGGATCCGTGATCCAATTCCTGAAGGGGCGACGATGAAGGCCTATAGGGTACTTCTCGACGAGTAGCCTGAGCGAGCCACCCTTAGGGGTGGCTTTTTGCTTTTGTTACCATGCTGCGAATTGGAATCACCGGCGGCATCGGATGTGGAAAATCAACTGCTCTCGGTTTCCTTCAAAGATCGGGCTTTGCGGCAGTGGATGCTGACCAGCTGTCCCGGGACGCCGTTGCTGCAGGTTCCCAAGGTTTGAATGAGGTAATCGCGGCTTTCGGCAATTCGATCCTGTTGTCGGACGGATCGCTTGATCGTGCAGGCTTGGCTAGAAGAGTCTTCTCAAACTCCGAGGAACTGCGAATCTTGGAGGGCATACTGCACCCGCGGATCTGCCGGGCTTGGCAGAATCAGCTGGATCAGTGGTCTTTGGATGGCAGGGGAAGCGGATGCGTCATCATCCCGCTGCTTTTCGAGAAGGGCTATCAGGATTGTTTTGATCTGGTGATCGCTATTGGATGCTCGGAAGCGACCCAGGCACTTAGATTGGTTGCGCGGCAGTGGGATGAGGTCGAGCTTAGCGGCCGTTTATCATCCCAGTGGTCAATTTCCAAAAAGATGGAACTGGCTCACCGGGCAGTATGGACAGAGGGGGCCATGGAAACCCACTTCAATCAGTGGAGGCGGCTCATGGCATGGATGGATTGGACTAGGTAGACGGATCATTTGCTCCCTGGCTTGATGGCTGGGATGGTTGAAAGATCCGGTGGGAGTTGGTGTGCGGGGAAGGATTCGACGTTCAAACGGATCAAGGAGTGGGTTGGCACGCCCAAATCTAGGGTTCCATCGGACCGATCGACCAGCATGGCAACTCCAACAGTGTTTCCATTCAGGCTGCGAACGATTTCTAGAGTTTCCTGGACCCTTCCTCCCTTGGTAACCACGTCCTCGACCACGAGCAGGCGTTCATCTGGGCGGATTGTGAAGCCTCGACGCAACACCAAGCGGCCGTTCTCCTTTTCGGCGAAAATAAAGCGCAGACCAAGCTGGCGAGCAATTTCTTGTCCAATCACCAATCCTCCCATGGCGGGTGAGATGACGGTCTCGGCTCCGAGGTGCCTGATCTGGTTGGCCAAGGCCTCTCCGAAGCGCGTTACGATGGGCATCTCCTGAAGCGCGAGGGCACATTGAAAGAACTGGCGTGAGTGAAGGCCGCTTCGAAGGATAAAATGTCCATCCAGCAGGGCGCCGGTCTGGCGGAAAAGTTCAATTGCCTCCTCTTGAGTCATCCCAGGAAGAGTATCGACTCAAGTATTTGAGCCAATCGGAAATCCAATCCCATCTTGAGCGGTGCACAATTTGACACTTTGGATTGGGTTCTGGCAGAGTGTTGTTGTTGGTTTCAATTCCTTCCTTAACTTTTACCATGGCAATCCAGATCGGTTCTCCGGCTCCGCAGTTCACGCTCAAGACCAAAACCGCAGCAGGGTTGGTGGATGTCTCCTTATCTGCCAATTTCGGTAAGAAGAACACAGTGATCCTGTTCTTCCCCCTGGCATTCACGGGAGTCTGTACGCAGGAGATGTGCGATATCACTTCCGGCCTCAGCCAGTACGGCGAATTGGGAGCGGAAGTGTTGGGTATCAGTGTTGACAGCCCATTTGCCCAGGAGGCTTGGGCGAAGCAGCACGGCATCGGCATAACGCTGGTGAGTGATCTCAACAAGATGGCGACCGATGCTTATGGGGTACGCTTCCCGGGGTTGGCTGGCATTGGTGATACTTCGGCTCGCGCAGCCTTCGTCATTGATAAGGCGGGCGTTGTTCGTTACTCGGAGCAGACTCCGACACCTAAGGATCTTCCCGATTTTGAGGCCATCAAGGCAGTGCTGGGCGACTTGGAGTGAGAGAAGGGGCATCGTTGATTGACAGTCAGAAAGGCACTTTTAGTGTACCCAGCAAATGAGCGCTGACACAAATGGTGGAACGGTTATTGGCTCGGACTCGGTATTGATTTTGACCGAGGCGGCTGCCCGGGAGATCAACGGCATGGTGGCGGGTGATCCAAGCAATTCGGGCAAGCATTTGAGGGTTTATGTGGAGGCCGGAGGGTGTTCCGGGATGCAATATGGAATGCTGTTTGAT
Source organism: Verrucomicrobia bacterium UBA6176 (assembly GCA_002422905.1). Lineage (GTDB taxonomy): Bacteria > Verrucomicrobiota > Verrucomicrobiia > Limisphaerales > UBA9464 > UBA6176. Next base: position 10,276 of record DITU01000158.1, read on the forward strand.
GATCGCCGGGATGACGACGTTCTGAACGAGTTCCATGGGGTGACCGTTTTGGTGGATCCGTTCAGTGCCAACTACCTCCGAGGGAGCATCGTTGATTTCAGTGACGCCATGACCGGTGGCGGGTTCAAGATCAAGAATCCCAACGCCGCCAGCAGTTGTGGTTGCGGCAAGTCATTCGAGGCTTAAGGGAGCATCCGAATGCTGGATGGTCCGGCGTTTGTGTGGGATCAGTTTTCGTTTTCCGGTTGAAGGTCGGGACGCGAACACCTGAAAAGGAGGCCCCTGAAGTCGGTTGGGGCCGACCTGCGGGGAAGGCCGTTGTTGTCAATGGCCAACCATATCGAGTGGTCATCCACTGAGAGTCCTTCCATGAAACCGAAGGGCAAGGCGCTCAGATAGATGTTGTTTTTATCCAGTTCGATTGCCGCGAAGTCGAACTCGGAGATGACCGAGTGGGTGGTTGGATTCACGCGCAGCACACAACGACTTTCCCGGCACAGGACCCAAAGGTCCCCCTTCCACCAGCAAAGGTCGGAGTAGTGAATATCCCGAGCGGCCTTGCCGGCTGGGGCCACTTGGAAATCGTCAATCACCTTCAATTTCGCCAGATCGACGACCACGATCCGTCCAACGCTGCGTTCATTGGCGAGGTAAAGTCTTCCATCTCCTACGGCGATACCTTCCCAAGCCGCATTTCCGTCCTTGGGATTGAACCACCGCTTGACTGGACTCCAGTCGATGTCCAACCGGGTTACTCCGGAACCGTCGGCTTCGGAACGGAAGATCCAGCGTTGACCCTCTGTGCAGATATAGATCCTCCCGGCCTCATCCACGGCGATTCCCTCGGTGTCCGGGGCGTATCGTGGATTACCAACGGCCTCCCGGACGGCTTCGAGGGAGAAGAGTTCGGGGATCGGAACCACGGTTGCGAATCCGTTGGTTTTGAGATCGATTCTGCAGAGAGGGAGGCTTTTGTCGTTAACAGTGAGCAATATTCCGTTGCTGAGACTTAAAAGTGCTGACGCGTCGAAGCGACCGGATTCAGTCGGGTTCAGTAGCCATCGCCCCGTCTGCCGAAGAGAGTAGACCCGATGGAGCCCCTTCGTGACACCGGGTGGCGCAATGGCGGCGAACAAGGTTACGGAGAGCATCCAAAGGGCGATGAACTTCACGAGGAAGGATGTGGAAGTCTTGTGGGGAAAGCCAATCCTGGCGTGGATGATGTCGGGTTCGGAATCACACAAATCGTCCACATGCCGGTTGAGTCCTGGAGGGGCGGTGTTACAGAATCCTTCCAGTTGGAGGGCCTATGGGTAACGAATTTGATCAGCGACGCGACGCGCACGCATTGCTGCAAAACACGACTCTCTATCGGGAGTTCCTGGCTGAGCGGGAGGAGATCCTTCGGCACAAATGGATTGAGTCCGAGAAGGCTGGGAGGGATATCGGGTTTGATGCGGCGCTCATCGACTGGGTTTCCAAGTATCGATCCGGGTGGCGCCGGGCCCGGCAAGGCGGTTCAATCAACGGGTGATGAGTTGGAGCCACAAAGATCTTCTCGATATTGAATCCCTCGATGCCGAGGATTTGACGCTGATTCTCGACACGGCCAGGAAGTTCAGGGACTTGGGATGTCGCGAGAACAAGAAGATTGCTGCGCTCAAGGGGCGGACGGTGGTCAACCTGTTCGTCGAACCCAGTACGCGCACAAGGATCAGTTTTGAGTTGGCCGCCCAGCGCCTGTCGGCTGACGTGGTCAATTTTACGGCAGAAGCGTCCTCGTTACGAAAGGGAGAAACGCTCAAGGACACCCTTAGGAATCTTGAGGCGATGAATGCGGATTGCATCATTCTTCGCCATGGAGCTTCGGGAGCTCCCCATTTTCTGTCTCGTTTTGCGAAGGCCCATATTGTCAATGCGGGTGATGGCGCGCATGAACATCCCACGCAGGGGTTGCTGGATGTCTTTACAATCCGGGAACGAAAGGGGCGAATGGAGGGGCTTCGGGTGACTATCCTTGGAGACATCCTGTACAGCAGGGTTGCCCGTTCAAATATCTGGGCACTTCGTCGGCTAGGGGCCGAGATTACCTTGTGTGGACCTCCCACATTGGTGCCACGATGGTTCGAAAGGATGGGTTGTCGGGTAGTCTGGAATGTGGAAGAGGCGATTCGAGGTGCGGATGTAGTCAACCTGTTGCGAATCCAGCATGAGCGGCAGCGCAAGGGAATGTTTCCTTCGATCGGGGAGTACGCCTCACTTTTTGGATTGAATCACAGCCGGCTTCGGTTGCTGAGGCCGGATGCGCTGATCATGCATCCGGGTCCGATCAATCGGGGAGTGGAGATTGAAAGTGAACTGGCGGATGGTCCCCAGTCTGTGATCCTGGAGCAGGTTGCCAACGGCTTGGCGGTGAGGATGGCGGTGTTGTACCTGCTCCATGGCGGCGATCCTTCCGTGGCTCTGCCTTAGCCTTATCCATGGTGTGGCTGGAATCAGTCGCCTAGAAGCTGATTGAGTGTGCCGACGTACCCCCCGGCCATGGTGAAGATTTGAACGGCTATCCATATGGCAACCACTCCGTAGAGCAGACGGGGGCACCATCTGCTGACGATGCTGAGCTTTCGGAATCCCTCGGTTTCATGGAGTTTTTCCAGACTGCGAAGTTGCTCATCCAGACGACCGGACACCTCGCCCGTGGCGTAGGCGGAGGCGAAGAAGTCTGGAAATGCTCCGGAACCGGCCATCAGTTCGGCTGGTGTTGAACCCGCTAGCAGCAGAGGTTCCCACAGGTTCACAACGCGAATCAGGGTTGGAGATCCACTGGCATGAGCGGCAAGTGGCCAAGCCTTGGTCACCAGTATTCCGGCTGACAGGAGGGCATGCAGGGAACCAGCCAGACGGGCGAGGGCTATATCGGCCCGAGCGGAACCCCAGACCGGGATGTGGACCTGAAGCCGTTCGATGAAAGCCTGCCATGAAGGTGAACGATCTGGCTGGAGTGCTGCGGCGATGAATGCGCCCACCGAATACAGCGCCAAAAGGGTGCCGATGGATTGCAGCAGGTAGAAGCCGATTTGCCCGGTTTGGAAGAGACGTGGCAGGGGGACAATGAACAGGGCGACATGGAGGACGAGGGCCGGATAGATTGCCTCACGAAGAAGGACCTGCAGGTTATTGGCTTGTGACTCGTGGTGGCGCGCGAGAGCGGCGAGGGCGCGGTCGAGGGTGCCGGATTGTTCGCCAGCCCGAATGAGTGCGATGTCAAAAACAGGTGCCCAATCGCGCAGGCGTTCAAGACTGTCACTCAAGGTCAGATTGTCCCGGAGGCCTTGAAGCAAGAGCAGGATTGGAGATTTGAACCGGGCTGTGGTTGGGTTCCTCGAAAGGTGTTCCAGAGCGGAGATCAGGGGGAATCCGGCATTGAGGAGCGTGGAGAACTGTCGATAGAAAAGCGCCCGCTGGCGTGAACCGGCGGGCGAAAGACGATCAATCATGACCGGACACCGGCCAGGAAAGAGGTTTACGTGAGGCTGGCGTCGATAGCCTGTTTGAGGGCTGTTTTCGGTTTGAGCCCGACCGTTTGCCCTACCACCTGCCCTCCTTTGAAAAGGAGAAGGGTAGGGATGGAATTGATACCGAACTGAACTGCAAGGTCCTGATGGTCATCAATGTTGACCTTTCCGATGCGGGCCTTGCCGACGTATTCGCCGGCGAGCTCATCAAGAACCGGTCCCAACATCTTGCAGGGGCCACACCATTCGGCCCAGAAATCCACCAACACGGGTTGTGCAGATTTGAGGACTTCTGAATCGAAGTTTTGCGCTGTTAGCGTGACAATATGGGGAGATGCCATGGATGGAGTTTTAGGGGACGATTCACTGCTGGGTAACAAACCAGTATTGGACCGCCACTGCCGCGATCGCGAGAAACGCCGAGGCAAAGGCGAGACCGATATCAAGGCCAGCCACGCCTGCTCCGGTGTGTGCAGCGGCACGGGGAGCCGGGGCGGGACGAGCGGTGGCCGTCGCGGAGGGCGCTGCGCCCACTGGTTTGGCCGGCGTCTGTGCCATGGATGACCTGGGTGCACCGGAAGGTGGCACCGGTGCGGCAGGCGCTGCCGAAGGAGACATCGTTGGGGCACTCGGGGTCGACGCGGCTGGGGTCGACGCGGCTGGGATCCTGATCGAGGGTCCGCCAGCCGGCTTTGGCGGCAAACTGATGCGAACGGTTTGCTTCTTTTGGGCTGCGTCTGCCGGTTTGGGTGGTTCAGGCGCAGGCGATGGAGTGGGGGGGATTGGATTGTTTTCCGACATAAAGCGTGCTCTGGCCCACGCTATGAACGGGCTTGCTCCGGTGTCAAACGGTTTGACCGGGGGACGCGAAAAAGTGTGTGGGTGAAAATATCACGAACCAGAGCATACGCCGGGTCGCCCAGCTCCATCCATGCATGGACGCCGGGCGACCCTGGCCCAGACAAATGGAGTCGGTGATGGCCGAGGATGTCAGTAGCGGTCGTAACGAGAGTTGCGATCCTCGCGTCCGCCACGTCCGCCTCCGCCGCGTTCGCGACGGTCACCACCGCCGCGGAATCCGCCACCCCCACCACCCCCGCCACCTCCGCCGCCGCGGTAACCGCCTCCCCCGCCACCGAAACCTCCGTCCCTGGGCGGGCGCTCCTCACGGGGGCGCGCGATGTTCACCGTCAAAGGTCGCCCACCGAGTTCCTGTCCGTGCAGCATGTCGACGGCTCTTTGGGCTTCTTCTGCGGTTGCGAATTCGACAAACGCAAAGCCGCGGGAGCGGCCTGTGAACTTGTCGAGCATCAGATTGACATTCAGGACTGCGCCTGCGGCGGCGAAATGATCCTGAAGGTCTCCTTCCATCGTCTGGTAGGACAGATTGCCCACAAAAAGACGGTTCTGGTTGTCCATAACACGAAGGCCGCTTCAAACACCGCGGCGGGGGTTCTGCCCGGGCAGACCTCCGATGGGGAAACGCAACCTTAAGTCCAGCGGTCCCGCAAACCGTCACCATGACGCCGACACTGCATGCTGAAATCGGGTGCCATGTTTTGGCCCAATCCGGTGGGGCCGGTCAAACGGGTTTTGACGAGGTTCGGCATGGGATTGGGTTGTCGCTTGACGATGGGGGGAGCAGGCGCTGCACAGTTTGGGACGCCATGAAATTGTTCATCGTCCTTGTCCTGCTGGTGGGCCGACTGTCGGCAACCGCGGCCGCTGAAGGCACCAACGCAGCCGCTGCTGCCTGGATATTTCAGGACAGGAACCTTGAAGCGGCGGTCCGCCAGCAGGTTTTTTCGAAGCGGAACTCCGATCAACCGCTGACCGCGTCGGATGTGGCGAATGTCGCGGTGATCCAAGGCAACTTTCGCCGAATCACCAGCCTGGTTGGACTGGAGCACTGCAAGGCGCTGGCGCTGCTGGAACTGGCCGGCAATCAGGTCATGGACCTGACGCCATTGGCTGGTCTGCGCCAGTTGCAGTCGGTAAACCTGGCATCGAACAAGGTTGATGACATTACGCCACTGGGAACGCTTGCCGCGCTCCAGTACATCCAACTGGAAGGGAATCTGGTGGTGGATCCATCGCCGCTGTCCTTGTGCACCAATCTGGCGTCGGTTTATCTCTCCCATAACCGGATTGCATCCATCAGTTCGTTGACCCGGTTACCTCGTCTGGTGACCTTGTATGCAGATGGCAACCGCCTCAGGGATTTGGAGGGGATTGAGGGATTGCGATGGCTGGGAACGCTCTCGCTTGCTGACAATCGGTTGAGGGATGTGTCTTCGATTGCCCGGTTGAGGGCGCCGTCGCTGATCATCCTCGATGGGAATCGCATCCGGGATCTGGGGCCATTTCTGGATGCGGTCCGGGCTGATCTGGCAGGGCCGAGGGCCTGGGCTCCATTTCTCGGGCTTCATCTGAAGGAGAATCGGCTTCCCGCCAAGTGGAAGCGGGAACTGGCTGATCTGGAGAAGCAGGGCGTGCGGGTGGTTTTGAAGTGATGCGGATATTCCGCTGGAAGTTCTGGCGTCCGGGCCAGGGTTTGGGTGAATGGAAGGGACGCACCGGGTTTGACTCCCTGTCCGAACGGTCCACCCTGTCGCAATGAAAAAGTTGGTTGCACTGGTTTCAACTCTCCTGACCACCACCCTGATGCTTGCCGCCCCGATCCAAGAAATTCCCCTCAAGGACATTGATGGGAAGGACATTTCGCTCAAAGCCTTCGATGGGAAGGTTGTTCTGGTGGTGAATGTGGCCTCAAAATGTGGCTATACGCGCCAGTACAAGGGGTTGGAAGCCGTACACCGTCAGTACAAGGACAAGGGATTCTCGGTGGTTGGTTTTCCCTGCAATGATTTTGGCAAGCAGGAACCCGGCACGGCCACCGAGATCAAGGAGTTTTGTGCAGCGACCTATTCAGTGACCTTTCCCCTGATGGAGAAGGTTCACGTCAAAGGTCCCGAGCAGCATCCGTTTTACCTTGCGTTGACGGGCAAGGACGCGGTTTTCCCCGGCGATGTTAAGTGGAACTTCGGTAAATTCCTCATTGGCAAGGATGGCACGGTCCTCAAGCGATGGGATTCCGGGACTGAACCGGACTCGGCTGAAGTGGTCGCGGCGATTGAGGCAGCTCTGAAGTCCAAGTGATCTGAAGGGTTCTTGGGTGTTCAAGGAGGCGTCGGGTCATTCCGACGCCTCTTGTGTTTTTGGGAGTGGGCGGAGACAGGTCGTTTCGGGGGGGCACAGGTTGGGAGCCATCCAGCACCTAGAGCAGGTCGCGATGCTCCAGGTCGGATTCCTCAAGTCCGAGATAGTGGCCGAGTTCGTGGAGGTAGGTGACATGAACTTCTTCCAGATAGGTCTCTTCCACTGCCTCGGAGTAATCCCAAAGGTTTTCGTAGAAGATGAGAATGGTTGGCGGGACAATGGAATCACCTTCGAAATTGCTGCCAAGTGGTGTCCCGGAGAAGAGCCCCAACAGGTCTGGAGGCCAACCGTCCTTGATCCATCCTGGCCCGGGTCGGGGATCGAGGACCACCGGCAGGGACCTGGCGTGCGCCTGAAGATGGGGGGGTAGGGAGTCGATGGTACGGTGGATCTCTTCGAGGGCGGTGGCGATCAGCCATTTCGAGGTGGCATCCATGGGTGGGTTGGGAGCGATCTGGGGTGGTGGATCGCTTTGCCTCGGGAGGGAAAATCGACTCTCGACAGTTCAGGGGGGTGCTCCGTACCGTGCTGGCTCGATTAACGGAACATGTACCGGGCGGTGGTTTGCTGCCCGACACCGAAATCACCATGCAAGAAAAGTCACAAGTCATCACGGATTTCCGCACGCACGAGAAGGACACGGGTTCGCCTGAGGTTCAAATCGCGCTGTTGTCGGGAAGGATCAACAACCTCACGGAACATCTGCAGGGCAATGCGAAGGACGTGGCATCACGTCGCGGATTGCTGGCGATGGTCAGCAAGCGACGTCGCCTGCTGGATTACCTGAAGCGTAAGGATGAGCCGCGTTATCAGGCAGTTACCAAGCGGTTGAAGCTCCGCCGGTAGGTTTTCTGGGGGTCAGGCCCGATGCCTGGCCCCCTTTTTCGGTCGGCAGGTGATGCCCGCGGGCATCATTGGTCGCTGCTCCAAGGCGCGCGCTGCGATCCGCCGGTCGATCCAAAGGTCAGAACCCAGTCGCGTCAAAACGAAGTTAAAAGAGCCCGTTCACCCGGGAAATTTCACTCAACTCCCCCGGCTTTGGGTCGGGGAGGCTGACTGAAGTTCCTCGGGGTGAGCGGGCCAAGTCATATATGCCCGAGAAAGTCATCATCCCGGTTGGTGGTCAGGAGATCATCATTGAAACCGGAAAGTACGCCAAGCAAGCCGACGGTTCCGTCACGGTCCAGCTCGGCGAAACCATTGTCCTTGTAGCGGCAGTTGCCGCTTCCAAGGCAAAACCAGGCCAGGAATTCTTCCCCCTGACCGTTGATTATCGAGAGAAGGCGGCTGCGGCCGGCAAGTTCCCAGGCGGCTACTTCAAGCGTGAGGGGCGGCCTACCGAAAAGGAGATCCTTACCTGTCGGCTGACGGATCGGCCGATCCGCCCCTTGTTCCCGAAAGGCTGGTACAACGAGGTGCAGGTACAGAGTGTGTTGCTGTCCGCTGACGGACAGAACGATCCGGACATCCTGTCCATTCTTGGTGCTTCAGCCGCCCTGATGGTTTCGGACATTCCCTGGCAGGGACCCCTCGGAGCCGTGCGGATTGGCCGGGTCAATGGAGAATTCGTGGTCAATCCCACCCACGCCCAGCAGGCGGAGTCGGATCTGGATCTGATCTACGTCGGCAACAAGACCGACGTGGTGATGTACGAGGGTGCTGCCGATGAAATCAGCGAAGAGGATTTCATTGCGGCACTGCGTTTCGCACAGGAGGCCTGCCAGCCGCAGATTGCAGCCCAGGAAGAATTGGCCCGGCTTGCGGGGAAGCCCAAGCGCCAGATCACGGTGAATGTTGTTCCGGATGAGATCCTGACCGAAGCCAAGGCTTTGGCTGGGGATCGGATCATTCCGGCCCTGTTGATCCCGCAGAAGCTGGCGCGTGAGGCGGCGGTCAACGCTGTCTTTGCGGACGTTGGAGAGAAGCTGAAGGCGAAGTTCGGGGTCGAGAAGGTCACCGACTACGTCTTGAAGGACGCCCAGTACTACATCCAGAAGGAGACAGTACGGTTGCTGATCCTCGATTCCGGCAAGCGGTTGGATGGTCGCGCGAGTGATCAGGTCCGCCCCATCCTGAGCGAGGTCGGAATCCTTCCCCGTGCGCATGGATCGGCCGTGTTTGCCCGTGGTGAGACCCAGGCGGTCTGCCTGGCCACGTTGGGAACCTCGGACGACATCCAGGAGTTCGATTCCTACACGGGTGGTCAAACCAAGAAGGCGTTCCTGCTCCATTACAACTTCCCGAACTTCTCGGTTGGCGAGACCGGCCGGATCTCCGGCCCGGGTCGTCGGGAGATCGGGCATGGGGCGCTGGCCGAACGTTCCGTCGCCGCGGTGATCCCGTTGGACGAGTATCCTTATGCGATCCGGATCACGGCGGAGATCATGGAATCCAATGGTTCCACCTCCATGGCATCGGTGTGCGGTGCCACGTTGGCGTTGATGGACGCCGGCGTTCCGTTGATTCGCCCGGTGGCGGGCATTTCGATTGGCATCTGCACCGAGTACGGGGCGGACGAGCAGATCAGCCGGTATCAACTCCTCACCGACATCATCGGGTGGGAGGACGCGTTCTGCGACATGGATTGCAAGATCGCTGGAACGGAAAAGGGGATCACAGGGTTCCAGTTGGATCTCAAGTTGCCGGGATTGCCGCTGCCGATCATGGCCGAAGCGGTCACCGCGGCCCGCAAGGCACGGGTCGAAATCCTGGCCGAGATGGCCAAGACCTTGCCGGCTCCGCGATCGGACATTTCGAAGTACGCCCCGCGGATTTCCGTGATGCGCATCAACCCGGAGAAGATCGGCCTGCTGATCGGACCCGGAGGCAAGAACATCAAGCGCATCGTTGATGAGTCCGGATGCGAGATCAACATCGAGGACGATGGCACGGTGAAGGTGTTCTCGGTCACGCCGGAAGGCATGGAAATCGCCAAGCGCGAGATCGAGGCCCTGGGTGCGGAGATCGAGATTGGCAAGACCTACAAGGGTCGGATCGTCACCATCAAGGAATTCGGCGTATTCGTGGAGGTGTTCCCGGGTCAGGACGGACTTGTCCATGTCTCGGAGCTTTCCAATCGCCGTGTCAACCGCCCCGAGGAAGTCGTCAAGATGGGCGACGAAATCTGGGTCAAGTGCATCGGTGTCGACGAGAAGGGCCGGGTGAAACTGAGCCGCAAGGCGGCCATGGAAGAGCGTGGGGAGTCGGTTGCAGTCCAGGCGGACACCGCCGGATTGCCCCGACCGGAACGTCCGGAGAGATCCGAGCGTCCCGAGCGTTCGGAGCGTCCCGAGCGTGTGGACCGTGGCGACCGTGGCGACCGGGTCGAGAGACCTGAACGCAGCGAGCGGTCGGAGCGCCCCGAAAGATCTGATCGTGGCGCCGATCGTGGTGAGCGATCCCCTCGGCCCGAGCGGGGAGATCGTGATGATCGTCCGGCACCGCGAGTGCCGGAGCGGTCGGAGCGAAGTGGAGGGGAACGTGCTCCCGAGCGGGCAGACCGCTATGACCGCGGCGCTGAGCGTGCGCCTGACCGTGGCCCCGAACGGAGTTCGGATCGTCCCCCTGAGCGCGGAGACCGGGGAGGTCGTGGTGAGCGTTCGGACCGTGGCGAGCGCGTTGAGCGCGCCCCCGAGCGCGGAGACCGTTTTGAGCGCGCGGATGATCGTGGCGGGCGTGGGGATTACCCCAGTCGTGAGCCGGTTCGTGATGATCGTGGAGACCGTGGAGAGCGGTCCGAGCGGGTTTCGGAACGCGGGGTGGACCGGGTTTCGGACCGTCCAGTCGAGCGGGCACCTGATCGGGGGTCAGACCGCAGTTCCGATCGCGGTCCTGACCGTGGTCCTGACCGTGGATCCGATCGTGGTCCTGACCGTGGAAGCCGTGGTGGTGATCGCCCCGAGCGTAGCGGTGACCGTGGCGACCGTGGTGGCCGCGGCGGAGAATCCCGTCCGGAGCGCAGCGCGGATCGCGGTGGCGAACGTGGTGGCGAACGTGGTGGGCGTCGGTCGGAGCGCAGCAGCTCGGATGAGGGGACCGAGGGATTGGAAGTTGGCAAGCTGTACCGGGCCCGGGTTGCGTCCATCAAGGACTTCGGTGCCTTCGTGGAGTTTATCCCAGGTCGTGAAGGGTTGGTCCATGTCAGCGAGTTGGCCAACTTCCGGGTCAAGCAGGTTGAAGATATCGTCCAGATCGGGGACGAGATCTGGGTCAAGCTGCTGGGGGTCGACGACAAGGGGCGGGTCCGCCTGAGCCGTCGTGCGGCGATGGAAGACCGGGATCGGGCTGAGAGCGGCGAGGCCGCCCCGGTGGAGAAGCCGACAGTGGATCCGGACGACGACCGGTTCATCGACTGACCGGATCCGGGATCGAATCACGGGGCAACCTGCGCGAGCAGGTTGCCCCTTTTTTTTGTCGAGAGCCCGTTGCTTGGGTTGTGAGGAATCCGGGGATACGCTGATGCCTGTGAGGGAGGCGTACATAGCTGCGAAGGAACGGTGGGCCCGGAAGATGGCCGGGCAGACGGAGCCACGGGAGGCGTCGGGCGAGCGGTTGCCACCGGGGCAACGTCAGGTGACGAACTTTCCGGTGCTGGATCTGGGGGTGAAGCCGGAGGTGCCGCACGACCGTTGGGCCCTGAAGATCGGGGGGCAGGTGGAGAACCCGGTCACATTGGGCTGGGCTGATTTCATGGCATTGCCGCAGTTCCGGGACACCAGCGACTTCCATTGTGTGACCACCTGGAGCCAGTTCGATATGGCCTGGGAAGGGGTTGCCTTCTTCACGTTGGCCGAACTGGTGCGACCGAAGGCGACTGCGACGCATGTCTTCTTCAAGAGTTATGATGGTTACTCGACCAACAATCCGTTGGAGGTGTGCCTGGATGAAGATGTGATGATCGCGCATTCGTGGAATGGATCGCCACTGCCGGTTGAGCATGGTGGGCCGGCCCGGGTCATCATCCCGAAGCGGTACGCGTGGAAGGGCGCGAAGTGGATTCGCGAGATCACCTTCATGGACCGGGACATCCTTGGGTTCTGGGAATTGCGCGGCTACTCGAACACGGCGGATCCCTGGAAGGAGGATCGATTTTCCTGATGAGCACTGAGCGTGGCTGGAGGCGGGTCGAGGTCCTGTATACCCCCGCGGATTTCGGGGCATTGGCATCCGCGATGCCTGTCGGGGCGACGTGTGTGGTTTTCGACGTGCTCCGTGCGACAACCACCTTGCTGACGGCATTGGAAAGGGGTGCGGAGGCGGTGATACCGGTGGCGACCATTGCGGAGGCGCTGGCGTGGCGTGAGCGGAAACCGGAGGTGTTGTTGGCCGGTGAACGGGATGGGTTGCGGATCCGCTCGGCGCTGAGCGGTTCGGTTGATTTCGACCTTGGGAATTCACCGCGGGAATTCACGGCGGAGCGTGTGGCTGGCCGGACCATTGTGGCGACCACGACGAACGGAACCCGGGCTTTGCGGGCCTGCAAGGGCGCGTCGGTGGTGTTACCGGCGGCGCTGCGGAATGTGGGAGCGGTGGCACAATGGCTGCGGAAGAATCCGACGGAGACACTGCTGTTGGTGTGCAGTGGGACATTGGAAGAAGCGGCGTACGAAGATGTCCTGGGAGCGGGCGCATTGCTGGATCGCCTTTGGGCGGACCTGAATCCGGCATCGGTGCGGGACGGAGCGCGGATGGCGCGATTGATCTATCGGGGGGCGAGCGGTGATCTGCATGGGGCATTGGCGGAACATTCCCGGAACGGTCGGCGGGTAATGTCGATGCCCGGGTTGGCGGAAGACGTGGCCTTTTGCGCCCGGGAAGATGACCTGGATCTGGTGGCGGCGATGGATTCCGAGGGATGGATCCGACGGTTGCCGCCGAAAAGCCTCTCCTGAATCGGGCGGGTGCGGAATTCAAGGTTCGTGAACCGTTTTGGAATGTCGGCTGCGATTCTAACCTGGGCTCGCAAGGGCCGGTTGCGATGGTGGATCGCGGCGGCTGTTGTCTTGCTGGTGGCCTGGAGTCTTCGGCATCGGTGGACGGCTGAAGGAAGGGCTGACGCAGAAGTGCAACGGGCCATCCAGGACGCCCGCGATGGCCGTGTCGGAGCATGGATTGAGTTACACCGAGACAGAGAAGTGCAACGGGCTCTGTGGGACGCGCGCCTGAGTCGGGTGACGCCGGAAGGTATCGGGGAATTGGAGCGGGAAGCGTCTGAAGCTGCGCGAAAGAGGCGGCATCGGTGGGGCTCCAGTCTGACTCGGGAGGTCATCCGGAAGGATTCGATCTGGGAGCGGGCCTATCGCGACAGAATCCACAATCGGCTGCCGGGCTCTTTCCAGGCGTATCTGCCCGCCGTCACCAGCCCGAGCCACCGATGGAAGGCGGCAAGTCTCCTTTTTGCGGTGGGTCCCGACACACCGGATCTCTGCATTCAACTGCTCGCCGCCGCACGGGATCCGGACGCGGAGAATCGATATTACATCGTGGCATGGGTGGGTTTCCAAACCGGGGCGTTGGAACGGCATCTGTCGGAGTTCATCGAAATGGCATCCGATCCGGACCCAACGGTTCGGCAGACCGTTGCCATGCAACTGGGACGGGTTGCCGGGTCGTCCCCGGCGGTCCGAGCGGCTTTGGAACGGTTGAGATCCGACCAGGTCTCGGTGGTGCGCGAGGCGGCGGAGGCGGCGCTGTTGGGGTCCTTCGATGGGAGATATCCAAATGGAGCACTTCCTGTCGTCCCGTGAGACGGCTGAAGCGGCGCTGCAATTGGAAATCAGCGCGTCTGCATGAAGCACTCCCACGTGTTCCGCTCGCTCCCTTTGACTCTTCCCGAGGAAAACCAATCCGCCGAACATCGGATCGTGTGCGAATCCCAACGGGATTCAGGCCGTAGCCCAGGGTCGCCGAGCTCGCGAGGCTACCCTGGGTGAAGCTGATCGACCGGGCAGGTTGGGACGACTGTGGATCAGGCAATGGGCGGGGCGGAATTTCGAGCGATGGACCACAGCAGACGGAAGGCGGAAGCGAACGCTTCGGGTCTGGCGGCGATCCACGCATTCAGGGCATCGGGTTGGAACCAAGCGCCGCCGCGGACTTCGCTGACCTGGAGTTGGAATGGGCCTTCGTGGATCAACCGATAGACGTGGCAGAATTCCATGCCGGTTTCGGGGTTGGCGGGCAGGCGGAACCAGACGGGCGGGGCGGTCTGGATGGAGAGCCCGAGTTCCTCGCCGAGTTCGCGGATCACGCATCGGTCATAGGATTCCCCGTGATCCAGGTGACCTGATGCGGACGAGTCCCAGACACCGGGCCACATGTCCTTGGTGAGGGAACGTTGTTGGAGGAAGACCTCACCCAGATGATTGAAGATGAGCGCGTGGGTGGCGCGATGCCGAAGGCCGAGACGATGGACCTCGGAACGGCGTTCCTGACCGATGACCTGGTCCTGTTCATCCACGACGTCGAAGATCTCTTCGGAGTTTGCCATGCGCCGTGGAGGCTGTGCGAAGTGGTTGGGGCGGGTCAAATCGGGCGGTCCGATATCGGAGTTGGGAGAATTGGCCGCTGGGAAACGAGGGCTGCTGGAAAAGGTGTTGATGGGGCAAAATCCGATCAGATGGACCAGTTGCGCAATGAGGGACCTTTGCTACAGGGTAAGGCGTTGGCGGGGCGCCGCCCCAAACCGAATTCAAGTCCATGCTCGCCTTTTTCTACTTCGATCCGTTCTGGTGGGTGACGATCCCTGGGGTGCTGGTGGCGCTCTGGGCGCAGATGCGGTTGTCGTCTTCGTATGCCCGTTATTCGCGGGTGGCTTTGGGGAGTAAGATCACCGGAGCGCAGGCGGCCCGCTGGCTGCTGGATCGGAACGGGATGGCCAACGTGGAGGTGTACCGGGTGCAGGGACACCTGTCCGATCACTACGATCCGTCCAAGCGTTCGGTCTTTCTCTCGCAGGAAAACTTCGACAACCCGAGCATCGCAGCGGTGGGAGTGGCGGCGCATGAGGTGGGGCATGCGATCCAGCACAAGGTCGGGTATGCGTGGTTGGGATTGCGGATGGCGATGGTGGGAGTGACCAGTTTTTCGAGTCGGGCCGCCTGGTTTGTGATCATGGCGGGCATGGCATTGTCCTATATGTCGCGGGGTCCGTTGGGCAAGCAGCTGTTGTTTGTCGGCATGATCCTGTTTGCGGTGACGGTCTTCTTTCAGCTGATCACCCTGCCGGTGGAGTTCGATGCCAGTCGCCGGGCGAAGGCGGAGTTGTTGCGGTTGGGAATCATCACGCCGCAGGAGAGGAAAGGGGTGGAGTCGGTGTTGGGAGCGGCGGCGATGACCTATGTGGCGGCGATGGTGACCTCCATGCTGGAGTTGCTGCGGATCTTCCTGCATCTGCGGCATGCGGGTTCGGACGACAATCGATGATGATCGGAGTCGATCGCGGGGTGGTGGACGGAGTGAGGTGCCTTCAGCGGGTTGCCTGAAGGAAGGCGATCAGGTCGCGGAGATCCTGGGGCGACCGGCCTTCTTCGAGTCCTGCCGGCATGAGGGAGTTGCCGGTGCTTTCCATGCGGACGATTTCCCGGCGGGGGAGCAGGACTTTCTGACCGGCGGCCTGGACGAGGGTGATGGAGTCGTTGGATTCGGCTCCCAGCAAGCCGGTGTGGGAGTCGCCATCCCGAGTTTCCACCAGGAAGGAGATGAATCCCGGATTGATGGCCATGTTGGGGTCGAGAATGTTGCCGAGGAGATCCTCGACACTGCGATGGGCAACCCCGGACAGGTCGGGTCCGACACGGAAGCCGAGATCGGCGCAACGATGACATTGGGCACAGGATTCCTGGAAAACGATGCGACCGCGGGTGGAGTCGCCAGTGGCGGGCAGGCGGGTAAGCCATTCCTCAACGATCTGGTTGCGATTGGAGTATTCCTCGTCGCTGAAGAACCGGCCGGCTCGGGTGGCGATGTCGGGAGAGGAGCCCCGGAGAAGTCGTCGGCGTTGTTCAAGATCGAGATTGAGTTCGCCGGGTGTCAGTTGGCGGCTTTCGAGGGCGGCGACGAGGGGTTCATGGAACGGGCGACGTTCGAGGAGGAGTTGGAGGACTGATGGGCGGAGGGCGGGGCCGAAGGATTTCCAACGGGAGATCAACCCGATGCCGGCGTCCGGGTCGCGACGGTTGCGGAACACCTGGAAGGCGGCTGCCTGGACTTCGGCTGGTTCGAGGCTGTCCATGAGGCGGAGAAGGCTGGGCGCGGCCGCCTGGTCCTGGGCGAGGAGGGCGATGGCACCGGTTCGGTTCGGGACGGAAAGGGTGACATTGGTGGCGGTGGCGTGGGCGGAGGCCAATCGCTGGAGTCGTTGGGGAGAAGGGGGTGTGGTGCCGGTGGGGACGAGGCGCCAGAGGGCGGCCAGTTCCTGGTCATCGGCAATGATCTCCAGGGATTCCCAATGGTTCTGGATGGGTGCGGGCCAGTCGGGGGTTGAGCCAAGGCGTTGGAAACCGCGGGTGAATCCCGTGATGAGTGCAAGCCGGACGTCGCGTGGGATTGCCGGGGTGATCTGCGGCATCAGTCGGGGCCAGGTGGAAGATGGAATCCCGGGGTCTGCGGCGAGTGATTCCGACCATTCGCCGAGGGTGACTGGTGCGATGGGGTGGGAGAGGAGCGCAGGATCCCCGATCAGGGATTCGACGAGGGTTGGTTTGTCGGCGGTTTGGATGGCGACAAGGACTGCTCGTCGGATCCACGGATCCTCGATGTCCTGCCGCAGGAGTCGGGTGAGGGCCTCGCGGGTGGTCCCGCCACCGACCGGTGCGAGGGCTAGCGCGGCGCGGAAGCGGACCCGTGGAGAAGGATGGGTCAATTGGGCGCGGACGAGGGGAAGGAGGGATGAGTGATCCGATTGATCGAGTCGGGCGAGTTGCAGTGCGTTCTCGCGGACGCCCGGGACCGGGTCGTTGAGGGCGGATGCGATGTCGTCTGGCTTGAGTTGCCCGAGTCCATCGAGGGTCCAGAGGGCATGGAGACGGTGGAGGGCTGGGAGAGGGCCGGATTGGTGGGAGGCGAGGATCTGGCGGAGGGCCGGGGCGACTTCGACGGCGTGCCGTTCGACAAGGAGGCGCTGGGCGGTGAGACGCCACCAGGCATCGCCATGGCCCAGGAGGGTGATCAACAGCTCGTTCCTTCGCAGATCCTGGGTTACCGGCGGGGTGGGTCGATTCGAATCGCGGGGAGTGATCCGCCAGATGCGTCCGCGGTCGGCTCCGGCGCGGAGGTCCTGCTTTTGGCGGACCCGTTCCGGGATGTAGTCGGGGTGTTCGATGACCTCCCGATTCATGTCGAGGAGGTAGAGGGCGCCGTCGGGGCCCATTTCGAGGCCGACGGGGCGGAAGTGGGGATCGCGGCTGGCGATGAATTCGCGATGGGATTCCTCCGGGGCGCGACGGGCGACGAAGACGGAGCCGTTGGGTTGGATGACTTCGCGATGAACGAGATTGCCGACGA
Organism: Verrucomicrobia bacterium UBA6176; assembly: GCA_002422905.1. GTDB lineage: Bacteria > Verrucomicrobiota > Verrucomicrobiia > Limisphaerales > UBA9464 > UBA6176. The sequence continues at coordinate 27,513 of DITU01000158.1, forward strand.
CATCGCAGACGAAGACGGCGCCCTGAAGATCGGCGGGCCACGCGGTGCTGGAGAGGAATCCCATTCCGCCAGCAGCGGAAAAGTGGCCGGACTGTTCCGGATGATTGGGGCGGGTGACGGCATCCGAGACGGGAAAGATCCGGGCCATCTCACCGTGGTCGGAGATGCTGCCGGTGGTGTTGAAGGAGGGCAGACCGGGTCGACCGTGATATTCGGAACGATCCATGAACCGATGCTGGATGTGGTCGATGTTGTAGGTCGTGAACCAGCGACCCCAATCGTCCTGGACCAGGCCGAATCCACCGCCGGTCCTGCCGGTCAGCGCGATTCGCCCGGAGTCGGGATCCAGTGCGAAGTCGTCGTCGCCCAGTTGAATTGGATTCCCGGGATGTTTCGGCGAATGGAGTCGGCCACCGTTGCCGCCATTGGCGCCATGGATGCGGTTGTCGAGGCCGAAGCGGAGTCCGTTGACGAGGCTGTCGCTGACCCCGCGACGGAACCCGGAAACGAGGATTTCGCGGATGTCCGCGACGCCGTCGCCGTTGGTGTCCTTGAGGAACAGGATGTCGGGTGCGGCGGCGACGAGTACGCCGCCACGCCAGGGTGTGACGGAAGTGGCGTAGCTGAGTTCGGAGGCGAACACGGTGGAATGGTCGACCTTGCCATCGCCATCCCGATCTTCGAGCAGACGGATGGTGGAGCCGACCTTGCCATCGGGACCGACGCCGTAGGGGTAGTCGCGGCATTCGGCGACATAGGCGCGACCGGATTCGTCGAAGGCCATGGCGACGGGATCCACGACATCGGGTTCAGCGGCCCAGAGTTGGAAGGTCAGTCGGGGATCGGCGGAGAATTCCGAGGGGGAAGGAGCAGGGCCGGCGCCGAGGGCGAGCAGGGGTAGACAGGACAGGGCGAGTGATGTGAGGCGACACATGCTGGTGGGGAGAATGATCGGGTGGGGCTTGAAGTGGAAAGGGTGGAGGGACAGCGGCCAGGTGACGGCTGGGTCAGGAAGTCGTGACGAACCGGGTTGGGGCTTGAGGGTTGGGGCGGGTCCGTGGTGAAAGCTGGGGGGACGGATGGGCTACATCCTGAACCGTCGCCGGCCCATGCACTATCGTTCCATCTGGATTTCGGATCTTCACCTTGGCAGTCGCCATGCGCGGACGGGGGAGGTGCTGGATTTCCTGCGTTCGGTGGAATGCCGTCATCTGTATCTGGTGGGGGACATCGTGGACGGGTGGGAACTGCGACGTCGCTGGCAGTGGGATGACGAGGCGAACACGGTGGTGCAGAAGATCCTCCGGAAGAACCGTAAGGAGACGAAGATCACCTACCTGTACGGGAACCACGACGAATTCCTGTTGCGGTTCGCGGGTTTGAACTTGGGTGGATTGAGGTTGGCGGAACGGGTGGTGCACGAGACGGCGGACGGACGCCGTTTCCTCGTTCTGCACGGTCATCAACTCGACGGTCTGGTGCATTTCAACCGCTTGTTGGAGCGGGTCGGATCGCGGCTCTACGGCGGCATCCTGGACTTCAACCTGTACTTCAACCGCATCCGGCGCCGGGCGGGCTTTGGGTACTGGTCCGTATCGGCTTTCTTGAAGTACCAAGCCAAGTCTGCGGTTCGGTACGTCACCCAATTCGAGGAGGGGATGGTGAAACTGGCGGCGGGGAGTGGAGTGGACGGAGTGATCTGCGGGCATATCCATCGGGCGGAGATGCGGCAGGTGCAGGGGATGGAATATCTGAACTGCGGCGATTGGGTGGAGAGTTGCACGGCTTTGGCGGAGCACTGGGATGGTTCGATCGAACTTTTGAGATGGCATGAAGATCGTGTTTGCGGTGCAGGGGGAGGGACGGGGGCACATGACGCAGGCCCTGGCGGTGCGGGACTGGTGTCGGCGGCGCGGTCACGAGGTGGTGGGCGTGGTGGCGGGCAGACACGTCAACCGGAGTTGGCCGGACTTTTTCGAGACAGCGTTTGAAGTCGCGCCCACGCCGTTGGCGAGTCCGGGGTTCGTCTACCGGTCCCAACGTCGGGTGGATCTTGCCGGCACCCTGTGGCAACTCGTCCGCCGCACGCCGCGGTTCCGGCGCAGCCTGGAAGTGATTGATGAACTGATCGGCCGCACCAAGCCGGATCTGGTGATCAACTTCCTGGAACCGTTGATGGGTTGGCATGCGCGATGGCGGTGTCCTGTGCCGGTGCTGGCCGTGGGGCACCAGTACATGCTGGAACATCCGGCCTACCCGAGGCTGGGCCATGCGCGGATGGAACAGTGGGGATTGCGTCGATTCGTGAGGGCGTCGGGCCAGGCAGCCCTGCGTTACGCCCTGTCGTTTTATGAAACGTCGGATTTTCCGGACAACCGGGCGGTCGTCGCGCCCCCCCTGTTGCGGGATGATCTCCTGAAGATGCGCTCGGTGGGATCGGATGGGCCGGTCCTCGCGTATCTGCTGAATGCCGGGTACCTGGATGAATTGCGATCCTGGCAGGCCCGGAATCCCGGGGTGCCGGTGCATGCCTTCTGTGATCGGCCCGGAGCTCCGCGGTTGGAGGAGGTTCAGGCCGGGTTTGTCGTGCAGCAGTTGGATGCCCGGGAGTTTCTCCAGTGCATGATCCGGGCAAGGGCGGTGGTGTGCAGTGCCGGATTCGAGTCGTTGTCGGAAGCGGCCTGGCTTCGCAAGCCGGCTTTGGCAGTCCCGGTGGAAGGGCACATTGAACAGATGCTGAATGCCAATGACCTGGAGAAGGCCGGGTTGGGAGTGGCGGCACGGGGATTTGATCTGGAGCGCCTGAAGGGTTGGAAGGACGGGGTGGCGCACGACCGTTTTGCCGACTGGGTCAGGCGCTCCGACGACATCCTCGACATGGCGGTGGGGAAGGCCTGTGGAATGACGGGTTCGGCTGTGGGGGGTGGGCATGCGGTGCGGCGCCCGGTTCGTGTGGAGGCCATGGTCGCGGCGCGGGGATGAGGTGGGTCAGTGCGAAGTGGGATCGGGAATCCTGGCGAGTGGAGATTGTGACGGGAGAGGGGTGGGGATTTGGGGGTGATGGACGCCGGATCTCGGTGGAATTGATGCCTCGCTATCGTTTGCGATCCTGTAGGTGAGCAGGAGTTGGGCGGGTCGGAATTCTCACCAAAAAGTTTCCTGATGCCGAAAGATCTGGAACGGAACCTGCCTAGAAAGGGGCTTCCACGTTCAGGATCCACTTCGCATTGGAATCGCCAATGGCTGGCTTTCCGGACGATGGTTTTGAATCACATGCCCTTGATCCACCTGTTCCGAGTTACCCGGCGTTTGCTGGGTGTGGTCATTGCCTTTGGTCTCCTGACGGTGGCCGTGCGAGCGCAGATCCCGGCGAACCTGCCGGCGTGGTTGGATGTGGCGACATTGGTGGGACCGGACACGGACGGAGATGGGTTGCCCGATCTGATCGAACTGCGGTTTGGGTCGGATCCGACGCAGCAGGACACGGATGGGGATGGGTTTTCGGATCTGGAGGAATACATCGCCCAGACGGATCCGAGGAACGCGGTGGTTTTCCCCCTGTTTCGGGAGAGGATGAGGCATCGGCAGTTGTTGACGGGCCAGACGTTGGTGATGGGGGTGATCCCGATCGCGGATTTCATCCTGACGACGGAGCAGGTGGTGGTGACGAATGATCCGCCGCCGGACGCGGATCCGCCGGACCCGGTGATTGAGACGAACGACATCATTGTGACCAACTATGTGACGTTCCAATGGTATTTCGGGGATGAGATCCTGCCGACGCAGACCAACGCCTTCCTGGTGCAGCATCGGATGCAGGGAACGAATGCAGGGGATTACTGGGTGGAGGCTGCGGTGCTGGAGAGCATCCAGTGGAGCCGATTGATCGGGATCGAGATGCTGCCCTGGGCGCCGGTGCGCCGGCAGGATCCACCGCTGGGAACGTTGGTGGCGTGGGGAAACAATGCTTTTGGGCAGACGGCGCTTCCGGCGGGGTTGACGAATGATCGGTTGAGGTCGGTGTCAGGGGGATTGGCGCATGGGGTGGCGGTGCGGGAGAACGGCACGGTGGTGGCCTGGGGGACAAATGATCTGGGCCAGCTTCAGTTGCCGGAAGGCTTGAGCAACGCGGTGCAGGTGGCGTGCGGTGCGGCGCATTCGGTGGTGCTGTTGGCGGATGGCACGGTGGTGGCCTGGGGGGATGACCAGTTGGGCCAGGCGCAGGTGCCCGCAGGACTGAGCAATGTGATCTCGGTGACGGCCGGCTACTTCCACAGCGGCGCCCTGCGTGCGGACGGTCGCGTGGTGATCTGGGGTGATGGATCGCGGGGTCAGACCAACGTTCCCATGGATCTGACGGGTGTGGTGGGAGTGGTTTCCGGCGTGTTCCACAGCGCGGCCTGGACCGCGGAGGGCCAGGTGGTCTGCTGGGGTGGCAACAATTTCGGTCAGACCAATACCCCGCCTGATCTGGAACCGGTCGCGCGCGTCGTGGCGGGTGGAAATCATACCATCGCCATCCTGGATGATGGACGGATGATCTGCTGGGGCGACAATTTCTTCGGGCAATGCGATGTGCCGGACGGGGCGCCCCGCGCGGTTTCGGCGGCGGCGGGATACGGGTACACGCTGGTCCAGGGACCGGATGGATCCGTGGCGGCCTGGGGTCAGACGGCCAACCCGGTGTTGACGATCCCCACCCACATGACCAACGCGGTGGCGGTGGCGGGCGGTTACTTTCATGCCACGGGCCTGCGTGGGGCATTGGATTCCGATCAGGACGGGCTTGATGACCTGGTTGAAGCCGGACTGGGATCTGATCCGTTGCTGGTGGACACGAGCGGGGATGGGTTGGAGGACGGGATCAAGTGGTGGTTGAACCTGGATCCGACCACGGAGGATTCGGACGGGGATGGCCTGCCGGATCGGGTGGAGTTGGTGGAGGGCTTTGATCCGTTGGTGGCGACGGAGCGGCCGGATGGTTGGCTCGGAGTGAGGTCGATCATTGAGTTGGAGTCATTCGCGCGGGTGGCCGGGACTTATCAGATGGAGGCTTCTGCCGACGGAGAAGAGTGGGTTACCCTGGGAGGGCCGCGGCAGTTTCCGCAGGGGCGGACCCGTGAGTTTCGCGAACCTTCGGACCTCGAGCGGCAGTTCCGACTGCGTCCGGTCGGGGTGCTGCCGGATGTGGAAGAACCGCAACCGGGCGGGCCGATCTACGGTGCGGTGGCAGCGTGGGGTGGATTGGATGCGCGACTGCTGGAGATTCCGTTCAGTGTGACGGACGTGGTGGAGGTGTCGGTGGGTTGGTATCACAACGTCGGGCTGCGTGCGGATGGTTCGGTGGTTGCGTGGGGATTGAACAATGATGGGCAGACTTCGGTGCCGGCGTCGGCCACAGGATTGACGGCGGTCGCAGCGGGTGCGTGGCATTCGTTGGGATTGCGCGAGGATGGAACGGTGATCGGTTGGGGCGGAAGGACGGGGGGTGAAGCGGTGATCCCCGAGATCGAAGGGCGCGTGACGCGGATCTCGGCCGGCGGCGGACACAGTCTGGCGCTGACTGAAGGGGGGCGTGTGACGGCGTGGGGCGACAATCGGTACGGCCAGTCGACCGTTCCGGCTGGTCTGGCGGGTGTCGTGGACATTGCCGCGGGCTGGTATCACTCGGTGGCGGTGCGTGCGGACGGTTCGGTGGTGTGTTGGGGACGCGACGAGTTTGGTGAGAGTCGTGTCCCGGCGGGATTGCCTCCGGTATCGATGGCCCGGGCCGGGGCCGGTTTCACGGTGGTTGTGTTGCGGGACGGCACGGTGCGTGGTTGGGGCAACAATCAGGATGGCCAGACGAATGTCCCCGAGGGGTTGGCTGGGGTGATCCAGTTGTCGGCGGGGTTCAATCACAGTGTCGCCGTGCAGGCCGACGGGCAGATCTTGATCTGGGGCGGGTTGGAGAATGGTCGGGGAACAATCCCCGGACGGGTCCGACCCGGAGCCCGGGTGGTGGCCGGGGCGTATCGGACGATGGCGGTCAACGAGGCGTTGGACACCGATGGCGATGGTCTGGAGGACGCCTTTGAACTGGAGATCGGGACCTCGCCGGAGCTGTGGGACACGGACGGTGACGGATTGGGCGACCGTCTGGAGTTGTTGAGCGGACTGGATCCGACTGTTCCTTCGGAGGCACCGGACGGCAAGGTGGAGATCCTTCCGGCGGTGACGCTGACCACCTTCACGGTGCCGAGTGGTACTTATCGGTTGGAAGGTTCCACGGACATGGAGACCTGGACACCGGCGTTGCCGACCCTCCGGAATGCCGCCGGTTATCGGGAGTTCCAATTCAGCGCGCCGGGTGAATCCCGGATGTTCCGGGTGGTACCGTTGCCTTGATCCGGATCGCACGGGATCCGGTGGCAGCCGGGATCTGAAGTTGATTGAAGCCCGCCCTTCGGGGCGGGTTTCTCCGGTTCCTTCACGGGGAACGGTCCCGAATTGCTGGGGGGAGAGGAACGCTCCCAAACGAGCATTCGCAGAATTCGGAAAGGTATCCCAGGTGCTTTATCCCAATTGTTCGACGAACGGGTCCGACCCGGTCGCCGGACCTGAGAGACAAGCTGATAACGTCAACCGACAGACAGGAACATGAACTGCACTCTGCCCGCCATTGCCCTCGCGGCGATCACCCTGACCGCCCCGACCGCCCTGGCCCAATCGACCGTCCACCTGGACAACGCCCGGGACCTCGTGGCTCAGCTCCGTGCGCAGGGCGAGGCCGGACAATTCGTGGACGGCAACGGGATTCCCTACAACCAGTACGGGGCCTCGTGGGCGAACTCCGTCATCGTCTGGGACGATCCGGCCTACGTCCACGCGGTGTGCAGCAACTTCTACATCCGGCTGATGATGGCCTCGTACCCCGGCTGGACCGCCCGTGGGGTGGGCTTCGCGTCGTCCAGTCCGACCTCGGCCGTGATCCATGACGCCGTGGAGGCCAATGCCTGCGGATACGTCCGCGTGGACGATTTCGCCGACGCCCAGGCGGGCGACCTGATGGTCGTGAAGTATCTCTCCGGCGGATCCAGTTCCGGACACACGATGATCCTCGACGAGGCCGTTCCATCGGAGGTCTTCCAGGATGGCACCGTGCGCTGGTCGGTGCGGGTGATCGACTGCAGCAGCGGTGTGCACAGTGAGGACACCCGGGTGTTCCCGGGGCAGACCACCTCGGGAGCCGGGGCCGGCCTCATCAACGTCTACACGCTCGACGGGGGGATCACCGGCTACTCCTGGAGCCAGTCCGTCTGGAGCGTCGTGTACACCCCCGCCCAACGGCATCTGACCGTGGGCCGCTTGGCGTTCTGAGCCGGAACGATGCCGGGGTAAATGGTCAGGCAAGGGGTCAGTCCTCACTTTTGACACTGCTGAGAAATCCGATGCGCTCCGGCGGATGGTTTCGGCGCTGTTCTCAGCCGTCTCCATGCGGTTGAAAGATGGAAAACTACTCCCGCAGAGACGCAGAGAAGACGAGCTGTTCCATCACCGGCATGGAGTCACCCAACGGGGAGGCTCTTCAGGAGTGTCGGGACTCCCGGTTTCCTGTCTCTCTCCGTTTCTGCGCGAAATCGCTTCTGCATGGATCCGTCTCAGCGGGTTTGAGATGTAGGTCCAAGTCCCCATCGGCAGCCCGTTCACGATCCAAGCCAGCGTCATCGTCGTCTCCCGACGGACTCGTCGGGTGATGCCCACCTTGCTGGCATCGCCCGAGGGTCGACGCCGCGACCCGGCAACCGGATCGCGCCGAGCAGACGATCCCCCACAACCACAGCCAGCGGCGGGAAGCCGGCACGAGAAACTGCGGAGAGCTGCTCCCTGTGTCCCCGGACCGCGATGCTGCCGAGTCGAGGTGGATGTTGCCAAGGAGGGTGACCGACATGGCCTGCGATACACTGGCGCGAGGGGCCGAGACGTTCTCGGTGCCTCACGGTGAGCCGATCCGACCCGAAACGGAGGGCTTTGCTGTCAGCCTCAGGGAAAGACTGTCAAATCTATGGGACTGACCCCATTGGCTACCTCCTGCCGATGGGGCAGGGATACAGGCACGAGCGAAGGTTTCACAGAGGGCACTCGATACCCGATCGGGGTTTGCCGGAGGTGCGCACTCGGGGTTTGCCTGAAACCGATGTACGGAAGGGAGTGTGGATCCGGATTCTGTTTGAGCGCCGAAGGGAATCCCGGTTCCCTGCGCGCCTGTGGTGATTTTCCCCTCAATTCCCCGGGTACTGGGGTTCCTCCTGATCGCGGTTCGGCTGATGGCGCAACAGCCTGGATCGCTAGACGTTTCATTCGCCGCCGTGCCGGGAACGGATGCGGCTCCCACCCTGATGGCACCGCTGGCCGGGGGTGGGTTGTATGTGGGTGGAGGCTTCACCAATTATGGCGGGACGGGCCGGGCGCGGGTGGCGCGGCTGTTGTCGAATGGGCAGGTGGATCTGGCGTTCACGTTGCCGACCCTGTGGCAGATCAACGCCGAGGTGATCCTGAACGGGCAGGTGCTGATACCGGCCTCGACGAATCTGGGTTCGGTGTCGGTCCTCCTGGCGCTTCCGGATGGTCGGGCGGTGATCGCCGGCAACTTCAATCACATTGGCGCGACGCCGGCACCGGGGTTGGCGTTGTTGTCGTTGGAAGGTGAGCCGGCGGTGACCTCGTTTGATTTCGAAGGGGGAGAAGTGTCCTCGTTGCTGGTGGGGCCGGCCGGGACTTTCTATGCGGGTGCGAAGGGAAACCTGGCACCGGGACGTCTGCCACTGCTGCGGTTTCGGTTGGATGGCTCACGGGATGCCTCCTTCACTTCGCCGACGCTGGTGGAGTTGGGATATGAGACCGCGAATCCCTTCATCCTGAGAAAGGGGCCGGGCGACACCCTGTATGCGGTGACGGCCGCTGCTGTCGGCTTCACCCCAGCCTCCGATATCCTGCGCCTGACCGATTCCGGGGCTCTGGACACCACGTTTGCCGACGGAGGCAAGGCGAACATCCCGTTCGCGAGCCAATCGAGTTTCGTCACCGACGGTTCGGGGCGGATGACGTTCACGGCGGTGAACAGCTATCGCGGGGTTGTCACGACGCGGAAAGTCAACCGGCTGACATTGGATGGCAGTCTGGACCTGACCTTCCAATCAACGGTGGATCCGGGTTTTGGCGGTCGGGTGGTGGCGGCGCAGGCGGACGGCAAGGTGCTGTTCACGGGGGGCACGGCACCGATCCGACGGTTGAACTCCGATGGCAGCCTGGACACGGCTTATGCAGATCCGTCGAAGGTGCCGGTGGCGCAGAGTTTCCTCTCGCTCACCCAGTTTGCGTTGGCACCGGATGGCAGCCTTTACGCAGCGGGCTTCACCTTCACGCCGACCTTCCAGCTGCTCAATGGTGTGTATCACATCTTCGGCGATCCGAACTCGGCACCGAGCGTGGCGGTTCAACCGGTGCCCCAGACCAATACCTTCGGAGCACGGACCCGGTTCTCGGTCACGGCCCAGGGCGCATCGCCGCTCCGATATCAGTGGTTCAGGAACGGGACGATGATCGACGGCGCCACCAACTTGAACCTGATCCTTGAACCCACGACGGCGATCGATTCCGGTGCGGAGTTCCATTGTGTGGTGGAGAACGACCTGGGTTCGAAGCCGTCAGATCCGGCGCGGCTGACCTTGTTGGCTCCATTGCCGGGCGCGGTGTATCGCGAGACGGATTTCGCGACGGGCACGGATGCCGAGATCCAGGATCTGCAATTTGATGCAGCGGGTGGCCTGATGGCGGTGGGTGGATTCACGAAGTTCAACGGGACGAACCGGGTCCGGCTGGCCCGGTTGATCGAGCGGGGGCGGCTGGTGGATCCGGCCTTCGACACTTCGACACTGAACGATGTGGGATTGGCGCAACGGGTGTTGCCCTTGGCCTCGGGCAAGGTGTTGCTCATGGGCAATTCCGGCGTGGTCTACAACGGGGTTGAACATCGGGGTGCGGTGCGGGTCGGTGCCGATGGCCGGCTGGATATGAGTTTCAATCCGACGGGGTCCGGCGGACAGGCGGGCAACCGGTTCTCAGAAGGGCCAGGTGGCGGGTTGCTGGTGGCGTCGTTGAACTGGAACGGGGTTGCCGTGCCCTTTGGATTTGGCCGGTTGAGCGCGGATGGCGTGCGCGATCCGTCGTTTGTGGCCGGGCCATCCTTCACGCCGGGGTCATTGGTTCTGGCGTTGCCGGATGGCAAGGCGTTGGTCAATGGCTGGACCAACAATTCCTCCGGTGCGGCCAGTGGCGTGATCCGCCTCGACCAGGATGGTTCGCAGGACACCACGTTCTATAGGGGACCGCTCCCCGGGTTTTCCCAGGTCTCAACCACGGCCCTGTTGCGGCAGCCGGACGGACGGATCCTGGTCGCCGGGACGTTCATCCGGACGATGGGAATCCAGACTTATACGCTGGGCGTGATCCGACTGCTGGAGAACGGGCAACTGGACCCGGGTTTCAACCCGATCCCTGCGCTCGCAGACATGGCTGGGTTTCCGGTGCAACGGATCGCCTTGCAGGCCGATGGTCGGATCCTGATCCAGGGTGCCTTCACGCGCATCGGGGGTTATCCGCGTCCGGGAGTGGCGCGGTTGTGGCCGAACGGGGTGGTGGATCCGGAGTTCTCTCCGGGCACACCGCGCCGGAGTTACCTGTCGGGATCACCCTTGGGAACGGTCTCGGCGATGGCGGTGTCGGAGGTGAACGACATCTTCCTGAGTGGCGACTTTCATCAGTTCGACGGATTGCCGCGGACCAACTTCGTGCAGGTGTTGGGCGGGGCGTTGCAGGTGATTCCGGCCCCGCCGACGGTGATTGCGCAGCCGACGCGGGTGACGGCGACGGCGGGGAGTTCGGTGACGTTCACGGTGGAGCCGGGAGGTGAAGGGCCGTTCCAGTTTCAATGGCGGCGGAATGAGGTCCGTGGTTCGTCGAAGTTCATGGACATCCCGGGTGCCACCAACGCGAGTCTCACCCTGTCCGGGTTGAGATATACGCTGCCGACGGACTCTGGATTATATCAGCTTCAGGTTGTGAATCCGGGCGGCATGGTGGCCAGCCAATACATCACGTTGTTGGTGGAACCGGACCCGGTGGTGCCGGGTGCGGTGGATCTGGCGTTCGCACCCCAGAACGTGAGCGGCCTTCTGTCGAGCCAGCCGCAGATCACGGATGCCGCGCCGAACGGCCAGCTTTATGCATCGCTCCGCACGACATTGGTGCGGCAGTTCGAGGATGGCACACCGGATCCCGGGTTCATTCCGCCGGCCGATCTGACCGCAGTGACGGACGGGGGCATCGCGGCGGTGAAACGGCAGCCGGATGGAAAGATCCTGATCGCGGGCCGGTTCAAGGAAGGGTCGTTGGCCCGGCTGCTGCCGGATGGGAGTCATGATCCGGATTTCATCCGGACCAACAGCTACGGCGGATTCTTCCAGAGTGTGCCGTGGCAGATCGGACTGCAAAGTGACGGCAGGATCCTGTTGGCGGGTACGTTCGAGAACTTCTCGGGGCGACCGGTGAACGGACTGATCCGCTTCATGCCGGATGGTTCGGTGGATCCGGAATTCCCGCTGACCAGCATTGAAGCCAGGGTTTCGAATCCCAACCGGGTGCTCCCAGGAACGGTGGTGTCATTGCACGTGTTGTCGGACGACCGGATCTATATCGGTGGAGGATTCTCCCATGTGCAGGGAGTGCCGCGGATCGGGGCGGCCCGGTTGAACGCCGATGGTTCGGTGGATTCGACCTTTGTTCCGCCGACCAATGGCGCCACGCCATTGGGTACGGTCGGGACGATGCTGTTCTATACCATGGGGCCGGTGACGCCTGCCGGGGGTGTCTATCTGTTTGGCACGTTCCGGCACGAAACGGGCGGGTTGGTGGACAGTGCGATCCGTCTGTTGCCGGACGGATCGATCGACGATTCGTTCCATGTCTCGACGGATTTCCAGATCAATTTCGGGACGGTTCAACGGGATGGGAAGTTGATCGTGGCGGGTCAGTTCACGCGGCTGAATGGAGTGCAACAGGCGGGCTTTGCGCGATTGAACCTGGATGGCAGCACCGATACGGGTTTCACGCCGACATCGGGTTTCGGGGTGGGGGTGCCGTTGTCGATCCTTCCGGACGGCAAGTTGCTGGCGGGAGGCACGCGCTACTTCACCGGGAGCGGACCGGAACTGCCGGCCGGGGAGATTGGCTATACGCTGAATCCTGCGGGAATCGAGCTGACCTGGCCGGCTGGCTACCGGTTGCAGCGGGCGACGCAATTGATGCCGGCCGACTGGCAGGATGTGGCGACTCCTTCGCCTTACACCGTGCCGATGGTTGGGCCGGGCGAATTCTTCCGGGTGGTGCCGGGGAGTTGAAGTGGGTTGGCCGCAGATTGCGCCGATTGCGAGGAGGGGTAGCCGCAGATGCCGCAGATGGCGCAGATGGCGCAGATGGCGCAGATGAATGGGGGAGTTGCGGAGTGGGAGGATTGCATCCCGTGGATGATGTCGGCGGCCCATGGATTCCCCGTCCAACCCCCTTGGCATCTGCGGTCATCAGCGTCATCCGTGGTTCCCTGAACTGCGCGGTTTCCGGGATGGATCCAGGACCTGATAAGGTGCAGGCGCGGATTGCTCAGATTACGCAGAGGCCCAGGGACCGGATGCGAGTGGCGACAGTCCGATGCTGGAGGAGGGTGATCCAAGAACCGATCCGCGAAGGTGATCAACGACCCGGCGCAGGCGCAGGTGTTGGCGCGCCCATACAATCTGCGTCCGACGGCTTTTCGCCTCCCCATCCGACGATGGATCTCAAGACGTCGGAAGAAGTCGTTTTGAACTACGGGGCCTTGGCGCAGGGGCGCACGGCGGTTGTGGCGACCGGCTGGGAACGACCGGAACTGGAAGAGTACGCAGGTCGGATGCGGGGTAAATATCAATAATATGGGACTGACCCCATTGCGTTTCTCTTTGTCTGCACCACGGCGTGCGCGAACTGTGGTCGGCGGATCGGGACTTCTCCGCGTTTCCTCAAGTGACCGTTCGCAATCCTCTGGTCAATGCCTGAACTCCGGCAAGGCCTCTGGTTGCGTTGAGCGGGTTCGCATGACTTATGGCCCGTTTCTTCCGAACACGTGCCTCCATGTCCTCACCGATCCCCGATGTAGAACGGGCTGGAGATGTCGATGCCGCTGGCGGGGGATTGGATGCCGAAGCGGAGGGGGCCGGAGGGAAGGGGGAGGGAACCGATGGACTGGTTGTTGAGGAGGAGTTGGGCGGTGTTGCCGGTGCGTTGGAGTTCGATCCGGTTCCAGCCGTCGAGTCGTGCGGCGGGTTGGGGTGGAAGAGTGATGAGGGTGTCCGAGCCGGGAGCCTGGAGGACGAGTGGCGGCACGGGTGCGTCCGGTTTGGCCGGCCATTTCCAGTCGAGGAAGATCCGGCCGGAATCGAGTCGGGTGGTGTGCCAGAGGATGGCTGCGGTTCGTGCGCGCAGGACCCAGTCGGAGGGTTTCCAGATGCCCACGACGTTCTCGGGCGTTTCCCATCCGCGAAGGGATCGCCCGTCGTACAGGGAGGTCCAGGGTTCGGCGTCGGGTGCGGAGTCGGCGGCGGTGGGCTGGGTGGAAGGGAGTTCGAGGATGCGCAGGTTGCGCCAATCGACGATGCCACCCTCGGATTCGAGGGCGATGTAGCCCTTGCGCCAGGAGCAGTCGGTTCCGCCGGAGACGACGGTGCCGTTGACGGCGAGGTGGAGGACGCCGTTGCGGGCTTCGATGCGGTACTTGTTCCACTCCGGAGTGCCCTTGCTGAGGTGGGCGCTGGGGAAGCTCCGGTCGCCGCGGCTGGGCCCGATGGGTTTCATGCGGGAACCGTGGATGGGGAAGATATCGCCGTGGGTGGTGAACCAGTCGGATTGACCGTAGCCGTGGTCGAGGACCTGGACTTCGATGGCGCGGAGGAACGGTTGACCGATGGCGGGGAGCGGTCCGGACCAGATGAACACGCCGGCATTGCCACCGGGCTTCAGGTGCCGCCATTCGAGTTCGAGGATGAAGTTCTCGTATTGGCGTTCGGTGCGGAGTGCGCCGGTCGGGATGCCGTCGCAGTGGATCATGCCGTCGCGGACGGTGAAGGTTTCCGGGGCGCAATTGACGTTGACCCATCCGGAGAGATCGCGGCCGTTGAAAAGGGGGGTGAAGCCGGTCTCGGCCGCGGCGATCGGCAGGACGATCCAGAGGGCGAGAACGAAGGCGGGGGAGCGCATGGGTGGAGAATGTCGTCGGACGGGTGGGAAGGGGAAGGGGGAAGGTCGGTGGATGGTTGCGTTGGGGGTGTGGAATTCCACAGGCTGGCCGGTGATGAATCGATGTGCGGTCACGGTGTGTCTGGTGGAAGAGGCGCGACAGGGTCCGTTCGTGCTGCATGGGGAGTTGGGTCCGTCGATGGAGGCAGCGGCGCGGGCGGGGTTTGATGGGGTCGAGATTTTCCCGGGACACGCGGATGACCTGGATGGGTTGGTGTTGCGGGACCTGCTGGAGTCGCATGGTTTGAAGCTGGCGGCGATGGGCACGGGTGCGGGTTGGGTGCGTCGCAAGCTGACATTGACCGATCCGGATCCGCATCTGCGGATGTGCGCGCGGGATTTTGCGGCGGCGATCGTTGATTTCGCGGGTGGGTTTGGCGCGCCGGCGATCATCGGGTCGATGCAGGGACGGGTGGTGGAAGGGGTGGGACGTGAGGAGGCGTTGGGGTGGTTGAAGGAGGAACTGGATCAACTGGGGCCACGTGCGCATGCGTTGGAGGTGCCGTTGTTGTTCGAGCCGTTGAACCGGTACGAGACCAACCTGTTCAACACGGTGGACGAGGTGCTGGAATTCCTGCCGACCCTGCGCACCCGCAACGTCCGGTTGTTGCTCGATCTCTTCCACATGAACATCGAGGAGGCGGATGTGGCGGGGGCGATCCGACGGGCGGGTCCGTTGCTTGGGCACCTGCACTTTGCGGACAGCAATCGTCAGGCGATGGGCCTGGGTCATCTGGACATGGGACCGGTGGCGGATGCCCTGCGGGAGGTGGGATATGAGGGATGGATCTCGGCGGAGATCCGGCCGCGACCGGATCCGGAGACGGCGATGACCCGGACGATGACGGAGTTCCGGCGTTGGTTCCGGACGACGGCTGGGTGAGGGGGTATCCGCAGATGCCGCAGATGGCGCAGATGAACGGGGAAGGGAAATGGAGTTGGGGAAGCCGCAGATTACGCAGATTACGCAGATGGATTGTGGGGCGGTGAGATCGGAAGGTTGGGCTCGATCGTCACGGGGAGGGATGGCACCTGTTCATTGTTCCCCGGTAATCTGCGTAATCTGCGGCTCATTCCCCTTCGGCCGGGAATCGGTGAAATCGGTGCAGCATCGGAATCTGCGGTTGTTTTTCGGGCTTTCCGGTGGAGTGGCGAGGGGTTGAGATGGGCGGGGCGGGTGAGACCGGTTTGGCGGTTTTCCCGACCCATTCCCCATGTTGAAGCACACCCTCATTCATCCGGAGATCAACGCGGTGTTGGCCCGGGCAGGACATCATTCGAAGATCCTCATCGCCGACGGCAATTATCCGGCGGCGACCAAGCGTGGACCGAATGCCCACCTGGTGTCGTTGAACCTGTCGCCGGGGGTGGTGACGGTGTGCCAGGTGCTGGAGGCGATCCTGAGCGCGGTGCCCGTCGATGTGGTGAACACCATGGGGATTCCGCCCGACGACGATTATGCGCGCCTGGGTGAACCGCCGGTGTGGGCTGAGTTCCGTCGGATCCTGGCGGCGAGCGGGGGCGGGTTGGTGCCGGAACCGATTTCGAAGTGGGACTTCTACAAGGCGGTGGAGTCGCCCGACCACGTGTTGACGATCCAGACGGGGGACCGGGCTTTGTGGGCGAACCTGTTGTTGACGATGGGATGTCGTGGGGAGGGTTGAAGAAACGGGGCATCGACCGCACTGTGTTGGGGTGAAGTTCAAACCGGAGAACATGGGCGGGTTGCTGGGTTGGATCCTGGGGTTCGGGATGGCGGCGTTGTTGAACGCAGCGGAACCGGTGACGGTGGGCGGGGGACAATCAAAGGCGAAGGGTACGAACATGACGGAACTGGCGACGGTGGGCGGCGGGTGTTTCTGGTGCATCGAAGCGTTTCTGGAACGGGTGCCCGGGGTGAAATCGGTGGTGAGTGGGTACGCGGGTGGGCACAAGGAGAACCCGACGTATCGGGAGGTGTGTGCCAAGACCACGGGGCATGCCGAGGTGGTGCAGGTGGAGTTCGATCCGTCCGTGATCACGTTCGAACAGTTGCTCGAAGTGTTCTGGGTGGCGCATGACCCCACTACCCCGGATCGGCAGGGGGCTGATGTCGGACCGCAATACCGGTCGATCATCCTGTATCATGATGCCGGACAACTGGCGGTGGCGGAACGGTCCAAGGCGATTGCCAATGCCCGCCTGCACTCGGGCAAGATCGTCACCGAGATTGTTCCGCTCGCAAAGTTCTACCGGGCGGAGGAGGTCCATCAGGATTACTTCAAGAACAACCCCAACCAACCGTATTGCCAGGCGGTGATTGTTCCCAAGCTGCTGAAGCTGCAGCGGAGCGGCGTGGTGCCAAAATAGCGGCCGATACCCGGGTACGTTCGAGGAGGATGAAAGGGGTGAGCGGCAGAGGTGCTCCGTGTGCTGCCAGCAACGCATCAGCTTCAACGGACGTGGTTTCCTCCAGGTATGACAAGGTGACGGGGTGGAATCGGGATTGAATCGGGGGCGATAAGGGCGCAAGGAAGGTGCGCATGCATTTCCTCCGACTTACCGCCGGTGCCGTGGCACTGGGATTGACCTGGACCGCATTGGGTGCCGAAACGGTGCCGCCGGTGGTGACACCGGCCCCGGCATTTTCGCAGGGGGCAGGAGCGCCCTCGGACGCCGTGGTGTTGTTTGACGGGAAGAATCTTGCGGCGTGGAAAGGGGAGAACGGTGGGGATGCCAAGTGGCGGGTGGTGGATGGGGCGATGGAGATGAGCGGGGGTGGATTGATGACGCGCGAGGAGTTTGGGGACATCCAGTTGCACATTGAATGGGCATCGCCGGCGGAAGTGAAGGGCGAGGGGCAAAGCCGGGGCAACAGCGGCATCTATTTCCAGGGCCGATATGAGATCCAGGTGTTGGATTCATATCAGAACCCGACCTATCCGAACGGCCAGGCATCGGCGTTTTATGGTCATTCGGCGCCGTTGGTGAATGCGTCGCGCAAGCCGGGTGAATGGCAGACGTACGACATCGTGTTCCGGGCGCCGAAGACGGACAAGGACGGCAAGGTTCAACCGGGTTCGTTCACCGTGCTGCACAACGGGGTGTTGGTGCAGGATCATGTGCCCATTCCGGGTGGGGCCACGACTTCGGCGAAGTTCGATGGCGTGGCGCCGCGCGGGCCGATCTTCCTTCAGGACCACGGCAGCCCGGTCCGTTACCGCAACATCTGGCTGCGCAAGCTGGACGCCCGGTGACCGTCCATCCACGGACCATCATCCATACCGAGGCGGCCCGGGGTTGGGGCGGCCAGGAGATTCGCGTCCTCACCGAGATGCGGGCGATGCGGGCGCGGGGACATCGGGTGATGCTGGCGGCGCCGGTTGATTCGCGGATCCATGCCGGGGCCTTGGCGGCGGGGTTCAAGGTCGAGCCACTCGACACGCGGAAATGGAGGTATCCGGCGAGCCTGCTGCGGTTGCGGCGTTGGTTCAGGTCGGAGGGTGTGCAGGTGGTGAACCCGCATAGTTCACGGGATGGTTGGCTGGCGGGATTGGCGGGGCGTTGGGCGGGCGTGCCCTTGATCCTGAGATCGCGGCATATCGAGATCGATTATCCCAACCGCGTCCTGAGCCGGTTGGCGTTTGGAACGTTGGCGGATCACGTGATCACCACCAGCGACCGGATCACCGAACGGATGGTGGCGGAGTTGGGACTGGCAGCGGATCGGGTCAGCTGTGTTCCCACCGGCATTGATCTGGCGCGATTCCATCCCGGTGTGCCGGGGGTGTTGGGTCGGGAGTTGGCTTGGGGTGAGGAAGTGCCGGTGGTCGGGATGATCTCGGTGCTGCGGAGTTGGAAGGGGCACGAGTATTTCATCGGGGCGGCGCGGGAGGTGGCGTCGAGACATCCGGAGGTGCGGTTCGTGATCGTGGGGGAAGGACCGTCCCGGGGACGCGTGGAGGAATGGGTCCGGGAAAGCGGATTGGGGGATCGGATCCGGATGCTGGGGCATCGGGAGGATGTCCCGGGAATCCTGGCGTCGTTGAGGATCCTGGTGTTGCCGTCGACGGGACACGAGGGGGTGCCGCAGATCGTGTTGCAGGGACAGGCGATGGGACTGGCGGTGGTGGGAACAGCGGTTGGAGGGATTCCGCAGGTGATCCGGGACGGGGAGACGGGGTGGTTGGTGGAGGCGCGGAACAGTGCGGCGCTGGCGACGGCGTTGGAAGGGTTGCTGCAACGACCGGAGGAAGGGCGCCGGTTGGGAATGGCGGCGGCGCGGGTGGCGGCGGCCGGGTATGGGTTGGATCGGATGTGCGAACGTCTGGAATCGATTTACGACCGATACCTGGGGGTGGGCTGAGCGGGATGCGGGGTGGAACGGGCGGGGTCGATCCGGGCGAGGATGGCGGCATCGACCAGGCCGGGGTCGATGGTGGAGACCGGGTTGAGATCTGAAGCGGTGATGGCGTTGTGGGGTTCGCGCCAGGGCCAGGCGTTCTTGAACTGTCGGAGGACGAGGATCCGGGCACCGGCGGCGTGTCCGATGTGGATGGGGCCGGAATCGCTGCTGACGCAGAGGGTGCACTGGCGCATGAGGGCGGCCATGGCGAGCAGGCTGAGACCGGCGGCCACGGGAAAACCTTCCTCGATGACCTGGGTGAGACGCGGCCGTTCAGAGGGGCTGCCACCGAAGATCACGGCGCAACCGCGCAGGCGCCATCGATGGGCGATCTGAAGATAATGGGACAGGGGCCAATCCTTGCGGATGGAACTGGCGAAGGGTTGGAGGAAGAGGGTGGGGGTGCCGGGGGCGAGTTGGAGGGAGTCGAGGAAGCGGGAGGCGACGGCAACGTCGTCGTCGGGTAAGGACAGGGAAGGGAAGGAATCCGGGCAGGGAATACCGCGACGCCGCAGGAGTTCGAGATGCCAGTCGGACGGGTGCCATTCCTGTTCGCCTTGCGGGCCGGGGGTGACAATGACGCCGGGGCGGCGGAGGACGGTTTCGCGATGGGTGTAGGGGAGGGGTCGTTGATCGGAGTCGTGCCAACCCCAGCGTTGGGGGGCACCGGTGAGACGCGAGATCCAGGCGGTTTCCCAGAGGCCATGAAGGTCCACGACGCAGTCGTAGCGGGCGCGACGAAGGTTTCGGGTGAGTGAGGAGACGGTCTGGAGGGTGGAAAAGGGTTGGGTCCAACCGATCCGGGAACGGTCAAGACAATGGACCTGGTGAATGCCGGGGAATCGGGCGACGAGGGATCGGGTGGGTGTGCCGGTGAGGAAATCGATGCGGGCACGGGGATGGGCATGGCGGAGAGCCTCGACAGCCGGGAGGGTGAAGAGGACGTCGCCGATGGCCTTGAGGCGGATGACGAGGATGCGATTCAAGCGGGGCGGGTTGGGAGTATGACGGAGGCGGGTGAAAGGCAAGGCGTTGGGCGTTTGGAGCGGTTGTTGGATTGGCGCCTTGCCACGGCGGGGTGGGGGCCAAGACTGTGGGGAACGCGTGATCCGATTTCTGTTTCAGCTCTGGAAGTATGTCCGGCCGTACCGAAGACGGCTGGTGTTGGGGGCAGTGTCGGGCGTGGGATATGGGTTGGTGACGGCGGTGTTCATGAGTGTGGTGAACTTCGTCCCGTCGGTGGTCTTTGCGGAGGTGGGGGACAATCCGTTGGCGGAGAAGCTGGACAAGTTGCCGGGTTGGGTGGCGAAGGCGTTTGACCGTTGGGTGCCGTTGTTCGAGGCGCCGGTGCCAAGAAAGCCGTTGTGGATTGCGATCTCGCTGTTGCCCCTGGTGGCCTTGCTAAGGGCGATGTTGGGCCATGCGAATGTTTACCTGATGAACTGGGTGGGCATCCATGCGGTGACCGACCTGCGGACGCGCCTGTTCAGCCATCTCCAACACCTGTCGATGGACTTCGCCAACCGTTCGCGGACGGGGGAGTTGATCTCGCGGATCTCCAATGACTGCAACGCCCTCCTCACCGTCATCTCCGAATCCTTCGGGGTCATCATCCGGGATCCGATCACCATCATCGCGTTGCTCACCTGGCTGGTGGTGTTGTATCCGCGGTTGACGGGGGTTTCGCTGCTGGTGTTTCCGCTGTGCGCGATTCCGATCGTGATCTTCATGCGGAAGATCCGGAAATCGACGCGGTCGACGCGCGAGTTGAACGGGGCGTTGACCCAGACGATGACGGAGGCGTTCACGAGTCAGCGGGTGGTGAAGGCGTACAATCTGGAGGAAAAGTTGGTGGGCGAATTCCGGGGGACGGCGAAGTCGATCGCGCGGCAGATGATGCGCGGGATCCAGGCGAAGGATGCGAGCGGCCAGGTGGTGGAGGTGTTCGGAGCGATGGCGATTGCGTTGGTGTTCGGATATGTGGCGCAGGGGGGTGAACCGGGGATGTCCCTGCCGGACTTCATCGCGTTCTTCGGATCGATTGTCCTGATCTATCCGGGGTTCAAGGCGTTGACGCGGTTGCACGGGCAACTGGAGCAGGGTCGGGCGGCGAGCGAACATGTGTTCACCCTGCTGGATCAGGAATCGAGCGTGCAGGATCCGGTCCAGCCGAAGTCCATGGATGCCCATGAGGCGGACATCGAGTTCGACGGGGTGACCTTCGGATATGACCGGGAGCCGGTGCTGACGGATTTCAACCTGCGGATCCGGGCGGGAGAGTTTGTGGCGTTGGTGGGGGGATCCGGTTCGGGCAAGACCACCATCACGAGTCTGTTGCTGCGGTTCTATGACCCGGGGACAGGTGCGGTGCGGATCGGGGGGCGTGATGTGCGGGAGGTGACCCAACGGGAGTTGCGGAGCCAGATGGCGGTGGTGACCCAGGACGTGTTGCTGTTCAACGACACCATCCGGAACAACATCCGGTTGGGGCGCCCCGGGGCGACGGATGCCGAGGTGGAGAACGCGGCGCGTCATGCGCACGCGCATGGATTCATCACGGCGCGACCGGAGGGATACGACACGATGGTGGGGGACAAGGGGGCGTTGTTGTCGGGGGGGCAGAAGCAACGGTTGGCGATTGCGCGGGCGTTGCTGAGGGATGCGCCGGTGCTGGTGCTGGACGAGGCGACGAGCGCGTTGGATACGGAATCGGAGCGGGCGGTGCAGGCGGCGTTGGAGGAGTTGACGAAGGGCCGGACGACGCTGTGCATCGCGCACCGGCTTTCCACGGTGCAGAATGCGGATCGGATCATCGTGATGGATCAGGGTCGGATCGTGGAGGAAGGGCGTCATGCGGAGTTGGTGGCGCGTGGCGGGATCTACGCGCGGTTGGCGGCCTTGCAGAACGGGTGACAAGGCGCGGGCCGGTGCGGATAATGGGCGCGTGGATTTTCCGGTCACGGACCTCACCGACGCCCTGATGGTCAGTTACCGCCGACATGGCGGGATCAATCATGTGGATGGCGCCAACCTTCCTTCGAGGGGCACGGTGGTGGAGATCACCACGGACCTGCTGCGGTTGTTGTTCCCGGGATTCTTTGACGATCGGGTGGTGCATTCGGCGGAGTTGAAGGCGGAGACGGCGCTGTTGCTGGATTCGGTGGCGGGTCGGTTGGAAGACGAGATCTGCAAGAGTCTGGGTTGTTTTGATTGTCCGGATCCGGCCCTGACCGATCCGCGCCGGGCGGCGCACGAACTCACCCGCGGTTTCCTCCAGCGCTTGCCGGCGTTGCGGGAGAAGTTGCAGACGGATGTGGATGCGGCGTTCGAAGGGGATCCGGCGGCGCGCAGCCGCGAGGAGATCATCACGGCGTATCCGTTCATCGAGGCGATCGCGGTCCAGCGGGCGGCGCATGAACTGCACGAGAGCGGTGTGCCGTTGTTGCCCCGCATGATGACCGAATGGGCGCACAGCAGGACGGGCATCGACATCCATCCCGGGGCGCGGATCGGAAGTCATTTCTTCATCGATCACGGCACGGGAACGGTGATCGGGGAGACGTGTGTGATCGGCAACCGGGTGAAGATCTTCCACGGGGTGACCCTGGGGGCGACGAGTACGTCGGGCGGGCAGGCGCTGCGCGGAAAGAAGCGGCATCCGAGCATTGAAGACAACGTCACGATCTATTCGGGCGCGGTGATCCTGGGCGGGGAGACGGTGATCGGGTCGGGATCGACGATCGGGGGGAACGTGTTCC
The DNA here is from genome assembly GCA_002422905.1 of Verrucomicrobia bacterium UBA6176. Classification (GTDB taxonomy): domain Bacteria; phylum Verrucomicrobiota; class Verrucomicrobiia; order Limisphaerales; family UBA9464; genus UBA6176. The sequence continues at coordinate 50,019 of DITU01000158.1, forward strand.
TGTTGCAGAGTGTGCCGCCGGATTCGGTGGTGGTTAACGAGGAGTTGAAGACGCGGGTGATGCCCAAGCGGTCGCGGGCGGCGGTGCTGGATTTCCAGATCTGAACGGGACACGGGCATGGGCATGGAACAGGAATTGTGGATCAGGCCGGGGACGGCGGCGGATGCCGTGGTGATTGCGGCGTACAACCGGGCGCTGGCCTTGGAGACCGAGGGACGCGACCTGGATCCGGAACGGATCGGGCCCGGGGTGCTCGCGGTGCTGACGGATCCGGCGAAGGGCCGGTACCTGGTGGCGGAGAAAGGGGGGCGGGTGGTGGGACAACTGATGCTGACGTTTGAATGGAGCGATTGGCGCAACGGGATGTTCTGGTGGATCCAGAGCGTCTATGTGGCGTCGGAGGAACGGGGTTCAGGAGTTTTCAAGGCCTTGTATCGGCAGGTGGAATCGGAGGCGCGTGCGACGCCGGGTGTGTGTGGGATCCGGCTGTACATGGAACATGGGAACGCGCCGGCGCGGGCGGCTTATGTGCGACTGGGAATGCAACCGGCCGGGTACGAGGTGTTCGAGCGGGACTTCACGCGGGGTTGAATGCGGGGCTGGATCAGGGGGAGGTTGAATTTCAGGCTGGCGGATGGCGGGGAGATTGGAAGGGTGCGGACCATGAGCAAGGACCCGGAAGAGGAAGTGCTGTGGCAGGGCAGCCCGTCGGCGGCCCAGGATTTCTGGATCAATCTCAGTTGCCTGCTGATCCTGCCGATTCCCTGGGCGTTGTGGCGCTGGATCCAGAGGCGGAGTCATCGGATCGAGATCACCACCCAGCGGGTGCGGGAGACCAAGGGCATCTTCACCAAGCGCACCGAAGAGTTGGAATTGTATCGGGTACGGGACATCAGCTTCGTGCAACCCTTCATCCTCGGGCTCTTCGGGCGGGGCAATCTCCAGCTCAACACCGGTGATGCGACCACACCGATCGTGTTGTTGCCGTGCATTCCGTCGGATCAATCGTTGCGCGACCAGTTGCGCAGGGCGGTGGAAAGCTGTCGGGATCGGAAGCGCACGCGGGTGGCGGAGTTTGGTGGGGACCTGGACATTGAAGGTGGATCGACGGGTGGCTGAGGTGGGGGACCGGGGCGGCGACGGTTGGTCGCTGTGAGAATGGGACGGCGAGTGCCACTCGCCGTTCGGATGCGGGACGGCGACTGGATGTCGTCGCCCCGGGTGGATCGGTTCAGAAGAGGCGTCCCGCGGGTCCGGCGTTGCGTTGGGGCCAGACCCAGTCGGGAGCTTCCTGGTTGGGCTTGCCGGCATCCCCACCGTTGTCGCGGCCGTCGAGACCGATGCTGTAGAGCACGAAGGTTCCATCGGGCTTGAGGCTGTAGCGGAGGGGTTGTCCATCGATGGGATCAACCGGGACGCGGGGAAGGAATCCGGGGATCAGGGCGTCGAGGGTGGCGGGATAGGATTGGTGGGCGATCCGATGCCGTTCGAGGGCGCAGGCGGTGACGGTGAGTTGGGTGATGGCGAGTTGGCGATCAGCGGTCTTGAAGGTGTTTTCCAAGTAGGGCAGGACCATGCGGGCCATGATGGAGTAGGGGAGTGGAATGGCCTGAAGCTGTTGCATGAGCGAAACGCGATCGGTCGACAGGGCGCGGTCTTCCGGGCGTTCCTGTCCGTGACGGATCATGTCGTCGATGACCCGGGAATGGGTGGCCTGGTTTTGTCGGAACCAACCCGATGGCATGATCCGCACGGAAGGGGGAAAGGCGGCAGTCCCTTCTTCGCCCGCCTCGGCGACGGATTCGAAGTAGCGCGAGGGGTCGTCGAGCATGAGATCATAAAGGGTGGAGCTGAAGATCCGTTCGCCGCGCAGGGCGAGGAGGATGTTCGAGCGGGAACTGATGGCGGAGAAACGCTGCTGAAGTTCGGCGAGTTGGGAATCGGTCCAGGCGGAATCCCGCCATCCGTGCCAGAAGGTGTTCACGGCCAGATTCTCGATCGCGAACTGGACCAAACCCCCTATGAGGACGGGATCCGCACCGGCAGCCCGACTGATGCGGAGGATGAGGCGGACATCGGACAGGGCGTTGGTGGAGTCGCCGGTCTGGAGCCGGGCCAGCGCCCGGATCTGGAGAAGGGACGCGGCTCCCTTGAGATGGGCCAGATGCGGCAACAGGGCTTGATCGGCGTCTTCGTATCGGATGGGGAACCGGGAGAACGGGCGTCGGGCGGCGTCGTCAATCAGGTCGAAGGTCTCCTGGCGGGATGTCAGGCAGGCAAGAAGGTCCTTGGCGGGATCGGCTGAAGGCTCTGGACAGGTGAAGCCGGGTGCGGCGCGGAACCGGGCGGCGACCAGGGCGAGATCGATGCCACGTGTCGGTTTCTCCCGGGGTTCATCCTTGAGTGGGGGGGGAACCTGGGTGAGTTCCGACAGGCGCTTCAGTGCGTCCCTGCCCATCCATTCGAATCGGTCGCGACCCTTTGCATCCTTGGTTTGCTGGTACTCAAAGATTCCGGCGAAGAGTGGACTGGCGGCAAAGTTGTCTTCGGGTGCGGGTGCGGCCCCCAGCAGATCTGCCCAAACCAGGGGTTCGCCACGGTCACGGATCCGCTTTTGTTCTGCGGTCCAGGCAGCGGCCCCACGCCAGTTCTCGATGGCATAGGCGAGTGCGACGAGGGTGATGAGGGCGAGGAAGGCGAATCCGGAACGACGGAGGAATTTCTTCATGGGGAATCGGTTTGGGGTTGGGGTGGGATCAGGCGAGCTGATTGGTGGAGTGGAGCCGGCTGCGGGGCCGGTCCACGGCGGGTGGGATGGGAGGGGGCGATGGCCGGAGGAGTTCGTCGCGGGTGGCGCGTTGGAGGGCGAGGAGTCGGATGGTTTCGGAGTCGGTCTGGAGCGGGGCCGGGGCGGATCGGGCGGAGAGGATGACGACGGGTTGGGGTTGGGCGAGATGCAGGACGGCGCACAGGATCCAGGCGAAGGCGAGGGTGCTCCAGGCCCATGGATTCGGGCTGAAGAGATCGATGATACGCCGGGACCAGGAGGGAACGGGCTGCGGGATCTGGCGCAGGCAGTCGGCACGGAGTCCGGGGGGAAGTCCGCGGGTCGGGAGGTGTGTCAGGCGTTGTTCGAGCGGGGACGGTTCAGGGGTGTTCATGGAGATTGGATCTCGTTGTAGAGGGGACGCAGGTGGTCGCGGATTTTGTCCAGGCCGTAGCGATAACGGCTGGCGGCGGTGTTGGGCGGGATGTCGAGCAGGGTGGCGATGGCATCGAAGGTCAGGCCTTCCCAGAGTTTGAGATGAAGGACGGCGCGTTGGTCGGCGGGGAGTTGGGCGAGGGCGGTTTGAAGGGCGTCGCGAAACGCCTGTTCATCCGGATCCGGGCTGGTGTCGAAGAGGGGGATCCCGGAGCTGGCTTCGGCATGGATACGTTCGCGGGTCTGGCGACGTCGGGTGAGATCGATGAATTGGTTGCGGGCCATGCGCAGGAGGAACCCGCGGGGATCGCGTGCGTCGTCGAGGAGGGCGGGACGTTCCACCAGCTTGCGCCACAGCTCCTGGAAGACATCGGCGGCATCGGCTTCGGATCCGGTGACCTGAAGGAGGAAGCCGTAGATCGCATCGCCATGGGTATCGAGGAGGTGATGAAGATCTGCCATGTGCCTGCTGTGAGGACGCGTGTGGGGTTGGGATTTGTCCAGTGATCAACTTCATGTTGCACCTGCAACAGAAAGTTGAGCGTGGAATGGGCCGGGGTTGGGTGATGGCAGGCGGGATGACGGAGCGGGATGACGGAGGGGAGGGGTGAGGATTCCAGTCTCTGATGGAGGTGGTGAGGATGGCTTTTGGATGCGTTTCGTTGATCGTTTTCATGCGTGATTTCGATTTGTGACGGGTAGGCGAGGATGTTGGGCGAATGGATCGCTCACCGGAAAAACAAAGGACGAACCATGAAGAGCAGCATGAGCAAGGGATGGATTGGAATCGGACTGATCGTGGCGGCCACGGCCACGCTGCATGCGGCCGGCCCGGTGATGTCACCTCGCGGACGGGCGTTGGCGGAGGACTTCCGCAAGGTGTCGACGCCGACGTCTGAAGCGCTGGTCCGGGGCACGCCGGTGGGGACTCCGCGAGGACTGGCCAATGTCACCCGCACGGTGAAGGGCAGCACCGAGGAGCGGTTGGATCGGGCGGTGGCCCTGGGTTCACCGCGGGGCCGGGAAGTGTTCCCGGGAATCGGCAACAGCCGATGGGACGTGCGTGACCGGGCGGTGGCCCATCGCTGAGGACGGTTGAAATCGAAAGGGACGAACCATGAAGCCGCTTTGGACGGGAATTGCATTGGCCGCGTTGCTGGGAGCCTCCACCGGTTGTGCCGGGACGACATCCGAGGTCCGCCGGGATCGATTGGTGGGACCGCATCCGAATGCGTGGTTGGAATCGGAGCGCCCGGAAACGGGCGTGGAAAAGATGGATCGCCGGGTTCGGACCGGTTCGCCGCGGGGCGAGGCGGGACGGACGGTGGTGGCTGATGGAACCAGTTCGGATCGCCTGGACCGTCGGGTGCCGATGCGATCGCCGCGAGGAGTGGCGACCTGGGGCCGCTGAGCACGGTGGATTCCCGAGTTCGGGATCACGGTTGCGACGGATCTGGTTTGGGTCCGTCGCAACCGACTGGAGGGGAATCCGGGGTGGGTGGATTTTTGGAAATGAGAACAGCCAACGGAGCGGGAAACTCATGAAAACAGGAGATGGAGGACGGAGGGAGCGGGACGTGGAACTGGGTCGGATGCTTGAACAGACGTTGGAACCGGTGCCCGTGCCGGCGGGATTCATGAGTTCGGTCTGGCGTCGGGTGCGGGGTGATGCTGGAGAGGTGGGATGGCGCGAGTTGCTGGGCTGGTTATTCCGACCGGGCTGGGCGGTGGCGTCGTTGGCTGTCCTGTTGGCAGCGGGTTTGTGGCATGGGATCCGGGATGGTCAGGAGGATCGTCGGATGGCGGCGGAGCGGCGTTATGTGATGGCGGTGGAACCGGAGGCGTCTCCCTTCTGAGCATGAAAGCCCGGGGAATGCGCATGGCGTTGTGGCTGGGTGCGGGTTTGTTGGCCTGGCACGTGGGTGACGATCTGGGTCGACTGGGGGTGCGGATGGCATCGACGGACGACGATCTGGAATGGGTGATCCGTGAATTTCGACCGGAGCCGGCGCGGTTGGCGGAAATCCGGCGCCTGCATGGCGAGTACCTGACGTTGCACAGGTCCCTGGTGGGCGAGTTGGAGCGGGACAGTCGGAGTCTGGCGTCGTTGCTGGACGAATCGCCGCGACTGACGCCGGAGGTGCGGGAACGGATGAGATCCCTGGAAGAAAGTCGGGCAAAGAGTCATCAGGAGACCATGGCGTATTGCCTGAGGGTGGGCAGGTTGCTCGGACCTGTCGCGGGCGCCCGGTATCTCCAGGAGATGGAGCGGGTGATCCTTGGGGTGCAACCGCGGCACCACGGTGCCGACACAGGTTTTGTGAACTTCCATGATACGACTCGAGAATGAGCTGGATGGAATGCCAATGGACGCCGCCGGAGAGGTGGATCGCTCCGACATGGAGGCGTTGCAGGCTGGCCAGGAGGAGGCGCTGGAGAGGTTGGTGAACCGGCATGGACCGGTGTTGCTGCGACACTTGCGTCGGATGCTGGCGCACGATGCCGACGCTGCGGATCTGGCGCAGGAAACCTTTGCCCGGGTGTTTTTGCATCGGGATCGCTACGACCCGTCGCGCCGCTTTTCGACCTGGCTGTTCACCATCGCATCCAACCTGGCAAGGAATCACATCCGATGGCGTCGGCGCCATGGGGAGGAATCGATGGAGGGGGGTGATTCCTTTCCGGAAGGGGATGGATCTGGCTGGCACGAGCTCCTGCCGGGCGGGGGACCGGCTCCGGTGGAGGCTATGGAGCAGGTTGAGCGTTCCGAGGCGATACGCCGTGTGGTGGACGGACTGCCGGAACGGATGCGAGCGGCGATCCTGCTGGTGGATCTGGAGGATCGGTCGGTGAACGAGACGGCCGAGATCCTTGGGGTGCCGGTGCGTACGGTGGAATCGCGACTGTTCCATGGGCGTCGCCTGTTGCGTGAGCGCCTGAGGTTCTGTCTGGGGTGACGGTTGGTGAGATGCGGTGGCGCGGATGAGTGGGCTGGATTGATGCTCAACCTTTTGTTGCAGGTGCAACAAAAGGTTGAGGTGGGGTGCGTTGACCGGGACCGCAGGTGACGGCAGGGTTCGATCATGAGAACGACGGCGATTCTGTTTTTGGGGATGGCGATGGCGACAACGATGGCCGGGGATTGGCCCCGGTATCGCGGGTTGAATCATGACGGGATTTCGACCGAGAAGGATTGGTTGGGGACGTGGCCGGGCGGGCAGCCGAAGCGGTTGTGGAAGGCGACGGTGGGGATCGGGTTTTCGAGTATGACGGTGGCGGATGGCCGACTGTACACGGTGGGAAGTGACGGGGTGAAGAAGGGGGGCAAGGACACGATTTACTGTCTGGATGCAGCGACCGGGAAGGAGTTGTGGACCCGCAGTTATGCGCAGGATCTGGATCCGAAGTATTACGAGGGGGGGCCGGGCGCGACGCCGACGGTTTCGGATGGCCGGGTCTACATGTTGGGACGGCACGGCTTGGTGCATTGCCTGGATGCAGCGACGGGCGCGGTGGTGTGGTCGCGGGATGTGGTGAAGGAACTGGGAGTCAAACTTCCGGAATGGGGATTCAACGGATCGGTACACATCGAGGGCAACCTGGCGGTGCTGAATGTCGGGTCATTCGGGGCGGCGCTGGACCGTGGGACCGGCAAGGAAGTCTGGGTCTCGGGCAAGGACGAAGCCGGGTATGGAACGCCGGTGGCGTTTGAGTGGAAGGGACGTCGAGCGCTGGCGGTGTTCGCGGCCAGGCATGTGGTGGCCATCGAACCGTTGACCGGGAAGGAACTGTGGCGCGCGCCGTGGAAGACCGAGTACGACGTCAATGCGTCGGACCCGGTGATCCGAGGGAGCCGGATGTTCCTGAGTTCCGGTTACGGCACGGGCGGAGCGACGTTCGACATCAGTGGAGCGGAGCCGAAACAGCTTTGGTTCAACAAGGAGATCCGGGCGCACATGGCGAGCTCGGTGGTGATGGGTGGCCACGTGTACGGCGTGGATGGCCAGGGCGGGGACAAGGGATCGCAGTTGAAGTGCCTGGACCTGGAGACCGGGGCGGTGAAATGGACCTCACCGAAGTCGGAGACCGGCAACCTGGCTGCGGTGGACGGCAAGCTCCTGTGGTTGACCGGGGGTGGTGAGCTGGTGGTGGTGGAGGCGAAACCCGATTTGTATCAGGAGGTGGCCCGGGCGCAGGTCAACGGGGGCAAACACTGGACGCCTCCGGTGTTGGCGAACGGCCGGGTGTACGTCCGGAACGCCAAGGGCGAAGTGGTCTGTGTGGATGTGAAGGGGACGGGGCCGGTGATCTGAGCCTCCCGGGAGCACTCCGTTCCGGGATCAGGGATGGGGGATCAGGGATGGATCGGCTTGGAATGGAGCCGTTCGTGGGCGGCGGCGATGAAGCCGCGGAAGAGGGGATGGGAGACGTTGGGTTTGGAGGCGAACTCGGGGTGGTACTGGCAGGCGATGAAGAACGGATGGCCGGGGAGTTCGATGACCTCGACGAGTTTGTTGTCGAGGGTGGTACCGGCGAAGAGAAAGCCGGCGGCGGCGTAGTCCTCGCGATACCGGTTGTTGAACTCATAACGGTGCCGATGCCGTTCGACGATCTGATCGGCTCCGTAGAGGGCGCGGGTGCGTGAATCCGGGGCGAGTTGGCAGGTTTGGGCGCCGAGCCGCATGGTGCCGCCCTTCTGGACGACGGATTTCTGGCTGTCCTGGATGTCGATGACGGGGTGTGGGGTGGCGGGGTTGAACTCGGTGGAATGGGCGCCGGTGAGGCCGAGGACATGGCGACCGAATTCGATCACGGCGATCTGCATGCCGAGACACAGGCCGAGATAGGGGAGACCGGCTTCGCGGGCATAACGGGCGGCCTTGATCTTTCCTTCAATGCCGCGGTCGCCGAATCCGCCGGGAACGACAATGCCACCGAGTCCCTTGAAGAGGCGGGCGGGATCGCCGTTCTCGACTTCCTCAGCCTCGATCTGCTCGATCTGGACGCCGCAATCATTGGCGATGCCGCCGTGGATAAGGGCTTCGTAGACGGATTTGTAGGCGTCCTGGAGTTCGATGTATTTGCCGACGACACCGATGCGGACGCGGTGTTGGGGGGCGATGAGACGCCGGATGATGTCCTGCCAATAGGACATGTTGGCGGGGGGGACATCGAGTTGGAGGGTCTTGCAGACGAGATCATCGAGACGCTCGCGCTGGAGCATGAGGGGGACCTCGTAGATGGAGTGTTCCACGTCCTTTTCCTCGATGACGGCCTCGAAGGGGACGTTGCAGAACATGGCGAGTTTGGAGCGGAGTTCCTTGTTGATGGGGTATTCGCAGCGACAGACGAGGAGATGGGGAGCGATGCCGATCTCGCGGAGCTTGGCGACACTCTGCTGGGTGGGCTTGGTCTTGAGTTCGCCGGCGGCCTTGATGAAGGGGATGTAGGTGACGTGCAGGAAGCAGACATTGCCGGGACCGGCTTCCTGGGCGAACTCGCGGATGGCTTCCAGGAAGGGCAGGCCTTCGATGTCGCCAACCGTGCCGCCGACCTCGGTGATGAGGACATCGGGCTTGGTTTCGTCGGCGAGCAGGGTGATGCGGCGCTGGATCTCGTCGGTGACGTGGGGGATGACCTGGACGGTCTTGCCGAGGTAGATGCCGTTGCGTTCGTTATCGAGGACCTGTTGGTAGACCTGGCCGCTGGTGGTGTTGTTGCGGCGGGAAAGCTTGGTGCTGGTGAAGCGTTCGTAATGGCCGAGATCGAGATCGGTCTCGGCGCCGTCATCGAGCACATACACTTCGCCATGCTGATACGGGCTCATGGTGCCCGGATCGAGATTCAGATACGGATCGAACTTCTGCAGCGTGACCTTGAGTCCCCGATTCTCGAGGAGGGTGCCGAGCGACGCCGCGGTGAGTCCCTTGCCGAGGGAACTCACGACACCACCCGTGACGAAGATGTACTTCATGGGCTTGCACGGTCCCAAGCGCCTGCCCCAAGTGCCAACGAAAATTTGTTTCCTTGCCGCATCCCCTCATTTCCGGTTGTTAGGCCGGATGCCGGAATGGTTGGCGGTCATATTGTTGGGAATCATCGAAGGTCTTACCGAATTCCTCCCTGTCTCTTCCACCGGACATTTGATCCTTGCCGAACATTGGCTGGGCGAAAAAACCCAGATGTTCAACGTGGTCATCCAGTCCGGCGCCGTGGTGGCCGTCCTGGCCGTCTTCTTTGACCGCGCCCGGGAGCTCGTCCTCCATTGGCGCAAGCCCGAGAACTTCGATTACCTCCTCAAGCTCATGGTGTGCTTCGGCATCACCGGCGCCATCGGACTCATCCTCAAGAAGGCCGGCATGGAGCTCGAGTCCGATCCCGTGCCGGTGGCCTGGGCCACGCTGATGGGTGGCGTCCTGTTCCTGGTGGTTGAACACCTGTTGCGGAACCACAAGGCAGAGGAACGGATCACGTGGGCGGTGGCCATTGCCGTGGCCGGTGCCCAGTTGCTGGCCATGGCATTCCCCGGGACCTCCCGGTCCGGTGCGGCGATCCTGGCAGCCCTGGCCCTCGGGGTGTCGCGGCCGGCGGCGGCCGAGTTCGCCTTCCTGGTCGGGATCCCGACGTTGGTGGGAGCCGGAGCCAAGGAAGCGTGGGACGCGCATCAATCGGGCGAACCGCATGAGCCGTGGTCCTTGATCCTGTTGGGGTGTGTGGTGGCGGCGATCTCGGCGTTTGTGGTGGTGCGTTGGCTGCTGGGTTATGTGCGGACCCATCGGTTCACCGGGTTCGCCATCTATCGGATCGTGCTGGGCACGTTGATCCTGTTGTTTGCGACGAAGTGACGGGGCGGGAAACGGAGCGGCGACGTTCGGTCGCTGTGAGAAGGAGGACGGCGAGAGGCCCTCGCCGCTCCAGGAAAGGGAATGGAGCGGCGTTTGCCGTGGAGGTTATTTCAGCGTGGTCGGGCGATTGGTGCGGGCGGGTGCATTGGTCAGGGAAGGGCGGCGCAGGGCGGGGGAGCGGACGAACCCGGGGCGGGCGTTGGTATAGCGCTGGATGGATTCGTGGGGGATCACGCCGGAATCGCGTGCGATCCAGAAGGTGGTGAGGAAATCGATGCCGGGATGGGCGACGGGTTCGTTGGTGCCGGGATGGGGGTCATGGGGGGAGAGGGTCCATTGGAAGGGGGCGACGCGTCGTTCGGAGAGGGGGCGTGCGTGGAGGGTCCAGGGGAGGGAATTGACCGTCTGCATGGGGGTGTTGGTGGCGAGGGGCGGGGTGGCGACCTGCCAGCGGGGTGGGGTGGGGAACTGGTGGAGGAGACCCTGGATGGTGGCGCCGGCGATGGCATCGTTGGGGGTGCGGTCGAAGGCGTTGACGTAGGCGGCAGCGAGCCAGGGATTGAGTTCGGGACCGCTGGCGCGCCAGATCTTGGTGAGTTTGTCCTGGAAACCGAGTCGGCGTGTCTCGTTGGTTTCCAGACCGGTCAGGGTCATGAGATTGGCCACGGCAAAAACGGTCGGGGTGGGGTCGCCGAACCGGATGGTGGCCGGGGGCGGGATCTCCATGAACCGCTGGACGGAAGCCTCGTACCGTTCGTTGTAGCCCGCGCTGTTGATGGTGGTGCCGAGTCGCAGGAGGGCGCATTCCAGCAGGGGCGTGATGAACGTCTCGGATCCCTGGCCATCGCGGATGCGCCATTGATCGGCATCCAACCGATGGAGGATCTGTTCCACCACATTGCTGACGCGCAGCCGGATCCGGGGTTCACGGATGCGTTTGAAGGTCATGCCCAGTCCGAGGGCAACCCCGCTGTAGGTGTCGCGTGAGGCGCCCCCGATCCACACCAGATCCTTGCCGGGGCCGGTCCCGGGAAAGGCGTGGCGACCGAATCCGGGTCGGGCCGGATCCGGTCCGCCAAGGGTGGCGTAGGTGGCCCGGTAGGGGGCGAGATCGGCGGGGCCGGCGAAAGCGGGGAGGAATCCGGGTCGACCGGAGGCGCCGAGGAGGGTTTCGATGCCGGTGAGGGATTCGCGGATCCGTTCGAGGGCCAGGGGTTTGATGTCGACGGAGAACCAGTAGGCCATTCCGGCGAGGTAGAATCCGGTCATGGCGGCGCTCTGCCCGAGGTTTTCGTAGGCGAGGAGCCGGGTGCGTTCGGTGTCGGAGTAGCGGGTGGAGACCACGAGGCCACCGACGAGATGGTGTTTCTGGATTTCGGCGTCGTAACCCTCGGCCTTGATGCGGAGGTCCCTGAGTTCATTGGTGCCGAGTTCGGTCCAACGTCCCGAGAGCCGGCCGCGGGAGATTGCCGTCAGGTATCCCAACTGCTTCGTGTCCAGCGGGGCTTGGGCCAGCATCCAGCCCGCACCCAGCACGAGGGCGGCCCAGAGTTGGAGGAGGGAACGGAAGGACGGGACGGACATCGTTGGGGATGCTGCCGTTCCCGGCCGGGTTTTGAAAGACTGGAGGCGTGGAGGGGCGGCGATGCGGCGACATGCGCGGGCTTCCCACGGGTTGCGGGCCTTGGGTAGGTTGCGTCTTCCATGGCACATTATCGAAGCCATACCCGATCAACGGGGGGGCGGGATCGGTCATCCCGGGCCGGAGTGCCGACGGCGCGGGAGGCGGACGGCCGTCACGGGGAGCGGAGCGGGCGGGGTCGATCGGGGAACGGGGTGGCGGCGGGGCGTTCGCGCTGGGTGTTCGGGGTGTGGGTGGCGTTGTTGTTGGGAGTGCCCCTGATCTGGGTGTTGATGGGGCGGGGTGCGACGGGACGGACGGAGCGATTGGAGACCTGGCCGGGAACAGTGGAGCGACCGGAATGGGACCTGAGACTGCGAAGTGTCCCGATGTTGCAGGTCCAACCGACGGCGGACGGTCAGCCGCATGAATTGGAAATGGTCGAGACCCGGCCATGGTTGGGTGCGGGGATGACCCGGATCTGGTTTGAGTTCGATGTGCGGGCCGGGGACGGAATCGCGGAGGATCGATTGGTGGGGACGCGGGTGGTCCGGGCGCAGTTGGAAGATCTGGATGGGGGCGGGGTATGGACGGCGCATGCCGGGGAAAAACTGAGGACAGGCAAGGCGCTGGAGTTCGTGCTGACGACGGCGGGAACCCGGTTGGTGGGGGAAGGGGAATTGAGGCGGTGCCGGTTGGTGTTGTGGACCCGGGACGCGGTGTCGGTGGGGATGCGTTGCACGATGACGGCGATGGGAACGGAGATGGCGGCGCCCAGTGATCCGGGCTTGCTGGGGATCCCGGTCCGGCGGACGAACGGGGAGATGGGCTGGGCGTATCCGCTGGGGGGATATGTCCCGGTGGCGGGGTCGGAAACGGAGCCGGGCATGAATCGGGCGCAGGTGTTGGCGGGGATGTGGGGGAGAAGCGGGGTGTGGTGGATCTGGTTGTGGGTGGGGACAGGTGTGTTGATGTCGGTGATGGGGACGCTGTTGCTGACGGGCAAACCGGCGTCGATGGAACCGGGTCTGGACCTGGGGGGACGATGGCTGGTTGCGGGGGTTGCGGTGGGGTTTTTGTTTTTCGGATTGGGCCTGGTGCGGTTGGTGTTGGCGCCGCCGTTGCACGGGGTGGATGAGATGATGCACTGGGCGGGGGTCCGGGAATGGCGTGAGCCAGGGACGTCGGCCCGGGTGACCACGGAGTCGGGTCGGCTGCATTTCGATCGGATCCACCTGCGACCGGGCCAGCGGTTGACGGCATTGGATCTGGAGCAGGGTGGAATGGTCGGGGTAGTGGGACCCCGGATGGAGGTATTGGAAGAGCGTTGGTCTCCGGAGATTGGGTGGCCGATGTGGTCGCGGTGGCTGCGGTGGACGGCGTGGATCTGGGAGGGTGGGGAAGGGTTGGGTGAACTGTTCCGCTTGCGTCTGCTCGGGTTGTTGGCGGCGTCGCTGGGGGTGTCGATGGCAGCGGCATTGATGGCGCGTGGATCGGTGATGGAATCGGGGTCGAAATGGTTGGGGACAATCTGGCTCTGGCTGCCGGGGTTGGGTCATGTGGCGATGGGGGCGACGCCGGGGGGTGTGATGGTGGGGGGCATGGCGGTGGGCGGGGCCGCGATGGCATCGATGATCAATCAGGATCGGCAGGGTTGGCGGACGATGGGGTTGTGGGGATTGGGGATGGGGGTGGTGCTGCAATCGGGGGTGGACGCGGCGTTGACGGCGGTGATGTTTTTCATGGGATTGACGGGGTTGGCGTTGGTGCGGTCGCGACAGAGATCCAGGTCGGGGGAAGTGGATCCGGGATCGGAGGGGAGGATCGGGTGGCGTGGCTGGATGGGACTGGGGTTGGGGCTGTGGTTGACGTGGTGGATGGGGAGCGCGGCGGGGGATGGGGTATTGAAGGGGCAACTGGAGCGGATGCTGGACCTGCCGTT
>DITU01000092.1 GCA_002422905.1 Verrucomicrobia bacterium UBA6176
GTCCGACACGGGGACTGGACGCGGGTTGCGGTGGTGTGTGTGGCGGTGAGGCTTGTTGGGTGGAGACTCTCGGAGTTGGTTGGAGGGATTGTCGGATTGAAGGGCGGTGGCGGGTCAAGGGGTGAAGCGGATCGATGAGCGGCGAACCCGGGACCCGGCTGTGACCGGTTCATCCGGCGGCTCTGAGATCAAATATTGAGGCTCAGGATGTGACCCCATTGCCTCTTCCATGATTCGGACCAGACGCTGTTCCCCGGATTGGTTTCCGAACTGCCGCAGCGCTTCGGGACCTCGGTGCCAGCGTTCGTGTGGATGGACACTCCTGCATCACTGCTTCGGAGAGTTCCGTTGGCGGATCTCCATGAGCAGTTTGCGGCCACGCGCGGGGTTTCCCCGGTGTTGGCGCGCCACAAAGCGGGCTTCTGCCTGACGATCGGCGATGACATGGGTCACGAAATTGTCGAACAACCGCTGCACACTTGTGCCCGTGTCCCGTGCCGCGCTCATCAAGGCTTTGTGGCGCGATTCGTCGCACCGATAGGGAATCGTCTTCAATGTATCGCTTTCAGATGTTGTGCCGGGGTCACCACCCGAGGCGACGTGAATTTGAGTTCGCCCCGTCCAAAGTCCTGGAGGTTGTGCGTGACCAAGTGTTCCACACCGCCGGCAATGGCCAGTTCGAGGACGTGATCATCCGCCGGATCGGGCAGGTTTGGCCGCCACCGGAAGTAAACCGGCTGCCAGATGGCGGCCGCGCAGAAGTCGTCGAGCAGGGTCTCTCGTTCCGCTGCGGTCACCGGCACGCCCCGCCAGAGGCTTTCCCGCTGGACCAATTCTTCATACTCCGCAAACAGAGCGGCCCCCATGACGGCTTGGTCCGCCCGGGCAAGACACCGATCCAGGACCTCCGCACTTGCGCCTTCCGCACTGCGCAGTGCAGCGACGAAGACATTGGTGTCCTGAACGATTTCCACGAAATCACGTTGGTATCACCCGCGATGTCAGTCAAGCAGGTGGTTGGATCTGTGTTGGAACTCTCCGGCTGGCCTTTCTTCCCCGATGTGGGAGACCCTGACGCTACATGAATCGCATCCTGGTGCTCTTCGAAGCCAAGACAGGCAACGTGGCCCGCATGGCTTGACCGTTTCGCATGTGGGTCCCCGACGGCTGTCAATCTGTCGTTAACCGGGGCGACCGCGGCGAATGTATCTTCTCTACCGCCGACGACCGGCGCCGCTTCCTCGGTTGTCTGTCCGAACTCCCCGGGATTGGGATGGCAGAAGGCGCTGGTCCGACACGGGGACTGGACCCGGGACGCTCCCATTGGTTCCAACCCCAACAAATCTCCTTTTGAACTCCCGCCGACACGGTTATCGGCGCGGGTTGCAATTGTCGTTGCTTCGGAACAAACTGATCACTGGTTGATCAATTTGAAAGAGCACTCCTATGGGTACCATCACCGCGGTTGAGGCCAAGATCCGGTTTGGCGAGCTCCTTGAACGTGTGGGGCGCGGTGAAGAGATCGTCATCACCCGCCATGAAAAGCCTGTCGCACGGATCGTTCCCGAGGGGCGGCGGAACCTTGGGCAAGTCCGTCAGGCGGTGGCTGCCCTGACCCAGTTGCGACTCAGGATCAACGGACGCGCCAAGGGGCGCGCGAAGCTTTCCGACGCGGAGGTCCGTTCCGCCATCGAGGAGGGGCGACGCTGATGGACCGGGTGGTCGTGGACGCGTCGTTGGCTGTCGCCTGGGTTCATCCCGGACAAGCGACGGCACAGACGGACGCCCTGTTGTCCCAGGTTGGGAGTGGGATTGCCGTCGTGGTGCCGGCCCTCTGGCCCGTTGAGATGGCAAACGTGCTTTTGGTGCTGGAACGTCGGGGCAAGCTGACGGCGGACGAGAGGGCGGAGGCGATGGAAGCGCTGAAGGCTTTGGACTTCGCGATTGATCACGAAATGTCGGAATTGGCGTTCACACGACTGTCCAGGCTCGCGACGGAACTGACCTTGAGCGTCTATGATGCTGCTTATCTGGAACTGGCCTTGCGGCTGGAGCTCCCTCTCGCCTGCAGGGATGGCCCGCTGCGCGATGCAGCCAGGAAGCGGAACGTGCCACTCGTGCCGTGAGGTCTCAGCGTTGCCAGGAATCGGGTCAGGAAGGCAATGACCGGTTTTTTGGAAGCAATGGAGCCATTCTCCAATCGCTCGACCTTTTGGGGACCGATGCAGGCCGGGCGGTTGGCAATCCACGGGGAGAGCGACCGGAGCCGAGGAGATGTCCTCACGCATGGGTGCAACACGCCATGGCTCCGAAAAGGTTCTTTGTCCGTTCGTAACCCGGGGTTGGCGTCTCCGTATTTGTCAGGGTGAAGCAGAAGTGGAACGCGCTGTCCCGGATCCCGTGGCTGTGGCTGGTTGCCATGGCGTCCGGTTGGCTGACCGGCCCTCTCCGGGCGGATGTCACCAACCTGGTCACGTTCAATTCCATCACCAACTTCACCGGGTACCTGATCGCATCGGACGCCAACAATCCGGCGCCCGGCTACACCCGGGAAGCGTTGGGAATCCGCACGGACATCACGTATGGGCGGAGTGGGTCAGGCTTTGTTTACGATTACCGGTTGGAATACCGGTTGAAGGATGCGTCGGGCGCCGAGGTTCAGCTTTCCCTGGGTGGCCTTGCCTCGACCAACGTGGTCGTCCTGACCGAGACCATCAATCTGACCGTCCAGGCCACCCAGCAGCGCACCTACACCGTTTCGCTCAGGCCGGCGTTCCAGTTGAGTCCGTCGACGACCTACACGGTGGAGTTGGTGCTGAGGAAACGGGTGACCGGACTTGCCATCTATCAGTCAGCCGGCCCCGTCCAGAACCTGGGTCCGAACCGTTACCTGCACTTTCCCAGCCTGTTGTCCGGTGACGCCTCGATGAACGTCCTGTCGCACGTGGATGAGGTCACCTGGGGCCAGGAGTTCGCCATCCGCGGTGCGGATGCGGTGAATTCCGGGTTCCGGATCAATGCGTTCACGCGGTTGTATCGATACGACGGATTTGCGGGGGACCCGGGATCGGATCCGGTTCGGACGCGGTTGACGGTGCAGTTGCGGGAAGAGGGTACGGATGCGGTGGTGGCGTTGAAGGACAGTTCGTTCGAGTTCACCAACAACGTGGCGCGGTACTTTGGTCCGCAGGGTCAGTCGCCCATCAGCCCGAGCACCAACAATCTCCTGCGTACGGTCCGGATCGAACCGGCGGATGGCGTGCAGTTGGATTCGGTCAACAAACGCTATTACGTGCGGGTGACCGTGGGGGTGTTCGATCCGATCAACGCCCAGTTTCCCGTCGCGGGCAACTCGATGGACTCGGAGGACACGCGGCTGCTCCATTTCAGTGGAATCCTGAGGTTTGGTGGGGTGTCGACGCGGATTTTGGCGCATTCCCTTGCCCACAAACCGGCGGCGGGGGCGGCCACGCTGGCCACGGTGGCGACCACGCTGGCGCCGGCTGCGGGTGGGGCGGTGGTGGAGGGGAAACCGGGATACACGTATGGGAATGGAAACCCGCTGGCGGTTCGGTTGCGGGTTGATGGCGTGGCGGAATACACGGGCGCCGGGCTCGTGGCCTTGCAGGGGCCGGTCCTGGACGAGGATGAAGAGGGACGGATCCGATATGAGCGTCGGGCGGTGCGGTTGGGAACGGGTGGGGCGGTTGGAGATCTGGCGGTCATCCTGCCGACGGGCCTGGGGATTTCGGCGGATACCAACACGCGGATCCAGGAGCGGGACGTGCTGGTGACCGAGGTGCCATTGAACGCGGCGTTCCGTCCGACAGCGGCGACGATGCTGGCGGATGTCACGGGTTGGATTGCGGAGGAGACCAAGCCGGTGTGGTTTGAGGCGATGTCCATGGAATGGAACCGGGCGGAATCGCGGCTGACCTTCGGGACCAAGGGCAACGTGCGGTATGTGCGGGGTGCGGAACTGGATTTCCTTCAGACGGCACCGGTGGCACCGGAAGCGGTCTTCAAGAGATCAAACGAAGGCTACTGGCGTTTTGTGGAGGCGGTGACGAGCCCGTCACTCGTGGTCAACACCGGGGCGAATGGTGAGGCCTTGTTGACCGCATCGGTCTCCTTCAAGGAGGGCTTTTTCGTCTCGCACTTTCCCTACGGCGCACTGGTGTCGTGGAACACGGGTGGCACGGCGTCCATCGTGGGCGACCTCATGCAGCCGGGGGCGGGTTCCCTGAGCGGATCGCAGTCGGTGTTGGTACGGTATCGGCGGCATTGCGGGGATGAACCGTGCGGAGGGGCGATTGCGGAGGGATCGATCCAGATGGCGCCGGTGGACACGGAACTGCGGTTCACGCGGGACGGCGGGCTTCATGCAAACGGGACGTTTGGCGCGCACACACTTCAATGGGGATGGATCGATCAACCGGGCATTAAGGATTTTGCGCATCAGGTGGCGGGTTGGACCAACGGGGCGTTTCACATGCCGGGCAGTTTCCTGCGTGGGGATCAGACGGGGTTGGCGGTGGAGCAGCGGCCGGGGGTGTTGATGCTGACGGGGGTGTCGAACGAGACCTCGCTGCCGACCGAGCGCCCGGGCATGGGTGCGTATTCCCAGGGGTTGGCGGATTACGCGGGGATCAATCTTCGGGTGGGCGCACCGGCGGCGCGCCAGGGCGAGAGTGTGTTGGCGGGGAAACCGACTGGGGAATACGACCTCACGGCGCGGGCGAAGTATTATGTGCGGAAGGCGGGAGTGAGCGGGGTGCACGAGGCGATCAACGGATCGTTTCCTGCGGAGACGGTGTTGTACGGATACCCGGTCCAGTTCAAGACCTTTGGACTGTCGTTCCTGGGCAGCAATCCGGAGGGATTGCCGTCGCGGACGGCGGGATCGGTCTCGTTGGTTTACCCGTCGAATATCGAGCAGGAGTTTGAAGAACTTCAGTTCAACTGCCTGGGCGCATTGCTTTCGGCTGAGATTCCAGAGGGACAGGATGGATTGGTCAAGGTCCTCGAGTATTGGCAGGCGCCCATTGTCGTCGGGCATTTCGAGTTTGATCGGAAGGATGGCGAAGCGTGTGACCCGGGGAAGGGCTTTGTGACGTTGGGAGTGACGGCGGGGGCGGCGCTGGTGGAGGTGCCGTTGGCGGGGACGTTGGGGATCCGACCGAATGGACACCTGATCACCCTGGCGGATGACCTGTTGGATCCGCCGTTCGATTCGCGGTTCAAGGTGCCGGCGAACTTCGTCCTGCGGGGGCCGGGCAATGAACGGTACGCAGGAACATTTGTATCGGATGCCTATCTCAACAGCTTCAAGTACGCGGAGAACTCGACGGGTTGGCTGAACCTGGCGGCGAAGCTCGACGTGCCCTTCTTCGAGGATTTGCAGGTTCACATCCATACGGTTCCCCAGGCGGCCAACAATACGGCACCGGTCCATCTGATGGGGGGTTGGCCCAACGAGGGATATGGATCTGCGGACGCCAATTTCTTCACGCAGAATCCCTTTGATACCGACAACCGGGGGTTCCCGAACGGGGTCACGCCGGACCAGTACCGGAACGGGGTGGGTGATGACGACGACCAGTACCGGGTCAGGGCGCGTCGGACCTGGTTGGAGGTGGTGCAGTTTGATTATCCGTTGAAGTGGAGCAGTTCGACGCGGGCGTTCACTTCGTTCAAGCCGGTGGAAGCGAACCTGCTGGTGCTGCGGGCTGAGCATCAGCCGAAGTATCTTTCGGCCGAGCGCGCCGAACTGGTGTTCGGGGTGCAGTACGAGGGATTGCCGGTGGCGAATCTGGCGAACTTCGCGTTCAGCGAACTGGGTGGGTTGCAGGATGCCTTCAAGGATTACATCTCAACCCAGGTGGTGGACGAGGGCCTGGGCCAGTTGAATTCGCTGTTGGAAGCCCAGGTGGATCGGCTGCTGGGACCGGCGCTGGACGAGATCGTGGATCCGTTGGTGGACCAGTTGTACACGGCGTTGAACGCCCAGTTTGCGTTGGGGAGCAAGTCCTTCAACACCCCGCCTTCGACGGTCATCCAGAATCACCTGCTCGGCGGCGGCGGCGTTCCACAACCGTTGATCCAGCGACTGGATCAACTGGGTGCCGCGGTCAACAACGCGGCATCCGTGGCAAATCGGATTGATGCCGGCCTGTTGCAGGTGCTCGCCGCACTGGGTGAGATCGAGAAGATCCTCGCGGAGAATCCGCAGGGCGACCGCACCATCGCCGCGCAATTGGTCGGGAAGCTCGGATCCAAGGTGGCGGCGCAGATTGCGGGCAGCCTGTTGGATGAACGCATCAATGAATTGCTGATCAAGGCTGACCCCACCCTCGACGAGATCCACACGGTGGTTTCGGAGATCAAGGGGGTGATCGGCCAGATCCGCACCCGGCTCGGGCCGGCGCAGGAATTCGCCGCCGACCTGCAGCAACGGATCGCCAATGCGCAGGGCGAGTTGCAGGCAGCGCTGAACAAGGTGGTGGGCGATCTCGACAAGCATTATGCCCAGTACAAGCCCGGGTTGGACAATCCGTTCCAGGTGATGTCGGCGGCCGACACCAAGAAGCTGATCCGGCAGAGGATCGAGGATCGGATCTTTGCGACCGCGCTGGTGAAGGGGATCCAGACGGCGATCAAGCATCGGGTCTATGACGTGGACGCGGCGGTGCGGGAGGCGTTGGACACGGTGTTTGCGCAGATCAACGCGGTGTTGCGGGATGCATTTGCGGATGCGCTGGCGCAACTGGACGGGAGCATCAATGGGTTTCTGGGTGAGTTGGGCGGATTGCTTGGGGCGGGTTCGATCCGGGGTCATGCGCATATCAAGGGGGATTCGCTGACGGAACTGCGCCTGGACGTGAAGGCGGAGTTCAAGGTGACGGACAACATGAAGTTCGAGGCGTACCTGTTGGTGCGGGAACTGAACTCGGACAACACGCCGGCGGGATGCATACCGGCAGGGGGCAAGGCGACGGAGGTGACGGTGGGGGCGAAGGATGTGTCGTTGGAATGGGCGTATCCGGGGTTGCGGGCGTCGTTGCAGGCCAAGTGCACATTGGACACGACGAAGCAGTTCCCGTTGATCGGTCTGGGTGCCGGGTTCCAGTTGACGGGTGAACTGAAGTTCAGCGGCCAGTTCGTCATCGAAGAGCTCGGCGCCGCCATGGCCTTCGGCGCCAGCGAGAACTATTTCAGCGCCTCCGTCGCATTGGTCTTCGGCAAGGGATACAAGGGCAAGGGCGGCATCTTCTTCGGGCGGACCTGTTCGCTCGACGCGTTTTTCTGGGACGAAAACCTGGGATCAATCCTGGGCGAACCTCCATTCACCGGTGCCTATGGCTATGGCGAAGCCTGGCTGCCTCTCAATGAGATCATCGGGATCAAGTCCACCTGCTTCTTCACGGTGAGCGCCGGGGTGGGTGCCGGTGCCGGGTTCTTCATCGAGGGCCCCACCTTCTTTGGAAAGATGTTCTTCGGCCTTCACGGCGAGGTGCTCTGCATCGTGAGCATCACCGGGGAAGTGGAACTGTACGGCCTGGTGAATCCCAAGGGACTCACCTTGAAAGGCGTGGGAACCGTCAAGGGCGAGATCGGATGGTGCCCCATCTGCATCGCCTTCAAACGGTCCATCGGCCTCAGCTATGTCAGCGGGAAATGGGACTTGGACTTCTGATCGGAGCCGATCAACGACATGAACAATTCATATCAAGCGGTGAGCGGCGTTGGCCGGGCGGGATTTGCAGGCCGGATCTCCCTTTTGCTCGGGATCGTCTGGGTGCTGCTCGGGGCGGCGCAGATCCGTGCGCAGGTGCTCGACGACGCCCTGTTCACGGTCGGCACCACCACGGTGGATGCCTCCAACCGGCGTTGGGCCTATATCCTGTTTCAACCGACCGACCCTGGTCAGATGAACGGGCGCAAGATCGCCGTCTATCGCAAGACGGGCGATGCCGCGTCGCCTGCCAGCTATGAACGCAAGACCATCCTGACGCCCCAGGCGAACCCGTTGATCATCCAGGCGTTGATGGATCGGGCCGTGAATCTGGGCGATGACCTTGGAGCCTTGGAGAACCGGGTGAACGACCTGTTCCTGGAGCTCTTGCCCGAGCCGTCGATGAAGCTCAATGACAAGCTCGCCCTGGTCATCCGCGGTTCCCAGGGCAGACCCGAGCACTTGTCCAACCTCCTGCTGCTGGGCCGGCTTCATCCTTCCGTCAACCTTTGCCTTGGGCTCGCCCATGCCGAACAGATTCCCGCTCCGGGTCTCGTGACCTTCGAAGCGCGTGAGTTCGATCTCATTGCCGGGATCGACCTGTCGACGCTCGGGCGGGTCACGGTGGATGCCAATGCGCCGACGATATTGCCGGCGCCGGGACGTCCGGCTCCGCTGCTGGATTCCAGTGCGAAGGGGAACCTGAATGTGCGTCTGCGATGGGCGACCTCTGCCGAACTGAGGCGCCTGGGTTTGTTGAGTTATGGCTTCAATGTGTACCGCGTCGCCCGCGTTTATGCCGAGGCCCAGAACTTTCATGTCCAACCCCCAACCCTCGGGCAGTTGGCCGGGTTGATCGTCACCCGTCCCGCCGACGTGCAACGTGTGAACAATCTGCCGGTCTTGAAGACCCGGGATTTCGATACCGATGCCCACGCCGCCAATTTCAACGAGGCGCAGGGTGGCGACGCCCGGACGGTGTTCATGGCGGATGACCATGGCCTCGCCCTGGATCAGCCGCCGTTCCTCAACGGTGAGCAGTTCTATTATTTCGCCACGGCACGCGACGTCCTTGGGCGTGACGGTCATACGTCACCGGGTGTGTTGGTGACGATGTGTGACCGGGTGCCGCCGCCGGCCCCGCGCACGGTCCGGGTTGAGAATCATTACCGGCTCGAAGGCAACATCCGGAAACAGAACCTGAAGATCGTCTGGCGCCCACTGAAGCCCCAGCCCGGCAAGGTCATCATCGGGTATCATGTCCATCGCTGGGCTGAACACACCGACTCGCAGAAGTTCGGAGGCAACCCGTTGGTCAACCGGATCTCACCGTTGATCCCGCATGATCCCGGGGCGGCGTTGCTGGAGTTTATCGATGATGGGGAAGGCGCCCCGACGTTGCCGGCCGATGCCGACCGGACCAAGTGGTACACGGTGGTGGCGGTGGACAACGGGGCGTGTGACGGCGGGAATGTCTCGCCCCACAGCGCACCCGCCTTCGGTGTACTGCGTTCTCGCGAAGGTCCCGACGGCCCCGGCGGATCAATCGCCATCCAGTGTTGTCTGCCCCTCATCCAGGCCGGGACCATCGCCCTTTCGGATCCCATCCCGGATCTGGATCCGGACCGGGCCTGGCTCGATCTCTCGATCCAGCGGAAGACACGGAACCTCGAATGGGTCGAGTTCTATATCGGTGGAACCCAGGCCATCCATCGCGTCGCGCGCGTCAACTTCAAGGACTCCTCCCACGTCATCCGGCATCGGTATGGATTGAATCGGCGCCGGGTCGGGGCTTCGTTGACGGTTCATGCGCGGGTGGGAACGGCTGCGGGCCAGGTCAGCCCGTTTGCCGAATTGACCACGCGCGAGATCCCCGGCGGACGCCAGGTGTTGGAGATGGGGTTTGTGGGGGATGAAGACTGTCGGTTTGTGCCGTTGGGACCGGTTTCGAGCCGGGACGGTTGCACGACCCACAACCCGCACCCGAAAGGTCCGGGTGGTCTGGACGGGCAGGGGGACGGCGGTGGCAAGCCGCAGGTGGGACCCAAGATCAAGGTCGCGCTGACCACGGGGACGAAGGAGTACCGGATCTATCGACGGGTGAATGACGGCGCGCTGAGCCTGTTGCGCCAGGGTGAGGCTGCGGTCGAGCAGATTGCCGAGGTGGAAATCCAGGACAACGATGTCCCCGCGGCCGCTTCGACGGTCTGCTATTACGGCCA
Source organism: Verrucomicrobia bacterium UBA6176 (assembly GCA_002422905.1). Taxonomy (GTDB): domain Bacteria; phylum Verrucomicrobiota; class Verrucomicrobiia; order Limisphaerales; family UBA9464; genus UBA6176. The sequence continues at coordinate 9,958 of DITU01000092.1, forward strand.
GTTGTTTGATGAACACGGCAACGCCAGCCCGATGACTCCCATCGGCGAGTGCGTGGAGATCCAGCAACCCGGTCCCAAGCCCATGTTGGCCGCGCTGGAGGCAGAGGGTGGCGACGCCGACCCGCGCATGATCATCCGTTGGTTCTGTCCGCCCGCGGGTATCGAGCGATTTGAAATCCTGCTCCGGGCACATCCCGGGGGCGAACCTCTCCATCTGTCCCCGGAGCTTTCCAAGAACCTGACTTCCACCCTGGGTCAGATCGTGAATGAGAACGTGCCCAACGATGAATCCTATGGCACCTACGAGACTCCTGCCGTCGGGGTCGGCTTTGGCCCGGGACCCGATTTCACCGTCACCGTGCCGGTCAAGGCGGGGAACGCTTACGACGTCCAGATCAACAGCGTGCCCAAGGCGGGCGGCGTGAAGCGTCGGAGCAATGCCCGACGCTTCCAGTGGATTCCCGGCGGGCCGCCCATCGGCCCCGATGTTCCCTGGCCGGCGAGACCGGTTCCCGAGCAAGCCCAGTTCCATCCGGGTATCGCCTCACTCCTGGTGCAGTCGCCGACGTTCAGTGGTCTGGCGGTGCGCATCGGTCAGGTCGAGAACGTGGAACGGCGCAGTGTTCCTTATGGAACCCTGATGGTGGATGCCGTCACCGGCCATGTGAATCCGGTGATGTTCTGCTACACGAATGCCCTTGGACAAACCCTGGTGCCATCCGTGGTCCTCTATCGCTACCAGATGCCGAACACCGCTTTTCCGAAGGTGTCGGGCGATCTCGTCCAGGTGTCACCGCTCATGGAGAACATCGCCCATGACAAGATCTCGGTGAACGGGGATGCCGTGACGCGGATCCTGGATCCGCTGATCCGGTTGGTTTCGCCGAATACCGCCCTGGGCACCGACTGGCAGCTTTGCCTGTTGGACACCCAACCGGCGGTGCGTCGGGCGCAGTACGCCTACCTCATGGTCCGCATGGGGAAGGATGGCGAGGTGGAAGAGGTCATTCCCGTGCCGCCAGTGACGGTTCCATGACCGGTGCAGTGAAGGACGAATTGAAATGAAACTGTCTCGAAGGTTTCGATCGGGCGATCACCGGGTTTTCCGAAGTGCAGCGTGGTTGCACGGGGCGACCCTGTTGACTGCCGTTGCCCACGCCGCCGCCGTGTCCGTGTCGGATACCGAGTTGTCCACCCAGGGAGATATTGACGGCGATGGCCGGCCTGATCTGGTGCTGGTCGACCGCGGATCCGGCGGGGTTCGGATCGGGTATCAGTTGGCTCCCGACGTCTTCACCTGGTCGGAGGCCCGGGCGACGGGAGTGGCCGACGTGACGGGCTTGTCGGTGGGGCGCGTGCTGGGAACCACCCGTGATTCATTGGTGGTGGCGGCGCCGGGGGCGAACCGGGTTCAGATACTGGAATTGCCCACCGCCACCACCGTGGCCCTGCCGACACCGGTGTGGACTCCCGGCGTCGGACCTGCCGTGGCATTGGCCATCGATATCGGTGGGCCGGGCAACACCGCACACGATGACCTTTTCTGCATCTCCGTCGCCAACGGTCTGCCGTTGCCCAATCGCGGATCCCTCCATCGCAGTGTCGGCAATGCCATCAGTCTCATCGGGCCGGTCGCGATTGCCGGGCGACCGTTGTCCGCCCAGGGCACCCGGCTGAAGACCGGAGGTGTTGAGTTCGCCGGCGTGGTGGAACAGCAGGGAGATCAACGCACCCTGCGATTGTACAACCTGTCGGCGGGAAACCTGTCCCCGGGTCTGACTGCGACCGGGCTTCCGGGGGCTGACTGGCTGGCGGCTCCATTCGGCGGTGGTGCCCTTTTCCAATACCTGTTCTGGAGCCGCGGCGGATCCAATCTGGTGTTCCGCACCGTGCAGGAACCCAACCCGGGCACTTTTCAGTTCACTCCCGCCCAGACCTGGAGCTTCGACTTCACCATCGGGCAGGTTCATGCCCTGACGGATGTCGGTGTGTCGCGTCTGGCAGTGGTGACGGCGGATGGATCGGAGTTGGTGGTGTTCGACTTTGATGGGGTGGCGGCACCGGTCCATGTGCAGACGTTGCCCGCTCCAGCGGGGCAGGTGTGGACCGGGTTGGCTTCGCTTTCGGGCGGTCGATTCAAGGGATTCCATGGCTCGCCTTCGGACCGGCGGACGCGGCGGTTCACGGATCATCAGTTCGCCGACGGTCAGTATCAGGCGGGCGCCACCGGCGGTTTGCCGGCGCCCAACGCCACTGGCATGGCGGCGAATGTTTTTGTGTTCGATGCCGAACCGTTTGTGGTGGGACAGGCACGACGTCTCCTGAGCCTGAATGCCGCGGATTGGGCACGGGATCCGCAGATCGTGGGGAATCCAGCGACGCTGAACGTGCAGGCGGAACGCCGCGGCACATCCCAGCAGGGTCTCGGGAACGCGGCCGTGCGTCCGTTGGGAACGGTTCCCGCCGGGGCAACCCATGTGTTGGCGAATCAGTATCGACCGATGATCTCCGTGCAGTCCTTCCTGCCTGCGGAAGGAGTTGAACTGGCCGAGGTGCAGATCCAGCCGCCACCCGGCATCCAGAACGGTGTCGCCTACCTTTCCTTTTCGGTCCGGCCCGCCAATACCGAGATCCATTTCCGCACCGGGCCGGATGCCCCATGGACCCTGTACTCGGGCCAGGTGCTCCCGTTGTACCGGGATACGACTGTCGAGTTTCTGGGACGCCTTCCTGGCGGGGATCGCAAGACCGCCATCCGAAGCGCCCAATACACCTTCCCGGGCGCGCCCCTTGAACAGGATTCAGATGGGGACGGTGTTCCTGACTTTGTCGAGCTGGGTCTCGGCACGGATCCGTGGCTGGCCGATACCGACGCCGACGGCTACGACGACCGGACGGAACTGGTGGCGGGGACAGACCCGAAGAATGCCGATGGAATGGTGCCCGATGCGGTGCCGGCTCCGGAGGATCGGTTGGACGAGAATGCGTCGTTCGACCTGTACGCAACGCCCCAACCACTGGATGGAGTCAGCGGCAACGTGGTGGTGCCACGGTCGGGCATGCGGGTGCAGGTGCATGCCGTGGATGGAGCTTTCCTGGTTGGAAACACCAACGCGATGTCGGCCGTGCCCGGAGTGCAGCAGCCGACCGCGGCGTTGATCCCGGTGTCGGTCGATGCCCGGATGGGTCTGGTGACGGTGGGGACGGATTATCATTTTCCCATCAATACCGCGTCGATGGACAAGGCGATCGGGCGCGAGTTGTTGGCTGTGGTACCCGTGCCGGTGGTGACCCGGCCGGTGATTCCTTATGTGCCGGGCAATGGTTCATCATTGGTGGAAGCCCAGGCGTGGGTGGCAGCGGCGCGGAATACCTTCACCAACCTCCCGCGCGTGGAGGTGAAGCGGAATTTCGGTGTCCATGACACACTGGTAGCTGCGTTGCTCGAGCGGAAACTTGGCATGATCTTCGCCGCCCGCGGTCAGTCCAATCTGGGGCCGGACAAACTCACCCTGTTCCCTCAACGTGACCCCGGTTCCGGGCGCAACGCACCGTCCTTCGTCGAGTGGCTGGAGTTGTCCGATTGGGTCGCGGATGCCCTGCCCGGATGGGATGCGCGCGCCCTGTTTGGAGGGATTTCGTCGAGTGTCCTGCCTCCGGGAAGCGCGGACTTGGCGCCCCTGCGCCAACTCAACGCCGCCATCTATCGGGTGAGCAGTCTCAGCAACAATGTTGCTCCCGGGACCTTCGCCCTGCCGTTCGATGTCCTCCGCGGATTTCTGGCCACGGGTCAATTGCCGCCCGTTTACGCAGCCGGCGTCGGTGTGGCACCGGCCCAGCAGGCAGCAGCCCATGCCGCCGCGACCGCCTTGCTGGAACAGTTGGGGGCGCGACCAACGGTCACCGAGATCATGGAGGTGTTGCCCGATTCCTTTCAGGGTGCGTGCGTGGTGTTGCGCACCGTGCCCGGCGGGGTGTCCAAGGCCCTCTTCACCGGCCCCGATGCCCCCTATCGGTTCCCGTCCTCGTTCGAGCTGATTCCTGGCAGTCAGGTCCGGGTGTTCGCCTTCACCGATCTCGTCCAGCAGACGTGTGTCGGACCGGCATTGCAGGTGATCGAAGCGGAGTTGGTGAGCGTGCCGCCCCTTCCGGTGGTGGATGCCAATGCAAACCTGTTGCCGGACGATTGGGAGTGTCTGTTCGGTGGGACGGTGGGAGATCCCTTCGGCGATCTGGACGGGGACGGATTCAGCAACCTGCAGGAGTACCTCGACGGCACGGATCCCGGGGATGCCAACTCGAAGGGGGTGGCGGTGGTGAAGTTGGATGTGCCGGAGATGGAAGTGGTGTTGTTGCCGGGAGAACAGGCCAAGATTGGTTGGGCCTATCCGCCGCAGTACGCCGGTTTCATGCAGTTCAAGCTGCTGATGACGGATGAATTCGGGGTGCCTTTCGGCGAGGGAGGCATCCAGATCCAGGATCTCGGCGGCGGCAAGTTCGAGGTCGTCCTGCCGGTCTCGGATCTGCCAGCAGGCTTCTACCTGCTGATCCAGTTGCTGAAGCCTGCTCCGTGAGCCCAAGGCGCCCCGTAGGTGCCAGGCCATGCCAAACCCAGGGCGCAAGACCCGGCCGGTTGGACGGGGTCACCCTGCGCCTTCCTGGGCTCTCGGGGCATTCCTTTTGAGCGGATTGATGACCTGATGGTTTCCAAGCTGGATCCAAGGGAAGCAGGCCTTGGGGTGGGCGTGCGCCTCGATCAGGCCGGCCACGATCACATTGGAATCAAGGGATCGATTCATTTCCCAGAGTTCGCCTGGTCGCGTTCGTCCCTGCCCATCTGAACGGGCGTCACGGTGTCGACGTCCGGAATGGGTCCGGACCACACCAGAATCCCATTCTTTCGATGGAGGTGTTTTCCGACGGAAGGCTTTGCTGCGGGCGTTTCGGGTTTGAGGGGACGAAGGAGCACCCCTCCGCGGTACGCTCCAGGGCGAAGGCCTGTCCTGGGAGGAATCCCATGTCCTTGGGGAGAGTAATCCTCGGTCTGTCGTCGATTGTGGCTGGAGCCTTTATGTATGGGGTTCAACCCAGTCCTCATGTCATGGACAAGGCCGAGCCGAGGTCAGCTTCATCCGTAAGCGGTAAGCGGAGCACATC
>DITU01000087.1 GCA_002422905.1 Verrucomicrobia bacterium UBA6176
CGATGCAGCCAGCAAATGAAATCGGCCCCATGGACATCCACGGTCTCCCCCGCCAACCGCTCCACCATGAGCTTTTCCACCTCAATGTGGGCCAGTCCAAGCTGCTGGTGGCTGCGCTGGGTTTCGTCGGACGAAAAGTCCTGCTTCAATGCCCGTTCGATGTCCCGGGGAGTGGTCTTGTGCCCTTCGATCAGGTTCGAGTAGTAGCAGTTCATCTCCCGGACCAGACTGGCAACCCGGCGCAGGACCTCGGGCGCATGAACCTGCCCGGTGAGGCGGCCGGAGGCCGTCAGGATGTCGCGCGTCAGCCTGGCAAGCGTTTCCCGCCCCGAAACCGGCATCAGGGGCTCCATCGAGGTCGGGCTCGCATACACAGCAGTCATGGCGGAATCCGAAGATATTTCCGAAGATCAATTTCAGCGCACAAACTGGCCTTTATCATGAGCTTTTGCAACGAATGAACTGCCTGAAGCGTGGTCTTCCGAAGATCTCTCCGAAGATCGGAAATGGGCCCAGACCCAAGCCCCCGACTCCCCTCCAGCATCCAACGAACCGCGCCTCAATCCCCATCCATCTGCGCAATCGGTGAAATCTGCGGCTCCCCTTCCTGAATAGGATCGGTGGAATCGGTGGAATCGGTGGAATCGGTGGAATCGGTGGAATCGGTGGAATCGGTGGAACAACCAAGGGGCGAAGGGTGCCAAGAAGAGCCGACTCCCGGGCTACCCCCGTCCATCTGCGCAATCGGCGAAATCTGCGGCTCCCCTTGCCGCCCTCGAAGTCACGTGGCTGATCCACGCCGGGCTCCGGATGTCGGTGTCAGGGACACCTTCGGGCTTTCTGCTGGAGGGTTGTACCAAACGGCAACGCGCAAGTTTCCTCCCTCACCGTTCTACCTCCAACACACCAAGTGACACTCAGAACCTAAGTTGGCCTCACCCAATCGCCTCGATGTGCCGGCATTTTGGAAACGAGGAGCAGCCGAGGAATCGATTCCCGACGTTGGTGCCCTTCTTGGCTTCACGTTCGACCAAGGGCGACTGGCATCGGGGGCAGATTTTTGAGGTCTGGACTGCCGGTGCTGAATGGAGTGGCGGCGTGGGCTTCGCTGGCGGGTTGGCGGGTGTCGTTGGACGCGGAGCCGAAGAAGCGGTGGCGGCGAGAGGCGAGCGGGGGGCCGCGGTGGGTGCGGGTGCGCGTGCAGGTACCACCGCCGGTGCCGGACGATCGGCGGTTGAGGGGAGCAAGGGCTCTGGGCGCGCTGGGGTGGGTGGCACGGGCTCCTCGCGGTCGTCCTCCTCCAGGAACTCCAGAATGTGGCGGCACTTGGGGAACTGGGAGCAACCCCAGAACTTCTCACCCCGACGCGCACCCTTGGCGACCGTGCGCTCTACCATGGCGGACTCGCAGGTTGGACACCATTTGTCGGCCGAGTTGAGACAAACCTCGATGTCCGGCCATCCGGGACGGTTCCGCCGCTGTTCGATCCACTCGATCAGGTGATGTTCATCGAGCACCTGGATCTGGCGTTCAGCGGCCAACCGGAGGGCGGGATCCGTAAAGCCCCGAAGCGTGACCATCACCGCGCGTGACGCCCGGGCGATCGCCTTGGCCCCTTCCAATTCCCGGATCTCCCGCTCCTTGACCCGCGATTTCCGCCAGTGCTTGCACTGAACAATGATGCTCGCGGTCCCCTTCTGGGATTGAAGGATCAGGTCGATCCCGCCATCGGGCTTGGCCCCGCCGAGTCGTTCCACCAGATATCCCTTCTCTCGGTAAAGTGCGCCCACCAGCTTCTCGAACTGGAACCAATCGATCTGCCGCAATCGCTCCGCCAACTCGCCCTTCGCGGGTGTGCGCAGCGATGGCCGAAGGCTTGGCCCCAGATCTGGCAGCGGCGCTTTTCGGGAGTCGGGCGCAAACAAACCATCCAAGAGGGAGAATCCTGCGGAGAAGAACTCGTCGAGCAGACTTTTTCGGGGCATGGATCGAGGGGGTAAAGCGACCGTCAGAACTAGCGGCAAGGGCTAACCGAAGTCACGCGCGGATTGGAATGGGACCGACTGCCCCAGCACCATCGGCTCCCGACGCGACGCACCCACCGAGTCTCCGCTGGTCGTTCCGGAAACAGCAGCGGGTGCCCGCCCCGAGACCACGAACCCACCGCAAAGCACAACCAGCAGATCGTCTTCATGGTCGAGGCGGAGGCGCGCCAAGGTGCGATACGGGCCGATCCCGAGAGCCAAGGTCGACTGGATGGGCATTGAGAGAGTGCCTTGTGAGGCCAAGAGGCCGTCATCGACGGGACCGTTCAGACACAGATGCATCAAAGGCCCCCATGGGTGAACGAGCCTGACCGGCACTGTACGCCATCCCCTTCGCCGTCCGACACCTCCGTTCCCTCCCCCGCCCCGCGGCCCAACGCCTCACCCTCCAGGCTGCCCTGCTGAGTCAACACCACCTCCGACTCCAGAACCCCGCCCACAGACGGATGACCCAGACGGTTAGGCAAGCATCCAGCGCACTGATCCCAGAGGCCGGATCCCCTCGGGAATCCCATCATGATCGAGCCCAAACCAGCACGCCTCACACGCCTCCCGGCCGTGGGGCTTTTCTGCTCCTCTTGCTGTTGCACTATTGACTTGCCGTTGCGAAGCCGGCTGCTTGTTCCAGCACATGATTCACCTACTCATTAACACAGGTGTTTCCCGAGTCGTTCCGATCTCCGAGATAAGACCCGAGGCGCTTGCGACCCTGCGGCCATTACTTGATGGAGGCGATCTCGGGGCGGTCATGGCTGGGTTATCGCAATTCAGAATCAGTGTAGACCGTCAAGCTGGGGCGGCCGCATTCACAATCATCCAAAATGACGAGCAAGTCCTGTCGGTGAGTATGTGCGCTTGGGATGCACGTCTTGCGGCTGGGGCGTGGGAACTAATCGAGAAAACGTACCTCGACCTGTCGGACAAGTACCCTTCGTAGTTGCCGTGCGCCCCCCCAGACATGCCGTCAAACCTGCCTTGGCTCGCGACAATTGCAATTAAGCCAGGCTCGCGCGACAGCTCAGAACCGACAAGTTGGTTGCCAGACTTTGAGGCATGCATGGCTGCAACTCTTGTTTCGGGTTAGGGCGAGCAAGCGAGCAGCTCCAGAAGGAGAATTGGACGTTGCTAGCGAAGAGCAGGGCCACTGGCGGATTCCGTGCTCAGGTCAAAGCCCGAGCAGTCCCCTTGCGCACTTCCTCGCCAAGTTGGTGGCGAGTTCGATGCTGAGGTCCAACCCAGCTTTTGCGGGCCTGTCCATCTTCTTCCACACCGCATAGTGACGAAGCGCACCGGCATCAAGGAAGTAGTGCCCCTTCCACGTTAGGCCTCGAATCAGCAGCAGAGGAACTCTGCGGTACTGAATCTCGCCGTCACCCAAGCCACCCTGTATCGGCAACTACACGCGCCCTAAAGCACCGATCAACGGCCGCAATTGGTCGGCATCATCACGACGTTCGACTTGCTGTAACGGCCTATCTGCCGCTCCTGCCCGATTGATCTGGTAGTCCCCCATGGAGCACCCCGGTGCGAGTGAAGTCCGTCAACGGCTTCATGAGCTGGACCTGCATCCTCAAACGAAGCAGCACCGAGGCTCTTCCACCCAGTCGCCTCCACCCTCAATGCATTGCCTGAACCGTAGGCTAAACCGAGTTTCTTCTGGCCACGCTTACCGACGCCAGTAGGCTTGTCTCACTCAAGTCCCTGTCTCCAAGCGCGTAAGGAATCCGTTGTCAGGGCTACCGAGGAGCATGAGACGACCCCAACCATCCATTCGCGGTTCCGTTGCCGGCCAACGACGGCCATCCCCGCATGCCGGCTTCGGCAGGGTCAACGGCCAGATCGGCATTGGCACATGGGTTACGCACAGGAAGACTCATCCCACGCGCTCGTGAACACCGATTTGGAACACTTGATGAAGCTCCGTCTCGCCATCGCCCGGTACGGCGAGATGGACGGCGCTGGATGGTGGAATACGCAGGGCATTCTCGGTCGTGGAGGCAAAGCCGTCCTCTCCCGGGGATTTCCCAACACCCATTGGTTTGCCCAAGCGCGAATCGTCTGCGCGGTCGCGACGGCCCGGTGCGCCGCCGTGTTCGCGCCCACGGGTTGTCTGACCCTCTGGAATCTCCCTGCCGAGATCGAGGACGGGTTGGCTCGCCAGTGGACCCAATGGTGCCGCTCTACCGTCGACTGGTCGCCTTTTTTTCAGGATTTGGCCGCCAGAAACAGTGGAGACCTGATCCGGCACCTCACGGATCTAGGGCTGATCGATGCAACCACCGTGCATGCCGCTTCCGGTCTCCGGCGTTCCGCGGAAGGAAAGGCTGTCGCGTTGCCCGGAACAGGATCGGCAAGCCGAGCTTCACTGATGCTGCTCGCCGCTGCCTTTTCAAAGGGCGAACGGCTGAACCTCGCGGTTCCTTACATTCGCGCCGAATGACTGACGCCACACACAGTTCCCCGAGTCCTTCGCTGAGCCTCGTCCGGAAGGGGGCATTCATTGAGGAAACCTATCGGGTCTTTTCCCAATGGGACTTGCAAGCCGACCTTCGCCACAACCTCGCGCGACTTCGCTCAACAAATCCAATCGGAGCCAAGAATAACTCATGGCTCGGAGAGGTGCTTGAAACGATCTCAGCGCGCTTTTCGAAGGGGGACGATTTCACCCCGCTGGTCACATTGGCCGCAGGAGGGCTTTCTCTCGATACGTGGAAGTATTGCCTGCTGTGGCACTTCGGAAGCACCGACGGCTTGTATTGCTCCTTCATCAAGGAATTTCTGTTCCCGAAGGTGCAGGAGGGAATCGCGGTGATCACCACCCAGGACGTCATGCCGTTTGTCGTGGGTTTGCGCAAAAGCGGCGTCGCCCGCGGAGGGTTGTCGGATGCCGCTGTTGAGCGCCTGAGCCAGGACCTCCTGAGATTGGCAGGCCAGTTTGGATTCCTCGAAGGAAAGGTGCGGAGACGAATTCGGAATCCGGTTATCCCCGAAGATGCAGTTTTGTATGCAATCTACAGCCTTCGCGACTCGCTGAAGAATCTGGATCAGTTCTTCGGTTCTGATCGCTGGAAGCTGTTTATGTTGCAGCCCCCACAGGTCGAACAGGAACTCCTGAACCTCCACCAGTTCCGACGGCTTCACTACGAACGCGCCGGCAGCATCCGGGAATTGTCGCTGCCCCACGCCAACCTCATGGCCTTCGCCCAATCCCTCGTCGCATGAACTGGAAGGAACGCCTCAAGCACGACTTGGAACCGGTTCTCGCGAGCCCTGACCCTCGTGGACGCCTGAGCGCCTACCACGACATGCCCTACGCGATCTTCCACTACCCGCCGGATGTCGAGTTCGACCTCCGGTCCGAGTTGGACCTGCTCGCCACCCGTCTCGAAAACGCCGGGAAGCGCATCACCCGAATTTCCCTCGCCGATTGCCTCTTCAGCGCCATCGCAGCCGAAGGCTACACCGCCCAGGACATGCTGGAGAACGAACCGATCACCGGCGTGCAGACAATGGTCGATACGATCCACAGCATCCTGGAGTCCTCCCATCCCCTCGTCGATCTGGTCGCCGCCAAGCTCCCTGCCGACCAATCCCCCACCAAGGACGTCGTGCTCCTGAACCGCACCGGGGCGTTGTTCCCGGTTTACCGCTCGCACGCCCTGCTGGAGCAGATGAAAGGCCGCCTGAACGTTCCCGCCGTCCTGTTTTACCCAGGTGAACTCGACGGCCCCACCGGTCTCAGCTTCATGGGTGCGCTCGACCCGGACCCCAACTACCGCCCCCGAATTTTCTAACCCACCATGCCACGCATCAAGGAACTGCTCGCTCGTGAGGTGGATCGCACCATCGAGGAGGTCATCAAGGTTGACCAGGATGACGCCGCCATCATCCGCACCGAGATCGAGGAATACGTCGTCACGGACTCCATCCTTGAGCACTACCTGCGCATCCTCGAACGTTTCGATCAGACGCCGGCGAACCCGCACGAAGGCATCGGCATCTGGGTCTCCGGGTTCTTCGGCTCCGGCAAATCGAGCTTCGCCAAGATCCTCGGCCTTGCCCTGGCCAACCGTGACATCCTTGGTGCACGTTCCGCCCAATTGTTCGGCTCGCGACGCAGCGACAGCCCCAAGCTCCAGGTGCTGCTGAAGCAGATCACCGAGCGCATCCCCACCGACGCCGTCATCTTCGACGTCTCCACCGACCGCGGCATCCGCTCCGCCAACCAGAGCATGACCGAGATCATGCACCGGTGCTTTGTCCGTTACCTCGGCTACGCCGAGAACATCGACATCGTCCAACTGGAGATCGACCTCGAATCCGAAGGCCGGCTCGACGACTTCAAGGCGCGCTACCACGCGGTGTTCAACAAGCACTGGGACAAGGAGAAGGCCAAGGTCGCCTTCGCCCTCAGCCAGGCCAGTCGCGTGATGTCGGAACTCGACTCCGCTACCTATCCCGTTGCCGATTCCTGGGTCAAAGGCGCCCAGCACCGGGCCGACGTCACCCCCAGCGCCCTCGCCGAACGCTGCAAGGAGCTGATGCGACGCCGTCGACCGGATCGCACGTTGGTCTTCGTGGTGGATGAAGTCGGGCAGTTCGTGGCGCGCGACGTTCAGAAGATGCTCGATCTCCAGGCGTTGATTCAGAGCCTCGGACGCGTGGGTCGCGGCAGGATGTGGATGGTCGTCACCTCGCAGGAAAAGCTCACCGAACTGGTCGGCGGCCTCGACGACCGGCGCGTCGAACTGGCCCGCCTGATGGATCGCTTCCCCCTCCAGGTCCACTTGGAGCCGTCAGACATCTCGGAGGTCACCAGCCGCCGCGTGCTCTCCAAGAACGCGCAGGGCGAGAGTGCCCTCCGCAAGTTGTTCGAAGCGCACCGTGGACGCCTTTCCTCGTGCACCACGATCAGCGCCGACATTCGCCTGCCTCAGCTGACGGCGGAAAACTTCATCACGCTCTACCCGCTTCTGCCTTACCAGATTGACCTGATCATCAGCGTCGTTTCCGGACTGCGCACGCAAGGTGGAGCGGGACATCACGTCGGCGGTGCGAACCGCACGATCATCAAGCTCGCCCAACAGCTGCTCATCCACCCAAGCATCGCCCTGGCCGACAGCGAGGCGGGACGCCTGGTCCGCATCGACCAGATCTACGATCTTGTTGCCAGCAACATCCCCAGCGAGCTCCGGGGGAAGATCAGCGACATTGAACGTCAGGTGGATCATCCCCGGGCGGGACAGGTGGCCAAGGCCATCTGCCTCCTCCAATTCGTCAAAAACATCCACCGCACGGCGGAGAACCTGGCCGCGTGCCTCCATGAGGCCGTGGACGCCGACTCCAGTCTCACGGAAGTCAAAGCCGCCCTGGAGAAGCTGGAGAAGGCCAAGGCGGTTCGGTTGGGCGACGATGGCTACCGCATTCCCAGTCCGGCGGAGGACGACTGGGAACGTCAGCGCGACGGTTTTCAGCCTAGACCTGCCGACGCCAACGAGATCTACCGCGAGACCGTCCAGAAGCTCTGGTCGCCTCAGCCGGGCCACCAGTTCCTCGACACCAAGCTCTTCAAGGCCGCCCTATTCCTCAACAACCGCCCGGTGGTGCAGGACGGCGACGTGCCCTTCTACATGGCGCTGTGCAGCTCGGAGAAGGACTTCCAGGCCGAGTCCTCGGAGATGCGCACCCGGAGCCAGACAGAGACCAAGCACCTGTTCTGGGTCGCCCAACTCGCCGACAAGGTGGACCACCACCTCGTCGAATACTTCCGCTCCAAGCAGATCATTGCCGCCAAGGAACGGACGGCTCGCACCCGCGACGAGATGGCCCTGGTCTCCGACGAGAAGAAGCGCCTTGGGCGGCATTCGGACGAACTGCGCCGCCTGATCCGTGAATCGCTGCTCAACGGCACCATCTGGTTCCGAGGCAACGACCGGAGCCCTGGTGATAACGCCACCGATGTGGGCGCCGTGGCCGAGGCTACCCTGGGTCTGGTGCTGCCGGAGATCTTCGACCGCTACGAGGAAGGCGCTGCCCGCGTCACCAAGCAGGACGTGGATTCCATCCTGAGCGCCGGGAACCTTCACGGCCTGACATCCGTGTATTCGAAGCTGAACCTGCTCCGGGACGAAGGCGGACAGACCATTCTCCGCACGGATGCCGGACCCTTGGCCGAAATCCAGGCTCGGATCGAAAACCGGGCTTCCTACGGTGAAGCCGCCACGGGACGTTACCTCGCCGAGGAATTCGCCAAGGAACCGTTTGGTTGGGACTTCGATGTGGTTCGCCTGTTCGTCGCCTGCCTGCTGCGTGCCGGGAAGATCGACGCCACCTCCCAGAACAAGGTCATCGAGAGCGCTGTCTCGGTCGATGCCCGAACCCTTTTCGGGAACAACAACACGTTCAAGAGCGCCAGCTTCCGACCCAAGGTCGCCATCGACTTTGCCAAGCTCGTGGAGGCCAACGAGTGCTTCAAGGAGGTGTTCGGCCACGAACTGCCCGACATTGCCAGCCAGGGCGCCGTGGCCACCGAGATCCGCAAGGCCTGCCTCGAACCCGAGGAGACCTTGTCCCAAGCCCACACATTGCTGGTCTTGAACCAACTGCCCGGTGCCCAGGTCCTGCTCGCTGGTGTGGACCTGTTGAAGTCCATCCGCACGTCCTCGGAAGAACAGGCCATCCTCGGCTTCAACGCGGGCTATAAACAGCTCAAGGAAGCCCGCAAGCGCGCGGGCGATCTTCGGGACGTGCTAACCGAGCCTGCCCTGCTCGCTCTCCGGAACGCCCGGAGTGCGCTGTTGGACGATTGGCGCGTCCTGAAGGAGGAAGCGGACATGGAACCTTCCTTCCGCGAAGCCGCCGCCCTCCTGGGGGACCATCTTGGGAAGGAGACTTTCTACCGGGAACTCCCGGCCATCAGCCAGCACGCCATTACCCTCATGAACGAGCATGGCCGCCGTCATTCCCAGGCCTCCACCCAGCGCGCCACTGCCTACACCGAGGCCGGTGCCAAGGTGACCACGGTCCCCGGTTGGAGTGGCCTATCGGCGGACCAGCAGGAGCGGTTGCTGGCCCCGCTCAAGGTATGCGCTGCCCCCGCATCCCCCGACCTCGGTCTCGCCCTGCTGCGCTCCGACATCGACGCCTGCCCCGGTCGCACCCAAAAGGTCATTGAGGAGATGCTCCGACTCATCGACGGCTCCCGGCTGGTCCGCCTTGAAATCGGCCGGTTCTTCTCCGGTGGAATCGAGACCACAGAACAACTCGACGCCGCCATCGCAGCCCTGCGTGAGGAGTGCGAGCGGCAGTTGGCGGAGGGGAAACGCATTCTCATCCAATAATCAGGAGGACATGATCATGAGTGAAGCTCTCGACAAACTGGTAAAGAAACAGCCTGCCGTGTCGGCGGGACCCTATGGTCTCGATGAGGACGACATCAGAGCGTTCGCCCAGGACTACCTGATCGCCCTAAGCCGTCAGGCGTTCGGCACGCTCGCAAAGAGAGAGCAGGACGTCCTGACATTTCACCTGCTTTCACGAACCAAGAAGCTAGCCGCCCTTACAAATTACGAGTGGGCTAATCTACTAAAAATATCCGAGGGCCGTGTTCGAGCGCTTCGCGCTGATGCCGCCTTGAGATTTCCTACCCGTAGCCACGAAGAAGCTTTGTTTCAAATCGCAGTGGAGTTTCAAAAGGCAGGAAAATCCTGTTTGGAGTATGTGAAAGAGCACGGTCGTGTCCGAATGTTGCTGGATGATCCCGCTCTGCATCGGGAATTGGAGTTTGCTATCAGAGGGCTTGGAGGCATTCCCGATTCCAGTTTCAACCGCAACATCCTGGAGGTTCCCGCCACAACATTCGTTGCGGTATTCCTGAAGTCTTTTCCAAAGCACGAAAAGCAATTTGAAGAGGCTTTCAAGAAGCTGGCTGAAAAGGACAAGCAATTTGAAGGATTTGTAGACAAAACAAAGAGCTTGGGTGAGCGCTTCGAATCCGCTTGGGAGGCGCACGCGGGCAAACGAGAGGCCCTCGTTGGCGTCGCCAGCGCAATCATCACCATCCTCACCGGCGCCTGAGTGGCCTAGCCGTCCATTATGGAAAAGGAGCTTCGCAACCTCTTGTTCAATGTAAGCGGTAAGGCAGGTGCAT
>DITU01000060.1 GCA_002422905.1 Verrucomicrobia bacterium UBA6176
AACAAACCTCATACCCTCACGGATCTTCACGGATGGGATGGGACACGCCGTTCGTTTCGTCCCTCTCCGCGTCTCCGCGCCTCTGCGGGAAAACTCCTGCATTCCGAGGAGCGGCGAGGTCTCTTCGCCGTCCTCAATCCGACGGCAACCGAACGTCGCCGCTCCGCTCCCGGGAACTTCGAGTCCTTCGTGTCATTCGCGGTCCAGATCCCCGAAACCATCTCACCTCTCACCCTCGACCGGCCACAGTTCCACACGCCTGAAAAAGATCTCCGAACCTTCGCACTGGAGCAGGATCGGACCCGAGTCCGGCCATGACCGGATCACTTCATTCACCTTCCCGCCGTTCAACCAGATCTCGATCCGGCCCCGGACCGACACGATCTCCAAACGGTTCCACGCCGGCGCAGGCAGTTCCCGGTCATCCGTCCCGCGGAAGCCCGTGACGTCACGCCAGTCCGCCGAACGATCCTTCCAATTCACCCGCCCCATCCGCTCCAATCGTTCCACCCGCCCGCCCGCCTGCCACCAAGGCCAACCTTCCGCATCACGCCGCTCCAACACCTCGGCTTCCACCCACGGCGCAATCAATCGTCCCTCCGCATCGTCGCCCCGGATCAACAGGAAATCGCCAGTCGCACCCTCGAACACGTTGCACTCGATCGCGGCACGAAACGCACCTCGCCCGTCGTGACTGTTTCCATCCGGTCCCTGCGCATGCAGGAACACACCTGAATCCCGCGCCCGCCCCAACCGATCCCCCCAACGCGTGTTGTTCGATCCCCACCGATATTCGAGCACCAGTCGATAATCCCGGTACGACTCGCGCGTTCCCACATATCCCAGGCCATCCCCAGAGATCCGCAACCACCCGTTCGTCACCCCGAACACCTTCCGCGGATCCGCACCGCGCGAATCCACCAACCACGTCGTCCACCCGTTCAGATCAACCCCGTTGAAGAGCTTCATCCGGCGCAGCGGGCGCATCGACGTTTCGCCCCCGATCCGAACGGCATCCGGGATCGATCTGCACCCCAGCGCCGCCGTCAGCATCAGCCCAACACAAATCCCAAGGGTCCACCGTCGGGTCCACATGCTCCGATCCTGTCCCGCGCCCGTCGGCAACGCGATCCGCCTTTGTAGCCGTTCATCCCCCTTCTCCCATCCCCGCGCTCACGGCGACAGGATGTCGCCGCTCCGGTCTCGGAATGCTTCCCCACCGCACGACACCGAACTGTCACCGGTCAACCCCTCGACGATCCGCCCCCTCCCCCTCAACACTCGCCGGTCATGAGGAAATCGTCCCCATCGGCGGTTGGCCCGGTCCACGGGTTGGACCGGTTCCTGGCCGATCCACTGGGACTCGCCATCTGGTGTACGCTGGCTGCATTCGGCACCTACGCCTGCATGTATGGGTTCCGGAAACCGTTCACCGCCGGGACCTATGTCGATGCCCCGTTCGGACCCGGCGCCAAGGCATGGCTGGTGGGTGCCCAGGTGCTCGGATACACGCTGTCCAAGATCATCGGCATCCGCGTGATCTCGGAGATGAACCCGGCCCGACGCCGGATCACGCTGCTGGGATTGATCGCGTTTGCGGAAGTCGCCCTGTTGCTGTTCGCCGTTGTTCCCGCCCCGTTCCACACCGTCTGCCTGTTCTTCAACGGACTTCCCCTGGGCCTCGTGTTCGGTCTCGTCCTTGGATTCCTCGAAGGTCGCCGCCTCACCGAAGCCTTCGTTGCCGGTCTCTGCGCCAGCTTCATCCTTGCCGATGGCATCGCGAAATCCGCCGGCGCAACCCTGCTCGCCGCCAACATTCCCGAACCCTGGATGCCCGCCGTTGCCGGCCTGATGTTCGCCCTCCCCCTGCTGGGCTTCGTCTGGATGCTCGGTCGAATCCCGGCGCCGGACGCCGCCGATGTCGTCGCGCGTTCGGAACGGACCCCGCTCAATGCCGCGGGACGTCGCGCGTTCCTGGGACGGCACGGCGTTGGGCTCATCCTCATCACCCTCGCCTATACCCTGATCACCGTGCTGCGCAGTTTCCGGGCGGATTTCGCCCCGGAGCTGTGGGCCGGCCTCGGCACACGCACCTTGCCCGGACTCTTCACCCGATCCGAGATGTGGGTGGCGCTGGCGGTCATCGGGGTGAACGCCCTGACCGTCCGGATCCGCGACAACCGCACCGCCTTCTTCGTATCGATCGGGGTGGCCTGCGCCGGCCTCGTGCTCGTGGCCGTTGCGCTGGTGCTTCAATCCGTGGGTGGACTGCAACCGTTCACCTTCATGGTCCTGCTCGGGATCGGTCTGTACCTCCCGTACGTCGCCGTCCACACCACCGTCTTCGAACGTCTCATTGCCTTCACCCGTGAGACCGGCAACATCGGCTTCCTGATGTACCTGGCCGATGCCGGCGGCTACCTCGGTTATGTGGGGGTGATGTTGGTGAAGAACAACGGACTGGTGGGAACCGAACTGTTGCCCTCGTTCCTCCGACTTTCGTGGGCGGTGGTCATCCTCGCCGGGGCCGCCTTCATTGCCGCCGGCATTTTCTTCGCCCGACGTCACCCCGCCCCGAGTCGGTGATCGGAATTGTGTCCTGGCGGTGGG
Organism: Verrucomicrobia bacterium UBA6176; assembly: GCA_002422905.1. Classification (GTDB taxonomy): domain Bacteria; phylum Verrucomicrobiota; class Verrucomicrobiia; order Limisphaerales; family UBA9464; genus UBA6176. The sequence continues at coordinate 2,611 of DITU01000060.1, forward strand.
GAGGGAAGTGGCGGCGCAGAAGAAGATCCCGCCGGGACCAACGATCCCGCTGCATGGATCAGTGTCACACCCCGGACCGGACCGCCGCGACCACCCGTTCCTGTTCTTCCACGGTGATCTCCGGGAACAACGGCAACGACAGGATCCGCCCGGCCAGATCTTCCACGACCGGGAAATCGCCGGGGTGATGTCCCAACGGACGGTAGGCCCCCTGCAGATGGATGGGGATCGGGTAATGGATTCCGTAACCGATCCCGGCGGATTCCAGTGCGGATTGGAGTCGGGCGCGATCCGGTGTCCGCACCACGAACAGGTGCCAGACCGGTGACGCCCAGGCGGCCACTTCGGGCAGTTCAATCCCCACTCCAGCGAGCATGTCCAGATAACGCGCAGCAGCAGCCGCACGACGTTCGGTCCACCGATCCAGGTGCCGCAGTTTCACCCGGAGGATGGCGGCCTGCACGGTGTCGAGACGCGAATTGAAGCCCACCTCGGTGTGCACGTACTTCGCCTCCTGCCCATAGTTCCTCAACATCCCCAACTTCTTCGCCAACTCTCCATCCGACGTCACCAGTGCTCCGCCGTCGCCATACGCACCCAGGTTTTTCCCGGGATAAAAACTGAAGCATCCAATCTCCCCCATCGTTCCGCAGATCCGTCCCTTGTAGGTCGCTCCGTGCGCCTGCGCATTGTCCTCGATCACCCGCAATCCATGCGCCTGCGCCAGGTCCAGGATCGGGTCCATGTCCGCCGGATGCCCGTACAGGTGCACCGGCATGATCGCCCGGGTCCGCGCGGTCACCGCCCGGGCCGCCGCATGCGGATCCAGGGTGGACGTCACGGGATCGCAATCGGCAAACACCGGGCGCGCTCCGGTCATCGAAACCGCGAGTGCCGAAGCGATATAACTGTTGGCGGGAACGATGACCTCATCGCCAGGGCCGATGCCGAGGGCGAGCAGGCCGAGATGAAGGGCATCGGTGCCATTGGCCACCCCGATGCAATGCGGCACCCGGTTGAACGCCGCGAACTCGCGCTCAAAGGCCGCGGTGTCGGCGCCCAGGATGTAATCGGCCTTTTGAAGGCATCCGAGCACGGCGGGCTCCATCTCGGGACGGAGCATCTCGTACTGCCGAAGAAGATCTACGAACGGGACTTTGGGGAGGTTCACGGGAGGAAACGCGACAACCGGGGTCAACCTCCGGCAACCGGTGATCGAACGGAAGACGAATTCTTCGGGCGCATGGGGATCGTCCGGGGGCCCCGCCGGCCCAACGGGCTGAATTCCGGGTTCCCGTTGGGGACGCAGGCCGGGACGAGTACGAGTACGAGTGGTTGGGACACAGGTCGGTCCGGTCGGCCTGAAGGGCCGGTGGATCAGAGCCCAGGGCTGAGGGAGTTCGACGACCGATGCCCCGGGTGATGTGGCGAAAAGTTCATGCGCCCTGAACGGGCGCCAGAAATTCGATTTGTTGGCGGGGTAGATGGGACGGTTCCGGTGCCCCTTCAGGGCACGGGTCCGGGGGGGGGCGGGACAACCCAGGGCATCGGTCGCCGAGCTCCCTCAGCCCTGGGCTGAGTTCCCGGTCCCCGTTGGGGACGCATGTCAGGCCCGGGATTGAATGGAGTCTCGTGACCTGGACAGCCACGGGGTTGGATTCTGGGGTGCATCATCGGGAACGGGTCGATAGCGTTGGGGATGCACTTTCCGGGTTGGCTATCGATGGGACGATTGTGGGTGTGCCTGATGACGGGTGTGGGTGTGGGTTGGGCGGGAGATTGGCCGGAGTTTCGCGGGCCGGGTGGTCAGGGAATATCTTCTGCGACGCGTTTGCCGATCCGCTGGAGTGCGACTGAGAACGTGGCCTGGAAGACATCGATCCCTGGTGAGGGTTGGTCGTCACCGGTACTGAAGGACGGACGCATCCATCTGACCACGGCGGTCCCGACGGCGGGCGGTGGTCTGGAGCTTCGGGTGTTGGGATTGGACGCGGCGACGGGTCGGATCCTGTGGGATACCGTGGTGTTCAGCCTGCCGGTGGCGGGACCTTCGATCCATTCCAAGAACGGTCAGGCCAGCCCGACCCCGGTGATCGATGGCGACCGGATCTACGTTCATTTCGGGCATCACGGCACGGCCTGTCTGGATCGGGATGGGAAGGTTTTGTGGCGTCAGACTTCGCTGGGCTATACGCCGGTCCATGGCAATGGCGGTTCACCGGCGTTGGTGGATGGGTTGCTGGTGTTCAGCATCGACGGTGCGGAGAAGCCGCGGGTGGTGGCGCTGGATGCGCGGGATGGGAAGGTGCGTTGGGAAACCGCGCGTGAGACGCCGGCGCGGAAGAAGTTTTCGTTCAGCACACCGTTGGCCATCACGGTGGATGGGCGTCGCGAGGTGATCAGTCCGGGCAGTGGTGGGGTGATTGCCTATGCGCCGGAGGATGGGCGTGAGCTGTGGCGGGTGTTGTATGGGGAGGGTTATTCGGTGATCCCGCGCCCGATATTGGCACAGGGAAAACTGTTCGTGAGCAGCGGATACGATCGACCGGTGCTGTACGCCATCCGGACGGGTGGAAACGGGGATGTGACGGGATCGCACGTGGCGTGGACGTTGACCAAGGGAGCTCCGAACACGCCGTCGATGGTGGTGGTGAAGGACCTGTTGTATTGCGTGTCGGACGGAGGGATCGCGAGTGCGGTGGAAGTGGAGACGGGCAAGGTGGTGTGGAACGAACGGTTGGGCGGGGATTTCTCGGCGTCGATCGTGTACGGCGATGGTCGGTTGTATTTCATGAACGAAACCGGGACCTGTTTCGTGGTGAAGCCGGGAAGGGAGTTTGAAGTGATCGCCAAGAACGAGCTGGGGGAGCGTTCCCTGGCATCGGCTGCGGCGGATGATGGTGCGCTTTTCATCCGGACGGCGGGGCACCTGTGGCGGATTGGGAAATGAAAACGGGTGACAGCAAAGTGCTGTCACCCGGTTTCGATCCAGCCCCGGCCGCGGGGTGTGGATAGGTCAGACGTCTTTCAACTCGCCGGTGCTGTCGCCGAGTTGATGCATCTGGACGTCCATGCGGTTGAGCAGGGAGAGCCAGAGGTTGGTGAGGGGCGTTTCCTTGGGGTAGACCACGTGACGTCCGGGTTGGATGGTGCCGCAGCCGCGACCGGCGAGGAGGATGGGCAGGTCGTCGTGGTTGTGACGATTGCCGTCGGAGTTGCCGCTGCCGTAGACCAGCATGGTGTGGTCGAGCAGGGTTCCGTCGCCTTCCTTGACCTCCTTCATGCGGGCCAGGAGATACGCGAGTTGGGTGGTGTGGAACTCGTTGATCTTCGCGATCTTCGCCTTTTTCTCGGCGTTGTTGGCGTGATGGGAGAGGTCGTGGTGACCCTCGGAAACGCCGATGAAGGGATAAGGTTTGTTGCTGCCTTCATTGGCCATCACAAAGGTGGATACCCGGGTGCTGTCGGTCTGGAAGGCCAGGACCATGAGATCCATCATCAGGCGGATGTGTTCCTCGTACTTGCCCGGGATGCCGTCGGGGGCGGTGACGCCTTCGGGGATGGTGGGATCGGGCAGTGTGGCGGCGCGTTGGATCCGCATTTCGAGGTCGCGCACGGCGGAGAAGTACTCGTCCAGCTTCCGTTGATCATTGCGACCGAGACGACCGTTGAGATCGGAGAAGTCGTCCTTCACGAAGTCGAGGACGCTGCGACGACGGGAATCGCGGCGCATGCGTTCGTCTTTTGAACCGGAACCGAACATCCGTTCGAACACGAGCTTCGGGTTGACCTCCTTGGGCACGGGTTGGGTGGCCGAGCGCCAGGACATGGTGGAGGAATACACGCAGCTGTAGCCGGAATCGCAATTGCCGGCCATGGAGCCGGCTTCGGTGCCGATCTCGAGGGAGGAAAGGCGGGTCTTGTCGCCCAGACGCTGGGCGGCCACCTGATCGACGGAGACGCCGGCGCGGATGTCGGTGCCGTCGGTCTTGCGGGGTTGTGAACCGGTGAGGAACGCGGCGAGGGCGCGGGCATGGTCGCCACCGCCGTCGCCGTTGGCGCGGGCCTTGTCGGCGGTGAGTCCGGTGAGGATGGAGAAATCGGACTGATGCCCGGCCAAGGGGCGCAGGATGGCGGGGAGATCGGTGGGAAGGCTACCGGCTTCACCGGGGCGCCAGTCCTCCATGTTGATGCCGTTGGGCACGTAGAGGAACGCCATGCGGTTTGGGGCGGCCTGGGAGACGGTGGTGTTGCCGGCCCAGCAGGACAGGGGGCCCATGGCTTCGAGCCACGGCAGGGCGAGGACGGTGCCCATGCCGCGCAGCAGGGTCCGGCGGGAGAGTTTGTGGGTCTGGCTCATGTTCAATCCTTCAAATCGACGGTTTCTGTTGTCGTACTGCGCTGCTGGAATCGGTGCCTGATTCAAGTCCCGGTCTTGCTGCCTTCCACCACGCCCATCCCGCGTCGCAACCGGAACGGATCGCTCTTCACAATGGCGATCACGACTGACGAAAAACGGTACTCCTCATGGGCGATCTCAGCCAATGCCTTTCTCACGGCCCGTTCATCGTAGAATTCGAGGCCGCGCCCGAGGGCGTAGGTCATGAGTTTCTCGGTGAGGTTGCGGGCGACGAGTTCCTTGCGGTCGCTGAGGATGGTCTTGAGCTCGCCGGCTCCGGCGAAGCTACGGCCATCGGGCAGGGTGCCGGAGGGATCGATGACCTCATTGTTGTCCTTGTCCCGGAACCGGCCGGTGGCGTCGAAGTTCTCGAAGGCGAACCCGAGGGCATCCATCTGCTGATGGCAACTGGCGCAGGCGGGGTTGGCCCGATGCTGTTCCATCCGCTCGCGGAGCGTGCCCGAGAGCTGGTGCTGATCATCCAGTTCCGGCACATCGGGCGGGGGTGGTGGCGGCGGGGTGCCGAGGATCTGTTCGAGCACCCATTTGCCGCGTTTCACCGGAGAGGTGCGGGTGGGATTGGAAGTGGCGGTGAGGATGCTGGCCTGGGTGAGGAGACCGCCGCGATTGCGGTCGGGCAACTGGACCCGGAAGAATTCGGCGCCACCGCCGCGGCCTCCTCCGCGACGTCCGCCCTGTTCACCGCGATTGCGGAAGACGTCGTCACCGAGGCCGTAGTGGCGGGCCAGGGGGCGGTTGAGGTAAGTGAAATCCGCATCGATGAGCTCGAGGATCGAGCGGTCTTCCTGGAAGATTTCGGTGAGGAACAATTCGGTCTCGCGGAGCATCGCCTTGCGGAGACCGTCATCGAAGTTGGGGAACAGTTTGGAATCGGGTTGGAACGTCGACAGCCGCTGCAATTGCAGCCATTGCATGCCGAAATTGCGCACCATTTCGGCCGAGCGCGGATCCTTGAGCATCCGACGCACCTGCTGCTCCATCTCGGCTGAGAGACGACCTTCGGCGGCCAGGTCGAGCAATTCGTCATCGGGCAAGGTGCTCCACAGGAAATAACTGAGGCGCGATGCCAGTTGGAATTCGTCGAGGGATTGGGGTTCGGCGGCGGTGGGGCGGTTGTCGAGTTCGACGCGGAACAGGAACTTGGGCGAGACCAGGGCGACCTCGACGAACTGCTTGAGACCGGCGACGAACTTGCCATCGCCGGCTTCCTGGGCGGCGCGCCAGACGGTTTCGTATCGGACGACTTCAGCGGGGGTGGGTGGACGACGGAAGGCGCGGGTGAGGAACCATTCGATGACGGGGCGGACCCGTTCGGAATCGTCCTTGTCCGGGGCGACGGCGGCGACGCGTCGCATGAAGGGGGTGCGGGTATCGGCGGGGCCGATGACCTTGAACTCGTTGATGTAGAGGATGCGCTCGGCGACGTTGGTATCCTGGTTCAGCCATTTGGCGGCGAAGCGGTGTTCGCCCTGGGGCAGGTCCAGCTCCACCTCAAAAGTCTTCCACTTCCTGGCCTCGTTGGTGACGGCGACGGTGAGGAGTTCGCGGTCACCGATTCTCAACTGCATCTGGGCGGGGTCGCCCGAGGGAGCATTGGAGGCGGAGGCACGGACTCGGAAGGTGTAGCGTCCGGTTTCCTTGAGTTCATGGCGGACGAACAGTTCGGAGATCGAATTGGTCACCGGTCTGAAGGAGCTTTCGGAGCCATACCCGCTGGGTTCGAGGAAGTTGGACGAGGTGGTCCGTGAGGGCGGCTTGGGGGGATCGACCACCACGGCGCGGGCGGCGATGCCTTCGGAGGCGTCGAGATACCGTTCGAGGTGGATGGGAGAGACACTGAGGACGTCGCCGATGTTGTCGAAGCCGTGGCCGATGTCATCGGCGGGGAAGTTTTCGGCCGGGTTGTAGTCGACGTTGAGGAGGTCGCGGACGGTGTTGTTGTATTCGGTGCGGTTGAGGCGACGGGCGGTGACGCGGCCGGGATCGAGGGGGAGTTTGGCTTCGGCGCGGGCGATGGAGGCTTCGATGGCCTCATTGAAGGCGGTGATGTCCTGGGGTGTGGGCTGGGCGGGATGCTTTTTCGGGGGCATTTCCCCGGTGTTGAGCTGTTGGAGGACGTTCCGCCACAGTTTGATCTCGGGGAGGATGGCGGCGTCGGAGCGGATGACCTTGAGATCGAGATCGGCCTTGGTCTTGGCGCCGCCGTGGCATTCGTAGCAATGCCTTTCGAGGAAGGGCAGGGCCACCTGATCGAACTCATTGGCCTGCAAACAGACGCCGGCCAATCCCAGGGACAGGCCGATGATCCAACTTCCGATTTCGCGCTTCACCATTTCCATACGCAACCCGCTTCGCGGACCCCTGATGCCGACCGGTATTCACTCCGGATTTCAACGAGGAGACCCTTCGTTAAGATACACCGCCTGCCATCCGATTTCATCTGCTCAGTCCATCAAAGTGGGGACAGGTGGGTTCCAATTTCGGGGGTGGGTTCACAGGAATGGATTGACGACCCGGATACCGCCGTAGTCCTGACGATGGTTGAGATCTTCGGTAACAAGTTCGGAAGCTCCGGAAGAACGAGCGGCGGCGAGGATGAGGGCGTCCCAGAGCGAGATCTTCCAGCGGACCTTCTCGTCCAGAGCGGCCAGCAAGAGCTCGTACGTGTTTTCAACGATGGGCCAGGCATCGAAATCCTGGATGATCCGGGTTGCCGCGGCGTGGGTGGTGCCTTGTTTGCAGAGGTTGACGTGCAACTCCTGAAGGACCTGAACGCTGATGGCCGTGTCACCCGGAGAGGTCCAACCCTGTTCGACGAGCCGCAGAGCCACCGCCCGTTTGGCGGGTGCGTCGAGGTCGTAGGCGTAGAGGAGGATGTTGGTGTCGAGGAATCTAGCGGCGCACATGGGCATCATCCCGGGTCAGAGGTCGGCCACCGAGACGAAGTCCCTTGTGCAGGCGGGCCAAGGCCGCCTGAGGGTCAGGTGCCCTTGCCTCGGGATTCAAAACCTGGGCGAGACCGATCTGGACGAGTTCCTTGAGGGTGGTCTTGTTCTGAGCCGCATGGATCTTGGCTTTGAGGAGCAGGTCTTCGGGTAGATCAATGGTCGTCTTCATCAGCAGTAAGTACAGTTATACAGCCTGTCGGTCAACGAGGCGCGCCCAGATGCCAGGGGGCGCCTTGTGGAAGCAAAACCGGGTCCGTGCGCGTCCCTCGGCTGAAGCGGGGCCAACTATCCCATTGAATCCCCGACGCGGCGTACCCCTGATTCCCCTGTACCGTCCCTTGGACTTCCTTCCGACTCCTCTTCAGTATCGAGACGTGGAGAGCGTTTGGGTCGTGAGTTGCCGGCTGGGTCCTATGGGTGGTCCGGGTCAAGGCCCGGGCATGCCGTCGTGCGTCGGGATGGTCACGAAACCGCAGCGAACTCCCTTAGCCATCTGATGAACGGTCCAACGCTTGAATCCACGGTGCGACTCCCCGAACTGCTCGCTCCGGCGGGCGATTGGGAATGTGCGCGTGCGGCGGTCGAGAACGGGGCGGACGCCATTTACTTCGGTCTGGACCGGTTCAATGCCCGGATGCGGGCCCACAACTTCACCGAAGCGGATCTGCCGGAGCTGATGCAATTCCTGCACCGGCGCGGGGTGCGGGGCTACGTGACGTTCAACACATTGGTCTTCACCGAAGAGTTGCCGGACGCCACCCAGTATCTCCGGGCGATCATCGCGGCGGGGGTGGATGCCGCGATTGTTCAGGATGTGGGGATCTGCCGGTTGATCCGTCGGTTGTCACCGGACTTTCCCATCCACGGTTCCACGCAGATGACGGTGACGAGTGAAGCCGGGGTGGAATTTGCGCGGGACATTGGATGCAACCTGGTGGTGATGGCCCGGGAGAACTCGATCCGGGACATTGAAGCGATCCAGAAGGCGCAGGGGTTTGGTGGCGGGACCGGCGCGGCGGCTTCGACGATGGCGCCGTTGCCGTTGGAGGTTTTCGTTCATGGCGCGCTGTGCGTGGCGTACTCGGGGCAATGCCTTACCAGCGAGTCGCTGGGTGGTCGCAGCGCCAACCGCGGCGAATGTGCCCAGGCCTGCCGACTGCCGTACGAGCTCATCTCCGACGGCCAACCGGTAGAACTGGGTGACCGACGTTATCTGTTGTCGCCGCAGGACCTGTCCGGGCTCGATGTCCTTCCGGATCTGGTCCGTGCGGGGGTGGCGTCATTGAAGATCGAGGGACGGCTCAAGACGCCGGAATATGTCGCGGCGGTCACGCGGGTGTATCGGGCGGCACTGGACCGGTTGGGAGTTCAGCCGGAGGTGAAGTCGGTGGGTGAGTTGGCCGGATTCGACGGGGCACGGGCCCGTTACGAGTTGGAGATGGGTTTTTCGCGGGGCCTGTACACGGGATGGTTCCGGGGGAACAACAATCAGGAGCTTGCCCATGCGCGATTCGGCAAGAAGCGCGGGGTGTATCTGGGTGAAGTGGTCCGGATTGAACGCGATGTCCTGATCCTTCAACCCACCGCTGAAGTCCGGGCTGGAGATGGCGTGGTGTTCGATGGCGGCCGCCCGGATCTGGAGGAGGAAGGCGGCCGGGTGTTCGCGGTGCATCCGCGCCCGCGCGGCCAGCTCGCGCTTGAGTTCGGGCACGGCAACATCGACTGGCCCCGGATCCAGCCGGGGCATCGGTTGTGGAAGACGAATGACCCGGCCCTGGACCGCGACCTGCGCAAGACCTTTGAAGGGACCCAGCCGCGTCATACCCGTCCAATCATTCTGGAAGTACATGGTCATGCCGGGACGCCGCTGAGTTTGTTGGCGCGGCATCCGGATGGGCCGGTGATCCGGGTGGAATCGGCGATCGCACTTCAGCCGGCGGATCGTCAGCCGTTGTCGACGGAACGTTTGAAGGAACAGCTCGGTCGACTGGGCGGCACGGCGTTTCATCTCGGAACCTTCCACAATCATCTCGAAGGCGATGTGATCGTGCCGGTGAGCGAACTCAACCGGCTCCGGCGCGATACGGCCGCGGCCCTGGACGCCGCCCTCGCTGCGCCGCGTCGTTGGACGTTGAATCCGGTTTCCGAAGTGGCGCCGTTCGAGGTCGTGGCGAGCGGAGTCGGGACGGCCGATGGCGTGCCGGATACCGTGCCGGAGATCATTGCGCTGGTGCGGACGTTGGGGCAGTTGGAGGCGGCGTTGGCCTGCGGGTGTACGACGTTGTATCTCGATTTCGACGATCCGAAACGGTTTCGCGAAGGCGTGCGGATGGTGCGGGAATCGTGCGGATGCCGGGAGCCATCCCCGACGGTGTGGGTGGCGCCGCCGCGGATCTTCAAGCCGGGCGAGGAATGGATTTTGAAGATCGTGCGGTCATCGGAGCCGGACGGTTACCTGGTGCGGAATGCGGAGCATCTGCGGAGTTTCCGTGGGAGCCGGATGCGCGGGGATTTCTCGTTGAACGTGGCGAATCCATTGACGGCGGAGCGGTATGTGGCGGGGTCGGGGTTGGAGCGGGTGACGGCGTCGTATGATTTGAACGTGGCGCAGTTGGAGGGATTGCTGAGGGGAGCGCCGGCGGGATGGTTTGAAGTGACGATCCATCAGCACATGCCGCTGTTCCACATGGAGCACTGCGTGTTCTGCGCATTTCTGTCGAAGGGCACGGATTATACCAACTGCGGTCGGCCCTGTGACCGGCATGCGGTGCGGTTGCGGGACCGGGTGGGAATGGAACATCCGTTGAAGGCGGATGCCGGTTGTCGCAACACGGTGTTCAACGCCCGGGCACAGACCGGGGCGGAGGCGGTGGGCCGGTTGCTGGCGTTGGGCGCGCGGCATTTCCGGGTGGAGTTTGTGGATGAATCCGCGAGTGAGGTGGAACGGACCCTGGCCCGGTATCGGGCGTTGCTGCGGGGCGAGATCACGGGGGAAGCCGTGTGGCGCGAATTGAAGCTGCACAACCAGATCGGGGTCACGCGCGGACAATTGGAGCAGGACGAAGCGCGGAGGGTGTTTCCCAAGGCGCGATGACGGACTTCTTCCCGATTGAAGGCTGGTCCCGGGACGGCATGCTGGGCGGCACGATATGAACAAGATCGTCTCCTTCCTCCGACTCGAGTTCCTTCCCTCCAGCACGGATCTCGCCCTGCTCGTCCTGCGGGTGTGGATCGGGGGTTCGATGCTGGTGCTGCATGGCTGGGACAAGCTGGCTGGCTTCAAACAGATGGCTTCCAGTTTTCAAGATCCGCTGGGGGTGGGACACACGACGAGTGCGGCTTTGGCGGTGTTTGGGGAGGTGGGGTGTTCCATTCTTCTGATTCTCGGATTGTTCACCCGGTTCGCCGCGTTGGGAGGAGCGATCACCATGGGGGTTGCCTATTTCATCGTACACAAGGCGAACCTGACCGGGTCGAATTCTGGCGAGATGTCTTATCTGTATCTGGCCGGATATGTGACGATCCTGCTGGCCGGGTCGGGTCGCTATGCGCTGGATGGCAAGGGAGGCAGCCGCAAGTCCGCTCCGGCCTCGGGCAAGAAATAGTTCAGGCCCCTTGGTTCGGGGTTGTTCGGAGGGGGTGGTTTGTGATGGGTTATCGGGGCAACACCAAACTTCATGAGCCATGTACGATTGCTGGTCGGCACCCGCAAAGGTGCCTTCATCCTCACTTCCGATGCTGAGCGCGAGCATTGGGATATCAGCGGCCCCCATTTCCCTGGGTGGGAAATATATCATTTGAAGGGATCACCGGTGAAGCCCGACCGGATCTATGCCTCGCAGACCAGCGGATGGTTCGGGCAGGTGATCCAGCGTTCCGATGATGGGGGACGGACCTGGGAAGCAATGGGCAACCAGTTTGCCTATGACGGCGTGACCGGCACGCATCAGTGGTATGACGGCACCCAGCATCCGTGGGAGTTCAAGCGGGTGTGGCATCTGGAACCTTCCCTGGACGATCCTGAAACGGTCTATGCGGGGGTTGAGCGTCGAGGTGTCGGAACCGGTCACGCTGGGTGCCGTGTTGGATGCGTTGGAAGCGCGTTATCCGGTCTTGTGTGGAACGATCCGGGATCGGGTCACGTTTCGCCGCCGGCCGTTCATCCG
>DITU01000097.1 GCA_002422905.1 Verrucomicrobia bacterium UBA6176
CCGTCGTCACCACGGCGAAGCCCCCGGCGCAGCGGCTTCGTTCAACAAGGTCACTGGAGCGAACAGCCGCCCCGCTTCGCAGTTCGAGAGTCGCGGGCTTCGGCGACGCGCTCGGGTTGTTGAGGGTCACGGGCGTCATCACGGCGGGGCGGCTGTCGCTCAGTTCTGTCGTTAGCACGATGACCTTTTCCGCCATACCGAACCGCGTGCAGTGGCCGCCCGGCCGAGTTGCGGCGGCGTTACTATTCCTCGCTGGAATGGGGTGGGCTTTCACCCTTTATCTGCGACCGTTTCCTTGGATGTATGCTCCGGGATACCTGGTTTGGGTGCTATGGGGATTGCGGGCGTTGGGCATGCACAGCCGTTGGTTCCTTAAGCTAACATGGTCTGTTTCCACGCTATGGCATCTGATCTGGTTTGCCTTATCAATTTGGCTGCTTGTTGGATCGCTCATGTGGCTCGGATTCGGAGGACTTCAGCTGCTGTGGAGCATTGCTGCATTTCTTGTATCCATGGCACTTTGGAGCGGTAATCCAAGGAATCAATGATCTCAGCACTCGCTAACAAGATCGCTCCACACGAACCGCCGCCCGTCGTTTCGACTTCGGCCGGACCGGCTCATCAAACGCTGGATTCGCTGCCAGCGCCCGCTCACGGCGGCGGTCGGTGACCTCATCGTTCGCCCTGCACCGTGCACTTGTGACTACGCCGCGTAACATCGTGATGCCGGTTGTGTTTTCTGTTGTCCTGTTAAGCTTCATTGTCACGTGTTTCCCGCTACTTGTGCTGCCGTCGCAGTTTACCCGTTGGGAACATTACCTGAGCATGGATTCTTGGTCGCACGGTGCCCGTGCATTTCGCCATGTATTTCGCTTTGGGCCAGTCGTGTCTGCGTTGCTGCTCGGAGTTGGGTGTTCGTTGCTTAGGCATCGAGAGTGCAGCACATCTCGGCTGGCATGGTATACGGCTGTCGCCACGGTGATACTGGCACTTTGGACATTCTGGACACTCGGGGTCTTGCACAGTTTTTATGAGTCATCACAGCCAGCATAAACTTCGGGCGAACAAGCCGGCTCCAGGCAACGCCGGGATCGCGCCTCAGTTGACAATCGGGCGCCATCGGCCCGGCGTGCCTGAGCCGGAGCGTTCGCCCAATTGAGGCTCAGAAGCCAACCTTGCCACCATGGTGCTGCGGCGTATTCTGTTGGCCATGGACCACGCGGTTCTTGAACACGAGATGATGCGCTTGCCGGCCAAGGATCGAGCAATCCTTGCCGATGCCTTGCTCGGGAGTCTGGACGACGAGGCTGTCCGCGGTGTCGAGGCGAAGTGGGCGACGGAGGCCGACAGACGTCTTGCCGCTTATCACCGTGGCGAGATCGCGGCCATCGACGGCACCACAGTCATGCGGGAGCTTCGGGACCGGTGTGTGACATGACCTATCGCTTCCTCGCGAGCGCAGTCGCGGATTCCGGGGCGGCCATCGAGTACTACGACGGCGTCTCGCCCGGCTTGGGGCTGGGATTCGTGGCGGAGTTGGAGCGCACGCTCGAGCGAATACTACTGAATCCCGAGGCTTGGGCGCGAGTGTCGGATGGGCATCGGCGGTGTCGCCTCCGTCGGTTTCCCTATGGGGTCATTTATTCGGTCACCGATGACACCGTACTTGTGGCGGCCGTATACCATCTTCACCGGCGGCCTGGTTCGTGGAGTGAGCGCAGTTGAGAGAGGCGAACAGGCCGCTCCAGGGAACGCCGGGATCACGTTCTGCTCCCATTCACACGCCCAGGGCCCGGCGTCCCATAGCTAATCGTTGACATTTGGTTAACCCCATCTTCGGCATGGAGATCCCCCCCGGAATCGCGCCGGAAAGGCCAATGGACTCAATTGTCGAATATTTGGATGTGACCCCGTTGAAACTCCAGCGATGTCGATGGCATTGCCGGCCACAACCGCCTTGCGGTTGGATTTTCACGGGGATGGTTTTCCCAGGGTAGGTCCTCGTTCCTCGGACCAACCCGGGGCTCATTGTCGAAACGCCGTTGGCGTTGGTACCGGGAATCGTTGAGTATCCGAGATGGGTCGCACTTGGATTTTTGGCATTGGGGGTTCCATCGCACCCAAGATGCCTCCCCTCCCCCGGAATCGTCATTCCTCCGGGTTCCCATGGACCACCTCGCGTTGACCCTGCATTTCCCTCCCGGCACCTCCCGGATTTAGGGATGCATCGACAGCGTTGAATCGATCATCCTGCCCGGAGTCGCGCTCACCGTCATGATCACTTCCCGCATCCCCGTTGCCGTCGCCACCGCGGCGATCCTTTCCCTCTGCCCGCTGCTCCATGCCGCCGACTGGCCTGAATGGCGCGGGCCCGGCGGTCTGGGCCATGCCAGCGCCACCGGGCTTCCGGTGAAATGGAGCGAGACTTCCCAGGTCGCGTGGCAGACGCCGCTTCCGGGACGCGGTTGGTCTTCGCCCGTCATTGATGGCAACCAGATCTGGGTCACTGCCGCCATCGAAACCCCCGCTTCACCCGAGGACATCGAACGGCGCATGAAAGCCAACACCGGCGACCAACCGCTCGCCCTTGTCGGCGCCGTGGAACTCCTCGCCCTGTGCGTCGACCGCGACACCGGTCAGATCCGGCATCGGATCCCGCTGATCCGGGAGCAGGAACCCCAGTGGGTCCACACCCTCAACAGCTACGCCTCGCCCACGCCGTTCCTGGATGACAACCGGCTCTACTGTCACTTCGGCACGTTTGGAACGGCCTGTGTCGATACCCGGTCCGGTGCCGTTCTCTGGACCAACATCACCCTCCGCATCATGCACGAGAATGGTCCCGGCAGTTCTCCCGTGTTGTGGAAGCATCTCCTCATCCTCCATCTCGACGGCAGCGACACCCAATCGGTCGCCGCACTCGACCGGCGGACCGGAAAGCTAGCCTGGCGCACCAAGCGGTCCGGCACCCTCAACAGCAATCCCCAGCTCCAGAAGAACTACTCCACCCCTGCCATCGTGCGCATCGATGGCCGCGATCAATTGGTCTCCCAAGGCGCCGACTGGCTTTACGGCTATGACCCGGCCACCGGTGAGGAGTTGTGGAAGGCGCGCTATGGTCAACTCGGCTTCTCCATCTCTTCCCGCGCCGTCTTTTCCGGAGATCGCATGTACCTCAGCACCGGGTATTCCCGGCCGGAACTCCAATGCTGGCAACTCGGCGGAACCGAACCCCGCAAACTCTGGTCCTATGCCAAGGGTGTTCCCACCATGTCCTCCCCGTTGCTGGTCGGAAACGAACTCTATTTCGTGTCCGATTCCGGCGGCATGTGGACCTGTCTCGATGCCCGGACCGGGACCGAACACCATCGTGAACGTCTCGGCGGCAATCACAGCGCCTCCCCCCTCTTCGCCGATGGCCACATCTACATCCCCAATCGCGAAGGCATCACCTCCGTCCTGAAACCTGGTCCGAAGTTCGAGCGCATTGCCGAGAACCCGCTTCCCGGAAAGATGATGGCCTCGCCGGTCGCCGTCGGAGACTCGCTCTACCTGCGCACCGACACCGCGTTGTATCGGATCGGCAATGCCACCCGCTGATTCCCCCCGTCCCCACCTCCTGCCTCCAGCCCTCCTTCGATCCATGCGGCCCCACCACCTTCCCGCCCTGCTGCTTGCCGCCGGCTCGCTTGTCGCGCAACACGCTGCCGATCCCGCCGCGTTCGCTGCCGCCGGTGAACAGGCCGCCAAACTCCAGCTCGCACCCGGATTCCAACTCAAGGTCTGGGCGACAGAACCCCAACTCTCGAATGGCGTCGCGTTCCACATCGATCCCCGGGGCCGGGTGCATGTCGCCGAATCCCATCGCTGGAACCGGTCCATCTTCGACATCACCCAGAAAACCAACTGGCTCCTCAACGATCTCGCCTTTCAATCCGTCGCGGACCGCGTCGCCTTCCTCGAAGGCCAGTTCGATGCCATCGATCCCGAACTCCTGACCCGCGACTCGGAGATTGTGCGGCGTCTTGAGGATCGTGATGGCGATGGTCGGGCCGACCATTCGGAGGTATTGGCGGATGGCTTCAATTCCGCCGCGGACGGCACTGCGGCCGGTGTCCTGGGCACCCGTGACGCCGTCTATTTCGCCAACATCCCCCATCTCTGGAAAATCGAAGCGGACGCGCAGGGACAGCTCCAACGCACCGCCCTCGCCTCCGGATTCGGCGTTCATGTCGGCGTCTCCGGTCACGATCTCCACGGTCTGGTCTTCGGTCCCGATGGCCGCCTCTACATGAGCTTCGGCGACCGCGGCGCTTCCATCACCAATCGCGAAGGTCGCCGGATCCATCTGCCCGACATGGGCGCCGTCCTGAGGTGCGAACCCGACGGTCGCAACCTCGAGATCTTCTGCATCGGGTTGCGCAATCCCCAGGAACTCGCCTTCGACGACGACGGCAACCTGTGGACGGTCGACAACGACACCGCCGGGGCTGATCCGTGCCGGGTCCTGCATCTGGTCCAGGACGGCGATTACGGATGGCGCGCCAGTTATCAGCACATGGCCGGGTTCGGTCCCTGGGTTCAGGAAGAACTCTGGAAGGGTGGACAGGACAACATCCTGCCCATTGCCGGCACGGTCAGCCAGGGGCCCAGCGGCCTCGCCTTCTATCCGGGCACCGGCTTCGGCGAGAAGCTCCGCGGCACTTTCCTCCACGCCGATTTCCCCGGGGGTGTCTGGTCTTATACCGTCCGGCCCCGCGGCGCCTCCTTCGAGGTCGCCGGCAAGGAAAAGTTCCTCTGGAACTGCTGGCCCACCGATGTCGATTTCGGTCCCGACGGCGCCGCCTATGTCCTCGATTGGGTGGCCGGTTGGGGTCAACCCCTCAAGGGTCGCATTTATCGGATCACCCCCACCGAACCCCTTTCCCCGCGGGAAACCCGGCAGGTGGGCGAGATGAAGCGGATGCTCGCACGCGGGCTTTCCCACGAATCTTCGTTCAACCTCGGCACCCACCTTCAACATCCCGACCGCCGCATCCGGCAGGAAGCCCAGTTCGAACTCGCCCGTCGCGGTCCCGCTGCCCTCCTCGCCCTCGCCGGCATCGCCAACGCCAATCCGTCCTCCCTCGCCCGACGCCACGCCCTCTGGGCCATCGGCCAGATCCTGCGCGCCTCGCCCCGCTCCACTTCAAACGCCGGCGTCCAATCCCTCGCCATCCTCATCGACGATCCCGATGACCAGGTGGCCGCGGTCGCCGCCCGGGTACTCGCCGAGGCCGGTGTCGAGACCATCGTCCCCGCCCTGTTCCAACGTTCCCTCAACGGATCCGATTCCGTCCGCTTCCACGCCGCCATGGCCCTGGGGGATCTCGCACCGATGCTGGAAGATCCAGCGCCGGCCTCCGATGCCATCGCCGCCCTCCTCGCCGTCAATGCCTCCCGCGACCCCTTCCTCACCCATGCCGCTTCCCGGCTCTGGTCCCGGCTCGGCGCCATCGGATCGGATCCCATTCCCCATCCCCAACTCCGTCGTCGCGCTTCCGATCCCGATCCGGAGATCCGGCTCGGAGCGGTGCTCGCCTATCGGCACCTCCGGTTGCCCGCCATCACCAATCTCCTTTCCGACGCCGATCCGCGCGTGGTGATCGCCGCCGCCCGTGCCATCCATGACGCCCCGATTCCCGCAGGACTTCCTGCCCTCGCCAATCTCCTGGGGCGCGTCGATTGCCCCCCTTCCATCCATACCCGCGCC
This sequence comes from Verrucomicrobia bacterium UBA6176, assembly GCA_002422905.1. Taxonomy (GTDB): domain Bacteria; phylum Verrucomicrobiota; class Verrucomicrobiia; order Limisphaerales; family UBA9464; genus UBA6176. The sequence goes on from DITU01000097.1 coordinate 5,753, forward strand.
GTGGATGCCGCCTTCCGACTCGGCACCCAGCAGCATGCCCTGATCCTGGCCGGCTTCGCCAAACGCCGGGATCCAACCCCGGCCGCCCGCGCCGCCGCCCTCCGCGCCCTGGGCAACTGGGCCAAACCGCCTCCCCTCGATCCCATCAATGGGCTGTGGCGTCCCCCGGTGATTCTGGGCCGGCCTTCCGCCGTTCCCGAACCCGCCGCGGCTCCCAACCCGAATCCGCTGCTGGAACGGGCCGCGGCCGCCGCCGGTTCACGCGCCACCGCACTTCCCATTCTTCCCGATGACCTTGGCCGGTCCGCTTCCTTCGCCGAGGCCATGGAATTGAAACGCAATGCCGAGGCCGCACGCCGCGCCTTCCTTCGCGTGGCCGATGAAATCCTGAATCCGTCCACCCCGGACGAATACGGGATCGTGGTTCCCGGTGGCCCGGCCCCGCTCGAAGTCCAGTTGGCCATCGTGGATGCCGCCGCCGCCCTCCGCACCAAGGAAGCCGCACACCCCTTGTTCGAAATCTTCTCCCGCACCAACACTCCGCCCCCGCTCCGTCGCGCCATCGTCCCGTTGCTCGCCCACCTCAACGCCATCCAGGCCGGCGACGCCGTCCGTCTCGCCCTCGCCGATCCCGATCCCACCCTGCGCACCGTTGCCATCCCGCATCTGGATCGACTCGACCCCGGCAGTGCGTTGCCCTTGCTGACACGGTTGGTTGAACCCGGCTCAACAACCTCCATTGCCCAGGCGGGTTACAAGGCGCTGGGGCTGTTGGGTCAACCTGAGGCCGATGCCCTGATCAAGGACGCGTTGCAAAGGTTGTTGGCCGGAAATCTTGCCCCGGAATTGCACCTCGATGTGCTGAGCGCCGCCGAAGTTCGACAGGAGCAATCCAAGGCACTGCGAACCGGTCGTGAACAATGGCTGGCCACCCTTCCCAAGGACGACGCCCTGGGTGAACGACGGCTGACGCTACACGGAGGCGATGCCGCACGCGGCGGCGCCCTCTTCAAAAACAATCCCCAGGTCCAATGCCTGCGCTGTCACAAGGTCGCCGGTGATGGCGGTACCGTCGGCCCCGCCCTGGATGGCATCGCAAAAATCCGCGACCGCGCCTACCTCCTGGAATCCATCGTCCATCCCAACAAGGATTTCGCCGACGGATACAAACCCGCCGACGGCGGCCTGTCGGCCATGCCCGAAGGCCTGGCCGACCTGCTCACTCCGTTCGAGATGCGCGATCTGATCGAGTTCCTCGCCGGACTCAAAGGGCCTTGAGCCGGATATTGCGGAACGCCACCGAGCCGTGGTCGCCCTGCAACAGGATCGGGCCGGGCTGATCGACATTGTCATCCAGCTGTCCGCCGGTCGGCTTCGGGCAATCCACCTGATCGTGGATCTTCACTCCGTTGAGGATGACGGTGATCTTCTGGTCCACGATGCGGACCTCGGCCTGCTGCCACTGACCGGGACGTCGGGAGGCAAACAGGGTGGGAGCCTTCACATTGTAGATCGCTCCATTGCCACCCTTCTCGAGCTTGCCGCTCTTGAAGTCATCGTACACCTGGATCTCGTGACGGCCGCGCAGGTAGAAGCCGGAGTTGGCTCCGGGCGGCACCTGGAATTCATACCGGGCCACAAAGTTCCTATACTTGGCGTCGGTCAACAGGTCGGTGCCATGCTCATCCTTGCCCAGCACATTGCAGAGCATCCCGTTCTGCGCGCTCCATGATTTCTTGCCCGAATCATTCCGGTATTTCCAACCCGTCAGATCGCGGCCGTTGAACAACAGCTTGAACCCTTCCTTCTCCTCCGCAGCCGACAACCGGTTCGAGACATCGGTCGGCTTGCCATCGCCCTTCTCCAAACCCAATGCCCATTGGATTCCTCCCAGGATGTGCTGCTGATACAACGCATGGGTCCATACATCCTCCCGATGTCCCAGTGAGGTATAGAATACCTTGCCGCCCTGCCCCACTTCCTTGGCCCAGGCCACCGGGAAATCGCCGGGCACCAGGGAAACCGGATGCTTGTCCAGGGTCAGCAACCCGTGGACCCGGTTCCGATGAAAGCTCTTGAACTCATAGATCTCGTCGAAAAGCGTCCAGATCGGGCCAAGATGACGCGTCGCCGGATGGCTCGGATCCTCATTGTACATGTCCACCGACACCTGCGGTCCGTGCGTCAGGAACTCACCGCCCAGCATCCCGATGAACGGCGGATAATCATGGAAGGTGTCCGAACACGAATGCATGCCGATCAATGCATGGCCCGCCTCCACCCACTTCAAGAACCCTTCCTTGTCCGGAATCGCCAACTCGCCCGTGGTGTTCGCAAAGATCACGGCATCCACCCCGCGCAGTTTCTCCATCGACATCTTTTCGCGGACCTCCGCGTCGTCCTTTCCTTCGGGTCCGCCCCGGACCACATCCACCACCGTGTAGGCCCCGCTGGTCTCGCCCAGCGTCACCAGCACGTTTTCAGCGGTGGGAATGGAACTGTGACGGAACCCCTTGGTGGCGGTGACCACCAGGACCTTCTTCGGGGCGGCTTGAACGGTCAGCGCGGAGGCGCAGACCAAGGCAACAATGGCGGCAGCAGATGTTTTCATGGCGGATGACAGGACGCCCCCACGTTCCACCCGACACGGGTGCACACGGGGAACTTCCTGATTCCCTCACAAGTTCGCCCGGCATGCAAGCCACCGACCGCTCCACCCAACCTCCGACCCATCGCCACGATCCTGCTGCCTGGATACGGCTTGGCCCCAACGGGGAGGTCGCATACCAGCCCGGGGTGCAACCCCGGGGATGGATCCCGAACGCCAATGCGTTCTGAAGGAACGCCGCATCGGCGTCGTGCCCGGTGGATGCGCCGGGGGCTAATGGGAGATGAATCCATTTGGCCATTCAGGCGCGAACCCACTTTCCCACGTACCGAAGTCGAGTCGGTTCACCCTTCGTTCCGAAGAATTTCAAGAAACGCGACCGGTGACACAATCCGAACCCCGCGCACCTCCACCCGGCTTTGGAGGTGTCGCTTGTCGCCCGTAACGAGGAAATGGGCTTCCCCGGCAACGGCGCACTCCAGAAACATCTCGTCATCAGGATCCGAAGTGACGCCTCGAAGCCTCACGTTGGGAAAAACCAACTCGGCACTCGCTCCCAGCGCCGCCGCCCAACGAACCGGCGTGCGATCCGGGTACCTCGTCTGCAATCGGTCGGTAACCTCGGCGTATTCCGCCAGGATCGCGGGACTGACCAGGGCTTCGCACCGTCGTTCTGCCCAGGACCGAAGGCATTCCATGGACGGTCCCTTCCAGAAGGAAGCACTGGCAACGGTATGGATATCGAAGACCACCCGCTTCAAGCCGCTCCCTTCCTTCCCCGACGGGCCTTTCGGACTTGGGTCACCACGTCCGCAACCTCCTGTTCATCGGCTGGAGTCGCCACCGGAAGTTCATCTCCTCCGGCCAGCATGGCCCGGACCGGGGAAACTCTTTCCCTTTTGGAAAAGAGAAACAGTGCCAAATTCAAAAGTCCAATCGCAATGATCAGATAAAGCGCAGCGACAAGGGTCCTGGCGGCTTTTCTGTAGAACATCTCGACTGCCTGACTCCGCAGTTCGCCAAGTGTGGCCATAGCAGGAGAGTCAAGGTCCAACACCCCTCCATCAATCATCAACAAAAGCATAAAAACTCCCCCAAGGCACAGGCAGGCATTGAGCAAGGCAACGGTTCGATTGTTCATGCGGCAACCCAAACATGGTGTTCCAAATTACGAATCCGACCTCAACATCCCCAGCATCCTAGACAAGCCCCTGTCAAATGGAGGCTGCAGAATCCGAACCCTTCAGGCGCCCAAAAGAGTCAAACAGCTTGGAAATCCTCACAGTCTCGCAGGACAGCATATCCCAGAAACCTACCCATTCATGTGCAGGCCTCGAAGAGGCTCTGCTACACCTGAATACAAGTCCCTCACGCAAGTAGAGTAAAGATCCATGTTCGTCATCAAAACCCCCTATAAAGAACTCCCCATTCCGTGCGTCTCGAGGCCGTGCCAGAACGTTGAAGTAGTCCAATCCATAGGGCTGTCGACAATCATCCCCAGTCCTTGAGTAGTCTCTACGATATCCCCCAAACCATAAGGCACCTGAAAACAAGGTTGCTCCATTCATAACACCCAAAAAACTTTTATACTCTTGGGGAATGACCGAGTTGGCCAAACTTCGCTCCAACAGCAAGATTTGATCCCCTGATAGTCCCGGGTAAATCTCATGAAGATAGCCTTCAACCGCGATGTGCGGGACATGCCCAATGAGCTGGGTGCCGTTGGCAAGCACGAGGCTGCCAAGCCCCCTTGCTTGCTCAACGATGCCAAGCAAATCCGCTAGCGTGCTCTGCATCATTTGATCTTGGTGTCCTGGTGACCGGATTGGGGCTCATCGATGGAAATTGCAAGGTGAAATTGCGCGAAACAGACCCTTCAACCTATTTGGATCAGTGCCAATGAGGTCCGCATTGTCCAATATCGCATTCACCTTTGCCCTCCCTCCTCCTGCGGCAGGTCGCGTTCAGCCACCTCTGAGTGGCAGGCTCCTGGAACCGATACCGGTAGTATTGAAATCTCAAGGCTCCATCGGACGAGAACATCGCCGGCTTGCTCCTGAGGCTCATTTGGTTCCCCGATGCCGGCGTGCGACTCGACATGTCTGTAGGCAGACTGAGTCTCGCTTTCACAAGAGCATTGAGACGGCAACAACCAGTTGGCGGCCATGCTTCGGGTTCTCCGGCCGGGGGCAGTGTCAGAATCCGCCCCCCACAAACCTGTTTCCAGACTTCAAATATCGTATCCACCGGGCACACTCCTCCCCAATCGCACCATGAACAGGATCTGCCATCGCACCCGTTCCGAAGCCACCCCTCAAGACAAGGACCGATGAACACCGGACACCGGAATCAGCGGGCCGCCCGATTGATCCTTCTGCTTGGACTGTGGGCCATGGCTTGGACAGCTGCCGTTGCTTCTGACACTCAGCCCACGACCAATGACGTCTGGTGGTCGTTGAAACCCGTCGTTCGTCCCAACCTCCCCGACGGTGCCGCACTTCATCCGGTGGATCGCTTCATCGATGCCCAACTCCAGGTCAACCAACTCAAGGCCGTTGGAACTGCCGATCGCATCACGCTGTTGCGCCGTGTACATCTCGATCTGACCGGCATCCCACCCACCCCCGCCGAACAGGAGGCGTTCCTGTCCGACACCTCACCCGATGCGTATGAAAAGGTGGTGGACCGGTTGCTGGCGGATGAGCAACACGCGGTCCGTTACGCGAGGCATTGGCTCGATGTGATGCGCTATGCCGATGCGGATGAGCGGATGACGGCGGCACCCGGCATTCATCTCTGGCGGGACTGGGTCATCCAGGCCCTGCACGACGACCTTCCCTACAACCAGTTCGTGCAGGTGCAATTGACCGGACTCCGTTCAAGTGAACGCACCCAGATGTCGGCCACCGGTTACCGTTCCAAACGTGAACCGCGGCCCGGAGATCAGTTCGCCCTCGGCCTGCTCGCCCGCGGAACCGGCGAAGACCCGCAGGATCTCGCCATCAACGCGGTGGACACGGTTTCAACGGCATTCATGGGCATGACCGTGGGTTGTGCCAAGTGTCACGACCACATGTACGACCCCATCTCGCAGGTCAATTACTACGAGATGAAGGCACTGTTCGATCCGTTGGTGCTGCGGAAGATCAATCTCGCCAGCGCCGCCGACCTGTTGGCCAACGGGAAGGCTCAGGCCGAGTCGGAACGAAGGCGCAGACCGTTCGACAAGGCCGTGAATGACTTCGCCGCACCTTATCGGACCCAACTCTACGAAGAGCGCGTGGTGATGCTTCCACCCGAAGCCCAGGTCATCATCCGCAAACCCGAGAAGCTCCGCACCGTCGCTGAGCAGAAGATTGCCGATGACTACTTTCCCATCCTGCGGATCGACGGCGACAAGCTGACCGAGGCGATGCCGGAGGAGGCACGGAAGCAATTCCGGGAGTTGGAACGGCAACGGGATGCGGCAAACTCGGCCGCCAACTCCCGTCGCCCGCCTCCCCTGCCCGCCTTTCACACCGTCGAAGTCGACCGCGTTCGCGAACAGCAAAAGAGTTATATCCTGACCAGTGGCGATCCCCTGCGGCCCGAGCCCGGCAAGGAAGTGAAACCCGGTTGGCCCTTCTCCAATTCAGAGCCCGACTTCCGGGAAGGCCGCATCGAGGCCTTCACCGACTGGTTGACCGCACCGGAAAATCCCTTGTTTGCACGGGTGGCGGTGAACCGGATGTGGCAATGGCATTTCGGCGAAGGCCTGCTGAAGACCACCAGCGACTTCGGCAAGTTCGGCGGCCTGCCATCGCATCCCGCCCTGCTCGACTGGCTCGCTTCGGAATTCGTCCGAAGCGGATTCAGCATGAAACACCTGCATCGCCTGATGGTCACCTCCCACGCGTATCGGCGGGCTTCTGAAACCGGGGCGCAATTCGCCGGGAACCTGACCCGGGACCCGGACAATGCCCAGCTCTGGCACTTCAGACTGCGCCGTCTCGAAGCCGAACCCATCTGGGATTCCATCCATGCCGCCGTCGGCGACCTGGACCTCAAGGTGGGCGGTCCGTCCTTCGATCCCGGGTCGGGCGGAAGTCGAAATCAGCGGCGCAATGGAGAAGGCGGCGCCAGCGATGGCGATTCAATCCGGCGCGGCATCTATATGGTGCGTGGCTACTCGGCGAGCCGCGAAGTCACGCCCAACTTCCTCCAGACCTTCGATGTGGAGGATGGCCGCGCTCCCTGCCCCTTGCGCACCCGGACCGTGACTGCTCCCCAGGCCTTGTTCCTCATGAACAGTCCGGATATCGACAAGGCTTCGATCAAACTCGGGCAACGCCTGCGGGAAGAGATCGGGGACGATCTCACCGCGGCGGTGAACATGGCCTATAGAAGGGTCCTTTCCCGCCCACCTTCACTGTCCGAACGTACCGAGGCGCTGGCCTGGATCGGGGATGACGATGCCCACCTGGATCGCCTGTCCTGGCTGCTCTTCAACCTGGATGAATTCATCTATGTCCGATAACCCACGGCCCTCCTCCGCCATCTATCCCTGCGGACGCTTCGCCCGGCGCGATTTCATCCATCAGATCGGCGGCGGTTTCCTCGGGCTCGCCCTGGGCGGGCTCTGGGCTGAAACAGCCGATAAGCGGCCCGGCATCTTCGGCCCGCATCAGCCCGCCAAGGCCAAATCCGTCATCTTCCTGTTCATGTGCGGCGGGGTCAGCCACATCGATACGTTTGATCCCAAGGACAACAAATGGGCGGGCAAACTGATCGATGCGATTGGCTTTGGCGACAATCTGGCCGAGATGCGGCGCCCGGTGATCCC
>DITU01000112.1 GCA_002422905.1 Verrucomicrobia bacterium UBA6176
GTGCCGGCCTACTTCAACGATTCCCAACGGCAGGCGACCAAGGATGCCGGTCGGATCGCAGGGCTTGAAGTCCTTCGCATCATCAATGAGCCGACGGCGGCGTCCCTGGCCTACGGCCTGGACAAGAAGAAGGACGAGAAGATCGCGGTGTACGATCTCGGCGGCGGCACCTTTGACATCTCGGTGCTGGAGATCGGCGACGGGGTATTCGAGGTGAAGGCCACGAATGGCGACACCCACCTTGGCGGCGATGACTGGGACAACGCGATCATGGATTGGATCCTGGACGAGTTCCGTCGGGACACCACGATCGACCTGCGCAAGCAGCCGGATGCCTTGCAGCGGATCAAGGAAGAGGGTGAGAAGGCCAAGATCGCCCTCAGTTCGTCCCAGCAGTACGACATCAATCTTCCCTTCATCACGGCCGATGCCACCGGCCCGAAGCATATCCAGAGCAAGCTGAGCCGGGCGAAGATGGAGCAGCTTTGCGACAAGCTTTTCGAACGCACCATCACGCCGACCAAGGCGTGCATCAAGGATGCCGGCCTTTCGGCGGATCAGATTGATGAACTGGTGTTGGTGGGTGGCATGACCCGCATGCCGCGGGTGGTGGAGACGGCGCGGGCGATGGTCAGCAAGGCTCCTCATCAGGGTGTGAACCCGGATGAAGTCGTGGCGATCGGTGCTGCGATCCAGGGCGGGGTTTTGCGGGGCGAGGTCAAGGATGTGTTGTTGCTGGATGTGACCCCGTTGTCGCTCGGCATCGAGACCCTGGGCGGCGTGTTCACCAAGTTGATCGACCGCAATACCACGATCCCGACCCGTAAATCGGAGATCTTTTCGACGGCGAGCGACAGCCAGCCCGGGGTGGACGTCCATGTGTTGCAGGGCGAACGCCAGTTTTCCCGCGACAACAAGTCGTTGGGCAAGTTCGAGCTGAGGGACATTCCTCCCGCACCGCGCGGTGTGCCGCAGATCGAGGTCACGTTTGATCTGGATGCCAATGGCATTTTGAACGTGAGCGCGAAGGACCTGGGCACGGGCAAGAGCCAGAAGATCGTGATCACGGCGTCCTCGGGTCTCTCAAAGGATGAAGTGGAGCGCATGCGGCGGGATGCCGAGGCGCATGCGGAGGATGACAAGGCGCAACGCGAGGAAGTGGAGTTGCGCAACGAGGCGGACAACGTGGCCTACCGCGGCGAGAAGTTTGCCCGGGACAACGGCGACAAGATCGGGGCGGCGAAGGCCCAGGTCGAGGACGGGGCCAAGGCGGTGCGCGATGCCCTCAAGGGGAGCGACTCGGCGGCGATCCGCACGGCGGTCGACAAGTTGAACGAGACGATGCAGGCGGCGGGCCAGGAGCTCTACGCCAAGGGCGGGCCGACACCGGGTGCCGAGGGTGCGGCTGAAGGCAAGGCGGGGGGCGAGTCGGCCAGCGCCGGCCAGGCGGCCTCCGACGACAAGGGACCGATCATTGATGCCGAGGTTGTGGACGAGAAGAAGAAGTGAGTTGTCGGATCCAACCCTGCATCGAAAACCAGATTTTCCCGGTCGCGAGTGCGGCGGGATTTGTTTCCAAGCCAAACGCAATAGTTAGAACCACAAGAACAGTCATATGGGACTCAATGTGAAACCGCTCGGCGACCGAGTGCTCGTCGAAGCCGCCGAGGAAAAAGAAGTCAAGAAGGGGGGCATCATCATCCCCGATTCCGCCAAGGAAAAGCCCACCGAGGGCGTGATCCGGGCACTGGGCACCGGCAAGAAGGATGACGACGGCAAGGTCCAGCCTTTCGAAGTGAAGGTCGGGGACCGTGTCCTCATCTCCAAGTACGGCGGCACCGAGATCAAGGTCGATGGCAAGGAGTACAAGTTGCTCAATGCCGACGACATCCTCGCCGTGATCGTCTGATATCCACCGTTTTAAATCGAACCACGTTCAACTGCTGAAAAGATATGGCTGCAAAGCAACTGCTGTTTGATGAAGTCGCCCGTCAGGAACTCCTGCGCGGTGTCGAGCTTCTCGCCAAGGCCGTCAAGGCCACCCTCGGTCCCAAGGGCCGCAATGTCGTCATCGACAAGAAGTTCGGGTCGCCCACGGTGACCAAGGACGGTGTCACGGTCGCCAAGGAGATCGAGCTGCCGAACCCCTACCAGAACATGGGCGCCCAGATGGTGCGCGAGGTCGCCAGCAAGACCTCGGACATCGCGGGTGACGGCACCACGACCGCCACGGTCCTCGCCGAGTCCATCTACCGTGAGGGTCTGAAGCACGTGACCGCCGGTGCCAACCCGGTCTCCCTCCAACGCGGCATCCAGAAGGCGGTCGACGCCGCCGTCGACCAGCTCGCGAAGATCGCCAAGAAGGTCAAGGACAAGGAAGAGATCAAGCAGGTCGCCACCGTGTCCGCCAACTGGGACACCGCGATCGGTGAGATCATCGCCGACGCCATGGACAAGGTCGGCAAGGACGGCACGATCACGGTCGAGGAAGCCAAGTCGATCGAGACCACCCTGGACGTGGTCGAGGGCATGCAGTTCGACAAGGGTTACCTGTCTCCCTACTTCGTGACCAACACGGAGGCGATGGAGGTCAAGCAGGACGACGCCTATGTCCTGATCTATGAGAAGAAGATCTCGTCCCTGAAGGACCTGATCCCGGTGCTCGAGAAGGTTGCCAAGACCGGCAAGCCCCTCCTGATCATCTCTGAAGAGGTCGAAGGCGAAGCCCTGGCCACCCTCGTGGTGAACAAGATCCGCGGCACCATCAANNGCTCGAAGACATCGCCATCCTCACCGGTGGCCGTTGCATCACCGAAGACCTCGGCATCAAGCTCGAAAGCCTCGAGCTCTCCGACCTCGGCCGCGCCAAGTCGATCGTGGTGGAGAAGGAAAACACCACCATCGTCGAGGGCAACGGCAAGTCCTCCGAGATCCAGGGCCGGGTCAACCAGCTCCGCCGTCAGATCGAAGAGACGACCTCCGATTACGACCGTGAGAAGCTCCAGGAGCGTCTCGCCAAGCTGGCTGGCGGCGTTGCCGTCATCCATGTCGGCGCCGCCACCGAGACCGAGATGAAGGAGAAGAAGGCCCGGGTCGAGGACGCGCTCCACGCCACCCGCGCCGCGGTCGAGGAAGGCATCGTTGCCGGCGGCGGTGTCGCCCTGATCCGCACGCTTCCCGCCATCGAGGCGTTGAAGCTCGCGATCCATGACGAGCAGACCGGTGTGGACATCGTCCGCCGCGCGGTGGAAGCCCCGCTGCGTGAGTTGGCCAGCAATGCCGGCGTCGAAGGCAGCCTGATCGTTCAGGAGGTCAAGCGTCGCAAGGGCAACGAGGGCTACAACGTTGCCACCGGCAACTACGAAGACCTCGTCAAGGCCGGTGTGGTTGACCCCAAGAAGGTCACCCGTTCCGCCTTGCAGAACGCCGCTTCCATCGCAGGTCTCATGCTGACCACCGAGGCGCTCATCACTGAGATCCCCGAGAAGAAGGAAAAGCCGGCCGGTGATCCCCATCACGGCGGCGGCGGAATGGATTACTGATCCAATCCCGGTCTCCAGGAGGAACCGGATCTCGGGGCGCAACCGCAAGGTTGCGCCCCGTTTCCATTTCCCCCCCGCATCCGCCGGTGCGCGGTGTGAAGTCCAGCCGCCGCAAGCGACGGTTGTCGCGCTGGAAACGGGTCTGTAGCGTGCGCCAGTTGAGGGGAAGGTTCCCCTCCATCGCGCCATGAATCCGTTTCCCCGATTCACCTCGTTCGCTGTCGTTTGCCTCACTCTTCTGGTGGGTTGCCTCGCCGGTCATCCGGATGATTGCAAGGTCACCGGATCGCGGCGCGCGCCCGATCCCGAAAAACTCCTGCACCATACCCGGGTGCTGGCTTCCGATGAGTTTGAAGGGCGTGGTCCAGGGTCGGTGGGTGAGGATCGGACCGTGGCGTACCTGGCGCGGGAGATGGAACGGGTGGGGTTGCGTCCCGGGATGCCCGACGGAAGCTGGACCCAGGCGGTGCCGATCATCGGGATCACATCGACGGTCGACTGCGGTTGGAAGGGGGCAGCTGGACGTCGGGTGTTGGAGGTGCCGCAGGATGTGGTGGCCTGGTCGTCATCGACGAACGGGACGGTGCGGGTTCCCTCGACCCCGATGATCTTCGTGGGGTACGGGGTGACGGCGCCTGAGTATGGATGGGATGACTACAAGGGAGTGGATGTCCGTGGGAAGACGGTGGTGATGTTGGTGAACGATCCGCCGGTGTTGGATCCGAAGGGGAATGGGGAGTTGGATCCGAAGATGTTCCAGGGGCGGGCGATGACCTATTACGGCCGGTGGACCTATAAGTTCGAAGAGGCGGCGCGGCGGGGTGCGGTGGCGGCGTTGTTGATCCATGAGACGCGTGCGGCGGCGTATCCGTGGTTTGTCGTGGTGAATTCGTGGGGCAAGGAACGCTTTGATCTGGCCCAGGATCCGGATCCGAAATCGCCGGTGGCGGGATGGCTGAGCCTGGATGCCGCGCGGGACCTGTTCGCGCAGAACGGCATGACTTATGAAGCCGCGTTGGAACGGGCGGTGACCCGTGGATTCCGACCCATCCGGCTCGCGCAAAGCTTTGATGCCGTCATCACCCAGCAGACCCGGCCGGTGCAGTCGCGCAACGTGCTGGGTTTGCTGGAGGGAAGTGATCCGGTGATGAAATCCCAGCATGTGATCTATTCGGCGCATTGGGATCATCTGGGTCGGGATGCGCGGCGGGAAGGCGACCAGATCTATAACGGGGCGGCGGACAACGCGGTGGGCGTGGCGGGATTGCTGGAATTGGCGCGGGCATTTGCCTCCGCGGAGAAACGGCCGCGTCGGTCGGTCCTTTTCCTCGCGCCGACGGCGGAGGAACAGGGCCTGTTGGGGGCGCGCCATTATGCATCCCACCCGGCGTATCCCCTGGAGTCGACACTGGCGAACATCAACATGGATGGATTGAACACCTGGGGCCGGACAAGTGACCTGCGACAGGTGGGCGATGGGCATTCAACCCTGGACGAGGTGTTGTTGCAGGTGGTGATGCGACACAAGCGGCGGCTGTTGCCGGATCCGCATCCGGAGCGGGGCACCTTCTATCGGAGCGACCATTTCGAGTTCATGAAGAAGGGTTTGCCGGCGCTGTATTTGAAGGCGGGCGACAATTACCGGGATCATCCGCCGGGTTACGGCGACAAGCGCGTCCTGGAGTATATCGAGAACGATTATCACAAGGTTTCGGATGAGGTGAAACCGGGTTGGGACCTGCGCGGGGCGGCGGAGGACCTGGAGGTGTTGTTGCAGGTGGGATGGACCCTGGCCGAGGGAGCGAGCTGGCCCCAATGGAAGGAATCCAGCGAGTTCCGTACTTCCAAACCCCGTGGTCCGCGATCCGGTCGTTGAGTATAACCCATGAGCCTACTGGAGGTGGATCAGTTGAGTGTCGACCTGGTCGCCCAGGGTGCACCGGTGCGGGTCCTGGACCGGGTGGAACTCGCCATCGACGCCGGCCAGGTCCATGCGTTGGTGGGTGAAAGCGGGTCGGGCAAATCACTCACCGCGCTGTCCGTGGCGCGATTGTTGCCAGACACCCTGACCCGGCGGGTGGCGGGAACGGTGCGGTTCGATGGGGAGGATGTTTATGGCCTGGATCCGGCCGGGCTTCGACGACTGCGCGGGCGCGGGGTGGGCTATGTGTTTCAGGAACCCTCGACGGCATTGAATCCGGTGATGCGCATCGGGACGCAGATCAGGGAGATGCTCCAGTTGCATCGGCCGAAGGAAGCCACCGATGCGGTGGTGTGGCGTTGGTTGGAGCGGGTGGGGATTCCGTCGCCGGACATCCGGGCGAGGCAGTATCCGCATGAGTTGTCGGGTGGGATGCAACAGCGGGTGATGCTGGCGCTGGCGTTGTCGGCCCAACCGAGATTGCTGATCGCGGACGAGCCCACCACGGCCCTCGACGTGACGATCCAGGCGCAGGTCCTGGATCTGATCCAATCCCTGCAACGCGAACTGGGCATGGCGGTGCTGTTGATCACGCACAACTTCGGGTTGGTGGGAGAAATCGCGGATCGGGTTTCGGTGATGTACGCCGGCCAGGTCGTGGAGCGCGGGCCGGTGTCAGCCGTGTTGAATGCGCCGCGGCATCCCTATACCGCGGCGTTGCTGGGGTCGGTGCCGCGGCTGGGGGATGTCCGTGAAAGCCTGGTGGTGATTCCCGGAACGGTTCCGTCGCCGGGTCATTGGCCGGGCGGTTGCCGGTTTCATCCGCGTTGCAGTCGGGCAACACCGGGCTGTGCAACGGATCAACCGGCCTGGCGCGAGATCGCGCCGGAAAGTTGGGTGCGTTGTCCGTATCCCGTGGAGGTGCAGTCGTGAGCCTGTTGTTGGTGGAAGGGTTGAAGGTCCATTACCCGGCCCGACCGGATTGGCGGGGACGTCCCCGGGCCTGGGTCCGCGCCGTGGACGGAGTCGGGTTGGAGGTGGCGGCAGGGGAGACGCTGGGGTTGGTGGGTGAAAGTGGCTGCGGCAAGAGCACGCTGGGACGCGCGATTGTCCGGCTGGAAACGCCGACGGCGGGTTCGATCCGATTCAACGGCGAGGACCTCGCAGGGTTGGACGGTCCTGCGCTGCGTCGCGCCCGTCGTGGATTGCAGATGATCTTTCAGGACCCGTACGGATCCCTCGATCCCCGATGGACGGTCGGACAGGCGATCGGCGAGGGCATCGACATTCATGGACTGATCCAGGAGCACGGCGCGCGTCGGGAACGGATCGGGGGATTGCTGCAGGATGTCGGGTTGGATCCGGCGGTGGCGGACCGGTATCCGCACGAGTTCAGCGGCGGGCAACGGCAACGGATCGGGATCGCGCGGGCACTGGCGGTGGAACCGAAGTTGATCGTGTGTGATGAACCGGTGAGTGCCCTGGATGTGTCGGTGCAGGCGCAGGTGGTGAACCTGCTGCAATCGCTGCAGCGATCACGGGGACTGGCCTACCTGTTCATTGCCCATGACCTCGCGGTGGTGGAACACCTGAGCCATCGGGTGGCGGTCATGTACCTGGGTCGGATCATGGAACTGGGACCGTCCCGGACGGTTTGCGGAGATCCCCTGCACCCGTATACGCGGGCCTTGTTGTCGGCGGTACCCGAACCTGGGGTGCGCCGGCGGGAACGGGTGATCTTGCAAGGGGATGTTCCCTCGCCCTTGCAGCCGCCATCGGGGTGTCCGTTTCATCCGCGTTGTCCCGTGGCGGTGGCGAGGTGCCGGAGCGAAGTCCCGGAATTTCGTGAGGTGGCGCCGGGACGGTCGGTGGCTTGTCATGAGGTGAAGGAGAGGTTTGGAGCCTCGTGACCTCGGCGTCCACGGGGGCGGGAAAAGAAGGGGGCAACGCTGGAAGCGCCGTCCCCGTGTCGGCCTTGATGAATCCCAACGGGATTCGGGCCATCGACAGCATTGATCTACATCCTGGTATGGGGGACGAGAGGGTCGGCCACAACCGCGTTGCGGTTGCAGAATATTGTTACGGGCTTCCCAGGGTGGGTCCTCGTTCCTCGGCTCAACCCTGGGCTGAAGGCCGGAACGCCGTTGGCGTTGGAGATCGGCGGGATTCCTTCGCTCCGGAACGTTGCGGGCTTTGCGGCGTTGCGTGAGGTGCAGGGAAATCTGATGGGGAGGTCTCACGCAACGACGCAACGGCGCGACGTCCGAAGGGAGGAGAACTGCAATGCGGATCTGGAGCGCTCAGTCGTGCGGACGCTGGGGCGGGTCTGGTTGAGGAGGAGATTGTTGCCACCTCTTCGACCATGGCCAGGGTCCGGATTCGACGCTTCCCCTGCGATATAGGTCGGACCGGCCCCAGAACAGGGTGGACGTCAGTTGCCGCTGGGCGTAACACAGGCAGGGTGGTGGTGACCAAGTACGTCTATGACGGATGGCAATGCATTGCCGAACTGGACGGTTCCAACGTCGTGACCGCGACCTACGCCTGGGGCAAGGACCTCAGTGGATCACGCACGGGAGCCGGTGGAGTCGGCGGTCTGCTTTGGGTCCACCATGCCCAACACGGACGGCATTTCTACGCCTACGACGGCAACGGCAACGTCTGCGGCCTGACCGCGGCCACCGACGGCACGCGAAGTGGCGGATATGAGTACGATCCCTTTGGTGGGGTGATCCGGGTGGATGCTGGGAATCCCGTCGTGAGCTGGAACGAGTGGCAGTTCAGCACGAAGCGGAAAGACCCGGTGGCGGAAGTGGTGCTGTATGAGTACCGGGGGTATGATGTCAGGACGGGGAGGTGGTTGAGTAGGGATCCTGGCGAGGAAAGTTCCGGAATAGCACTCTATTCGGCAATTTCTAACTCGCCGATTCAGACCGTCGATATCTATGGATTTGTGAGTTGGGCACTGCCAGCAACCCCTGTCATTGATCCAAGTCCTGTTCCCGGCGCGATGATAGAAAGCGTTACGGACAACTTGATTGGGTCAAACAGGCGTACTCCGAATCAAAACTTCATGGGGAACCATAGGACCGCACCTGCGATTAAAGCCATACGTGAGCGTCTGAGGCAATACATGGAGGATGGAAAGGGTCAACTCTGTCGTGATAACCTGATTGATTTGCCAGACCGCCTTTATACTGGGTCCGGCGACGCCGAAACGAACAACCAGATCCTCATGTTTGAGCGCACCCTTCGAAATAAAGCAATGATCAAAGCCGAAGCTAACGGTCGTAATTACATTAGAGTCGCTTACCCTCTAGAGTTTTATCACATTCCCCAAACGCCAAGAGAACAAATATCTTGGATTGGGGGACTGGATTGGGTGTTGGGTGGTTTGGAGATTGATAGAGGTTGCTGCACCCTTGAGTGGTCCGTTGAAGTCAAATTTTTGGACAAGCTCGGAATGGACTCGGAAAAATTTCATGGAACTGGATTACTGGAAAAGGCGGCTGGTAACCATATTGATGCAACAGGACCCAGATACCTTCTGCGAGCGCAGTTTACTGTTAAAGGAGTTGTTAACTGCTGTGAATAGGAAATATATATTGCTGATTTTTGGGGAAACTATCGTGCTTGGGTTATTCACTTTGTTCATCTCCGGACGAGCCTGCACGTCAAATCTAAGCCTAATGCTGACATATGGGCTTTTAGTGGGGGTAATTCCGCTGATCATTGTACTGTCCACGGCCACGCTGGCTAATTATTTGCTACTATGGACCGGAAAACGCTTTGGTTGGGGTGCCCTGACTTCATTCGCGTCTCGCATAGCTACCTTTGCGATAGTGATAGCAATAGCTAGGATTATAGTGGGATCTCCCCCCGACATCGATAGAATGCTTCGTGTGGAAGCAGAGTACATTTATTCAGGATCTAGAATCGGCAGAGTTGGGTGGTTTGTCTCGGTGGCCAGTGGATCACTCTTCGTTGCCGAGGTGGAATCCGCAAGAATTGACATGCAGGAGCCCAAATTCAGCGACTGGACGAGTTTGAAGGAAGTGGAACCAGTTCGGCTGTTGGTCCGCGCACACGATGACGTGCTTCGATTCACGGGTATTTCGATTAAGTATCAAGATTCAAAAGCCATATATTATAAGCCTGGTGCGACTTGGGGAACGGTGTTTTTCATTCGGTGTGAAGATAGGGATATCGTTATTAAGACCTCAGACGATTTTCGATGGCTTTCGATGTGAGAGCCCGTCTGAAAGCTCCGGGCTTCCTAGGAATCAGGCCAACCGCCGCAGCGTGATTCGTATCATTGCCATGTGAATCCGGCCCGAACAAAGGGGTGGATTGCTCCTTGCTCTTCAACACCTGGGAAGGTGTTCAGGGATGCGGAGAAGAAGGCTTTTGACAAATAATGACGCCCTTACGCTCACGCCTCCGCTGGATGTTGGCCTTCTTAGGGTGTGCTGCATGCACGTTGTGTGCCTATTGGCTTGCTTACACCTTTCTCATGGTCCGGGATCATCCGGTGTACGACAAGACTGGGAGAATCGCGTTCTACTCAGCCCCAAAGTATCCGCACCTTCGGGGCGAAGATGACGGTTGGTGGATTAGAGTATCGTGGATTAATTACATGTTCGCACCAGCTGACAGCATTTATTATAGGTTAAACAGTGACTCATTTCTAATGAAGCGGTCCAGGGACCCAAGGTACGCTGCAGAGTTTTCCAGGCGCTACTAAACCCTTGATAAGTGATAATTGGATTCGGGAAAATTCGATAGAGAATCACTGAATGGCTTAGGGGGAGTGAAGTGCGGTGGCAGGGGGTTAATACATTTTAATTGAGGGTACGCAATTTGGCTAAGCCTATCTTCAAAGAGAGTGACAAAGGGCATTCTGGTGCACCTCATTCTGTTAGTATGGAGCAATGGGAGCGGTCCCAAAAAATCAACAATTGATCCGTCACGCACCGCAATGCCTAATGACTGGGCTGCTTTGCCCTCGCTCTTCGTTGTGTCCGGTGCAGGATCGGTGCGGATGTGGACTGCTGACCGTCGAATAAAGAACGGTGATGGGATTTCAATTTCCACCTGCCTGAGAATATCCTCGAACAATATACCTCCACACCGGCAGACTTTAATTGAGCCTTTGACGACTGGATCTTCAATAGCCCTTCGCTGGGCCTGACTGCCCTCAGAGCCCGTCTGAAAACACCCAGGGGCGCTGTTCCCGCGCAGGAGATCCGAATTCCGATCTTGTATGGCCAACTGAGCCCGATTGCCTGCTGAGGTTGGGCTAATCCACTAGCCTCCTGCGCAGGAACCCTGCGGGCGACGGATCTTTGGCTGAAATCCTTCGTTGTTCGCTTCTTACAGATCACTGCGGATATGCGCGTCGCTCACGCCTCGGCTTTCAGCCAAATCTCTCGTCGCAGCTCCCCTGGGTGTTTTCAGACGGGCTCTCAGGACGCGTTTTGATTCGTCCCGAGGGCAACGTACGGAATGCGTTGTCGAATTGTCTGAGGGTATTTCAACATATTTAGAGCCTGTCCCCAGAGTGCAAAAGCCCTTGATAGCCACCAGTTAGACCCACGCCTTAAGAAAGCTCATAATGGGCAAAGTTCCCATGAATCACGGAAATTCGACCCTTATGCGTTTTTACCGTCGGGTGGTGACCCTAGTTTGGTCCCCGGCGGCGTCTTCAACCCGAAGGGTTGGGAGCCGGTAGCCCGGGGTCGCGAAGCGCACCCCGGGAAAGAGTAGGAAAGAATATCTCCCCCGGAGGGGTTGCAGAGGGTTCTCAAAGTAGGAACCCGTTCGGACGCATCACCCGGGGCATCGGTCGTCGAACTCCCTCAGCCCCGGGCTGTGGTCTTCCGGCCCGGTGGGCCGGCGGGACCGGGCTCCGACATTCCCCGCCCGTAGCTAATAGCGGGTCCCGATGCGTTACCTTGATTCATACGATCCAATGAGTGGAGGCAATGGGACAGTGGTTGGACGGATTGCCGGATTGAAGTATCCGGCGGTGGGTCAAGGGTGACGAAGTGCGAGGATCCCTTGTCGAAGGCCGGCACGTAGGTTCGCACCGCACGCTCGGGGACCAGGTAGTTGCAGCAGGGGCAGAGGCGGTGATCCCGACAGACTCCCCTGGGATTGAACGGGGTTGGTACGCCGCAGAAGGCGGGCCCGTCCCCTGGCGCCTTGGATTGACGGTGCTCCCAGCACCCAACTCGATCATGCGTCGTCGCTGTGCCGGCGGGGTTCAAGGCGGCAGGGGGCGACCGCAGTCCAGGACGCTTCGCGTTCGGCGGGCGTGGAGGGAAGTGGGCTGGTGGGGTCCATTCGGACCGGAAGAGTTGGAGGGCGATTCTCCGACCAAACCAGATCCATGCTGGTCATTCGGGCCTGTAATCATCCTCATGCAAGCGCGCTGGAGATCCTCAGGAGAAGGGGGAGGGCAATGGGGGCGCGACTGAATGGTTGATATCTGAGCCGGAACGATGCAGTCGGATCGGTCGTTCCGGCTGGATCTTCTTCCGCAATGCCTTCGTTGTTCGCTCGTTATCCCGCGTTGCGGGACGCCTCGCTCACTCCTCGGCCTGCGAAAGAACCTGCTGCGCCGCCACGTCCCTCCCAACTGCATCGTTCCGGCTGAGGCGAGCGGCGATCCTCGCCTCCGCCGCTTCGACCCCGTGCGTGCCAGCAGATCCGGCGGACGCCTGGGCCCAGGCTGCGTGATGGAATGTCGAATATTGAGATGCGACGCCATTGCCGTATCGGAGCGGGGTGGATGGATGCCGGATTCTCGGAGCAGATCCTGAAAAGTCCGTATTGAAGCGGGCACGGTGGGGATGACTGATGGATTGCAGCAACGGGCTGCCCCTTCATTTTACAACCCATCGCTTGAATCTCTGTCGCGCGTTCATACAGTCCGGCCTCTTGATCAACGAGAAATGAGCGACTCCACCATTGTCGCTGGCGCCGCCGGAAACTCCGGTTGGGACATCGCCGCGGCCCGGACCCTTTACAACATCGACCGGTGGGGTGCCGGCTATTTTGACATCAATGGCGAAGGCCACGTGATGGCGAAACCGCTCCAGAACGGGGTGGAAGTCGATCTGATGGACATCGTGGAGGAAGCCCGTGCCAGGAACCTGAAGTTCCCGCTTCTGGTGCGGTTCCAGGACATCCTGCGTCACCGGGTCATCGCGTTGAACGAGGCATTCCGCGCTTCCATCGAGCGGTTTGGATACCAGGGCATTTATCGGGGAGTGTTCCCGATCAAGGTGAACCAGTTGCGGGAGGTGGTGGAAGAGATCCTGGAAGCGGGTCGACCGTATTCGTTCGGGCTGGAAGTGGGGAGCAAGCCGGAGTTGTTCGCCGGCATGGCGCTTCAGGACCAGCCGGGGTCGTTGATCATCTGCAACGGGTACAAGGATCCCGCCTTCATCAAGCTGGCGCTCCAGGGGATCAAGCTGGGGAAGAAGGTGATCATGGTGGTGGAGAAGCTCGAAGAACTGCGCCAGATCATCAACGTATCGCGGGTGGTGGGAGTGGAGCCCATGATCGGGATCCGGGCGCGTTTGATGAGCAAGGGAGCGGGGAAGTGGGCTGAGAGCGGCGGGGAGAATGCCAAGTTCGGTTTGAGCACGAGCGATCTACTGGCGGCCACGGACATGCTTCGGACCGAGGGACTTTCCCATTGTTTCAAGCTCCTGCATTTCCACATCGGATCGCAGGTACCGGACATCCTGACGGTGAAGAAGGCGGTGCAGGAGGCAGCCCGATTCTACGCGAAGCTCTACAAGATGGGGTTCCCGGCGGAGTTCGTGGATGTCGGTGGCGGATTGGGTGTGGACTACGACGGATCGCGTTCCGCCTTTGATTCGTCCACGAACTACTCCCTGCAGGAGTACACGAACGACATCGTTTATTGCATCGCCGATGTCTGCAAGGCGGAGGGTGTCGCGCATCCTGACATTGTGTCCGAGTCGGGTCGGGCCCTGGTGGCGCATCATTCGGTGCTGCTGGTGGAGGTGTTTGGTTCCATCGACAAGACCCGGCAGGCCGCCAACCTGAATTTTGGTCCGGAGGATCACCGCTTGGTGCGGGAATTGATGGCGATCCGGGACGACCTGGATCGGTTGAACAAGCGGGAGGCGTGGCACGATGCCTTTGATCGCAAGGAGGACGCGCATCAGATGTTCACGCTGGGCATGCTGGAATTGCCGGACAAAGCCAAGATCGAGTCCCTGTACTGGGACATCAGTCGGGCGGTCATCGAGAGTTTCCGTGGCCAGGCCTATATCCCGGACGAGATCCGGCATCTGGAAGACGCGTTGGGCGACCAGTACCTGTGCAATTTCTCGGTGTTCCAGTCGCTGTTGGATCACTGGGCGCTGGGGCAGTTGTTCCCGATCATGCCGGTTCATCGGCTGGATGAGAAACCCACGCGGGAGACGACGCTGGTGGACATCACCTGCGATTCCGACGGACAGATCAACAAGTTCGTCGATCTGCGGGATGTGCGGGACACGTTGCCGGTGCATGCGTTGAAGGGGAACGGGGTGCAGGAGCCCTACCTGCTGGGCTTCTTCCTGATGGGGGCGTATCAGGACATCATGGGCGATCTCCACAACCTGTTCGGACGGGTGAACGAGGTGCATGTGTTCCTCGAACCGGATGAACCGTCGGGGTATTACATCGAAGAGGTGATTGATGGAGACACCATCAGCGATTCGTTGACGGAGGTGCAGTACGACGTGAACGAGTTGAAGCGGCAGATGAAGGCCCAGGTGGATGCCGCGATCCGGTCGGACCGGTTGAAGCCCAGCGAGGCAATGCGCCTGCTGGACGACTACGAACGCGGGCTGAAGGATTACACTTACCTCAGCATCCACTGAGGCCACGGACGGAGGAGCGTGCGGGGAAACCGGGCTCCCGAAGAAAGCGGCGACGGACAATGGTCCGGCCGTGAGAGCCGACCGGTGTTTTCGAGTACGAGTACGGGTTGGAGAGGCTCTTCCCGGGAATCCACTCCCGCAGAGACGCAGGGACGCGGAGAGGGAGGGGCGGGGAGCGCGTCGCCCGGGCCGTGCGTCCGCTTCCGATTCAGTAGTCGTACAGGCCGGGATCGCGCGAGTAGCCGCCAGCGCCGCCACCGGGGCCGGAGCCTTCGCCATCCTTGCCGAACCATTCGCCGAGGACATCGCCCATGTCCTCCTCGATCTTCTCGGGGTCCTCGCCCTGTTCGAGGCGGCGCAGGGCGGTCTCCATTTCCTTCGGGACCGTGCCGGGGGGCATGGCCTGCTGCATCTTGCGGAGCATGTGGGCCATGTGGCGTGGATTGTTTTCGTCGAGATGATCCATGTCCCGTTCGAGTTCGTTCATGACCTGTTCCACCCGGGGATCATCAAAGTCCGGCATGGGCGGGCCCCCGGCTTCGGTCGGGTCGCCGGGGATGCCGGTGTCGGCGGGTTCAGGTGCTCCCTTGAGCAGGGCGAAGCGGCTGATCTCACGACTGAGTTTTCGTGCTCCGCACCGGGGACATTTCGGGGTGTGGGCGGGTTGGATGCGATGGCTGAGGAAGCTGAAGATCTTGCGACATTTCGGGCAGGCGAACTCGTAGATCGGCATGGGCGCATTCTTGGAGGCGAGGCAGGAAGGTCAAGGGGGACGCACCTTTCTTCGCATGGACACGGATCCATTCCCGTCTTCCGTCCCGGGGATGGGCGGGGGAAGATCCAGCCATGGCAGATTCGACAGCGACGGTATGGCGGCAGTTGTCGGCCGGGCGCCGGCTTTTCCTGATCTCGGGTCCGTGTGTGATCGAGTCGGAGGAATTGTGCCTGGAGATCGGGCGTCGATTGAAGACGGTGTGTGCGCGGTTGGGGATGGGCTACGTGTTCAAGGCCAGTTTCGACAAGGCGAACCGCTCATCCATCCGCAGCTATCGCGGTCCGGGCCTGGACGCGGGGTTGAACATCCTGCGGCAGATCAAGGCGGAATTCGACGTCCCGATCTGTACGGACCTGCATGACATTGATCAGGCTGAACCTGTCGCCGCGGTGGCCGATCTTGTGCAAATTCCGGCTTTCCTCTGTCGCCAGACCGACCTTGTGGTGGCCACCGCCCGGGCGACGAAGGCCGCAGGCGGCCTGCTACATGTGAAGAAGGGGCAGTTTCTGGCCCCCTGGGACAGCCGCAACATCCTCGACAAGATCAAGGA
>DITU01000023.1:0-23209 GCA_002422905.1 Verrucomicrobia bacterium UBA6176
GGGGACGGAACCTTTGGATCCACCACCAACTTCGCCGCGGGGAGCGGCCCGATTGCGCTGGCATCGGGCGACCTGAATGGGGATGGCCTGACGGACCTGTTGGTGGCGAATCATTACAGCCACAACGTGAGCGTGCTGTTGGGGCAGGGGAACGGAGCCTTCCACAGCCCCACCAATTACGGGGTGGGCAACGGTCCACGCTCGGTGGCGGTGGGTGATTTCAACGGGGACGGCACGCTGGATTGGGTCAGCGCAAATGCCAACGCCGGCAATGTGACGGTGCGTCTGGGCAACGGTGATGGAACCTTTGGCGACGCATTGAACCTGGCGACGGCGGCAGGTCCGTGGGGAGTGGCGGTGGGGCAATTGAACGGGGACGGATTCCAGGACGTGGTGGTGGCCAACCACAATGCCAGCACGGTGAGCGTGTTGCTGGGCAATGGAGATGGAACGTTCCAGGAAGCGGTGAGTTATGCGGGGATGAACAATCCGCGCTCGGTGGTGGTGGGAGACGTGACGGGGGATGGAATCCTGGACGTGGTGACGATCAATGCGGCGGACAACACGCTGAAGGTGTTGCCGGGGATCGGGGATGGAACATTCGGGGCGTTGACCAGCCGTGCGGCCGGGACATCGGATCCGTACAACATGATCCTGTCGGACGTGAACGGGGACGGTCGTCTGGACGCGGTGATCGGGAGTTATGGGAGCGGACGGGTGGTGGTGATGCTGAACACCGGGGCCGGAGGCTTTGAATCACCCGTTGCCTATGGCGTGGGTGGCAATCCGATCGGGGTGGCGGCGGGTGATTGGAACGGGGACGGCCGGATGGACCTGGCGACGGGCAATCATCATGGCAACAGCATGACGTTGCTGGGTGGGAATGGGACGGAAGGGTTGGCGGAGGATCCGGCTGGGAGCGGGATCCGGAGTGGGGCGGGCCGTGGCAACCTGACGGGGACGGGCGACGTGGATTTCTGGCGGTTCAGTGGGCGTGGCGGAGACCGGTTGGTATTGGCGGCGGAGATGGTGGGGAATCCGTCGAACAGCGGATTGTATTGGCGAGTGGATCGGCCGGATGGAACGACGTTGACGGACTTCCATGCGCAGAACAACGGGTCCGGGCAATCGGGTCCGGTGACCTTGCCTGCGAGCGGGACCTATGTGGTGCGGGTCAGTTATAACCACCAGTACTGGGGCGAGTATCGGTTCCGGGTGACGCTGGCGCCGGCGCCGTGGCAGATGGAAGGGGAGGACAACAACACGGTGGCGCAGGCGAACGTGCCGGCATTCACGCGNNGGCGGGTGATCCGGGAGATGTATTCCGGTTCGGGAACGTGACCGCGGGAACTGAGTTTCGGGTAGCCTATGACAAGCCGGGGAACAGCGGGTTGAACGGAGTGCTGGTGATCTTGAACGGCGCGGGCGCGGAGGTTGCGACGGGCCTGCCTGGGGCCAGTCCCCTTGACTACACCGTTCCTGCCGGACAATCCGGGGCCTATTTCGCTGGGATCCGGGCCGGGTCGGCTGAGGAGCCGGGACTGATGTCGCAGTACCTCTTGCGACTTGAGATCCGGGATCAGGTGGCGCCGTTGATTGTGGGCGACACCCTTCCGGTTGAGGGAGGCACTGTGCCGGGTCTTTTTGACCGCTTCACCCTGACGTTCACCGAGGATATGTCGGCGGACACGGTCAATGCGCCGTCGAGCTATGAGCTGCGGGCGAGTGGCCCCGACAACCAGTTCGACACCACGGACGATGTGCTGTGGGCGGTTGCGGTGAGCCCGGCCTACGGATCGGGACTGACGCCGTCGTATCGGGTGGTGGGAGGAGCACTGCAACCCGGGGAGTATCGGTTCATCGCACGGAACACCCTGCGGGATCGGGCTGGGAATGCGCTTGGGACGGCATTCAGCCGGCAGTTCACGGTGATGCAGGTGCCGGGGTTTGCGACGGAGAAGGAGCCGAACGATACCCGGGAGACGGCGACGCCGTTGGTGATGACGAGCACGCAGGGGGGGCTTTGGAGCGGTGGTGGGCGGGGATACCTGAGGGATGGCAACGATTGGGACTACTGGAGTTTCGAGGCCGAGCCGGGCGACGTGGTGGTGTTGAGTGCGGAGACGCCGGGCCATCTGGCAAACAGCGGGCTTTATTACCAGATGCTGAATCCGGAAGGCGGGCAACTGCTGCTGCTGAACGCCGAGAACAACGGTCTGTTGCAGACGGCGCCGCTCACCCTGACCACAGCGGGAGTGTACACCGTACGGATCACCCAATGGCATGGCTACTACGGTGAGCATCGCATTCGGGTATCGCTTTACCGTGCCGGCCTCGCGGTCGAACTGGAGCCGAACAACGGCATTTCGAACGCCACCGCGGTCAGTTATACCGAAAGTGGTTCCCAAAAGACGGCGGTCATTGGCGGATACACCCAGCTCGACAGCGATCTCGACTACTTCAACCTGGGGTTTGTGGAAGCGGGGAAGACGATCTTCCTTCGGACCCGCCAGCCGGTGGGCAGTCCGGTGAACCCGGTGGTGAGTCTCTATAATTCGGCCAACACCTATCAGACCGAGGCGGGCAGCGGCCGGCCTTCGGACGGTGTGGCTGAGGTGCGGATCACCCAGTCGGGAACCTACTATGCGCTGGTCCGGGCGAGCAGCGGGACGGCCGGCCTGATGAGTGAGTATGTGTTGGATGTGTTGGTGGTGCCCACGGAGGACGTGGTGATCCCGAATCTCCAGGTGACGGTTCTCCAGGTGCCTGTCACCACGGGACTGCGAAGTGGGGATCCGTTCACCTTTGTCTATACGGTGGCGAATGTGGGAACACTGGCCACGCCGGTGAACGTGTGGTTCGACCGCGCGGTGCTTTCCACGGATCCCGTGATGGATGCCGGCGACATCCAACTGGGTCTGGACCAGCACACCGGGGCATTGGCCCCGGGCGCGTCCTATGCCCGTACCAACACGGTGACCCTGCCGGACGGAGTCGGCGGAGACTTCTACCTGATCGTGCGGACCGACTACACGGACACGGTCAACGAGTTCCTGTTGGAGGGTGACAACGAGACGGCGACCGAGAATCCGTTTGCGATCCAGCGGGCGGATTATCCGGACCTGGTGATCGAGGATCTGACCCTGACGGGGCCGGTGGGCCAGACCTATACCCTGAGCTGGTCGACGTTCAACCGTGGGACGGCATCCACGGGCACCGTTTTCAAGGACCGGATCCGGGTGCGTCACCTGACCACGGCCGCCACCGTGCTGGAGCAGACCCATACCAACACGGCACCGCTGGCAGTCGATGCCGGGATACCGCGCCAGGTCCAGTTCACTGCCGGTCTTCCGGGGCAGTATCTGGTGGAGGTCGTGACGGACGCCGACCAGGACATTTACGAATTTGACGCCGTGGGCCATGCAAGTGCCGAGAACAATACGGCCACGACTGCGTTTGCGATCACGCAGGTGTTCACGGTGAATGCGGGGGTGAGTCCTGCTGGAGCCGGCACGGTCACCGGTGCGGGTTCCTATTCGCAGGGGGCCAGTGTGACGGTCACCGCCACGCCGGTGACGACCCAGGCACCGTATACGTTCCTGCACTGGAGCGAGGGTGGCGTGGTCCGGAGTTCGAACCCCACCTATACCTTCACCGCCAACGCCAATGCCAATCTGGTGGCGGTGTTTGCGCTTCCGAGCTTCCAGCTAGCGGCGGCGAACCAGCCTGCTGGGGCGGGCACGGTGCTGGGGACGGGATCGTATCTGTGGGGCACGACGAACGCCCTGTTTGCCCAGGCTGCATTTGGTTATCGGTTCAGCCATTGGACGGAGGACGGATCGAGCCTCGGAAGCAATGCGGTGCTCCAGGTGCCCGTGTTCGGGAATCGACTGGTGACAGCGCACTATGTGGATGCCCATCTCGTCCATGTGGTCACCACCGCCACGCTGCCGGCCGGACTGGCGCCGGTTTCGGGTGCCGGGACCTATGACAATGGCCAGAGCACGACCCTCTCCGCCCCGGCGACCGTGACCAATTCGCCGCCGGACCATTACGCCTTCCAGCGATTCACGCTCAACGGGGCGTTTTTCGGGACCAATGCGAGCTTCAACAAGACCTTTGCGACCACCGATGCGACGAACATGAATTTCGTCGCGGAGTATATCTATGTGGATCGGACGCCACCGGTCCTGGGGCCGGTGATGATTGCCGGTGGAGTCACGACGGCGACGTTGTCGTGGACGAACAATGAAGCGACGAGTGCGCGGATCGCCTACGGAACGACCTCCGGTTACGGAACGACCAACAGTGTCGCCACGCTCCGCACCCAGCACACCTTTGTGCTGACCGGGTTGGCATCGGCCACGGCGTATCATGCCCGGGTCTTTGTGACCGATGCACATGGCAACACGACCGAGTCGGGGGATCTCACGTTCAGCACGCAGGCGCCGCCCGACCTGGTGGCGGGTGCGGTGACGGTGCCGGCCAGCGCGCAGGCGGGGACCCTGATTCCCTTGACCTATGTCATCACCAACATTGGTCCGGGTGTGGCGGCTGGTTCCTGGCAGAACGCGGTGCTGTTGTCTTCGAATTCCGATGGTTCCGGTGCGCAACTGGTGGGTTCGGTGAACTTCAACCCGGGTGCGGCAGGCATTGCGCCGGGGGCGTCCCTGTCCGTGACCCAGCAGGTGATCGTGCCGTCGGTGGGGACGGGACCCCGCTATCTCGGGGTGCGGATCGACAGCGGCGGGCAATTGTTCGAGTTGGACGAGAACAACAACACCGCGTTTGCCGCCGCTCCATTGAACATCGTGGCGACGGATCTGCGGGTGGCGCGGGTCAACGTCCCGGCCAACGCCAGCTTTGGGCAGGGCATTCCGGTGGAACTGGTGATCACCAACGCTGGAACGGCACCGGTGGTGGTGCCCTGGATCGACCGGATCTACCTGGGAACGGTATCGAACACCCCGACGACGCTATTGGGCTCGGCCAATGCACTGACGGTGCCCCTGCCGCCGGGTGGAACCTATACCAACACGGTGTTGGTGACGCTGCCGTTGGCGGGCGGTTCCGCCGCGGGACAACATTTCATCACGGTCGTTACGGATCAGTCCAACGACGTGCCGGAATCGGATGAAGGCAACAATGTGGGATCCGCCGCCCTGAACCTTTCGCTACCGCCATTGCCGGATCTGGCGGTGCTGGATCTGGTGGCCCCGGCCAATGCACAGCCGGGTGAAACGGTGTCGCTCCTCTATACCGTGACCAACCGGGGCGGTGCGGCAGCCGGTCCGGTGTGGTCGGAAACCTTCCTGTTCGCCACCAACAATGCGGGTGCAGGCAGGGTTGAACTGGCCACGGTGCGTTTCACGAATGAACTGGCAGCGGGCGTTTCGCTGGTCCGCACCCAGGCGGTGGTGGTGCCGGCGGGCGGACTGGTGGGTGCGCTCTGGTTTGTGGTCCAGGTGGATGGTCGGAGCGAGGTGATTGAAGTGGATGAAACGAACAATCTGCAGGTTGCACCGGCGAGCACCCTGGTGCCTGCGGAGCTGAGCCTGTCGCTTTCAGTCGCCCAGATTCCCGAAGGAGCCTCGCAGCCCATCGTGGCCACGGTGACGCGCAACGGCAGCCGGGCCGGCCCCTTGACCGTGACCTTGAACAACAGTCATCCGTCCGAGTTGGCGGTGCCGGCGCAGGTGGTCATTCCGGCGGGGGCGGCTTCCGCCACGTTCAACATCCAGTCCCAACTCGACGGGGTTGTGGACGGTCCCAGGTTGGTGACGGTGGGTGCGTCTGCGGGCGGGTTCGGTCCGGCGTCGGCGAGCGTGACGGTACTGGATGTCGACCTGCCGCAACTGAGCTTCCTGGTGGTGACCAATGTGGTTCGGGAAGGGAGAACCCTGATGGTGACGGTGAATCGCGATACCACGGTGGGCGCCCTGGCGGTTGCGCTTTCGGGTTCGGCACCGACGCAACTGGCCATTCCGGGTGGGGTGACGATACCTGATGGCCAGGCGGGGGTGACGTTCGTGGCGCAGGCGCTGGACGATTCGGCGGTTGAGCCGCGGTTGGTGGTCCAGTTGACGGCCTCGGCCAACGGTTACCGCGGCACGACCCAGTTGATCGAGATCGAGGATGATGACTGGCCGGTGCTTGAGTTGGTGTTGACGCCGTTGTCCTTCAGTGAGGGAGCGGGTCCGCAGGCGGCGGTGGGCACGTTGACCCGCGAGATGGTGTCGCCGCGTGGCCTGGCGGTGGAACTGGAGAGCAGCGACACGAACCTGGTGAGGGTGCCGCGCGCCGTGCTGATTCCTGCCGGCGAAACGACGGTCACGTTCCCGGTCAGCGCCGTGGACAACCTGTTGGTGGACGGAACGCGGACGGCTGAGATCCGGGCCTGGTTCCGGGCTTCGGGCAGTTCAACGCGCCTGGGGCAGAGTGGAGCGGGATCGGTCACGGTGACGGACGATGACGGTCCGACACTGACCCTGACGGCGGATCGCAGTGTATTGCCGGAGGGATTGACTCCGGCGGGCACGGGAACGGTGACGCGCAACACGGGAACCAACGGGACGTTGGTGGTGACGCTGGTGTCTGGGAACACGAATGAACTGCGGGTACCGCAGACGGTGACGATCCTGCCGGGGGCGATTGCGGCGAACTTCCCGTTGAACACGGTGGAGGACGGGGAGAGCGACGGGAACCAGAGGGTGACCCTGGTGGCCAGCGCAACGGATTACACCGGGGGCAACCTGGCATTGACGGTGACGGATGTGAACCTGCCCGACCTGGTGGTGAGTTCGGTGACGGTGCCGGCGTTGGCGGAGACGGAGGCATTCGTGGATGTGGGTTATCAGATCAGGAATCAGGGTGTGGCGGCTTCGCCTTCGAATTCGGTGGTGCAGCGGGTGTATCTCTCGACGGATTCGTTGGTGGGAGATGACGTGCTCCTGGGGCAGTTCGCCTTCAATGGCGCCTTGCCGGTGGGAGCGCAGTTCGGCCAGACCCTGCCGATCCGACTGCCGCAGGCGGCGGGGGATTACTGGATCGTGGTGGTCACGGACGCGACGGATGGAGTGGTCGAGTTGCTGGAAGACAACAATGTCCGGATCTCGACATCGCCGATCCGGGTTGCGCCGGCCTATACCGCGACGGTTTCCACCACGCTGGAGTCGGCGCCTTCGGGGACTCCGGTGCCGTTGACGGGTGAGGCGAGACGGCCCGGCGGACAACCGGCGGTATCTTCCCTGGTGAGCATCCATATCCGGGTGCGTGACACGGTGCGGACCATCGCGGCCCTGACGGATGCATTGGGACGGTTCAGTGCGAACTGGCAACCGTTGCCGGGCGAGGCGGGTTTCTATCAGGTTTCAGCCGGGCATCCGGGCGAGCCTGTCCCGGAGGCGCAGGACGGTTTCCGGCTGCTGGGATTGCGGTCGGTGCCGGCGAATCCCTCGGTCCGGTTGAGCGAAGGCAGCAGTGTGGGCGGGAGCTTCCGGTTGGAGAATCTGAGTGACGTGCCGTTGACGGGAATGCAGGCGGAAGTGGTGAGCCAACCGCCGAACGTCAATGTGACCCTGACATTGGAGTCCGACGTGATCGATGGCGCGGGCGGTGTGCAGTTGGGCTATGGAGTGTCGGCTACGGATGCGTCCTTCACCTGGGGCTTCGTCCAGGTCCGGGTGACGAGTGCTGAAGGTGCCGAATTGCTGATCCCGATGCGGGTGGACATCGATGCGTTGGTGCCTCGACTGGTGGCACAACCCGGTCGGTTGGAAGGCGGCATGCAGCGGGGTGTTTCGCGGACGGTTTCGTTCGTGGTGATGAACCCGGGTGGTTTGCCCACCGGCCCGGTGACCGTCTCGCTGCCGCCGTTGCCGTGGATGAGTCTGGTGTCTCCCAATCCGATTCCCTCACTGGCACCCGGCGCGAGCAATGTGGTGACGGTGCAGCTCAATCCGCCGGCGGACCTGCCGCTGACGGTCCACAGCGGAAACCTGGCTTTGAACGGGACGGGCGTGGGGATCGCGGTGCCCTTCTCCTACAGGGCGCTCTCGGATGGCCGTGGCACATTGGAAGTCACGGCGGTGAACGAGTTCACCTATTATGCGGCGGGATCACCGCCGTTGACGAATGCGACGGTGCGGATCCGGGATGCGGTGACCCAGGCGGTGATCACGAATGGAGTGACGGATGGAACCGGGCGCTTCGTGGTGCCGGATCTGATGGAAGGCTATTACGACCTGGAACTGGACGCGGTGCAGCACAATGGGCATCGCAGCACGGTGTTGATCGAGCCGGGCGCGACCAACTCGGTGTCGGCCTTCCTTTCCTATCAGGCGGTGCGCTACAGCTGGACGGTTGAGCGCATCGAAATCGAGGACAACTACCGGATCACGATCGAGACGACGTTTGAGACGGTGGTGCCGGCGCCGGTGGTGACGGTTGAACCGGCGGTGTTGGACGTGGGCGACCTGTTGGTGGTCGGTCAGACCAAGCAGGTGAACATGACGTTCCGCAACCGGGGCTTGATCCGGGCGGACGATATAAAGCTCGGGTTCACTTCCCATCCGTTTTATTCGATTGAACCCCTGATCACCGACCTGGGATCGCTGCCGGCCCAGGGTTCACTGACCATCCCGGTGACCCTGCGGCGCATCGGGGATTTCAGCGGGGCCTCCGGCCTGGTGCGCGGGGCGAGTGGCGTCCCTTGCGGTATGAGCGGTGGTGCCGCGTGGTCCTTCCAATGCGGACCGTTGACCATCGGTGGCGGGGCGCCGGTGGGTGTCAGCGGAGTGGTGGGGGATTGCGGCGGCCCTCGTGGCGGTGGGACTCCGGGTGGAGGGTGGCTTGGCTGGGGCGGTCCGTCCGGCCCAAGTGGCGGCACTGTCAACACGAGCTACAGCAGTCCGTCCTTCGGCATCAAGGTGGGATGCGATCCCGCCTGTCTGTTGTTGGCGGCGGCCGGATGCATTCCGGGTCCGATCGGATGTTTTGCCAGCGGCTTCTCCTGTGGGATGAGCCTGGGGGACGGGGTCTCGGCTCTGGACGTGCTGGATTGCGGCGTGGGTGCGGTGGGTTGCCTGGTTCCGGGAGCCGGAATTCCGGCCTGCATCTATTCCATCACCCGCTGTTTCATCACGCCGGTATCGGCGGGATCCAATGTGCTGATCAGCGGACCGGAGAGTGACCCGATTGAATTCTACCGGGTGGGTGTGCGGGCGCAGATGGATGCGTTCAACATCATCACGGGTTCTCCTGATGGGGTGTGGTTGAACCCGAGTGCGGACACGACGACCGGCGATTGGTACGCACGGTTCCAGACGGTCGGTGCGGCGGGTTCCGACGGGGGTCGGACCATCACGGCGACGGAACGTGCGGGTCTGCTGGAAGGGGTTCAGCCTCCGGGCGTGGATTCCAAGGAAGTGATCCGGTTGATCGAACGTTGGAATCGCACCGTGGAGATGCTGGCCCAGGGAATTGTCCGACCGTCTGATGCGCCGTCCGGCTCGAACCTCGACTTCATTGATACCGTCGAACTGCAATCGAAGCTGGTGCTGGCCTCGGCCTATCATGCCGAGGCGGTGGCGGCGGGCTTCACGGATCCCATCAACGCAATCGTCGAGACGTATCGGATCCGGAGCCAGGAAGGCGAGGAAGGCGGCGTCTGTGCGAAGGTCAAGATCAAGCTGGATCAGGCGGCGGTGCTCAGTCGCGAGGCGTTCCGCGCCACGCTGGAGATCGACAATGCCACCGCCAATTCGCTGGAGGACATCCGGGTGGTGGTCCGTGTGACCGACAGCCAGGGCAACGATGCCGATGCGATGTTCGGGTTGCGCGCACCGGAGTTGACGGGGTTGACGGATGTGGACGGCAACGGCCGGGTGGTGGGGGGTGCATCGGGCACGGCCCGGTGGGTGTTGGTGCCGACGGTGGATGCGGCTCCGCTGGAACCGACCGTTTACTTTGTCGGGGGGGAATTCCGCTACACGCTGAATGGCCTGCTGGTCACGGTCCCATTGGCTCCGGTGCCCATCACGGTCAACCCGACGGCGCGGTTGACGTTGGATTACTTCCATCAGCGCGATGTGTATTCCGACGATCCGTTCACGGATCAGGTTGAGCCGAGCATTCCGTTCAACCTGGCCATCATGGTCCAGAACCGGGGCGCGGGTGAGGCGAAGAACTTCCGCATCACGTCGGCCCAACCCGAGATCGTGGAGAACGAAAAGGGTCTGCTGATCGACTTCCGCATCATTGCCACCGAGGTGGCGGGGCAGAACATGACCCCGACCCTGACGGCCAACTTCGGGACCATCCCACCGGGTGGAATCAGCGTCGCGCGATGGCTGATGACCTCGACCCTTCAAGGGTTGTTCATCGACTACAAGGCGACCTTTGAACATCTCGATGGACAGGGGAATCCGCGGCTTTCATTGATCGATGAGGTGCGCATCCATGAGATGACCCGGTTGGTCCAGGCGGGAGGGAGTTTCGAGGACGGCAAGCCCGACTTCCTGGTGAACAACATCCCGGACCTGCGGGATCTGCCGGACACGCTGTGGTTGAGCGATGGCTCCAGCAACCGGGTCGAGGTGGTGACCAACGCGGTGGTCACGGGTGCGCTTGCACCGGGCAACCTGCAGGTGCAATTGACGGCGGCGATGCCTCCCGGGTGGAGTTACCTGCGCGTACCAGACCCGGCCAACGGGGCCTATCGACTGGTGGGCGTGCGGCGTTCGGACAACATCCAGGTGGGCGTGGAAACCAATGTCTGGGTGACGGATCGCACCTTCATCGGGTTGGGTCGTCGACCTGCCCTGGAAAACATCCTGCACCTGCTCGATCACAACAGCACCGGTCAGTACACGTTGACCTATGAGGCGCTGCCGGTGGCGGATGATGTGCCGCCGGTCAGCAGTGTGTCGGCACTGCCCGAGACGGCTCATGCGGCATTCCCGGTCCAATGGGCTGGGCAGGACAATGCCGGCGGCAGCGGCATTGCGAGTTACGACATCTATTACAGCGTGGATGGCGGACCGTTCGTGCGTTGGCTGGCTGCGACGTCGTCCAGCGGTTCGGTCTTCCAGGGCAGCCTGGGGAGGACGTATGCGTTCTACAGCGTGGCGGTGGATCGTTCGGGCAATCGTGAGGTTGCGCCGGCGGCTCCGCAGGCCCGGACGACGGTTATCCTGGAGAACCGGGCGCCGGTGTTGGCCTCGCAATCGGACGTCACGATCGTCGAGGGCGAGACGCTTTCGCTGAGCATGGCGGCGACGGATCCGGACGGCGACGCGTTGACCTATCAACTGGGTGAGGGTGCGCCGGCCGGTGTGGTGCTGGATGCCTCCAGCGGATTGCTCACGTGGAATACCGGTGAGCTTCATGGGCCAAGCACCAATCAATTGACGGTCGTGGTGCGTGACAGTGGTGTGCCGCCCATGACCGCCAGTCGTACCTTCCGGGTCATCGTACTGGAGTCGAACCTGCCGCCCGTGCTGGAGCCGATTCCCAACTTCTCCCTGGGAGAAGGCCGGTTGCTCAGCTTCACGGCCGTGGCCACGGATTCGGATCTGCCCTTGCAGAAGCTGACCTTCAGCCTGGGTGCGGGTGCACCGGCGGGGGCGGTCATCCATCCTGACACCGGTTCCTTCACCTGGGTGCCGAGCGAGTTCCAGGGCGGAACCAATTACACCGTGACGGTCGTGGTCCACGACGACGGCATCCCGGGTCTCAGCGCGAGCCAGAGCTTCGCGGTGGCGGTCCTCGACACGCGTTCGGATTTCCGGGTCAAACCGGGCACCACGGCCGCCTTGCCCAACACGGCGGGGTCCGTGGCATTGCAACTGGATTCCGGTGCCACACTGGAACAGGTGCTGTTCACCTTTGGCATCGGCGGGGATCGGCTCACCGACATCCAGCTCACCGATCTGGCGCCTCAGGTGGGCGCGGCGGACCTGGTGCCACTGGGTGGCGGACGTTATCGGGCGACCTTCAACAGCCGTTCGGGAGAATGGCTGCAAGGGAACTTCCCGCTGGCCCGCCTCAGCTTCAATGTCACTCCGTCTTCCAACTCCTCCGTGGTCAACATCCGGGGCGAGTCCTTGACCGGAGTGCGCATCGACGGGCTGACCGCCACCGGTCAGGGCGGAGCCGGGCGGGTGTTCGTGGTCGGTGTCGAACCGATGCTGGACATCGAAGACCTGGACGAACAGGTGGGCCTCACGCTGTATGCCGTGCCGGGCAAAGCCTGGTTGATTGAACAGCGGGACGCCTTCGGGTCTTCCGGCCCGTGGAGTCTGCTGGCCACCGTCATTCCCACGGCATTGCGCACCGATCTGCCGCCGCGTCCAGCGGTTGCGCCGGGAGAATTCTTCCGGGCCCGGAGCGGGGACGATCCGGGGTTGGTGAACATCCTCTGGGAGAACGATCAGGTCGTGATGGAATGGTCGCTGGACTGCGTGGGCTGTGTGCTCCTGCAATCCCCGGTGATCGGGCCAGGCGCGGTCTGGACGCCGACCGAGACCCAGCCGCAGGTCGTGGGAGATCGCTATCGGGTGACGCTCCCGGCGGGCGGCCAGACGCTGTTCCTCAGGCTGCAACCAACCCCGTGAACGGGAGGCGGCGGATCCACCGGAGCATCGCCGGGTCAGGTCGGCTGGGCGGTGAGATGAACCGTGCGGTTGAACTGGGAGGCCGTTTCGGGCTAGGTGGATGGATGCGTGATTCCTCCTCCCTAAACTTCCGCCGGTGGCTGGCCGGTCTGGGCTTGGCGCTGGCCGGTTGGATGACGGTGTCGGGTGCCGGAGTTCTGGTGAGCGAGCTGGATCCGGTGTGTCGGTTGCCCAAGCTCCAGTTGCGGTCGCCGGAGCCGGATTCGCTCTACGAACTGTTGGCGAGTGATGATCCGGCGGGATCGAACTGGGAGAAGGTGTTGCAGGTGGCGCCGGAGCATGATCATGCGTGGTTCGATCCCCAGGCCCGGGCCGAGCATCGGCGGTTCTATCGGATGCAACGCACGTCGCCCCGTCCGCCGGCGGCGCCGATCTGGAACTTCCGTCTGACCGATCATGCGGGGCGTTCCCACGACCTGTTGCGGGAAGGAACGGCTCGGGTGGTGGTCCTGGCGTTCACGGACAACGCGGGATTGAAGGCGACCTCGGAGGCGTTGCGACCGATCCGGGAACGGTTCGCGGACAAGCCCGTCCGATTCTGGCTGGTGAACCCGGTGGACCCGAGGCCGAGCCTCGCCCCGGCAGTCGCCGCGGCGTCGGTGGACGAACCCGTGCTGCATGACATCGCCCAATCCGTCACCCGGACCTTCGGGGTGAGGCGGGTGGGTGAGGTGGTGGCGGTGACGGGCGAGATGATGGAGGAGTTGTATCGGGGAGCGGTGGCGGACCGGGTGGAACTCAACGGGGCGGATGTCCGGCAGGATTACCTGGCGGATGCGGTGGCTTCGTATCTGGAAGGGCGACCGATCCGGGTGCCTTTCACGCAGGCACCGGGAGTTGGGATGGCCCTGGGTGGGGAGGTCGAAGTGGATTATGCGCGGGATGTGGCGCCGATCCTGATCCGGAGCTGTGTGCCGTGTCATCGGGAGGGGGATGTGGGGTCGTTTGCGATGACGTCGCATGCGGTGTTGGCGGAGAAGATACCGGTGATGAAGGCCAACCTGATGGAGGGGTTGATGCCGCCATGGCATGCGGATGCGCCGAAGGGGGTTTTTGCCAACGACTTCGCCCTGGAACCGGAAGAGACGAAGAAGTTGGTGGCGTGGCTGGATGCCGGCGCCCCGCGGGGCGAAGGGTTGGATCCGTTGGAGTTGAATCCGGTGGAGCCGCCGGTGGATTGGCCGATGGGACCGCCTGACCGGATCCTGAGCATCCCGCTCCAGAACATTCCGGCGAAGGGCGTGCAATCGGAGATCCCGTATCGGTACCTGGTGGTGTTGAATCCGTTTCCGACCAACGTGTGGCTGCGGGCGGCGGTGGTGCGGCCGGGAAACCGGAAGGTGGTGCATCACTCCTTGATCTTCACGGGGACGGGATTTGCGGACCTGTTGCAG
Organism: Verrucomicrobia bacterium UBA6176; assembly: GCA_002422905.1. Taxonomy (GTDB): domain Bacteria; phylum Verrucomicrobiota; class Verrucomicrobiia; order Limisphaerales; family UBA9464; genus UBA6176. The sequence continues at coordinate 14,069 of DITU01000023.1, forward strand.
GTGCAGGCGGGTCTGGGCGGGTTCTTTGCGGGATACGTGCCGGGGATGGAGCAGGTGGCCTATCCGGAGGGGACGGGAAAGCTGTTGAAGGCGGGTGCCTTCGTGATCTTCCAGATGCATTACACCCCGGTGATGACGGCGGAGACGGACCGGACGCAGATCGGGCTCTATCTGGCGCCTGCACCGCCGGCGAAGGAGTTGGTGACGGGTGCGGCCTACACGACCGAATTGAACATCGCGCCGGGAGACATCGATTCACCGGCGTCGGCGACGATCACCTTTGCGCGCCCGGTGACGATCCATGAGTTGAGTCCACACATGCATTACCGGGGCAAATCGATGCGGTTCGATGCGGAGTTGCCGGATGGAACGGTGGAGACGGTGTTGAACGTGCCCTACTACGATTTCGCGTGGCAGGCGATGTACCGGTTGGTGGCGCCGCGGACGTATCCGGCGGGAACGCGGGTGCGGGTGACGGGATCGTTCGACAACTCGATCTGGAATCCTTTCAACCCGGATCCGGCGCGGACAGTGGGGTTTGGTGAGCAGACCAATGACGAGATGTTCATCGGGTACATGAATTACACCCTGGATTGAGGGGGCGGGGCGGGTTGTCTTACTCGTTGGCGGTATTCGCGGTCGTACGCGTACTCGTACTCGGTTCCGATGGTTTTTTCCTCAGTCGAATCTCATCTGTGGGCTTTCGAGTACGAGTGCGAGCACGAGTACGACGGTTCGGTTCGACGATGGGTTCGACGGTTGGTGGTCGTGTGGGGTTGGAACCACGGATTTCGTGGAGGGCCACGGATATGGAGCGGCGACGTTTGGTCGCCGATGGGATGAGGACGGCGGGTGCCACTCGACGCTGCGTCGGGGCGACGTTTCCTTTCGTGTGTTTCGTGTGTTTCGTGGTTCAACAATCCGGGAAAGCCTTGGCCCACGAAACACACGAAAGCGGAGGGATCTCACACGAAGGCACGAAGGCACGAGAAAGACTGGGGGGCCGTTTTTTTGGAGGACGGGACGCTTGAGTTGCATGGAACGTATGGAGCGCAGTGGGGGAGGGAATGGAGCGGCGACGTTTGATCGCCAATGGGATGAGGACGGCGGGTGACACTCGACGCTCCGTCGGGACGACGTTTCCCTTTCGTGTGTTTCGTGTGTTTCGTGGTTCAACAACCCAGGAAAGCCTTTGCCCACGAAATACACGAAAGGACACGAAAACGGAGGGATCTCACACGAAGGCACGAAGAAGATGGATGGGAGTCGGAACCCGGTGACTTTCAGCCATCCACAGCGAGAGGCTGCCTTGCAGCGGTGGAGGGGTGCCCGTAGGGTGGCGTGCGGATTTGAGCGCCATGAAACGTCGTGTCTACTTCGGGTTCCTGACCGTTGCACTTTCCCTGTATGTATTGGCGGGAGCCCGGGTGTTCCGCCTGACGGCAGCGGAGGAGAACGACGACGCCTACCAGCAGATTGAATTGTTTTCCAGGGTGCTGGAGCGGGTGCGTCGGGACTATGTGGATGGCGAGAAGCTGACCTATCGTGATCTGGTGCAGGGAGCTCTGAAGGGGATGTTGTCCACGCTGGATCCGCACAGCGAGTTCATGGACACGAGCAAGTACGAGGATCTCAAGCAGGACACCGAGGGGACGTACGGCGGGGTGGGGTTGCAGGTGCAATCCAAGGATGGGGCGTTGGTGGTGATTGCCCCGATGGAAGACACGCCTGCGTTCGAAGCAGGGATCCTGCCGCAGGATCGGATCATCAAGATCGATGGGAAGACGACGGAACAGATGAACCAGGGGGATGCCGTCACGACGCTGCGGGGTGAGAGCGGTTCCAAGGTCACGTTGACGGTCCAACGGGGCAGCCAGGCCGAGCCGCGCGATGTGGTGCTGACGCGCGCTGTGATCCGGGTGTATTCGGTGAAGGACATCAACAATCGGCGGGAGTTTCCGGTGGGGGACGACCGGATCGGTTATGTCCGGCTGACCCAGTTTGCCGAGCACACCTCGGAGGAGTTGGAGGAGGCGTTGAAGCTGCTGGAATCGCGGGGGGTGGAATCGTTGGTGATGGATCTGCGGGGGAATCCGGGTGGGTTGTTGGACCAGGCGGTATCGGTCTGTGAGAAGTTCCTGGACCGGAACCAGCCGATCGTTTCGACCGAAGGCCGCAATTCCGCCAGCAACACCCAGCGCCGTTCCTTTGGACGCGGCAAGATCCGGAAGTTGCCGATGGTCATCCTGGTGAACGGAGGAAGTGCGAGCGCGGCCGAGATTGTGTCGGGCTGCCTGCAGGATCTGAAGCGGGCGGTATTGGTGGGCGAACAGACCTTCGGCAAGGGATCGGTCCAGAGCATCCTGCCGCTTCAGGACGGGTCGGCGCTCCGGTTGACCACCGCCAAGTACTACACCCCGAGTCACCGGGTCATCCATGAGAACGGGTTGATTCCGGACATCATCGTGCCCATGACCGAGGACGAGGAGGCGGCGGTGCAGTTGCGACGGATCCCGGGTGGTGCGGAGACGATGGAAGAGGCATTGAAGCCCTTTGATCCGGCGCGCCGGGATGTGTTGCGGGAGTTGGTGACCGGGAACCGGGACCCCCAACTCGAGCGGGCGACGGACCTGTTGAAGGGGGTCAACCTGTTCAGCAAGCGCACGGGACCCGGCAGGAGTGCATCGACCAATGCCCCGGTCCGTCGCACCGACTGACGGGGTGGCACCGTCCCCGGATTGCCTTCCCGGTTCCCCCATGTTGCTCGCCTTCGAGTCGTCCTGCGACGAGACCAGTGTTGCCGTCATCCAGGACGGGTGTGTGCGGTCGAACGTGGTGGCGTCGCAGATCCGGTTGCATGCCGAGTACGGCGGGGTGGTGCCGGAACTGGCGGTGCGTGAGCATCTGAAGAATCTGTTGCCGGTGGCGCGCGAGGCGTTGCGGTTGGCGGCGGTGGGAGTGGATGAAATCCGGGCGGTGGGTGCGACCCGGGGGCCGGGTTTGCCGGCGGCGCTTTCGGTGGGTTATGCGGCGGCCCAGGGATTCGCCGTGGCCCGCGGGATTCCCCTTTTTGGCATTCATCATCATGCGGCCCACCTGTTCTCTCCATGGATCGAAGGTGAACCGGGTCGGGTGGACTGGGGCCGGTTGGTTCCGCATGTGTCGTTGGTGGTGAGTGGCGGGCACACCCTGTTGGTGGCGGTATCGGCGGAGGGGAGGCATCGGGTGTTGGGCGGGACCCTGGACGACGCGGCGGGTGAGTGTTTCGACAAGTTGGCGAAGCTGTTGGGGATGCAGTACCCGGGTGGACCGGTGCTGGACCGGTTGGCGGAAGAGGGGAACCCGACGGCGCATACGTTTCCGCGCCCGCTGCTGCACGAGGCGAATGACGACTTCAGTTTCAGCGGGTTGAAGACCTCGGTGCGGTATCATCTGGAGCGGAATCCGGGGTTGGCGGAGGAGGCGGGGGCATTGCGGGACCTGTGTGCGTCGATCCGGGCGGCGGTGGTGGAGACCCTGGTGGTGAAGACGGTGCGGGCGGCCCGTCGGTTGGGGATGCGGATGGTGACGGCATCGGGCGGGGTGACGTGCAACCGGGCATTGCGGAGGCAATTGTCGGTGGCCTGTGGCAAGGCGGGCATGGAACTGAGACTGGCGGATCCGCAGTACTGCACCGACAACGCCGGCATGGTGGGAATCCTGGCGGATCACCACTGGCGCCGTGGCGATGCGGCGGACGATCCCGACTGGGAAGTGCTCCCGGGTTGGTCGATGGAAGAGTGTGAACGGGGGTGAGCTACGGGCTGATCCCGGGGATCAGATGCGGGCCTGGGATTCGACCCAGCGGACGGCTTCGCGGACGAGGGCGGGGGCGTCCTTGGTTCCGAGTTTTTCCTTCAGGCGCGCGCGATGGGCTTCGACGGTCTTGATGCTGAGGTTGAGGCGACCGGCGATCTCGCGGGTGCCGAGGCCCTGGCCGATGAGTTGGAAGATCTCGAACTCGCGGTCACTGAGTCGGCTGGAGGGGTTGTCGGAGGGGGCCTCGCCGGGAGTGGAAGCGGCGGGACGACTGATGTTTTCGAGGATGCGTGCCGAGACGGTTGGGCTGACGTAGATGCGGCCGGAGAGGACGGTGCGGATGGCTTCCATGACGGCGCGACCGCCGGAGGATTTCATGAGGTACCCGCGGGCGCCGGCGCGGAGGACGCGTTCCGCATAGAGGGATTCGTCGTGCATGGAGAGGACAAGGGCGGGAATGCCGGGGTGGGCGGTGACCAGGTCCTTGAGGAACTCGAGGCCGCTTCGGCCGGGCAGGCTGAGGTCGAGGAGGACGAGGTCGGGTCGATGATGATCGACGGCGGTGAGGGCATCGGCGGCATTTTCCGCTTCGGCACAGACGTGGAGATCGGTTTCGTGGCCGATCATGGCGGCGAGGCCCTGGCGGGTGATCGGATGGTCATCCACCAGCAGGACGCGTTTTCCGGGTGGGCCTGGCGGTTTTCCTGCCTTTGGGTTTCGGGGCTTCATGGGGAAAGTCGGGCGTGTGCAGCGGTTGGATTGCCGAGGGTAGATGGAGGGAGCATCCGACGGTGGTGCCGCCGGTGGGTTCCCGTTGGACGACGAGGGTGGCGCCGATCATGCCGGCCCGGTACTGCATGATGCGGAGGCCCATGCCGCGTTTCCTGGGAAGGATGCGGGGAAGGCCGCGGCCGTTGTCGCGGATGGCGAGGTGGATGCGTTCGCCGACGGCGACGAGGCCGATCTCGATGCGTTGGGCCTTGCCATGCTTGATGGCATTGGACACGGCTTCCTGGGCGACGCGGTAGAGGTGGGTGGCGATGGCGAGGTCGGCGAGGGGGACGGGGTTTGGGCAGCGGAACTCGGTCTCGACCTTGAAATGGTGGGTGGTGCGGATTGCGAGTTCCTCGAGGGCCGACTGGAGTCCATCCGGACCGGACTGGATCGGCGACATTCCATGGGAAAGGTCCCGGGTATGTTCGACGGCGGAACGGATGAGGGCGGCGATCTCCTCGACGGCGGCGGCCTCGGGACGCCGGGCATCGTGCAACCGACGGGCGAGGGTCTGGGAGAGGAACTCGATGCCGGCGAGTTGTTGGCAGAGATCGTCGTGAAGATCCTGTCCGATGCGTTGCTGGGCGAGTTCGGTGATGCGGAGGACCTCGGCCTGGAGACGGTGGCGCTCGGTGATGTCGCGGATGATGCCGGTGAAGAGGCGCCGGCCACCGACCTCGAATTCGCCGACGGAAAGGTCGATGGGAAAGAGGGAGCCATCGCGTCGTTTGCCGAAGACCTCGCGGCCGATGCCGATGATGCGGCGTTGGCCGGTGGTGAGGTAATTGGCGAGGTAACCGTCATGCTGGGCCCGGAAGGGTTCGGGCATGAGGACGCTGACATTGCGCCCGATGAGGGCGTCGGAGGTCCAGCCGAACATCCGTTCGGCGGCGGGGTTCATGGAATCGATACACCCGCGGGCATCGATGGTGATGATGCCCTCGACGGCGGTGGCGAACACGGCGCGGAGACGGGCCTCGCTTTCGCGGAGGGCGGTGAGGGGATCGGCGACCGGTCCGGGATCGGGCATGGGGGAGGGCGGGGGCGGATCGGGCATCAACCGACGCTGAGTTTGCCGCGATAGGTGGTGGGAGCCTTGCCGACGATGCGTCGGAACACGCGGTTGAAGTGGGTGAGGGACTGGAAGCCGACCTCGTAGGCGATTTCGGAGACTCGGAGGTTGGGGTTGATGAGGAGTTCCTTGGCGCGCTCGATGCGGAGCCGGGCGACGTAGTCGGTGAAGTTGAGTCCGGTGGCCTTGCGGAAGGTCTTGCAGAAGTAGAACCGGCTCATGTTGACCGCCTTGGCGACATCCCCGAGGGACAGGTCTTCGGCGAGGTGTTCGGTGATGAAGGTCTTGGCCCGGGTGATGGCGGGGGGTTCGGCGTTGGCCTGGCGGAGGGCGATCTGGTTCGACGCGTTGGAGAGTTGTTCAGCAAAGGAGGAGAGCAGCTGGACGGCGCCCTCGTACTGGCGCCGGGAGACGTGACGGGACTTCAACCAGGCTGCCTCCATGGCCTCGCGATCGCCGGGGACCTTCAGTTCGTCGAGTCTGGCCCGGACCTTCTTGAAGCCGCTCTGGGTGGGTGGACGCAGGGCGACCTGGCCGGTTTGCAGATAGCCGATGACCTGGTCGCCGAGTTTGACGGGGACGGCGCTGTCGGAGAGGCCGGCGAAACAGGTGGCTGTGACGGGGGCATCGGTGGCTTTCTCGGACAATTCCTGCTGCATCTGGAGACAGGCGGCGCAGCTCCGGCTCTGGGCGGCCATGAGCGCACAGAACGGATTCTGGTGGGGATTGTCCTTCTGGGCGACCTGCCAGGCGTCCGGGGTCCGCAACGTGAGGGGCAATCCGGTGGCATCGCCAAATGCGCGTTCGTAGCCCAGATAGATCTGGGATTGAGCGAGGGTTTCGAGGAGACCGTCCTTGGAGTTCATTGCTTCGCCTTTCTTGCGTTGACGTCAGCAAGATACGCTTGGTGCGGACGGCCAGGTAACGTGGGCTAACCCTTATCCGTGCCGGGTATCAACCCTTGGGTGGATCAGGGAATCCCCTAGTACCGCTCCATCTGTCCGGATCCTGTGCCGTCAACCCTGGACCTCCACCGACAGCACCTCGCCCGGTTCGCATTCGGCGGTCACCTCGAAGGGGCGACAACAGATCTCGCAATCGGTGGTGAACCGTTGCTGGGCGAGGCTGGTGTCGATCAGCAGTTCGAAGGCCTGCCCACAGAAGGGGCACTGGATGGTTGCGGATTCTTCCATGGGATCACCATTCCCAGCCCGCACCCCGGGTGAGGGTGCGGATGCGGAGCAGGTACATGTCGGCGGTGATGTAGAGGGTGGAACCGTCATCGCCCCAGCAGCAGTTGCCGGTGGCTTCGCCGGTGTTGAGCACCCCGAGCAGGTTGCCCGCTGGATTGAGGATCAGGACACCACCGGGTCCGGTCACGAAGACATTGCCCCGGGCATCGACCTTGAGTCCGTCGGGGAGACCCTTGGCGCCCTTGGCCAGGGAGGGGGCGGTGTCATGGAAGACCCTGCCTTCGCCCAGGGTTCCGTCGTCGAGGACCGGGAAGGCCATGATGATGGGGGCCCGGGGATCGGACTGGTTGACGTAGAGCGTGCGTTGGTCGGGCGAGAGGGCGATGCCATTGGGGAAGGTCATGCCGGAGTGGAGCAGTTCGACCTTGCCGCTGGGGCGCAGCACATAGACGCCATTGAACGAGAGTTCCTTGAGCGGGCTCTTGTCGAGGCCGTGAAGACCGTAGGGCGGGTCGGTGAAATAGAGGTTGCCCTTGCGGTCGTAGGTCAGGTCGTTGGGGGAATTGAACCGGCGATACCCGTAATACTGGGCCAACGGCGTGAACCCGCCCTTGCCGTCGTAGCGGGAAATCCGGCGGTCGCCGTGCTGGCAGACGATGAGATTGCCGGCGCGGTCGGTGGTGAGGCCGTTGGAACCCTGTTCACGGAAATCGAGGGCGTTGCCGGTGTAGCCGCTGGGCTTGATGAACGTGGTGATGCCGGCGGATTCGGACCAACCGTAGATCACGTTCTCGGGGACGTCCGAGAACACCAGCATGCGTTGACGACGCAGCCAGGTGGGGCCCTCGGACCAGTTGAACCCTTCGGCCAGCTTCTCCATCTGGACGCCGGGCGCGATCAGCTCGTCCAGCGCGGGATCGAGTCGATCCACCGAACCATGGGCGGGATAATCACGTGAAAGCCGGACGGGCTTGGGGCCGGGGGTGAGGTCGCGTCCGAGGCTGTCGACGGCGAGGGCCGGGGATGCGGCGAGGCAGGCGATCGCAAGGGATATCGGGAAGAGGGAACGCATGGATGAAAGGTAAGGATGGGTGGTCGGAAAGTGCAAGGGCGCGGGGGATCGGCGTTGCGTGAGAAAAAGGAAAAGGGACGGCGGCAGGTTTCACGCGAAGGCGCCAAGAACGCCAAGAGAACAAGAACGGGGGAAGGGTTGGATCCTGTCCCATTCCATCCGTGATATCCGTGGTTCAAATCTCCGGTTTGGGGGCGTGTCCCTTGGATACGTGCAGCGGTGCGGGTCTTCGTGTCTTCGTGTCTTCGTGTGGGTTGTTCTCCGACGCGGGTGGGGAGGTTCACCACAGAGGACACAGAGATCACAGAGGGGGACGGGGCCCGTGCAAGGGCATCGAGTACGAGTTCGAGTACGCTTACGAAATACGGGTTGGAAAGCGGGGCTCAACTCCACAGGTCGGACGGGCCGATCAGCCGATCAGTGTGTAGGAATGGTGGCTTGCGGGGGTGGGGAAAACTCTGGGACGGTCGCGGTTCGATTTCGCCACGGCGGACTTCCCGGGTTCCATCGGGGCGATCGAACGGACGCGTTGGGGACGCGGTGGAGGGAAGGATTCAGAGGGGGGGCGGCGGTGCTTCGACAGGACGGGTCATTTTCATCAGAACATGTTCAACAAGGATTTGAGGACGGAATGGTTTTCCAACATCCGCGGCGATCTGCTGGCGGGGTTGGTGGTGGCGTTGGCGCTCATCCCGGAGGCGATTGCGTTTTCGTTGATTGCCGGGGTGGATCCCAAGGTTGGCCTATACGCGTCGTTCTGCATCGCGGTGATGACGGCGGTGTTCGGGGGACGGCCGGGGATGATCTCGGCCGCGACGGCGGCGACGGCGTTGTTGATGGTGACGTTGGTGAAGGAGCACGGACTCCAATACCTGCTGGCGGCGACGTTGCTGACGGGGGTGCTGCAATACATCGCGGGCTGGCTGCGGATCGGGTCGGTGATGCGGTTTGTGTCGCGTTCGGTGATGACGGGTTTTGTGAACGCGCTGGCCATCCTGATCTTCATGGCNNGCCCTCGCCGCTGGTGGCGATCGTGTTGCTGACGGCGGTGTCGATGATCTGGAAGCTCGACGTGAGGCATGTGGGTGACCTGGGAGAACTGCCGTCGACCCTGCCGATCTTTCTGTGGCCGGATGTGCCGCTGACCTTCGCCACGTTGAAGATCATCTTTCCGTATGCGGCGGGGATTGCGGCGGTGGGATTGCTGGAATCCCTGATGACGGCACAGATCG
>DITU01000023.1:23231-59323 GCA_002422905.1 Verrucomicrobia bacterium UBA6176
CAACGTGAAGTCGGGCGGGCGCGGCCGGTTGTCGAGCGCCGCGGCGGGCATCTATCTGTTGATCCTGCTGGTGGTGTTGAATCCGTGGGTGAAACAGATCCCGATGCCGGCCCTGGTGGCGGTGATGATCATGGTTTCGATCGGCACGTTTTCCTGGGCTTCATTCCGCAATCTGCGGGTGCATCCGCGGAGCACGAGCATGGTGATGGTGACGGTGGTGGTGGTGGTGGTGGGGACACACAACCTGGCGATCGGGGTCGGGGTGGGCGTGTTGCTGAGTGCCTTGTCGTTTGCGCGGAAGGTCGCCCAGGTGCTGCGGGTGACCGGGTCCTACGATGCCGACACGGAGACGCGGACCTATGAGGTGCGGGGCCAGGTGTTCTTTGCGTCGGCACCGGCCTTCCTCGGTTCGTTTGATTTCAAGGAGGCGGTGGCGCGGGTGCGGATTGATGTGAGCCACGCGCACTTCTGGGACCTGACCGGAGTGGGCGCGTTGGACAAGGTGGTCTTGAGGTTCCGACGTGAGGGAGCCGAGGTGGAAGTGATCGGGTTGAATGAGGCGAGTGCAACCATTGTTGATCAATTGGCGATCCATGATAAGCCGGGCGCACTGGACCAAATGCTCGAACACTGATCTCCTGACTGCATGTCCCCGATCCTTGTCTGTACCGACGGCCAGAGCCACGCCAAGAGCGCCCTGCGACATGCGGCCTGGGCTGCGGAACGGTTGGGGGTCGGGATCGAGGTATTGCATGTCCTCGATCATCATCGGGAACGGGCGGCGGAGTTGGATCTCACGGGGGCGATCGGGATTGATGCCAGTGCGCAGGTGACCGAGGCGTTGACCCAGTTGGAGGAGACGCAGGGGCGGCAACAGCGTGTGAAGGGCAAGGCCATCCTGGACGAGGCGCGACAGCACCTGGAGGGATTCGGGGTGACCAATGCGGTGTACACCCAGCGTCATGGGTCTCTGGTGGAGACGGTGGAAGAGATCGGGTCCCGGTATGAACTGGTGGTGCTGGGCGAGCGGGGCGAGAGCGGGAACTCGTTGCGGGGAAACATCGGGAGCCAGGTGGAGCAGGTGATCCGTTCGACGATCCGACCGGTGCTGCTGGTGGAGCGGAAGTTCCGACCGATTGAACGGTTTCTATTGGCCTATGACGGCGGGCCGAGCGTGACGCGGGCGATGGATTTCCTGGTGGGGCACAGCCTGTTGACGGGCTGTGCCTGTCACCTGGTTGCAGCGGGACGGATTGACGATGACGCCAGGTGGTTCCTGGGTGAGGCGGCGGCGCGGATGGCGGCGGCCGGCTATCAGGTGACGCACGAGGCGATATCGGGGAGGCCGGAAGAGGTGTTGCCAGCGGAGATCGAGCGGACTGACAGCCAGTTGGTGGTGATGGGTGCGTACGGACATTCACCGATCCGCCGGCTCCTGTTGGGGAGCACGACGACGATCATGATCCGGGCGAGCCGGGTTCCGTTGCTTTTGTTCCGGTAGGGATCGGTCAGTTGGTGACCGGAACGACCGGGGGAAGGTTGGTGGAGACGGGGACGAGGATGGTCCCGGCTGCGTCAGCGGGCTTGGCAATGGGCGAGTACTTGCCGAGGACGCGGGTGCTCTTGATGGGGGCGGGCATCCACTTGTCGAGATCACCGCTGTAGTACTGCCAACCGCAGTAGGCGACGACGAGGAGGATGAGCCAGGTCTTCCACGGATAGACCTTGTCGGCGAAGGCATCGGAGGAATCGAGGGAGGAACCGGACGGGAGCTTGGCGATGCCGGTGAGGGAGGTGCCGAACGGGACATTGATGCGGGCGGCGGCGTTCACGGCCCAGCCATTGGCATCGAGGATGGGACCGAGGTTGCGTTTCCGGAGCTTGATGAAGGCGAGGATCATCGAGGGACCGGAGATGAGGACGACGACGGCGGCGAGTGCGCCGATGATGGCGAGGGGGCCGAATCCGGCGACCTTGACGAGGCCGGCAGCGAGGGCGGTCAGGAAGCCGCCGATGGCGCCGAAGGCAACACCCAGGGCGGCGACGGTGCCCACGTCGACCTTCTTCTTGTCGGCGGGTTTTGCGGTCGCCAGGGACTTGTCGGCGTTGGCAGTGCTTTCAGCGGCGGACGCGAGCTTGGCATTGGCCTCGGCATCGGCGGCGGCAGCGCGTTTGGCGACCTGTTCCTCGATGAGGCGGACGAACTTCTTGTACGGAGAGAAGAAGGCCTGACGGATGGAGATCGGGTTGGAGATGATCTTGGTGATGGTGGCGTCGAAATCGCGACCCTTGCGGTCATAGAAGACGCCGTTGCGACCCACCATGAGGTTGTCGTCATCGCCCTGGGAAAAGATGGCGACGATGGACCGTTTCTCGCCGGAGACCTTCCGGGTGCAGTCGATGTAGGCGAGGAAAGCGCCGGCGAGACCGGCCATGGTGGCGTGGCGTCCGGCGTCCTCGACGGAGATGCAGAGGGTGCAGGAGCGTTGGTCGAGGTACAGGGTGCCGACCTGGAAGATGGCGGGGGCTTCGCCGTCGTAGAGGTCCTTGAAACTGACGAAGTTGGTGGCGAGCAACTGGAGGTCGCGATGGTATCGGATCAGTTTCTCGACGGTGGAAATGGCATTGGACTGGGATTCGAAGGCCTTGTCCCGTGCGACGAGGGAAACAAGGGCGGCCTTGGCGTCGGAAGCGAGGAGGGCGCGGATGCGGGCGGTGCCGAGTTTCTCGATGGAGGTGGCGGGTTTGCCGGCGTTCCAGCATTCGAACGGGCCGAGCCTGGCGAGGATGGCCGCCCAGTTTTCCTCGGTGAGGACTTCGAGCTTGCCGACGAGCGGTTCGATGGCGGCGGAACGGAGGGTGGCCATGGCGCCCTGCCAGGCGGGATTGATTCCGGTGCCGAGGGGAAGGGGTTTGCCGGCGGCGACGAGTGCGAGGGGGAATCCGGCGACTTCGGCAGCATTGATCTGGAGATTGCCGGCGGCGATGGACAGGTATTCCTTTTCCTCACGATTGAGGACGGCGGCGGCCCGGGAATCGAAGGCAGCCAGGCGGCAACGACCGAAGTAGTCGTCGACCTTGGCCTTGACGGCGCGGACGGCGGCGGCGGCGGCGGCGGTGGCATCGCCCAGGGGCAGCAGCGCGGCGGCCTCGGTTTCGGCGCGGGTGGCCCACGCGTTGAAGGTGTTGAGTTCGCCGAAAAACTTCTCGATGAGGTCGGTGTGGATGCCGGGCTTGGCGGAACGGTCGGGGACGGATCCGACGGTGGCGATGATGTCGGCGATGACCGATCGGGTGGCGTCATCGTCGGCGGAATCAACGGGGATGATGCCGTCGCCGTTGAAGACGGTCTGGGCGAAGATCTGGGCGGTGTTGGCGACTTCAGCGAGGCCGATGTGGGTCTGGTCGGGCTTCCTCAGGTTGATGAGGATCTGGCGGGCGCTGTCGAGGAGCACCTTGCCTTCGGGAACGGAGTCATTGATGGCGGAGAGCGGGAGGGTTTCGGAGCCGCGGACGAGGTCGTCGGGATTGCGGAGGAGCGAGCCGGCCCACTGGATGGCGGCGATCAGTTCCGGGGCGCGGATGCGGCCGTCCTTGTCGGAATCGACGAGGGCGAGGGTATTGGAATCGAATTCGAGGCCGGTGGTGGGGCAGGCGAGGGCGACCCAGAGCTTCTGGTCGAGTTCGGGGAGGTGCATGAGGTCGGCACCTGTTTCAAGTTTGACCTGATTGAAGCCGCCGGCGCGGAAGAATTTCCAAGGGTGATGGGCCATGTTGGGTGGGGCAGGGATGATGAACTGAGCTTTGCGTAATGGATCCGACTGACGGTCTGGGAGGCTGATGCCGATATCTGAGAATGGGGATGAACCGCGGTTCGGCATCGAGCCTCGCCCAGTCCAGCAGGACGGACGAACGGCGGATTAAAGGGAAAGTCGGGTGGGAGGCAAAGCCCAAGATGGGGGGGAGGCCAAGCCCTGCCCGGCAGCGGCGTCGGAGGGAGACCTCACACGAAGACACGAAGGAAGGGTGGAGCGGCGATGGTGGGTCGCTGTTGGACTTGGGGGACGGCGAATGGAAACTCGCCGCTCCGGGGGTCAGGGGGAAGGTTGGAGAAGGCGTTCGATGACTTCGGGGGGGAGATCGGATTGCTGGATGGCGGGGCCGGCGCGGGTGGGATCGGTGCGGAGCCATTGCGAGGCGGTGTTCTCGAGGACCATGCGGCGTTGGTCGGGATCGGTGATGGCATCGGCCCAGGTCCAGGCGGCCTGGGGTTCGCGCTGCATCACCTGGGAAATGAACGTGTTGATGGCCTGTTGACGGCCGGGACCTTCGTTCATGCGATTGAGCCAGTCGGCGGTCTGGGCGGGGTTTTCCTGAGCCCATTGGGAGACCACGGCGTCCTGGCTGGAGAGCTTGAGGGGGCCTTCGGGGAATTGGTCAACCCATTGGGCGGCGAGGTCGGGGGCGACCCGGGCGTAATTGCCGATGACGGATTGGATGGCGCTGTCCTGGTGGGGACCGGGTTCGAGTTGGGCGGCGAAGGCGCCGGCTTCGGCGGGTGAACGGTCGGACCAGACGCGGAGTGCAGCGTCGAGGGCCTGACCGCGGGCGGTGGGGTCGGTGATTTTCTGGGCCCAATCGAGGGCGGCGGCCGGATCCTGTCCGGCCCAGCGCGAGGCGAGGTTCTGGCTGATCTCGGCACGTGGAACCTCGGGCGGGAGGGAATCGAAGAAGGCGACGGCGGCGGCGGGGTCATTGCCGGCCCAATTGCCGAGGAGATGGTTGAGGGCGGTGCTGCGATCGCCATCGGGTGGGAGTTCGAGGAGGAAGGCGGCCGCGGCCTCAGGCATTTCCTCGCCCCAACGGCTCGAGACGGTGGCGAGCATCTGGGAGCGGAGTTCGCCGGGGGGAAGTTCGCGGGCGAAGGCGGCGGCCTCCTCGGGTTTCTGGGCGGCCCAACGGTGGGAGATCTGGCCAATGGCGGCGTCACGGGCCTTGCCATCGGGGAGGGCGCGAGCCCAGTCGAGGGCGGCGTCGGTGTCGGTGTCGGCCCAGCGCCCGGCCATGTCCGCGAGCATCTGGCGCTGGGATTGGCCCGGGGGCAGGGTGGCGAAGAAATTGGCGACCGCTTCGGGATCGGTGGTGCCGGAGGACCAGACGAGGTTCTGGCTGATCTCGGGTCGGACGGCGTCTTCGGGATGGGCGCGGAGCCAGTCGAGGGCGGCCGCTGGGTCCTGTTGGGTCCACGTCTGGACGACGGCGCCGAGGGCGGCGTTACGGACTGGGCCGGCGGGAAGTTGGCTGGCGTGGGTGGAGGCCTGTTCGGGGTTGGTCATGGCCCAACCGTTGAAGGTCCCGGCGAGGGCCTGATCCCGGGTGGCGCCCGCAGGGAGGGACTGGGCCCAGGCGAGGGCGGCGGCGGGATCGCGCTGTGCGAATCCGTTGGCGACGTTCTGGAAGGTCCAGGCCAGATCGGGTCGTCCCTTGATCCCGGTAAGCAGGGTGGCGGCGGTGGCAGGATCGGAGGCGGCCAAGCCGCCGGCGAAGGCGACGGTGGCGGTGATGAGTTCGCGCCCGGGCGGGAGTTCGGCGAGGAGGGCGCGGGCGGCATCGGGATCGCGTTGGGCGATATTGCCGAGGGTGCTGACGAGGAGGTTGTCCTGGACCCGACCGCGGGGGAGAAGGCGGGCAATGTCGAGGGCGGCGCGGGGATTCTCCCAGGAAACCTGCTGGGCAATTTCGGCAAGCAGCACTTTCCGCTGGCTTGATTCCGGAAGCTTTCGACACCACTCCACGGCGGCAGTGGGATCGGATCCGACCCATGCATGGAGGGCGCGACCGACGAGACTTTCGTGTGGGTGCCGCTGGCTGAGGGCGAGGGCGAGGGTGGCGGCAAGGGCGGGATCAGAATGGGCGATGGCGGTTACGACCGCCATGCGGACCTCACTTCGTTGGCCGGGGGGGAGGAGGTCGATGCGGTCGAGTGCTCCCCGGGGATCGACTTCGGCGAAGCCGCACAGTGCGGAACTGAGAAGTTGGGAACGGTCGGAGATGGGCTCGATCTTCCGGATCCAGGCTAGGGCGGGTTCGAGGTCGCGTCGGGCCCATTCGGCGACGGCGACGGATTGGGCAGCGATCCGTTTCTGTCGTTCACCGATGGAGACGGAGTATTCGACGAGGGAGGGAGGATCAAGTTGGGCCCAGTGTTCGATGACCAGGTTGCGAAGTCCTTCCCGGAGGTTGAAGGGCAGGATGCGGTTGCCGATGGCGATGGCTTCGGCGCATTGGGAGAGGGTGAGGGAACGGGTGAGCTCGGCGAGTTGGGTCCAGGCGATGGTGGGCCGGAGAGGGATGATGGCGCGGATGCGGGCTTCGAGATTGGATGAAGTGGCGAGGGGTCGGGTGGCAGAACGCGCGGCGGGGGTGCCGGGCCGGGGAGCGGAAGGAGAGAGGGATGAAACGGCGGAGTCGGCAGGTACGGGATCGGAAGTGGGCCGGGCCCGTTGACCGAACCAGAAGCCGGTGGAGCCGGCGAGGGTGGCGGCGAGGAGGGCGGGGATCCAAGGGCGGGAGTTCATGGTGCGGGAGAAGTTCCTGATAACCGGCTCCCGTGGGGACGGGATCAGCGTCGCCACCAGGACTTGCCACCGCTGGCGGGGGCATTCTGGTCTGGAGGAGCGGACTGGGGAGCGAACTGACGGATCAGCAGTTGGGAACGGGCGGCGGTGAGGGCCATGATGAATTCGTCATAGGAAGCAAACCGATGGGACGGTTCCTTGGCCATGGCCTTGCAGAGGGCATCGCTGGTCGCCTGCGAAACCTCCGGCAGGACCTGGCGGGGCGGGGTGAGCGGGGTCTGGAGGTGGGCATTGACGACTCCCTCGACCGTGGGCGCTTCGAACGGCACATGGCCGGTGAGGGCGTGGTAAAGGGTGCCGGCGAGGGAATACATGTCGCACTGGAAGGTATCGCCCTCCTGACGAAGGCGTTCCGGGGCGATGTAATACGGGGTGCCGAAAATGGGAGCGTAGGCATCGGTATCGGCATCGGCCTTCCGGGCGAGGCCGAAGTCGACGAGTTTGGGTTCGCCCTCGGAATTGAACAGGATGTTGCCGGGCTTGATGTCGAGATGGAGCAGACCGTGCCGAAGGGCGGTGGCGAGGGCGGAAGCGACCTTCACGCCGATGTCGAGGATGTCGAGTTCGGGGACGCGCTGCTGTTTTTCGATCCGGGTATCGAGGGACCCGGAGTCAGCCAGTTCCATGGTCAGGTACTTGTAGTCCTCGTGTTCGTCGAAGGTATAGATGTGGATGATGTTGGTGTGATTGAGCTGGGCGCACGCGCGGGCTTCACGGGCGAAGGCGACGACGGCTTCGGGATCGGCGGCGATCTCGCGGAGCATCAGTTTGACGGCGACTTCGCGGCCGAGGGTGGTGTCCCAGGAACGATAGACGGTGCCCATGCCTCCGGAGGCGATGATCGAGCGCAGTTCGAACTGCCGGAGCATCATCGGCATCATGATCTCCCCATTGCACTTGGAGCAGGCCGAGCGTTGGAGGGGTTCAAGATCACCGGGAATGAACACCTTCGCCCCGCAATGCGGGCAGGCGACCATCTTGAGGGGTTTACGTTCCTGCGCCATGTCGTGTGCACGAATCTACCCCCGGTGCCGAGGCAAACAAGCGCCCGCTTGGATCGGTTTTGGGGATTGCTGGGGAAGGGGAATGCGGATGGCGCCCGGTCGGGCAAAAAACCCGGTTGGGGTTTGGGGCGGGGTGTTTCAGGATGGGCGCGTGGCACGAGACGAGAAGGGAATGGTTTATCTGGTTGGCGCAGGTCCGGGCGATGCAGGTCTGCTGACCTTGCGGGCGGCGGAGCTTCTGGCCCGGGCGGACGTGGTGGTGTACGACGCCCTGGTGGGCGCGGGCGTGTTGTCGATGATCCCGCGCGGGGTGGAGCGGATCTACGGGGGGAAGCGCGCGGGCGATCACGCGATTCCGCAGGATCAGTTGAACCGGTTGCTGGTCGAGAAGGCGAAGGCGGGGAAGACGGTGGTGCGGTTGAAGGGCGGGGATCCCTACGTGTTCGGGCGCGGTGGCGAGGAAGCCCAGGAATTGGCCGAGGCCGGGGTGCGATTCGAGGTGATCCCCGGAATCAGTTCCGTGGTGGCTGCGCCGGCGTACGCGGGGATCCCGATCACGCATCGGGAACATTGCTCGATGTTCCAGGTGATCACCGGACATGAAGATCCGGACAAGGGGGAGACCGCGGTGGATTGGAATGCGGTGGCGCGGGTGCCAGGGACGAAGGTGGTGTTGATGGGTGTGGAACGGTTGCGGGGGATTGCGGAGGGATTGATGTCGGGTGGGATGGCGTCGGCCACGCCGGTGGCGTTGGTGCGATGGGGGACGACGGCGCGCCAGGAGACGCTGGTGGCGACGTTGGGAACGGTGGCGGCGGAGGTGGAACGGGTGGGATTCAAGGCGCCGGCGGTGACGGTGATCGGGACGGTGGTGAACCTGCGGGCTGAACTGGACTGGTGGGGGAAACGGCCGTTGTCGGGTCGGCGGATTGCGGTGACGCGGACGCGGGAACAGGCGGGGCGATTGTCGGGACGATTGCGGGAACTGGGGGCGGAAGTGTTGGAAGTTCCGACCCTGCGGATCGAACCACCGAACCCGATCCAACCGCTGTTGGAAGCGGTGGTGGGGATTGGGGAATATGACTGGCTGGTGTTCACGAGTCCCAACGGTGTGACGGCCTTTTTCGATACCTTTGCCAAGGCGTTCACGGACATCCGTTCGATCGGGAACGTCCGGATTGCGGCGGTGGGACCGGCGACAGCGGACAAGGTGCGCGAGCGGAACCTGGCGGTGGATGTGATGCCGGAGAAGTATCTGGCGGCTGAAGTGGTGGGGGCGATAGCGAAGCATGAGACGGTGGAGAACCTGCGGTTCCTGCTGTTGCGCGCGGAGGTGGCGACCCCGGACCTGCCGGCGAAGCTGGAGGAGTTGGGAGGGATTGTGGATGACGTGGCGTGTTATCGGACGGTGCCGGAGACCGAGGAAGGGGCGGAGGCGGCGGGATCACTGGTGGAGGAGGGGGTGGACTGGGTGACGTTCACGAGCAGTTCCACGGTGGAGAACTTCCATGGCCGATTCGATCTGCCGGCGTTGCTGAAGAAGTTCCCCGGGATGAAGACGGCAAGCATCGGACCGGAGACGAGCAAGGCGTTGAAGGCATTGGGCGTGACGCCGACCCTGGAGGCGCGGGAACACAACGTGGACGGGTTGGTGGCGGCGTTGTTGCGGGGTGCGAAGAGGTGAAGGGCGGGTGCACCCAGGGCGATGCCCTGAGCCATCACATCTTGCCGCGTTGCGGCGGGGGAGGGTGGCGAGGGGATGGCAAGAGAATGGGGAATCCACCGGCTATGCGATTGCGTCGAAACAACAGACGCTGAGAGGCCGTTGTGGTTGGCTCGGGTGTGCTCCCAGGACGCCGTTCAGTCAGGGGTTTTGAACATTTTCAAGTGCCACTCCATCTCCTTGATCGGTGTGATCGGCGGGTCGCTGAGTTTTCATTTCCAGGCTGAATGGACCGGAACCAGATACTGATCCTGGGGATTGTTGCCACCACGGTGGGGGCGTTTCTCTGGGGGAAATGGCGCCATGACATGGTGGCGATGGGGGCGTTGCTGTTGTCGGTGTTCGCCGGGTTGGTGACGCCTGCCGAGGCCTTCGCCGGGTTTGGACATCCTGCAGTGATCACGGTGGCCTGTGTGCTGGTTCTGAGCGGGGCGTTGCAGATGACGGGGGCGAGCGACGTGTTGACCCGACGACTGATCCCGGCTTCGGCAGGACCGACGGTCACGATCGCAGCGATGGCGGGGTTGGCGGCATTCCTCTCGGCCTTCATGAACAATGTGGGGGCACTGGCCCTGTTGATGCCGGCGGCGATCCGGGTGGCACAGCGGCAGAAGGTGACGCCGGGGCGGGTGCTGATGCCGGTGGCCTTCGGATCGATCCTGGGCGGCATGACCACCCTGATCGGGACACCGTCCAACCTGATTGTGTCGGGATTCCGCGCTTCGACCGGGGTGGGCGGATTCGCAATGTTCGATTTCACGCCGGTGGGATTGGCGGTGGCATTGGGGGGAGTCCTGTTTGTGGGTCTGGTGGGTTGGCGCCTGGTTCCCGAGAGGGAACGCGTGGGGGTCGATGGGTTTGACATTGGGGCCTACCTGACGGAAGCGCGGGTGATGGAGTCGAGTCGGGCGGCGGGCCAGACCCTGCGGGAGGTGGGAAAGACGTTGGAAGCGGCGGATGCCCAGGTCGTGAGTGTGATCCGCAGTCGGACACGGCATCGGGTACCGAGTCCGGATCGGGTGTTGCAGGTGGGCGACATCCTGGTGATCGAGGCGGAGTCGGGTTCGTTGGCGACGGTGTTGTCGGGTTTGGGATTGAAGCTGGTGGAAGACGTGCCGGTGAAGGCTCCGGAGAAGGTGGCGAAGGAGGCGGCAAGGGAGGGTGGTGACGCGGGGACGTCGGTGGGAGCAGCGGTTGAACCGGTGGAGGTGGAGGCGGGTGATCGTGGGGGCAAGGTGGTGGATGACGGGGAAGCGGTGACGTTGATGGAATTGGCGGTGCGACCGGGGACGGACCTGATCGGGCGTTCGGCGACGGACATCCAGTTGCGGACGCGGTTCGGGATCAACCTGCTGGCGTTGTCGCGGCAGGGGCGACGGTCGATCAGCCGGTTGAGGACGGAGGAGGTGCAGGCGGGGGACGTGTTGTTGATGCAGGGGCCGCCGGCGGCGGTGATGCAATTTGCGAGCGAGTACGGATTGGCGCCGTTGGCGGAGCGGTCGTTGCGGATTCCGAACGCGCGTCAGGCGATCCTGGCGACGGTGATCATGGGGGCGGCGATTGCGGGGGCGGCGCTGGGGTTGGTGCCGGCGGCGGTGGCATTTGCGACGGGGGTGCTGGCGTGCATGACCTTCAAGGTGGTGTCGCCGAGGACGGTTTATGAGGCGGTGGACTGGCCGGTGATCGTGTTGTTGGCGGGATTGATACCGGTGGCGGGAGCGATGGCGACGACGGGGGCGGCGGATTCGGTGGCGCGGGCGCTGGTGAAGGGGGTGGCGTTCGGGAGTCCGTTGATCGGGTTGATCGTGATCCTGGTGGTGACGATGACGTTGTCGGATTTCATGAACAATGCGGCGACGGCGGCGGTGATGTGTCCGATTGCGATCGGGACGGCGGGCGAACTGGGGGCGCGACCGGATTCGTTCCTGATGGCGGTGGCGATCGGGGCTTCGTGTGCGTTCCTGACGCCGATCGGGCATCAGAACAACACGTTGATCCTCGGCCCGGGCGGGTTTCGTTTTGGGGATTACTGGCGGTTGGGGTTGCCCCTGGAACTGCTGGTGTTGTCGATCAGCATTCCATTGCTGTTGAAGTTCTGGCCGCTGTGAGTAGGGGACGACCCGAACGTCGATGCTCCTGCGCCCTGAAGAGGGGGTGAACGGTTGCTTCCAATCCAGTGGGGGATCCATAGGGTCGGGGAATGAAATCCGCCTATGAGCTGGCCATGGAACGACTTCAAAAACAGGCTCCGAGCCAGAGCCTGAACGACCGGCAGAAGGCGGAGTTGGCGGACATCGAGTCCCTGTACAAGAGCCGGTTGGCGCAGCTGGAGATCAGCATGGGGGACGAGATCCAGGAGGCGGAATCGTCGGGTGACTTTGCATTGGCGGAGGAATTGAGGAGCCGCCTGGGGTCACAACGCCAGCGGATCGAGGACGAGAAGGAAGAGCGCAAGGAATCGGTTCGTCGCGGCTNNGGAGAGCTTGCTGGATGGAATCAACCCCGACGCCGCCGTTCACGCCTCCCCCACCGCCCAGGCCCAACCCGCCGGACGAGGAATTTTTCGAGGAAGGTTTCAAGGATCGCCTCATGCCCTGGCTGATCGGGGTGACGGTTCTGGTGCTGATTGGATTGGCGGTGGGATTCGGGGGGCCCCCGGCGTACCGGCTTTACAAGGTCCGGAAAGCTCTGGTGAAGGTGGAGGAGACGGAGCCGATGCTGGCGTCGGGAGATCTGGCGGGAGCGGCGCCGAATGTGCGGCTGGTGTTGGCGTTGGCCCCGATGGAACCCCGGGTCTGGCGTTTGGCGGCCCGGTACTGTGTCCTGACCGGGAGCCCGGATGGAATCGACTATTGGGAACGCCTGTCGACCGAGCCGGGTTTTTCGGATCCTGAACGGCTGGAGTTTGTGACGTATGCGCTCCGGATGGGGCGTCACGACCTGGCGGAACGACAGGTGAAGGAATTGCTGAGGCAACCGGCACCGGGAACCGACGCCTGGCGCCTGGCGGTCCGGACATCCCGGGAGCGGGGGGATCGGAGGCTGTTGCTGGATCGAAGCCGGGGTTGGCTCAGGGAAGCGCCGGAGTCGGAGGAGGTCCAGTGGACGTTGGGGGATGTGTTGTTGGACTTCACCGAAACGGAGGCGCAGGCGGAAGGAAAGTCGATGTTGTGGAGCATGGCGTTCGGACAGGGGCCCTACGCGACTCCGGCGTTGGTTTCATTGATGAAGATACGGGAGTTGGGCCGGGGAGAGTTGGATGCCTTGCGGCGGGCGGCGGAGGAGCGGTTGTTGTCGCCGGCGCTCGTGGCGCGGGTGCAGGTCCGGTTGGATCCCGGGGAACCGGAACCGGCGATCCGCCGGTTGGTCGAGGCGTGTGTGGCGACGACAAACCTGCTGCATCGGCGGGAGGCGGTGATTTACCTGGCGGATGCGGGGCGGGTGAAGGAGGCATTGGAACTGTTGCCGAAGGGGTTGGCGCGAGGAGATTCGCGGCTGCACATGGCGCGATTGCAGGCGTTGTTGGAGGTGGGTCGGTTGGAGGAGGCGAAGGTGGAGTTGGGGGAATTGACCGAAGAGGACGATCTCGAGGCACATCTGCGCCGATGCCTGGAGGCGCAGGTGGCGGTGAAGGAGGATCAGTCTACCCGTGCGGCAACGTTGTTGGGGGAAGCGATCCGGGCATGTCGGGGTGTGCCGGCGTCGCTCCGGTTCGTGGCGATCTATTCCGAGCAACTGGGCTTTCCGCGGGTGGCATTGGAGGCGCATGAGAAACTGGCTGAATGGCCGCCGATGGCGACCGAATCGACCCGGCAACTGCTTCGGCTGGCCATGAGGCTGGACCAACCGATTGCGGCGCGGGACGCGTTGCGGCGCGGGTTGCGGGCGCGTCTGGACGACGAATCGTTACGGGTGGGATTGGCTTACCTGGAGGCACTGACCGACGCGCGTCGGGCGGGGGATCACCTCGTCGACCTGCGCACCCTCCTGGGAAAGCAACCCGCGGATGAGTTCACCCGGGCAACCCTGGCCTTGGTCCAATGGCGCCTGGGAGATCTGCCGGGTGCGTTGGGGACGATGGAGGAGGGGGGGGTGGACTGGGAACGAGCTCCGGCTCGTTGCAGGGCGATCCAGGCGGCGTTGCTGGGGGCGAACCTGCAACGCGAGCCGGCCCGTCGGATCGCGCGGGAGATCGAGTCGGAACCGTTGTTGACCTTGGAGAAGCAGTTGTTCAGCGAGTGGCTCTGAGCTGATCCATGGGTGACGATCGAACGTCCGGGTTTATCCGTGGCCTCCGTGTGCTCCGTGGTTCAAGAGGCCTGTTTCAAACTACAGATTTCACGGATCGGACACGGCCCGGCAGGGAGACGTTTGCTGTCAGCGCTTGGGAATCCGGGAATGCCGGGTTGAGATGGGTTCAGTGGCAGGGGTGGATGCCTGCCGCCACGGCGATGGGGGCATTTCCCACACGAAGGCATGAAGAGGGGCGGAACTTCTTGGGAGACTCTGCGCGTCTCTGCGCAAAATCGCTACTGCATGGATATGGCTTAGCCGCTGCCGAAAAACTTTGGAGCTTGCTGAGCTCAGATGCACAGCGCAGAGAATTCGGAAAGAAATGGAAATCAAATCCACTTTCTTTCGAGACGCCACACTAGTTATCAAGCAGTAAATTCAAATGGAGTCGCATCTGGATAGTTGCTGTCTTGGGTGAATGGAGAATCACCGCCGGCGCCGTGCTTCATCTCTAATCCGTTTGATCTCAACCAACTCGGAACGCGATCTGAACTGATCTTCCCGGTCCAATTGTGTAATATTTGGATGCGACCTCATTGCTCCCTTATGAGAATACATAGGCATTGCACCAAAGTGTCGCCCTTTCCAACCTGCCGCCATCCGAGTCCACTTCCTTGGCGACAGTGATGTGACAACTTCTCATTGGCCGGTCGCAGCGATGTCACGTTCCGCAAACGCTACTTGACCCATCGCAGTCCGGAGGGCGCCATTGCGATCGAAATGGCTTTGAAGGGTCGTCCCACCAACACCCAACCTCGCACCAGCGCCGGTATCCGGATCAGAGGTGGGCCGAGTTTTCAGGGATGCACGCTGCATTATTGCTTTTGAACAGGAGTCCCCAGTGGAGGAATGAGATCAAGGGGTTGCTGGAACAGCGGCTAGCAGCTTGCGAAGATGCCGGTTCAGCAGATTTACCAGGTATAAGTGAGATCTGTCTCTTTTACCGTCTGCTTTTGTCATCGGGTGCCGACCCCGATATCCATTCGGATAGGATGAATGCGCTCCGATGGGCGGGTGGGGATCTGGATCGCGGCGACTATGCCGTCCTGGAGATCCTTGCACTATATGGAGACGTTCCAGGTGCAAGATTGCTAATCAAGGCCATGCAATCCGCGGATCCTCGGATTCAGTTGGGAGCATGTCGGCTTCTGGGTAGCATGGGGCTTTCAGAATGGGCCAATATTGAGGTCGTGATGGGAATGGCTCAGTCGGAGAAAACGGCTCCGCACCGGGAAGAGGTCATGACCTATGTTGGTTGCATACTGCCGGTCTCTGACGTCAATCGGTTCGAGAGTTGGATTCGGGGGAATGCTCCCGCATTGGTGGATTACCGGGACTTGGTGCTTCGTGTAGCTCGGATGGGATACAGGTAGATCTGCCAGCCAGTTGGGAAGGGCCGCAAGGGGGACAGTCTGATCTCCCAGCGCCGCGGCTGCTGTCTTAGCCGTATCCATGCAGTAGGATCGGTCGTTTCGGCTGGATCTTCTTCCGCAATGCCTTCGTCGTTCGCTCGTTACGGATCGAGCTATTGATACGCGCCTCGCTCACTCCTCGGCCTGCGAAAGAATCTGCTGCGCCGCCACTTCCCTCNNTCCCTACTGCATGGATACGGCTTAGTGTCTGCCCCCAGGTTCGACTCCCCCATCAATCGGCTTGCCTTGAAGGTGACTCGAGGCAACATCGCAGCCTACCAAGGCAGCCGCATTCACCAAGTCTTTCAATCAGATCGGTCGGTCGGCCTTGGAATAAGACCATGGACAACGGGAACGTATTGTCAGGACGCAACTGGAGCCGGATTTGGGTGTGGCTGGTCCTGGCCATGCTGGTGGGAGGCCGTATATACGCTCAGGACAGCGCTCCTGTGAGGGTGGCGATGGTGGCTGAAGGAGCGGCGGCGGTCCGGGTGCTGGATCTGTTGACGGTGGAGTTGGGTGAGGTGGATTCCATCGCGTTGCTCGAACGCGAACAGGTCGAGCGGGTGTATCGGGAGCAGGAGTTGGCGGGACGGGGATCCGATTGGGTGCGACTCGGTGAGTTGTTGGGTGCGGAAGGGTTGCTGATGCTGACACCGCTGGGGGAGGGGACCAATCGGACGATGCAGATCCGGTTGGTTGCGGTTCGACCCGGGGTGGTGGTGAGCACGATGCGGACGCGCTGGCCGGGATCCGATCTGGATGAGTGGGTTTCGGCCACTAGCCGAAGTCTGGCATCGGACTGGGTCAAACTGGGGGTGAAGCCCGGGGAAGCGGTTCCCATTTCGGTGGTGAACCTGCGGTCGGCCGGACGTTCGGCGGAAGCGCGGGATGCCGAACGGTTGATCACGCTCTTGACGACCGAACGATTGTCCCGTGAACGCTCGGTATTCGTTCTCGAACGGCGACGGATGGATCTGTTGGCCGGTGAGAAGGAGTTGAAGGACATGGGGGATTCGAAGTTCTGGAGCGGGAGTCATCTGCTGGAGGGAACCATCGACCGGGATGGCTATGCGCCGGAGACCGTGACCATTGATGCCCGGCTGTCGCCACCGGGCGGCGGTGCAGCTGTTGAGATTGCGGTGAAGGGGCCTCGTGCGGCACTGGCAAAGGTTGTGGAAGAGTTGGCGGACCGCATCCTGGCGGCGGTGAATCGGCCGGGCCAGACAAGTCAATGGCAGCCGGAGGCGGAGGCGGAACGTTACTTTGAGGAAGCCCGTTGGGCGCTCAAGTGGGGCATGGTGCCCGAAGCCCGTTCGGCGGCGGAGGCGGCCTGGGCATTGGGAAAGCAGGACCTCAACGCAGCAATGATGCGGGTGGATGCCTATACTGCGGATCTGACTCCCCCGGGTGAACTCTTGAGGCCGAGCTACAGCAGCGTCCCGTCGGGTTCCATCCAGTCAGCGATACGCGATCTGCGCGCGAGGGAGGGGGTGGGGGAACTCATCCGGATCCTGGGAACCGGCAGACGCCGGTCGGTCGAGATGGTGAAGCTGCACGCGGAGCCATCGGTGGCCAGGCTGGATCAGGCGATCACCGCCCTGCGGATGTATGTCTCCCATTCAGCGGGTTTGCCGGAGGAGGAGCCCGTGATGGATTCGCCCTGGTATCATTCCGGGGTAACGGCTCTCAACCGGGTGTCCCGGCTGTTGCAGCTTCACTATATCGCCCGACCGAAGGAATCGGAGGCGTTGGCCAAGCTGGTGGAGTTGCGGGGACTGAGCCGGGAAGTGGCGGCGCGCATCGTCGCCTCGCCTACGGTTCGGGGATCTTACTGGTTGGAGGGAGGCTATGCCTCTTCAGATTCTCTGGACTATGCCGTCATTCAGCGCCCCAGCATTTACCTGACCCAGATCCTGTGGGGCCCGCTTTGGCAGGAGAAACCCGAAGACTGCATCGCGCTGTACCGGGAGTTGTTGAAGAGTCCGGTCATCCACTATTTCCACAAACCCCTTTGGCTTCCCGAGATTGGTCATCCCCGGGTGGTTGCGTGGAATGAGCCGGACCGGGATCGGGTGGACTCAGTTTGGAGATCGTTTCTAACGGATCTGGAGGCTTCATCGGATTTCCTGCTGCGGATGGAAGGCAAGGCGCTGAAGATTGCGGAGGAGAAGGATCCGGATGTGGTGGAAGAGGGGATCATTGATCTGCTCACCTTGTTCCGGTCCAACGCGGCTGCGGTGCAGCAAAGTCCGGTGGACCTGACGCATGGCGACTGGGGATTGAGCAATCTGCTCCGTCTCCGTGCCCTTCCTTCGGAACGCCAGCAGGAGTTGCGCAATTCGGACGGGTGGAAGGCGATTGCTGAGATCGGGAGGGGAAAGGCGTCGGGGGTATCTCCGGTGGGTGAAGGCGGGAAGGCCGGGGCGGCGCCCGGCGGCCGGTGGTTTATCCTCCACAAGAAGTTCCTGTCGGAGTCAGTGGCGGCTGATCCCCGTCAGGTCACCCGAAACCTGGCGTTGCCAGGTCGGCTTGGACTGCCTCCGGGCCCACCGATCTATACCCGGGCGGAGGCGGAGGAGTTGAAGCCGTTGTTGGATGGCTATATGCAGAAGGTGCGGGAACTGCGAAAGCCGGGGGCGGCGGAGCCGAGGGAGTTGGCGATCGCGCGGCGTGAGGCCAACGCCGCCCTGAGCGGGATCCGGATGCGATTGGCTCATGCCGCGGGAAGTTTTGCGGAATCCAGTGTCGTTCCGCCCACGTCCCCACCCTCGGGCAGTGGAAGTGCGGTGTCGGCCCCCCGGCGGGTTCCAGGGGCTTCCCGATCCGGGGGGAGTGAACCTGAAGCCGCCCCGCGTTCGGTGGGACGGAGGAACCTCAGTCCGCCTCCACCCGCCTCCGCGGGTCTTGAGATCCTCACCGTGCGTCAGTTTGTGCCGATCCCCTTGGATCAACTCACGGATCGCAGGACCAACGAGAGCTTTGGCAGTTGGAATCTGAATGCATTTCGAGTGGATGGAGACCGCCATTGGTTTGATCTCCAGCGCAGTTATATGGGGCGGGCGCAGAATCCGTTGACGCAGGTGTCGCCGAGGGATCGGAACTGGGCCTGTGGCGGGTTCTGGGATCCGAAGAGCGGTCGATGGGAGAAATTTGCCTACCCAACCATCGAGTTTCCGCCTGACGCCGTTTCGTTCACGTCCGGCGAGGTGGTTCAGGACGGGATATATGTCAGCGGCTGGGAATCCCTGGCGCGACGGGATGCCCGGACGGGACGATGGGCAACCCTGCCCGCGCCCTGGCAGGAAGCGGCGAAGTTGTTTGTGGTTCATGGCCGCCTATTCGCCGCCGGTGCCGATGCCATCCACGAGATCCGCGATCAGGGCCGCAAGATCGACGTCCTGGTCAACTGTCGTCGCCGGCCGGCGGTGACGGACCTGGACCGGTTGGAGACACTGGGAAAAAAGCCCACGGTGTTTGCCGGGCCCAAGGGTGGGATCCGGGTGCATGCCGGGGACGGAATCCATGCTTGGGATGGACGTGTCTGGACCACGATTGTTGAGCGTGGAATTGAAGAGGTTCAGGTGGATGCGGCGGGGGCAGTGTTGCTCGGCCAGGCGGACCAGGGAATCAAGTTGGTGTGGATGCTTGGGACAGACTCGACAGAACCGCGTCTGGCTGTGGCATGGAATCCAAACCGGCCGGAGGCAATGATCCAGCGCCCGGGCGAGAATCTGCCGGCGGATGACTCGGCAAAGCGGAATCGCGCGGTCTGGGGCGCGAGCTTCAGTCAGGAGACCTTCTGGCCCGCCATGGCGATGGACGGTGAGGATCTTTATGTGTTCTCCGAGCACAACGAGCGAAAGCATGAAATGACCCGGTACGGCACCCGGATCCTGCCCAACGAACGCGACGGACGTCATGGCCACCTGACCTTCCTGCGACGTTCGGATGCATCGGAGGTGACGGTTCCCTTGAAGTTCGATGTTGGTCGCGGGATGGCTCCGGGAGGCCAGTTGGGCCTGCGTTCCCGGTTGCTGGTGACGAAGGAACACCTGGTGTTGACCCAGGCAACGCTTGACGGGGTGTGGTTTATTCCACGGTCAGAACTGAATCCTTTCCTCGAGAAAACCCGGCGGGAGGTGGCCGGGCGACTTCGGTCCAACGAGTCCAAGTGAACTACCCGCACCAAGACATCGTGAGAGCTGAAATGAAGTGCGTCGCCCGGTGGTTCGGATGCCTTCTGGCCTTTGGCTTTCTGATTGCCTGTCCTGAGGCGATCCAGGCGCAGGTGCGGTCGGTGCTGGATCCCACACCGCAGGCGGTGTTCGGTGGGGGTGAGCGGACGATCCGGGTGCATTTTCAGAATTCCGGCGCGGAAGAAGTCAGCGGCGAGGTCCGCGCCCGGCTGCTGCAACTCACCTCGGCGACGGCGGTGCCAATCCGGGTGATGCCTTGGAAGACCCTGCGGGTGTTGCCCGGGCAGGAGGTCGTGGAGGGGTTTCAGACGGAGTTTCCCACGGTGAAGGCCGAGACCCGTTTTGCAATTCAGTGGGTGGACGCCACCGGTCGGGTGATGGGACGCACCGATGTCCGGGTTTTCCCCGGTCACCCGCTGGGCGGATTGAAGCCCTTGCTGGAGGGATCTGCTGTTGGGGTCGTTGATCCGGCCAATCGGATCGCACCGGTGCTCAGGGAGGCGGGAGTTGATGTCGAGATCCTGGCCACCGATGACCTCGCCGGCTTCGAGGGCAGACTGCTGATCTGCGGATCGACGGGTGACAAGGCTTCGGATCCCGTTCCCTCGGCTGCCGATCTGCGGCGGTTGGCCCGCAAAGGCATGGCGGTGGTCTGGTTGGTTGCTCCTGAATCGGGCAAGCCCCTCAAGCCTTCGTTTGAACGAATGCCCGAGGGCGACGGAACGATGATGATCGCCAATCCGAGCCTGGTTGAGGAACTGGCGACTTCGCCTCAGGCCCAGAACAATCTCCTGGAGTTGGCAAACCAGGCCATGCGGCCCGTGCCGTCGGCCAGGCCTGACTCCGATCAAAACGAGTAATCGCATCTGACATGAAGACGTTGGGAAGAATACTGATGGCACTGTGGACGGCCGGATCGCTCGCGATCCTGGCCCAGGATCAACCTCCACTCACGGTTGCGGTCTTCGACTTCGAATCGAAGGACGAGAACGTCAAGGACCTCGGCTCGAAGGTGGCGACGCTGCTGAACGCCCATCTCTCGGCGGAACCCAACCTGATTCTCGTGGAGCGGGCCGAGCTGGAGAAGGTCCTCGGGGAACAGGAACTGAACCTGTCCGGAACCGTCAGCCAGGACTCAGCGATCAAGGTCGGGAACCTCACCGGCGCACGGGTGCTGGTCACCGGCCGCATCTTCCGGGTCGAGAAGGAGCTCTTCCTGGTGAGCAAGGTCATCGGCACCGAGACCGGCCGGGTGTACGGGCAAAAGGTTCAGGGCGGGACCGGGGCCAACATCAGTGAACTTTCTGGCGAACTGGCCACGCGCATCGCCTCGGTCCTCGAGGAAAAGGGCTCCACGCTCCTGCCCAAGGTGGTCACCCGGGAGGAACGCATCGCCCGGATCCGCAAGGCTCTTCCCGCCGGACCGCTTCCATCGGTGTCGGTCAAGATTCCGGAGCGCCATTTCGGTGGACCGGTGATCGATCCAGCCGCCGAAACCGAGCTGGGATTGATCCTTCAGGAATGCGGGTTCCGTCTGTTGGACGGAAGTGCCGCGGAAAAGGCCGACATCCACATCGGGGGTGAGGCATTCAGCGCCTTTGGACTTCGCAAAGGCAATCTCCACGCCTGCAAGGCCCGGGTTGAAATCAAGGCGGTTCGGGCCAATGGCGAGATCCAGGCTGTCGACCGGCAGACCTCGGTTGCCGTGGATATCGCCGAGCAGACTGCGGCCAAGACCGCCTTGCAGAATGCAGTGGTGGAAATGGTGGAACGCCTCGTCCCGAAGCTCGTCCGTCGCTGAATTGCGGCGTCTCGGGGGATGGCGACCCATGGCATTCCATTCGACGTCGATCTCTCCTGAATCCCGATGCTTCGACGAGACGCAATGGAGCGTGCTTTCTGTCTCCCGGCGTTTCGGGCCTGGAGAACATTGAAGGGTTTCCAGCGGAGTCGCAGGGAACGCCGAGGGGGAAGGGTTTCACGCAACGGCGCAATGCCCGCGACGGAGGCCGGCCGGGTTCAATGATTGAGGATGAACTCGGGGGAATTGAGCAGGGCCCAAAGCAGGTCTTCGATGACAGCGATGCGCTTGGCTTCGGGGGCGTTGAAGGCGGCGAGGGCGACCTGGGATTCTTCCGGGCGGGGAGGTCGGGCGAAGGCGGCCAGGTAAAGGGAATCGACGACGGCCTCGGGCGTGAGATTGGACTCGGCGAGTTGACGGGCCTTTCCGGTGTCATGACTGATCCGGGACTGGAGTCGCGGGGAGTTCATGAGGTGCAACGCCTGGACGACGCTCAGGCGGGTGTCGCGTTCACACGGGCAATCCGAACTGGCATTGGGCCGGCCGAAGGCGTCGAGGAAATGGGACTCGATCTTGTAACTCCACGTCTGGGTGGCGCGTGCACCGGGTGCTGTGGCCGCAAAGGTATCGGGCCGTCCGGTGACATCGGCCACGGCGTCGTCGAGGACCTCGGCGGGGAGACGCCGGCGATAGGCGCGGGAGAAGTGTCGGGTGTCTTCCGCGTTGGTTTCGTTGGGGCGGGTGGACTGTTGATAAAGCCGGGATGAAAAGATCCGACGCAGCAGCTGTTTCATGTCGAAGCCGTGCTGGGCGAAGTCGGCGGCCAGGGCATCCAGGACTTCCGGATGGGTACACGGATTGGACAGACGGAAGTCGTCCACGGGTTCGACCATGCCGCGTCCGAAGCAGGCCGACCACACGCGGTTGACGGCGGCGCGGGCGAAGAACGGGTTGTCGGGTTGGGCCAGCCAATCGGCCAGGCCGACCCGGGGATCGATGGACTCATCCTTGAGATCGGGGCCATCGGGCGCGCGCGGGGTCATGATGGCACCGGACACGGGATGTTTCACGGTGCCGCCCTTGGCGAAGTAGAAGGACTCCCGGCCGGCCGAGATGGGCGGGGAAAGACCGGCGCCCTTTTGTCGGACGGGCCCGAAGCAGGCGGCGAACTGGAAGAAATCTTCCTGGGCCCATTTCTCGTTGGGATGATGGTGGCAACGGGCGCATTCGAGACGGACACCGAGGAACACCTGGGAGAAGAGGGTGGTGAGTTCGGCGGGTTCGCGTCGGTCGCGATACACGACGGCGGGGCCATGCCGATGATTGGCGCCTTCGGCGGTGAGGACATCGCGGGCGAACTCGTGGAGGGGACGGTTCTGGAAGAACTGATCGCGCAACCATTGGTCGAGGACGAACACGCTCTTGACCCCGACCCGGTCT
Source organism: Verrucomicrobia bacterium UBA6176 (assembly GCA_002422905.1). Taxonomy (GTDB): domain Bacteria; phylum Verrucomicrobiota; class Verrucomicrobiia; order Limisphaerales; family UBA9464; genus UBA6176. The sequence goes on from DITU01000023.1 coordinate 45,742, forward strand.
GGGTTGGGACGGAGCAGATCGGCCCAGCGACCCGCCCAGTAATCGCCATAGGCCGGGTCATCGAGAATGCGCGTGACGTAGCGGTCGCGTCGGTCCGGGGCGGGGTCGGCCAGGAATGCCTCGACCTCGGCCGGGGTGGGGAGCCGACCGACGGCGTCGAGGGTGACGCGGCGGATGAACTCGGGATCGGTGCAGGGTTCGGAGGGGAACAGGCCGAGGCGTTGGAACCGGGCGTAGGCGAGTTCGTCGATGAAGTTGTTGCGGGGAAGTTCGGCGTAGCGTTGGGGAGGGAGCAGGCGTTGGGCTGGGACCAGGATGCGGGAGGCGCCGACCTGGCCGAGGTAGCGGGCGACCACGACGGCGGAACCGGGCAATTGTCCGCTCAGGATGATGCCTTTCTCGTCGACCCGGGCGAGTTCGCGATCGCTGGTTTCAAAGGCGGCGAGCCGGGTGACATCGCGGATGGATCCGTCGGAGTAGTGGGCGCGGACGAGGAGATGCAGGGAGGAACCGGGCGGGGTGGTGCGCTCCTGGGGGAAGACTTCGAGACGGGCGAGAGCGGGTTCGTTGGTGAGTTGATAAGGCATGCCGGCCCGGATCCAGCGCACAAGGGATTGATGGACGATGGAGCCGGAGTCGAAACGCAGTCCGCCTTCGTGGGCGATTCCCATCATGGGCTTTTGCAGGAGGAGACTTTGATCCGGGGCAGCGGGAAAGATCCGGCGGCCGCGGACGTCGCCGACGATTTCGAGGTAATCGGCCCAGGGATCGTAGGAGAAGACGGAGAGCTTGAATCCGTTCTGGCCATCCGGTTTCGCGTGGCAACCGCCCGAAGCGCAGCCCGCCTGGCCGAGTTCAGCGAGGACATCGCGCGTGAAGGACAATGGGGCTGGATCGGGCGCGGCGCGGGGATTGGATCCGGCTTCGACCACGACGGGGAGGGGGACGGAGAGTTTTCCGAAGCGGAGGGTGACGGTGTTTGAACCGACGGCGTGGATGGCGCGGAGGAGGGCGGTGTCTTCGAGGGTGACGTGTGCGCGGTTGGGGACGGAGACGCGGGTGGCGCTGGTGAGATCCCATTCAGCACCGTCCTGGGTCTTGCCGGTGACGCGGAATCCCTGGGAGAGGTTGGCGGGAGTGAAATGCAGATGGTCGGGATGAACGCTGATCGAGACGAAGTCGCGGATGGGCCGGGGTGGAGCAGCGGTTTTGGGCAGGGAAACCTTCCTGCGATCGGAGCGTGTGGCCTCGGCGAGCGGTTCGGAGGTCGGCCTGTTGGTGGGAACGGCGGGATCGACGCGGGCGGTTTCCTTGCCGGCGCGATTCCAGACTACGACGCGACCTTCGCGGGTGCCGGCGGCGATGTGGGAGCGGTCGGGGGTGACGGCGAGGCTGAGGAGGAAACCGTCGATCTGGGCGAGCTTGCGTTCCTCGCCTGAGGCGGAGCTTTGTTCGCCGGTGTGGGTCTTGAGCTTTTCGTATCGGAGGACCTGACCGTCCTCGCGGGCGGCGAAGACCTCGGAAGAATCGCCGGGCCACACGGCGGCATTCACGGGATGCGTGTGGGTGCCGAGCGTGATGAGTTTTTCCCGGGTCTCGATATCCCAGACGAACAGTTGCCGGTCGGCTCCGCCGGACACGACCTGGGTGGCGTTGGTATTGAAGTGGGCGGACAACACCTGGGCGACATGACCTTCGAGGGTGGCGACCAATGCAGCGTCGGGAAGGGTCCAGACCCGGACCAGACGGTCGGCCCCGGCGGTGACAAGACGGGTGGCGTCCGGGCTGAAATCCATGCCCAGGATGGAATCCCCATGGGCGCGGAAGGATCGGATCCAGCGCTTTGAAGCGACCTCCATCAACCGCAGTTGGGCGGAACGGCCGGGGGTGGCATCGCCCACGCCGAGCTGGGTTGAATCGGGGGAGAACATCAGGCTGGTGACCCGCCCGGAAAGGCCGGTCCGGACCTCGGCGACGGGCTTGAGGGAAGCCGCTTCCCAGAGTCGCAGGTGTCTGAACCCGCCGGTGGCGATCCATCGTCCGTCGGGACTGACCGCGAGGGCATCGATGCCTTCGGGATGGGCGACGACGGGTGGGGGAAGGTCGGTGACGTTGGTGGTCAGCGGGAGGAGTTGGAGGGAATCGCCGCGGGCGAAGGCAAGGGTGGAACCGTCGGGTAGGAACTGGAGGGAACGGACCGGTTGAAAGCCGGGAGGAAGGGGTTGCAAGGAGACGGATTCGAGGGGGCCGGAGGCGTCGTCGAGTTCGGCTTCATTCCAGAGCAGACCGTTCTCGACCCAGTCCGAGAGCGATTGGATGGCGTCGGGTTCCAGCTGCTTTTTCGGAGGCATGTGGGGATCCCCGGCGACGGCGAGGACATCGATGAGTCGCGAAGCCTGGGGATTGCCGGCGACGACGACCGGACCGTTGCCACCGCCCTTCAGCAAGGCATCGCGTGTGGTGAGGATGAGACCTCCCTTGGCCTTGTCCTCCCGATGACACGGGAAGCATTCCGTCGCGAGGACGTGGAGCGGAGCGGGATCGGCGGCTCGAAGCGGGAGCAGGGGAAACAGCCCGAGGCAGAGCAGGGCGAAGACGACGCGGAATGCGGCGTGGGGAAGGGACGACGCGCGGTCGTCCCTTCCGGGGCCGGGGAACGGACTGGGGCCGTGCCGATGCATGGGGCGTTCAGAGCCCTGCGGTTTCCCAACCGGCACGGTAACGGCGCCGCACATGGCGGTTGGCCTCGGGGACATTGGGGAAGCGCAGGGCGGCAGCGTCCCAGTCCAGCAGGGTGTTGGGGAAACGGGTGGCAACCGAGCCGAGCAGGATGCTTTCGGTGAGCGGCCCGGAGTAGTCGAAGCCAGCGGAGGTCTTTCCCTTGCCCTGGATGGCGTCGACGAACTCATGCCAATGATTGGCGGAGCCGACGTCGGGGAACTTGAAGTCCGCGTATTTCTTCGCGGGCAACAGGATGGGCCGGGCGACGTGGGGGATGATGAGGATGCCGTCGGTCCCGATGAGGATGGAACCCTGGTCGGGCAGGGGAGTGCCTTCGAGCAGGGCGACGACGTCGGCGGGCGGACGCTTGTTGCCGTCGTACCAGGTGACCGGGATCTTGCCGGGGACGGTCTGCGGAGTGGCGGGGAAGATGTATTCGATGATGGCGTTGGTGGCCCAGGAATGGGCACTGGGCGCGGCGCCAAGGGATTTGACGGAGAGCGGCGCGGTCAACTGGAGGGCGCTGAACACGGGATCGAAGATGTGACAGCCCATGTCGCCGAAGGTGCCGGTGCCGAAGTCGAGACGACGACGCCAGTTGCCGGGATGATACCAGCCCTGACCGATGAACGGACGACTGGAGGAGACCCCGAGCCAGAGATCCCAGTTGAGGCCTTCGGGAACGGGATCGGTGCGGTCGGGCATGGCACCGTTGTCGCCCCATTCCTTCGAGCTCCAGGTGTGGGCGGCGCGGATCTTGCCGATGACCCCATCCTGAACGAGTCGGGTGGCGAGGCGGTATTCGGTGGCGGAATGGATCTGGATGCCCATCTGGGTGACGAGCTTCTTTTCGCGGGCGACCTCGGTGAGCCGGCGGCTTTCGTAGATGCCGTGGGTGAGGGGCTTCTGGCCGTAGACATGGATGCCGCGCTGGAGGGCCGCCATGCCCTGGGGCGCATGCATGTGGTCGGGGGTGGAGACGTTGACCGAATCGATCTTCTCCTTGTCGAGGAGCTCGCGGTAATCGGCGTACACCTTGGCCTGGGGAAACTTCTTCCGGAACTCGGCCGTGCGCGACGCATCGACATCGGCAACGGCCACGACGCGGACGGACTTGTGGCCGGCGATCTCGTTGAGGTCTGCCCAGGCCATGCCACCGGCGCCGAAGCTGGCATGGAGGACTTCACCGGAGGGAGGGCGGGCGATGAGATCGCGGGTGATGAAGGGTGCCGCAAAAGCGGCGGTGGCGGCGGTGCGCAGGAAGGCACGCCGTGGAAGACGAAGGGTGGGAATGGCCATGCGCTACAATCGACCCGGGGCACGGGCCTGCGGAAGCAGAAAAGCGGGAGGAATCGAACGAAGTGGGGGATGCGGAGCGGGGGGTGACGGCTGTGGATGCTCTGAACGGGGGAGAACTGTCGCCTGCCTTGACCCGTGAGGGGCGGTGTCGTCACCCTCGACCCCCATGAGCACGCAGGTTCCTGCCGATTTGTTGTATGCGAAGTCCCACGAGTGGGTGCGGGTGACGGGAGATGAGGCGACGGTAGGGATCACGGATCACGCCCAGCACGAATTGACCGATGTGGTGTTCGTGGAGTTGCCGGCGGTGGGCCGCGCCATCCGGGCCGGTGAAGCCTGTGCGGTGGTGGAATCCGTGAAGACAGCCAGCGACATCTATTCGCCGGTGGCTGGAGTGGTGAGCGAGGTCAACCCGGGCCTGGGCAATGATCCCGGGTTGGTGAATCGCGAGTCCTACACGGGCGGTTGGTTCTTCAAGGTGAAGTTGTCCGGAGCGGTCGACACCGCGGCCCTGCTGGATCCGGCGGCTTACCGGGCGCAGATCGGAGCCTGATCGGACCACGCCGTGGGTGACCTCCGCGTGAACGTGCCGGCGACGACTTCCACCGAAGATCCGTCGCCGTTGTTCGAGTTGTACCGGGGCAGTTACGCCACGGAATTGTTGGTGGTGGCAACGGCGCATCTCGGGGTGTTCGGACACCTGGCAAAGGTACCGTTGTCGGGAGTTGAACTGGCCCGACGGCTGGGGTTGGAGCGGCGACCGTTCCAGGTGTTGATGACCGGGTTGCGGGCAATGGGAACGGTGGAGGTGGATGGGGAGGGGCGGTATCGGCTGACACCAATGGCCGAGGCCCATCTGGTGGCGGGATGTCCGCATGATGTGGGGGATTACTTCAGCCTGGCGGCGGCGAGTCCGGGAGTTCTCGCTCTGTTGGAACGGTTGCGGACCAATCGACCCGCCGATGCCGACGGGGCAGGGGCTGGGTTCATCTATCGGGACGGGATCAGGTCGGCGATGGAGGGAGAGGCCGGGGCGCGATTCTTCACCATGGCGCTGGCGGGTCGGGCGAAGACGGTGGCGCCGGTGTTGGCCGAGGTGGTGTCGTTGGGGGAAGCAAAGCGGTTGTTGGATGTCGGGGGAGGAACCGGTTTGTATTCGTTGGCTTTCCTGAGGGCGAATCCGGGGTTGAAGGCGGTGGTGTGGGATCGCCCGGAGGTGTTGCGGGTGGCGGCGGAATTTGCTGAAGGCAGCGGGGTGCAGGAGCGTTTGGAATTGCGGGCTGGCGACATGTTCTCCGACCCGGTGCCGGAAGGGGTCGACGTGGTGTTGTTGTCGAACATCCTGCACGACTGGGATGAGGCGGAGTGTCTGGCGTTGTTGAAGCGCCTGGGTGCGGCGCTGGTTCCCGGGACACGGTTGCTGATCCATGACGTGTTTCTGGATGACGACCTGGGCGGGCCCCTGCCGGTGGCCCTGTATTCGGCGGCGTTGTTCAGCCTGACCGAAGGGCGCGCCTACAGCGCGGCGGAGTATGGGGCGATGCTGGAGGCAACGGGGTTCCGGGTGCTGGATAGGAAGTCGACCCGGGTGCATTGCGGGGTGTTGGTGGCGGTGCGGTGTTGAAGCGTGTTTTTCACCACAGAGGGCACAGAGGGCACAGAGAAGAGGGCGGGGTCGGTGCACGAAAAAGGGCGATCCCGGTGAAGGGATCGCCCGTGTTGGGGTAGTGGCGGATCAGCGGCGCGCGCGGAAGAACAGTTGATCGCCGGTGGCGGTCACGCGATGGGGAGAGGTGGCGGCGGGAACCGGGGACCAACCGGTGGTGGGATTGGTTGAGGATTCGAGGGCGCCGCCGTCCCAGGTGATTTCGATTTCATTGCCGACGGTGGCGACGGCCATGGTGGGAGCCGAGCCTCCGACGGGGACGGTGAAGCCGAAGGCGCGGGGCACGGTGGTGTTGTAACCGGACTTGCTGATGTAGAAGTCATCGAACAAGGCGCTGTCGGTGGTGTTGTTGCCGGCGATGTAGAGCGAGTGGAGGACGGGAGCGACACCGCCGATGATGGGGTCGACGGCATTGGGATCGCGGTCGCTGACATAACCGGAGAACACGGTGGTACGGGGACCGCCGCCGTCGCGTTGGATGTGGACCGAGAAGGAATCCGAAGGATCGAGGGGATCGGTGAGGGCGGTGTTCCGGATGTCGAGCCAGACGTTGTAGACCTGATCGACGCTGAGGTTCTCAGCGGCGTACTCGATGACCCCGCCGATGCCGTTGATGGTGCCGAGCCACCAGAGTTCGGTTTCGAACAGCGGCCGGACGGAGGGGCCGACATTTCCTTGCAGGTCGGCGTACCAACGGGCGTTTTTGTCGGTGAGACCGATGATGTGTTGGAGGGCAGCGGTGGGGGCGCCACGGGGAATCATGCGGAAGAACACGGTCCGTTCCTGGCCTTCCTGGAGGGAAAGGTTGTTGAGGGGAAGGACGGCGGCGGAATCGGCGCTGCGGATGCTCATGACATGGTTTCCGTTGAGTTCCTCGACACGGGCGAAGTCGCCGCGGAGATCGGCCCACCAGGGTGATTGGGAGAGGAAACCCGCGGGATAGCGGTCGAAGTTGTCGAGCAAGGTCCAGCCGGCGGCGACCTGGTCGATGACGGTGACGGTGGCCTGGGCGGTGACGGAATCGGCCCCACGGCTCGCGGTGATGGTGTAGGTGGTGGTGGCCGTGGGACTGACGGCGATGCTGCCGGCGCCGGCGATCGTGGAACCGGTGACGGCGCCAACGCCGTTGTCGATGGAAACAACGGTGGCGTCCTTGCTGAGATCCCAGCTGAGCGTGGTGGAATCACCGGAAGCGATGGCGGGAAGGCCGGCGCGGAATGTGGTGATGGCGAGGGGTTGGAGACGGGACGGTGGGGTGGGCGTGACGGCGGTGCTCAGCATCGCGGCTTCGTCCGGGGACAAGGCGCGGTTCCAGATGGCGACGTCATCGACCTCACCGGTGAACCAGGCTGAGGCGGTGGCCCTCATGATGCCGCCGATGGTGGTGTTGTTGACCGTGAGCGGACGGACGGGGTTGAGGACGATCGGATCCAGGACCCCATCGACGTACAGGGAGGCGATCATGGTGCCGCCGGACTCGCGCTGGGTGTAGACAATGTGATGCCAGGTGTCATCGAACGCCGGCGCGGTGGAGTAACGATGATTGCCGGTGGCACCGGTATCGGTGCGGATATAGCTGTCGACTGATCCATCGGCGCCGGTGTTGTGGGTGCCGATATTGAAGAGTTGTTGCGTGTTGAGGGTGGAACCTTCGGAGAACACCCGGCGATCCGTCTGGGGCAGGCCCCGGACCCAGAGAGCGACCGAGAAGTTCGGGTGCTGGTACATGGGGAGGAGATCTCCAGCCGTGTGGATGCGGCGCAGCAGGGTCTGACGGGCGGCATCGAATCGGAAGGCCCGACCCCATTTGCCGTCCACGAGATCCGCATCGGTCATGTTGACGAGATCCATGTCATAGCCGCTGGAGAGGTCGGGGGTCTTGGTGCCCTGAACCTCGTCGAGTGGCCAATAGGCGATCATTCCGTTGGTCAGGTTGGGGGCGGCGAAGGATCCCACGGTGATGGTGACGGGGGCGCTGGTGATGGAGCCGAAGGGATTGGAGGCAACAAACACATAGGTGCCGTTGTCGGCGATCTGGGCGCTGGGGATGGAATGGGTGGAGTCGGTGGTTTCCAGCAGGGTCGCACCCTTGAACCATTGCACGGACAGGACCGGGGATCCGCCGACGCCCCCCTTCAAGGTGATGGGATCTCCCGGCAGGATGCTGGCGGGTGCCACGGGTTGGACGGTGACGAACGGAGCGGACTTGGGTACCGGGGTCTCGAGGGCGCCGGCCACGAGGGATTGGACTTCTTCGGCGGACAGGGCGCGATTCCAAAGGGCGAGTTCATCGACGGCACCGGTGAACCAGTTGCTCACGCCAGCGCGTTGGATGGCCCCAATCGACACGGTTTCGTCCGGAGCAACGGTCTTGGTGTAGGTGCGGGTCAACTCCAGTGTGCCGTCCACATAGATGGAGAACACACCGGCGTTGTCCACAAAGGCGATGTGATGCCAGGTGTCGTCAAAGACCTCCCGGGTGGTGCGGGCATCGACCCGGACGGAATTGGCAAGGTCCCGGATGAAGATGCGACCGGTGCGTTGGATGGCGGGATCCGCAGAGTTGCCGGTGCCGAAGGCAAAGAGCGGGTTGTTGCTCACGGTGGAGCCTTCAGCATAGACGCGGAGATCGTTCTGGCCGTCACCGAGCGCCTTCACCCAGAAGGCGATGGTGTTGGCCTGGCTGCCGGAGATGGGGATGCCGTTCTCGATGGCCTTGATGTAGACGGCGTGTTGTTGGAAGGACCGGTCGAAGGCCAGTGCATTGCCAAACTTGCCCGGAACCACGGCCTCGGCGCCAAGGCCGACCAAGGTCAGGTTGTTGCCGGAGACAATGTCCGGCGCCTCCAGGGAATCGGGACTCAGTCCGTTGAGCGGATAATAGGAGACGAGTCCTTGGTGGATGGGAGCGGCGAGAAGCGATGAACAGGTGAACATCGCGCCAAGAAGGCTGAGTTGGGTACTCTTCATGGTAGCAAATTGCGCTGCTGCCCCGGGCGACATCACGGGATGACGCTCGAGACACCGATTTAACTGGGGAACAACGAAAGGTTTGCCGTCGTGTCTTGGATGAATCAAGCGCGATGTCTCGGCTGTCGTTCGGTCGCCGGCAGCGCGGACATTCCTGTCCGCAATGTATGGGGCGAAAGGAAGCGGAGCATTGAGGTGCGGAATGAATTCCGCGCTCCCGTGGGAATGGAGCGGCGATGTTCGGTCGCCGGTGGGATCGGACGGCGAATGACACTCGCCGCTCCGTGGGGCGTGGGGGTAGCCTCCCAGGCAGTGAGCAACGAAGCCAAATCAGGTGACCGGCCTGCGAACCGGTTGGCGCGGGAAAAGTCGCCGTACCTGCTGCAGCATGCGCGCAACCCGGTGGATTGGTATCCGTGGGGGGAAGAGGCCTTTGCCAAGGCACGCGCCGAAGGCAAACCGATCTTCCTCAGCATTGGTTACTCGACCTGTCATTGGTGTCACGTGATGGAGCGCGAGGTCTTCGAGGACCCCGCCGCAGGCGCCTATCTCAAGGAACACTTTGTCAGCATCAAGGTGGATCGGGAGGAACGGCCCGATGTGGATCGGTTATACATGGCCTTTGTGCAGGCAACCACGGGAGGCGGTGGCTGGCCGTTGAATGTGTTTCTCACCCCGGATTTGAAACCCTTTTTCGGTGGCACCTATTTCCCCCCGGAACCGCGTCAGGGTCGCCCGAGCTTTGGTCAACTGACCGGGCGGGTCGTTGAATTGTGGAAGGAACGGCGGTCGGACATTGAAGCCTCGGCCGAGGATCTGACCGGAAGGCTGCGCGAGATGGCGCGCCAGGATCCCGGCAATGCGTATCCAGCCGGGGTGCGCGAGTTGCATGGGGCGGGCCAGACGTTCCTGCATGAGTACGACCCGGTGAATGGCGGGTTTGGCAATGCACCCAAGTTTCCGCGCCCGAGTGTACCCCTGTTCCTGTTGAGGTATGCGCGACGGTTCAGTGATGGGACGGCGAAGCAGGCGGTATTCCACACGGGCGAACGGATGGCGGCCGGCGGTATTTATGACCAACTGGGGGACGGCTTTGCGCGTTACTCGGTCGATGAACACTGGTTGGTGCCGCACTTCGAGAAGATGCTCTATGACAATGCGCAGCTGCTGCACTTATATGTGGAGTCCTACCTGGCCGGTGCCGGCGCCGATGCGGCCCGGGTGGCCCGGGGAATCGTGCGCTATGTGCTCCGGGACATGACGGATCCAGAAGGTGGATTCCTGTCGGCGGAGGATGCCGACAGCGAAGGGCACGAGGGGAAGTTCCATTGCTGGACGCTGGCTGAGGTGAAGTCGGTGCTGTCCCCGGAGGAAGCCGTCGTCGTGATCCGGCATTATGGGATTACGGAATCCGGCAATTTCGAGGATCACAGTCATCCGAAACCGTTGAAGGGTCTGAACGTGCTGTCGGTGGTGTCGCCGGTCGAGGGGGAGAAGGATCGCGCCCTGCTGGAATCGGCGCGGATCAAACTGATGACCGTGCGGGATCGACGGGTGCGGCCGCATCGGGATGACAAGGTGTTGATTTCGTGGAACGGGATGATGCTGGGTGCGTTGGCCCGGGCGTCGGTGGTGTTGGACGAACCGGAATACCGGGCGGCCGCGGAACGAAATGTGGCCTTCATCCGGAACCGCATGTGGGAAGCGGGAACCAGAACGCTGCATCATCGGTGGCGTGACGGGGAACGGGACACGGTGCAGTTGTTGGATACCTATGCGAACCTGTTGGGCGGCTTGGTCGACCTGTACGAGGCGACCGTGGATCCGCGGCACCTGGAGTTCGCGGTGGCCGTGGCGGAATCCATGATGGAACGGTTTTACGACCGGGAATCGGGCGGGTTCTGGCAGACCGGCGTCGATACGCCGCATCTCCTCGTCCGGAGCAAGGAGGATTATGACGGGGCGGAACCGAGCGGGAACAGTGTGGCGGCTTTGGCACTGGCACGGTTGTCGGTGATCTGCGGTCGGCCGGAGTGGCGTGAAGCAGCGGAGAAGACGGTACGCCTGTTTGCGCAGAAACTGCATCAGATGCCGCAGGCAGTGCCGCATCTGTTGTTGGCCCTGGATTTCCTGCAGCAGGAACCCAAGCGGGTGGTGCTGGTGGGGGATTGGAGTTGTGGCAGTACGTCGGCGCTGTTGAAGGCGGCACATGGGGTGTTTGAGCCAAACCGGGTGATCCTGGGAAATCTGGGTCCGGTGGAATCCTTCGCCCGGACCCTGCCGGTGAACGAGGAGTTCACCCGGGCCTTTTGCTGCACCGGCAACGCCTGCCAACCGCCGACCCGGGATCGGGCGGTGGTCCGCGCCTTCCTGGAGCAGCGGGAGACGATGTGAATCCTGCGGCTTTGCGGCGTGGCGTGAGGACTTCCGGGGAAAGAGGTTTTGCACGGAGGCGCAGGGAGCGCGGAGGGGAAGCGGGCACATTTCCCTTCTGCGCGGCCTCTTTTCATTTTCAGGAGTCGAACGTACCGTGCGCGCTCCCCGCGTCAGGGGCGTCTGAGAGCACATGAGCACCGACACAGCGATTCCTTCCGGAAACACCGTTTTTGGACATCCCGATACCTTCGTCCGCCGACACATCGGGCCGGACGTCGCCGAACAGGCGGCCATGCTTCGAGAACTGGGCCTGGAAAGCCTGGAAAGCCTGACCGCTGCGGCCGTGCCGGAGTCGATCCGGTTGAGCGCACCCTTGAATCTGCCGTCGGCCCTGACCGAGTCCGAAGCTCTCGATGCGCTGCGTCGGGTGGCGGGTCGGAACCAGGTGTTCCGATCCTACATCGGCATGGGATATCACGACACGCTGACGCCGCCGGTGATCCAGCGGAACATCCTCGAGAACCCCGGCTGGTACACCCAATACACCCCGTACCAATCCGAGATCTCCCAGGGCCGGCTCGAAGGATTGCTCAATTTCCAGACCCTGATCTGCGACCTCACGGCTTTGGACATCGCCAATGCCTCCATGCTGGACGAATCCACGGCGTGCGCGGAGGCGATGATGCTGTGTCATCGGGTGAAGGAAGGTGAAGGTGGGACAGAACGGAACCGCTTCTTTGTGTCGACGGATTGCCATCCCCAGAACGTGGATCTGGTCCGGACCCGGGCCCGGGCATTGGGGTTGGAAGTCGTGGTTGGAGATTGGCGGACGTTCGAGTTCGACGACCGGGTCTTCGGGGCGTTGGTGCAGTACCCGGGCACGGGTGGTGGGGTGGAGGACTACACGGCCTTTGCCGCGGCGGCGCATGCGGCAGGAGCGTTGTTGGTGGTGGCGGCGGATCTGCTGGCGTTGACGTTGTTGCGGGCGCCCGGTGAGTTCGGGGCGGATGTGGCGGTGGGGAGTGCCCAACGGTTCGGGGTTCCGCTCGGGTACGGCGGTCCGCACGCGGCTTTCATGGCGACACGGGAATCGTTCAAGCGCCAGTTGCCCGGACGGTTGGTCGGTGTTTCCAAGGATGCCCGGGGACGTCCGGCATTGCGGCTTTCCCTCGGCACTCGGGAACAACACATCCGACGCGAGAAGGCCACCTCCAACATCTGCACCGCGCAGGCGTTGCTGGCCAACATGGCGATGGCTTATGCCTGCTATCACGGGCCAACCGGACTGCGGGCCATTGCGGAACGGATCACCGGGTTGACCGGCCTGTTGGATGCCGGGCTGCGGCGCCTGGGGCATCGGCCGGTGAATGCGGGTTTCTTCGACACCCTGACGGTGGAGCTCGTGGGACGCAGCGCGGCGGAGATCCATCGGATCGCGGCCGGGCACCGCATCAATCTCCGCCCCGTGGACGCCACCCACGTGGGGGTGTCGCTGGATGAAACGACTTCACTCGCGGATGTGGCGCTGTTGTTGCGGGTGTTCAACGGGGATGCAGAAGTGGCCTTCGATGTGGCCGGTCAGATTGGAACGCGGGGATTGCCGGAGGAATTGGCCCGCAGCAGCGCGTATCTGAAGCATGCGGTGTTCAACCGGTACCACAGCGAGACCGAGCTGTTGCGCTACCTGCGGCGGTTGGAGGGCAAGGACCTTTCCCTGTGCCACTCGATGATCCCGCTGGGGAGCTGCACCATGAAGCTGAACGCCACCGCCGAGATGTTCCCGGTCAGTTGGCCGGAGTTCTCACGGATCCATCCCTTTGCACCGCTCGGCCAGACCCGTGGATACCAGCACCTGTTTGAAGAGCTGGAACTGTGGCTGTCGGAGATCACCGGTTTCGCCGGGGTCTCGCTTCAGCCCAATGCAGGGTCCCAGGGCGAATACGCCGGCCTCCTCGTCATCCGCGCCTGGCACGAAAGCCGGGGTGAAGGGCATCGGACCATCTGCCTGATCCCGACCAGCGCGCACGGGACGAACCCGGCATCGGCTGTCATGGCGGGGTTCTCGGTGGTGGCGGTGGCCTGCGACGCCGATGGCAACATCGACATGGCCGACCTGAAGCAGAAGGCGGAGGCGAACGGGCCGAACCTGGCGGGCCTGATGATCACCTACCCGAGCACACACGGCGTGTTTGAATCGGAGATCCGTGCGGCGTGTGAGCTGATCCATTCGTTGGGCGGCCAGGTCTACATGGACGGAGCCAACATGAACGCCCAGGTCGGCTTGACTTCGCCGGGATACATCGGCGCGGACGTGTGCCATCTNNCCGCACGGGGGCGGCGGGCCGGGCGTGGGACCGATCGGGGTGGCCGAGCATCTGGTGCCGTTTCTGCCGGGGCATCCGGTGGTGAACCTGGGCGGGGAAGATCCGATCGGCGCTGTCTCGGCCGCGCCCTGGGGTTCGGCAAGCATCTGCACCATCTCCTGGATGTACATCGCCATGATGGGTGGTGCCGGTCTCACCCAGGCCACCCAGGTGGCCATCCTCAACG